>CATKXR010000076.1 GCA_949840805.1 uncultured Lachnospiraceae bacterium | reverse complement strand
TTTTCAAGGCATAGTACCCGCTATGTCCAATGTTTATGTCCATTTTTCTCAAACTTCTTTTCCTGCACGATATTCATTTGTCAATTTTCGCTTGGAATCTCATTCACTGAGATTCCGAGAAGTTATTATGTAACAGTTCAGATACCCCCTGAACTGTTACGGCATACGGCCATTTAGAATCGCTAACGCGATGGGCCGTATGCCCGCGACCACCACGTTTTCGTACGGTCAGCGCGGTGAACGCGCAGACCTATCTGAGCTGTTACTTCGTTATTTCGTCTTTCTTTGCTGTTTTCCCCCTTGCATTTTTTCTTTGTTCCATGTAAAATAAATTTACGGTAATCTTTCTTAAACAGTAAATTATAATTTACTATAAATTAGATTATACAGTTCATATTATTTTCTGTCAAGAAGTTTTCATTATTTGAGAGGGGGAACCAAATTGGAATATACACAGATACAAGAAATGCTTTTGACGCTGCTCCCACTATGGAATTACCGCATAGCCAAACCATTTAAGCAGCTTTTAGATGAAGGGATCAGTCTTGAGATGTACTACTGCATCAGAACACTGCAATGGGGCGGGGGAACCATGATCATGTCTGAACTTGCAGGGTACACCAAAATGCAGAAGCAGCAGATGACACAGATGGTCAGCCGGCTGGTGGACTTAGGACTTGTAGAGCGCCTCTACGATCCTTCCAACCGCCGGATCATTAAGATTCGTCTTACCGATAAAGCTGCTGATTACATGGAACACTTTTTAGAACATGACGCGGGATGTTTCCGCCCCCTTTTAGAAGAAATGACTCCACAGGATCTTTCCAACTTTAAAAAAGGGCTGGAACTTCTTATTGGAGTGTTCTCCAATATGTCCTGCTGCCAGCGCGAGTCTGATATTGTGTCGTCCATGAAGGAAAACTCACCATTATAGAATTAACTCTTATCATGCTTTTCTGCTCTGAAAATGAGAACAACGAGTCCGGCTCGCCGGACTCTCGCGCCGGAACGCGGTTGCGACAGCAACCATCTTCCCTATGTTAGTAAATTTAAAATGCCGCTTCTATCAAACGTTTCGTATATTCGGATTTGGGCGCTTGAATGACCTGATCCGTAACTCCCTGCTCCACAATGTTCCCCCTATGCATAACCAATAGCCGGTCACAGAAGGACTGAACCAGGGCAAGATTATGGCAGATGAAAAGCAAAGACAAGTTACGCTCCTGTTTTAAGGATATCAGCAGCTCCACGATCTGCTGCTGAACCGTCACATCCAGGGCGCTGGTTGCTTCGTCACAGATCAACAGCTTTGGGTTAACTGCCAACCCACGGGCAATAGCTGCCCTTTGACACTGCCCGCCGCTGAGCTCGTGGGGATACCTTCCCGCAAACTCTGGCAAAAGTCCGCACTGCTCCAGCAGCACAGCGATACGCTGCATTCGTTCTGCTTTGGGTACACCGCTGTTTTGCATACTTTCTCCAATGCCAAATCCTATGGTTCTCCGTGGATTAAACGACCCCATAGGGGATTGAAATACCATTTGCATTTTCCGGTAAGCGCCTTTCAATGCTTTTCCCTGAAGCCTGGTAATATCCTCGCCGTCCAGACGCACAAAACCGGCATCAGGCTCCAAAAGCCGGGTGATCAGCTTTGCCAATGTACTCTTTCCGCAGCCGGACTCTCCAACCAGCCCCACAGTTTCCCCCTGTCTGATCTGAAAACTCACATAATCTACAGCAGTATAATCTCCCTTTCCTTCCCCGGAAAAGGTTTTGGTCAAATTCTGTACATTCAACAATATTCCCATCTGTTTATGCCCTCCGCAATTTCGGCACTGCCGCCAAAAGTTTCCGTGTATAATCATCCTGCGGTTTTTGCAAAACCTGCCGCGCCGGCCCATATTCCATGATCCGCCCATCCTTTAGCACCAAAACCATATCTGCCATAGCAGATACTACGCCAATGTCATGGGTCACCAGAAGAATAGCGGTTCCAAATCGTTCACGGAGCTGCAGCAGTTCCCCCACAACCTGTCTTTGTGCCGTCACATCCAAAGCGCCGGTAGGTTCATCTGCCAGCAGGACAGAAGGCTCCATCACCATGGCAATGGCAGTACCCACCCGCTGATTCATGCCGCCGGACAGTTCAAAGGGATAGCTGTTCCAAATACGCTGTCCATCCTTAAATCGAAGTTTTTCGAACAATCCCAGCGTTTTTTCCCTGGCCTGCGCTCTGGTAATCTCTATGTGCGCTGATATGCTTTCATAAATCTGCTCACCGATGGTACGGATGGGACACAGAGAAGCACCTGCATCCTGAAAAATCATGCCAATTTCCGCACCACGGATCTTTCGCAAATCCGGCTCTGGCAGATCCGGCAAATTCTTATCTCTGAACAGAATATTTCCTTTTGTTACCAGCCCGTTCCTGCCCAGCAGGCCCATTGCAGCTTTCAGCAGCGTGCTTTTTCCGCTGCCTGATTCTCCCACAATCCCCAGAATCTCTCCGGCATGAAGTGTAAAACTTATATTATGAGTCACAGCCAGCCCGTTAAAATTGACCTCCACCGATTGATAAGCCAATAATGGTTCCATATCCATCTCCCTTCTTTCCGGATATTCTCTCTTACTTTAAAAGTTCCATCGCCGCAGGCGATTCAATTCAGGTATGCCCAATGCGCCCGCCAGACTTTCATGGCTGGTGGTGTACCCGCCCATCGGGCGCATGAATGTTTACTTTGCAGGTCTTAAATCCACGGTTATCTCATAGAAATCACATGGGTGCGCCGTCAGGCCGGTAACGTCAGACTTAGAAATTATGCTCATCTGCAAATGGGAACAGAACACAAAGGCATCATCATCCAGAATGGTCTGTTGCATTTCTACCGCCAATTCGGCCCTGCGCGCCGTGTCAAAGGTTCCGTCCAGTTCCGCAGCCAGGCTTTCCAACGTATCACTGTGATAATGACCATTATTAACCGAAGAACTGTCCAGACAATGGGTCGTAAAAAAATAGGCAGGATCGCCGGTGGGAGCAGTGACCATAGCACTGGCATATACATCCCATGCCCCAGGGTCTGTACGGATACTGTTGTGATCCGCCGTGCTGTTGATAACGACATCAAAGCCAATATTGCCCAAGTCAGCCTGTACAGATTCAGCAAGCAGGGGCAGTTCCTGTCGGCTGGGGTATGTGAGCCAGCGAATTGTCAGTGTCTGGCCGTCCTTCTCACGAATGCCGTCTCCATCAGAATCCACCCATCCGGCTTCCTCTAAAATTACTTTTGCACCATCAGGATCATAATTTTTTTCTGTTACAGCATCTCCTCCAAAAGAAAAGCTGTCGGGATAGACTCCCGCTGCGGGATACCCGTTTCCATCCAGCAGGTCATCTACAAACCTTTCCTTATCAATGCCCATAGCAATGGCCTGACGCACTGCGCCATCCTGGATAATCTGGCTTTCAAAATTCATGTGGACAAAAAAGCAGCGGCTGGTAGCACAGCTGGAAAAGATATAATCCTCGTTCCGAAAAAGAGGATAACTGGCATAGGGCAGGCCATAAGCACTGTCAAGCTCCCCTGACTGAAGCGCCATGGTCAGTGTGTCGCCATCAGAGATGGTCAGCACAGTAATCCTTTCAAAACCAGGGAACCCATCCCAATAGTTTTCGTTCCTGATCAGATTCAATTCCTGGCTGGAAACCAGTGATTCAGCGATATAAGGACCTGTACCGGCCACAATGCCGTTATCTGTAATTCCGGCTTTCATGTCAATGATACAGCCATAAGGATCGCTAAGGTAATTGAGCAGGGCAGGCCGGGGTTCTGTCGTAGTGATCGTTACCGTCTGTCCGTCAGCGGCGATAGTCTCAATCATCAGATCTTTACAAGCCCGGTCATGTACTTCCACCAGATGCTCCAGACACTCCTTGACTGCCTGGCCATCCAGCGTCCTCCCGCTGGAAAAGGCCACGTTATCCCGAAGGGTAATCCTCCATGTCAATTCATCTAACAACTCATAATCCGTAGCAAGCCATGGTTCGATCTCCATAGTATCAGAGTAACGAAACAGCGTTTCACCAATGCCATAGCGTATACATGCCCATCCAGAATACATGTTATGAGGATTCACATCCGGCTCCTCATTTTCCACATTAAACGTGGTATCGCCAAACACAAATGCCGCTCCGGTAATCGTTGTGTCATCAGAATCTTGTTCGGAAGAACAGCCGGATAACAGTCCCGGCGCAATGGATAACAGAATCAAAAACACCAGCAAAATTCCGGATTTTTTCATTCGCGCACTCCTTTTGTTCTTTTATTGACTGTGGCTGTTGCGGGGGTCGAGATAATCCCGAACAGTGTCTCCTAACAGATTAAAAATGACTACAGCCATAAAAATAGCAATGCCCGGACCAATTATAACCCAAGGGTATGTCTGCAGCATACTTCGCCCGCCACTCATCATATTCCCCAACTCCGCCGTGGGAGGCACAGCGCCAAGCCCCAGAAAACTAAGTCCCGCCAACTCCATCATCATGGTTCCCATATCCAGCGTGGCAGTAACTAAAATAGGACCGGCAATGTTCGGCAGAATATGCCGCAGGATTAGCTGCACGGAAGTATCCCCTGCCAGTCGGGCTGCCGCTATATAATCTGTACTTTCCAGAGCCAATGTCTGGCTGCGGGCGAGCCGGGCATATTTGGGCCAGCTGACGACTGCCAGGGCAATCATGGCATTTTGAAGTCCTCCATTCAGCAGTGCCGCAATGGCCAGGGCAAAAACCAGACCAGGAAGTGCCAGACAGACATCAGACACACGCATCATCACCCCATCCGCCATGCCGCCTAAATGACCACACAGCACGCCAATGACCGTGCCCGCCACTGTGATAATGGCTACCAGTGTCAATGTAGAGAGTATGCTGGTCTGTAACCCCACCAGAATCCGGGAAAGCATATCCCTGCCCAACCGGTCTGTTCCGGCCGGATGGGCTGGGCTGGGCGGCTCCAGGGTGGAAAAAATCTGTGCATTGGGATCATAGGGGCATATCTTTTCAGCAAAAATCACAGCAAGCATCAACAGTACCGTAGTCAGCAGGAAAAAGAACAGCCGCTTTTTGATGTGATTCTTTCGGACCTTCTGATGACGTACAGTAACCAAATCTGTCATGTCTTTGCACCCCCTAACCGTATCCTTGGGTCTAAGGCCTGATAGGACAGATCCGTGACCAGATTGACACAGACATAAATAATCGCCATCCACATCACATATGCCTGGATCATAGGGTAATCCCGCATATTAATGGCATCCACCGCCAGTTTACCCACACCATCCCACATGAAAATAGATTCTACAATAGCTGTACCTCCAAGCAGACTGCCAATGGAAAGCGTCAGCAGTGTAATGATCGTAACCAGACAGGCCCGCAAGACACTTTTCGTCAGAATTACCGTAAATTTGACCCCTCTGGCTCTGGCTCCCGCCACATAGTCCCTGCCAAGTTCATCCAGCACAGTTGCACGAACCTGTCTCAGATATTTGGCGGACATGGCAATCGCCAATGTCATAGCAGGGAGAATCACATGCTGAAGGCTAACCTCACGGGAGATTACAGGAAGCCATCCAAGCCGGATCGCAAAGAAATACATCAGCAAAAGCGCTACAAAAAAATTAGGCATGCTGTTGCCCAAAAAACTTATCCCGCGAATCATATAATCTGTCAAATGGTTCTGTTTTACCGCTGCCAGCACCCCCAGCGGAACAGATACCAGGACTGTCAGAATGATCGAAACTGCCGTTAAAAGCAGTGTGGCAGGCAGCTTTGAAATAAAAGTGGGAAATACCTCCTGCCCGGAAATATAGCTGGTTCCCATATCCCCCCGCAGCAGATTTCCCAGCCAGGTAACATACTGGTTCAGGAAAGGCTTGTCCAATCCCAGTTCTGCCCTGGCGGCCTGAATCACTTCCTGGGAAGCCGCCATGCCGGTGTTCTCCATCCGCTGAAGTACCGCGTCACTGCCAGCCAGACGCATCATGCCGAAAGACAGAAACGTGATGATAAGCAGGATAGGTATCAGTTGTAAAATGCGATGAAACACATATCTCTTCATATCAATCCCTCTTTTCAGGCAGTTCTTGCGGCTGTGACAAGGAATAGCGGTGTGGACGCATTATTAACCCATTCCTCCTGTGTCCATACCTGCCTCCAAACCTCGGTGTCCGCAGACACCGTCAGGCCAAACCCTTTCAGAAGTTCCAAATCCCACTGCGGACGAATACGTCTGGAAAGCGGAGTTTGTCTGGCAATCGCTTCCATGGCATCCACATCGGTTCCCGCCGTATCATCAGCGGTTCCAAAGATCCGGACATTTTCCCTGTCAGCGCGGTGATCCGCTTCTGCCCTGGTATCGTAGAGATAGCGATACCAGTTGGCATCAAAATTCAGCAATATTCCCCCAGGCTTTAGTACTCTTACCCAATGGGCGTAAGCCTGTTCCGGCACAGGTAGGTTCCAGGTCAGATTACGGGAAACAATGACATCAAAGCTATGATCAGGGAAGGTCAGCGCCTCCGCGTTCATTTGCCGAAAGTCGATTCTTTCAGCCAGCACACCGGCATTTTTCTTTGCCTGCTCCAGCATGGCCTCTGTGTAATCTATCGCTGTAACCTGATAGCCTGATTCTGCCAGAATAATGGCAAAAAATCCGGGGCCAGTGCCTATATCCAGAACGTGGATCTCCCTCCTGCTGGTTCCCATAAAACGGGCCTGAATCCTTCTGTCCAGCGCCTGGCTCCATACCGACCTCTGGGCCGTATGTAACTCCTCCTGGTTTACATCAGAATAACCGGGAGCCCGTTTCGTCCAATACGCTATGTTTTTACACATATAATTTTGTAATTGATCCATAATTCTCCTTTTTTATTTATGCTATGATACCACGGATTGCTACGCGCTTTGCGCTCTCGCAATCATGCGATTGCCGTAATCATAAAGCCCGGTGTCGGGTCATAAAATTCATCCATTTCCCTGTAGATTCTCTGCCAAACGTCAGTATCAACAGAAATGCTATGGAAGCCCGCAGCAGACAACAGTTCCATATCCCACTCTGGCCGGGGCTGTTGGCAGGAGCGAAGAACGTCTTTCATGCGATTGTACTCCTTCATTAAGTCTGCGCTTACATCCTGGTGGGCATGGTAAGCAGGCAGTGGGACCGATTCCTCCTCACGGCAATAGTCAGCATCAAAATTAATAAGGATTCCTCCCGGTTTCAAAAGTGTGTGCCATCTTTCGTATGCACAGGCCAGATTGGGAAGCGCCCATGTCAGCTTTCTGGTTACAATGGCATCAAAGGATTGAGCCGGAAAATCCGGTTTTTCTCCATCCATTACAAAAAAAGCAGCAGATAGTCCCAGAGCATTGGCTGTTCGTTTTGCTTCTGCAATCATATCCGGCGTCAGGTCAATCCCTGTCACATAATGCCCTCTTTCGGCTAACAAAAAAGCAAAGAAGCCTGTGCCGGTACCTACATCCAGAATATTTAATCCCCGGCCAGCCGGAAGATATCTGTCCAGCTCTTCCAGCCATTGTGCATGTTTTCCGCTACTAAATTCCCGCCTTCTGAGACCAGAAAACTTTTCCGCTCTGCGGGACCAATAGCTGGCCATATCTTTCTTAACATCATTCCTATCCATCTTGTTCCCTTCCTTCATAAATTATCCTGCTTGTCAGTCTGTCCGAAGCAGCCACCTGAATCCATATCTCCATGCGCTTCCCTCATTATAAGCTGTTACATCTCGTCCCCACACTGCTTCTGTACCATCTGGTATACCTGAGCAAAAGGAGTTCCGCTCTCTTTTGCCAGCCTGGATACACTGTCATATTCCGGGTAAAACCGCACCAGCCCGCCAGTCTGGCATACTTTTATCCGGGCCTCTCCAAAAGGCGTGACAATCTGCTTCTCCTGCCTCTTTAATATACTCCGGTCCATCTCCGCCCGGCGGATGCCGATGGTTGTGGTTTCTCTGAACATAATATGCTCCAGCTTTTCTATATCTTTCTGGTCACAGATCACATTCAGCTGCCAGGCCGGTCTGTTTTTCTTCATAAATACAGGCATGTAATGAACATCCCTGGCCCCTGCCTCAAAAAGCCTCTCCATCACATAGCCCAGAATCTCCCCGCTGCAGTCATCAATATCCGTTTCCAGTTTCCAGATCCTGTCCGTTTCTTTGCACGGTTCCTGGATCACCATAGCCCTTAAAATACCGGGGCGCTCATACTTGCGCTTTCCTGCTCCTATCCCTGTTTTTACCACGGAAAAATCCTTAGGCAGAGTCCCGGAAGTCTTCACAGCCGCCACAATAGCCGCACCTGTAGGGGTTATAAATTCCCCCTCCGCATCCACAATCCGCACAGGAAGCTGATACATACTCATAATATTAGCCACCGCCGGTACAGGAACAGGAAGAATCCCATGCTGGCATCGCACGATCCCCACACCCTCACACAGAACCGGAACCACCACTTCTTTTATTCCCAGATTATCCAGGCAGACCGCCGCTGCCACGATATCCACAATAGAGTCAACAGCCCCCACTTCATGGAAATGTACCTGTTCCACAGGCACATTGTGAGCCTTAGACTCTGCCTGGGCAAGTATCTCAAAGATCTTTAAAGCCAGTTTTTTGGCGCCTTCTGTCATCTGTCCCTTCTCTATGATCTCCCGGATTTCCTGCATCCCCCGATGCTCATGGTGGTGGTGACTATGAACTTCTTTATGGCTGTACTCACAGCCATGGGTATTAGCCTCCTCATGCATCTGTTCACAGTCATGGGTATTAGTCTCCCCATGCATATGTTCATGACCATGGAGATACTCCATGTCATGGTCATGATTCTCGTGAGCCGCGTCCAGAACCACATGAAAATCACAGGCATCAATTCCCGATTTTATCACCCGCTTAATCTCAATTTTAAACCCCGGCACCGTCAGGCTCTCAAGCGCCTCCTGCAGTACCTTTTCATCGGCTCCCAGGTCAAGCAGTGCCGCAACGGTCATATCCCCGCTGATTCCTGAATAACACTCCAGATATAACTTATTTTCTGATTCCATCTCTCTGGTTTCTCCTTTCCTGCCATACTTTTGTCGGTATCTTACCCCGCAAATTGATTTAAAACTTTACTGCTTTCTTTCCGGTTATGGATTCCGGCAGAGTTTCATCCATACTTCCAGACCGGAACCCCTCCAGATCAAGGGTTATATAGCCATATCCCAGACCTTTCAGATACTTCGCAATCTCTTTTCTTCTCTCCACCAGCTTTTTCATCTGATCCGAATCGGTTTCAATGCGGGCAATATTGCCGTGAATCCTTAGCCGCACATTGTAAAGTCCCAGAGTCTTAAGATAGGTTTCTCCTTTTTCCACTGTGGAGAGTTTCTCCAAAGTCAGTTTCTCGCCATAGGGAAATCTGGTAGCCAGACAAGGGGCCGAAGGACGGTCATATACGGAGATGGACAGCTCCTTTGCCAAGGCACGCACATCTTCTTTGGTAAATCCCGCTTCTTTTAATGGACTCTTAAACCCTAACTCTTCCACTGCCCAAAGACCTGGCCGGTATTCGTTTAGATCATCCCAATTAGTACCTTCCAGAACATAAGCTGCTTTAATGGTTTCTGCCTCTTTTCTGATTTTTCCAAAGAGATATTTCTTGCACCGGTAACATCGATCCACAGGATTTCTGTCAATACCTGCACACTCCAGTTCACAAACATGTAAAATCCTGTACTGGGCTCCTGCTTCCAGGGCTATTTTTTCTGCCGTTTTCTCATCCTCCAAGGGATGCAGCTTTGTGGCTGCCATTATAGCCGTTACACGAGTGCCTTTCTCTCTGGCATGAACCACTGCTAGTTTTAAGATAAGACTGGAATCCACACCTCCGGAAAATGCCACTGCCGCATCAGATCTGGCATACTCCTCCAGAATGCCGTAAAGTTTCCTGCATTTTCCCTCATAGTTGTCCGTCATCTATCTTCCTCCCTCTGCCAGCCGGTTCATCTGAGTCGCCAGATATCCGGCCCCATAGCCATTATCAATATTGACCACCGCAATCCCGTTGGCACAGGAATTAATCATGGTCAGGAGTGCGGAGAGGCCGTGAAGATTGGCTCCATAGCCCACGGAAGTTGGAACCGCTATGACCGGCCTGCTTACCAGCCCACCGATCACGCTGGCTAAGGCTCCCTCCATTCCCGCCACTGCCACCACACAGTTGGCGTTCTGAATCACCTCCAGCCTGGATAAAAGCCTGTGAATGCCGCTGACGCCCACATCATAGACACGCTCCACATTGGTTCCAAAAAACTCCGCTGTCTGGGCCGCCTCCTCCGCTACCGGAATGTCTGCTGTCCCAGCCGTACACACGGCCACCTTTCCTGTCCGTATTTTCCCTTCCCTCTCGATTTTTAAGATCTGGGAAACAGGGTCATAGAAGATCTGGGGAAATCGGGTTCTAACCAGTTCATACTGCTCTTTTGACGCCCTGGTTCCAAAGACCTCCCCCTCCTTTTCATAGAGCCGTTCAAAAATTGCCAGGAGATGTTCGTCTGCTTTTCCGCTGCAAAACACCACCTCCGCAAATCCTGTCCTCTCCTTCCTGCCAGTATCCAGTTTGGCATACCCCATCTCCTCATAGTTTGTCATGTTCAAAAGCAATTCCGCCTCTTCTGGCGCCAGAATCCTCTCCTTAACCTGTCTTAAAATCTCTTTTATGTTCATGTTCCTGCTTCCTTTCTGAATCTTCATTGTATGCCCAATGCGCCCGCCAGACTTTCATGGGTGGTGGCGCATCCGCCTGCCGGGCGCATGCAGGTTTACTTCATAAGACACTTATTTTTTATGAAACAAAAAACTATGAAAACAAGGACCCTCTTCTGACGGCCTAAAGCTTTCATAGCTTATCATTAAAAAACATTTTCTACATCTGGCAGCTTCAGCTGTTTTCCTGTCTGCTTGTGCAGGCAGTTTTTAAAAATTTTGCCATAAAATATAGCAAAATCCCAGGTTTACTTTACAATATAGTCCTGAAATTTACTGCTGTAGATTTGTGTTTTGTCAGCGGATATCCACATAGCCTCCACATCCTCCCACTCCTCAACAAGCCCCCTGCCTTCTTCCAGTTCCATGTTAAAAAGCGCAGTAGACAGCGCATCCGCCAGCCCCGAATCAGGACACAGCACGCTCACTGAAACATATTGATCCCATGGCATCAGCAGGTCAGGATGGATAATGTGGTGATAGCGTACTCCTTCCACTGTATAATACCGCTGATAGCTCCCGCTGGTAGCAACAGACATGTCCGCTGTCTCCAACTGGCAGAGATACGCTTCTTCTTTATCCATATCCGGGTTTTGGATTCCCACCTTCCACTTTGTCCCGTCCGGCCTTGTGCCGATCCCCCGTATATTCCCGCCCACACTAAACAGCATATGGCTGATGCCTTCTTCTTCCAGCATCCGGCTGCACATTTCCACTGCGTAGCCCTTTGCAATAGCTCCCACATCCAGCTTCATTTCAGCATCTGCCAGATACACAGTGGATGCCTGTCTGTCAATCTGTATCTGAAAATATCTGTATGTGCAGCAGCAGCTTCCAGCTCATCCATTGGCGGCAGGGAGGCAGTTTCAGGATGAACTGCTCCATACTCGCGATAAGAATGCCATATTTCCAGAACACTCCCCATCGCAATATTCATTCTGCCATTTGTTTCTTTATGCATCCTGACTGCCTCTTCCAACAGGTCTATGATCTTTTCATCCACAAGTACCGGCTTTATTCCGGCATTATCGTTAATGGTCTTAATATTGTTGATTCCTTCATAATCACTATAAATATCATATAGCTGGTGATATATTTCCAGTTCATCATAAAATTTCTGGACATATCCCCGGAAAGTTTCTTCATCTTTTGCATAACCAATTATGCTTGTAACAGTATTAAACAAATCCAGAAATTGTGCCTGATACCGGTTCATACTACGCCTTTCACAGCCGGATAAAAGCACCAGAATAAAGAACAGCAGAACAGACAGCAGCTTTCGATTCCTCTTTCTTTGCTTCATCTGATATGTCTGGGATGATGCCATGCGCCATCCCTTCTCTTCTCCTTTCCTGCAATGAATCCGTACAGGAAGTTACTCCGCATTCTGGACAGCTTTCACAATGGCATTCTGAAATACATTGAATCGGACAGTTGCCCCGGAAGTCAGATCCGGTACCTCCAATGCACGGCTGTCATCATCCAGAGCGATCCCTCCAATCTCCTCTGCTGTTCTGCCAATGATATATTCTTCAATGAAATCCGCCTGCTCATACCACTCCTTTTCAATGCCAGAAACGGATCTCATTCCATAATTATTTCCCAACTGCCTCTTTGTCTGTGTTTCAGCCGTCACGTCTGATGTGATCTTTCCGGCAGTATCAAACTGTACGGCATTCTGTGTGGCATCAATAAGAGAGGCTGTGATTTTCCCATCTGCATCCACTGTAACCGCCACAAACAAGGAATCCGCCTCACACTGGCCGTTCATTTCTTCGCTTGCATCCGCAGAGAAGTCTGCATGGGTAAAAATACCAAGTCCCAGCTTATCACCCTCTTGTGTGCCGATTTCCTCCGCGTTTTTGGCTGCTTCCACGATAGCATCCTTATAATCTGCCAGACGAATCGTGACAGAGGCCGCTAAATCCACATCCACCGCCCTGGTTTCTTCATCCACGGTTATGCCTGAGATTTCCTCTGCTGTTTTCCCAATCACATATTCTTCCAATGCATCCGCCTGTTCATACCATTCCCTGCCAATTCCGGAGGCTTCCCTCATTCCGTAGTCATCACCCAGTTCTCGTTTGCTCTGCAGGTCATCCCTGCGGACCACCTTGCCGTCTGCCGTGAAAGAAAGAGTGTTCCACGCCATATCAATCGTACAGTCTGCTATTCTCCCATCACCATCGACAACGACAGCCACTGCCAGCGAATCAATCTGTGCCACACCATCATCTTCCCCTGCATCCACTCCCAACACGGAAGATACAATTGCCATGCCTGTCTTTAACGGGGCAGTCCCTGTGTCTTCTGATTCTTCTGATGAAGCCTCTTCTGTAGGTTCCTCCGTTTCATTCGTGGGTGGTGGTGCACCTACCGCCGGGCGCATGCAGGTTTACATACATGCTTCAATATCCCGAACAATCTGCTCCGGTGTCAGATGATCCCGCTGATACTGCGCCTCAACAGGCATACGATCCCGAAACTCTTTTGCCGCTCCATAGTTTAACACCTTCATAGAGGAAGGCCCATAGAAACTGGCTATCCGCTGTCCGAAACCACCAGCCAGCACACCATCTTCCAAAGTTACGACAATCTCATGCTCTGCTTTCAGGCTTTCCAGCATTTTTTCATCCAATGTGGAATACATGCGGGGATTGATGACTGTGGCCTCTATTCCGGTCTTTTCCTTCAAAGCGGCCTTAGCCTGTCGTGCCAGATGAAAGAAGTTCCCCAGACCGATAAACGCCACTTTCATGCCTTTTTCTGTCACTTCATAACATCCAAGGTCTGCATCTGTAAATGTCACTTCCCGCCCGGCAGATACAACGGCGCTGGGTTCGCGGATCACTACGGGGGCATTGGTCTGCTCCAGGGCCCAGTCAAACATGGCAAGATACTCTTCCTTTGTTGTCGGAGCCAAACCGATCAGGTTCGGGATACTGCTTTGCATAGCAATATCATAAATACCGCAGTGTGTAGCATCCCCTGGATTAATTGTCCCATTGCCTACCAGAATGGTCGCCGGGTTTCCATCCAGCGATAAATCCAACAGCAACTGGTCGAAGGTTCTCTGCAGAAAAGAGGATACAATACAAAGTACCGGCTTCGCCCCGTTTTTTGCCAAACCGGAAGCAAAGGCAACCGCATGCTCCTCCGCAATGCCCACATCAATAAACTGTCTGCCTGCCTCCTTTCGGAAATCCGTTGTCAGGAAGGACTGTCCAGGCGTGGCCGGAGTAATTGCAATCACAGTCGGGTCTTTTTTAATCTTTTCCAGCAGATGTGCCGCCATAACAGATCCGCAGCTCTCAAAGCTGCCCATTATGTCATCAAGGCTGCTTCCTCCTGGCATAACGAAATGGCACCCTTCCAGATTTTCCCGATTCCAGGAGAGCCCTTTTCCCTTTTCTGTATGGATATGTACCACCACCGGATGGTCAATGTCTTTTACTTTTTTCAGGGCTGCCACCATCGCCTGAACGTCATTTCCGTCAGAAACATAGCAGTAATCCATGCCGAAAGATTTGAAAAAGTTACATCCAGCCGTCCCATCTGTTTCCCGCAAGGCGGCAAAATTCTGATACATCCCACCGAAATTCGGAGAAATGGCAATCTCATTATCGTTGAATAAAAGGATAAAATTACTGCCAAGCATAGACGCATTGTTCAGTCCTTCAAACGCTTCTCCGCCTGACATGGAGCCATCACCTACAATCGCCACCACATTGCCTCTTTCCCCTTTTAAGTCACGGGCCTTTGCCAGTCCCGTTGCAAGACTTAGGGCCGTTGCCGTATGTCCCACGGTAAACATATCATGCTCACTTTCGGAAGGGTTCGTGTAACCGGAATAAGCGCTGTAGCGCTCCGGGTCTGTGAATCCGTCTTTCCGTCCGGTCAGCATCTTATGAACATAGCACTGATGGGACACGTCAAAGACAAATTTATCAATGGGAGAGTCAAATACATAATGAAGCGCAATCGTGGCCTCCACCATCCCCAGATTAGGCCCTGCATGTCCGCCGGTAGCCATCAGGCGGTTAAGAAGGGCCCGGCGGATTTCCTCCGCCAGATCAGGCAGCTGCTCCACTGACAGTCTTTTCAAATCTGCTGGTGAATTGATGTTGTTTAAATAGCTGGTCATATTTTACCTCCATTAGCTGATTGTTATTTTGGATTCGGTAACGCTGCTTTTTGCGTTTTCTAACAGAATTCCTTCCGCAAGCCTGGCGGCATCCATCACACAGTCCGGGCAGGATCGGATCATTTTTCCGGTTTCCGTTCCTTTCAGCTCTTTACAGATTGCAGTACCGTTCTGTGCGCAGAAGCCTTCCGTAAGCTGCCGTGATATCCCAAGGGTTTTTATCAGAGATTCGATATTGCCAGGCTGGCCTGAGCTGTTTCGCAGACCATTTACCATAATCGCCCCCGCAACAGCTCCGCAGATATGCTGCTGCCCGCCCATACCGGAACCAAAGCCCTCAGCAATTCGGAAAAGAACCTGCTCGTCCACACCAACTACGTCTGCAAACGCACAGACTACGGACTGTGCACAGTTATACCCTTTTTTTCTCAGTTCCAATGCTTTTTCTGCTCTGTCTATACTTCATTCACCTCCTTCCATATTTACCCTGTTTTTTATTGTACTCAAGCTGTTTTTACGCCTCCATCATGTGAAATCCTCGTATTTATTTATTATCTATCTCATAAATCTTAGCAAGATCAGCAATGGAACGATCCCCGTGTATTTCTATCTTCGCAAGTTCCGCTTCAAGAGCATCAAATTCTGCTTCCGTAAAAGTAACCTGCCCGGCAGCATGGTTTTCTTTTATCCGCTTTTCACTTCTGGCTCCCGGAATCGGTACAAGGGACGGGCTTTTGTGCAGAATCCATGCAAGGGAAAGCTGTGCTATACTGACCTCCTTTTGAACCGCAAAATACTGCAATAAATCTACCAGCGGCTGGTTTGCCAGCACATTTTCCCTGCTGAATCGTGTAAGCACCCGGCGAAAATCAAAGCCTGTATATTCAGCGTCCGCTTTGATTTCTCCCGTCAAAAAACCTTTTGCCAGTGGACTGAACGCAACAAATCCAATCCCCAGTTCCTCACAGGCAGGCAGCACATCCTTTTCAAACATGCGGGCCATCATGGAAAATTCCCCTTGGATAGCTGTAAGCGGTGTGACTTCATGGCCCAGACGCAGTTCCTGCTCGGAACACTGGCACAGTCCCCATCCCCGGATTTTTCCCTTCTGTAACATTCTCCCCATACAGGCCGCAGTTTCCTCCACATCGAGCCATGCGGGGATATAATGCAGGTAGTAAAGATCAATCCGATCCGTATCAAGACGTTTCAGCGAAGCATCCAGATGCGATTCTATTTCCTTCTGCAGATTGGATACCGGAATCTCTGGAAGTACGATCTTGGTTGCTATTTCAATCTGATTCCTTACCCCATGGAGAGCCTTGTGTACCAGTTCCTCATTTTTTCCGTTTCCATATGCTTCCGCCGTATCAAAAAAAGTGTAGCCTGTTTCATATGCTTTTTGCAAAAGGCGGACGGCTTCTCCGTCTTCCGTTTCCGGGCCGAATCCCTGTGACAGCCCCATGCAGCCATAACCAACGGCAGAAACCTCCAGATTTCCTATTTTTCTCCTATCCATCACTTGATCGCCTTCTCCTTTTTCTTTTCTGTTTCCTGCTTCTGCCTTCCATACAGCCCCTTGATCATCTGAATCCCAATGAGCACACTTAGCAGCGTGGTGGACAGGTCGGAGGCCATCTGCACATGCAGAAGTCCCGTAAGTCCCCAAAGGCGGTTAAACAAATACAGATATGGGAGGTAGAAAAGACACTGCCGTCCAAGACTTACCAGCATGGCCCGGAATGCCTGCCCCGTGGCCTGATAAGTATTCATCAGCGTCACCTGTACCGCCATGACAGGAACAGCCCATGCCTGTGCGTGTAAAAACTGTGTCCCAATCTCTATGATCTCCCTGCTGCTGGTAAAAATACCCATATATACCGGTGCAAAAACCGTAAACGGAATCATAAAGATGAGGCAAAGCACCGTTCCTGTCAGCATGGTAAATTTCAAGGCATCGGTCAGCCTCTTATAGTTTCCAGCTCCATAGTTATAACCGGCAAACGGTACATACCCGGAGATATAGCCAAATAAGATCATAAACTCCATCTGGATCATTTTAAGGGCAACACCGTAAGCGGAAACCACCGCATCCCCATATCCAGCCGCCAGATTATTGAACAGTACCATGGTAACACTGCCCAATATCTGCGAAACAGACGAAGGCAGTCCGATCTTTAAGACTTCCCTGAAAATCCGGACACTGGGTTTGAAGTCGCAAGGCCGAATGGATACAATCGCTTTTCCCCGCTGATAGATAAAAAGGTAAAAAACTACCGCCGCCAGATTTCCAATGATTGTCGCCCATGCCGCGCCAGAAACACCCATCCCAAAAACCAGAATGAATATCGGATCAAGCACAATATTTAAGACTGTCCCGATCACCATTCCGATCACAGCTTCTTTTACTTTTCCTTCCGCCCGGAGCATGGCAGGAAGAATGACCTGCAAGATCAGTACAACGCTGCAGGCCATTACGATCCGCAGGTAATCCCGGGTCGGCCCTATGGTTTCACTGCTGGTTCCGATCACCCCAAGGATCGGTTCCATAAAGAGCAGCCCCGCCACCGTGAGTACAAGCATCATACCGGCAGACACATAAACAGAAACCGCACTTGTCCGGCGCACCTCGTCATACCTTCCCGCGCCAAGACACCTGGATATGTAGGAAGGAGCGCCTGCCCCGAACATATTCCCCAATGCCTGAAACACAAGGAACACCGGAAAAGCCAGCGAGATCGCCCCAAGCTGGACCGGGTCGTCCAGAAGGCCGATGAAATAAGTATCCGTCAGATTGTACACAAGTGAAATGATCGTGCTGAATACTGTGGGAATGGCAAGTGTCAGGATCGCTTTTGGGACAGGCGCACTTGTCATAAGTTTTAGATTTTCGCTTTCATGTTCATTCTCCAATGTCCAAAACCTCCATCTCTTTCATTTTTTATAAAATGCGGATCTACTCTTGTATTTCTGTCTCATTTTATATATAATGACTTTATAGTAAATTTATATATAATGTAAATTTTATTTTACTGTAAGTGCAATTATACAATCACGGTTATGTCTTGTCAAGGATTTTAAAAAACCAGAAGGAGGTTTTATCTATGAAAAAACAATTAACAATCCCCATGGCCTGCATTTTTCCATTCCCGAATCTGCTGGTATCCTGCCGGGGAAAAGACGGCAGGAACAATGCTCTTGTGGTCGGTTATGCCGCCAATGTATCCGGCACTCCGCCAATGGTGGCGGTTGGCATTATGCCGGAGCATTACTCATGGCAGCTTGTAAAGGAATCCGGGGAGTTTGTCATCAACCTTCCGACAAAAGGATTTGAGCAGGAATTTTATTACCTGGGCTCCAAATCAGGCCGGGACGGTGATAAATTTGCGGCTCTGGATCTGAAATGGGAGAACGGCACAAAGGTCAATGCTCCCCTGCTTTCCGACTGCCCGCTCTCTATGGAGTGTAAAGTGGTTGACTGCATCAGGACCGGCGACCATGACCTTTTTATCGGGTCAGTGGAAGCAGTGCATTGTGATGAAGCATGGCTGGATGAAAACGGCAATCTGGATTTCACCAAAATTGCAGGACTGTAATTAACATTTTAAGGAGTCAGCGCAACACTTGAAGCAGCGCTGGCTCCACTTCCCATGACAGGAAGTCACTATGGAATACAGGCCCGCCTCGATGAGCCGAAGCATGGACCGGACGTTTTGGTTATTGACAAATATTGTGACTTGGCAAAGATTTAAGATGAGAAAGAAGGCTGCCGTGTATGACTGAATCACAAATGAAACGCCTGCTGCTGGATGTGCTTCCTTACTGGAATTATCAGATCGTTAAACCCTTTAAACAACAATTAGACAAAAATATCAGCTTTGAAATGTATTGCTTTATAAAAATAATGCAGTTGAGTGGTAAAGCTCTGTCCATCTCAGAATTATGCAGCCTTACCAAACTGCCAAAGCAGCAGATAGCAAAACTATCCACCAAACTGGTCAGGCAAGAACTAATCAAACGTAAGCGATGAATAGGTTCTTTCCAAATCTAGTTGATTTTGCCGCACAAAAGCGGTATAATTTCTTTTGAGGTGATATGTGTGGAACAAAAAATTATACAATTATTAGATCCTGATCTTGAGAGCAAGAGGTGCATAATTAAAAAGGAACAAATTGTCTTTGAGATATATTCGAAAAAACAGGAAGCAGTATGTCCATATTGTGGGAAAGTTTCCTCAAAAGTGCATTCCGTATATCAGCGTGAAATTCAGGATATTGCAATACAGAATCGGCAGACAATTCTTTTATTAAATACCAGAAAAATGTTCTGCTGTAATCCGGAATGTGACCATAAAACATTTTCAGAACGGTTTGAATTTATCG
>CATKXR010000075.1 GCA_949840805.1 uncultured Lachnospiraceae bacterium | reverse complement strand
GATCCGCGCTGTTATGCCTGCCATCTATTGTATAACATTTTCCCTTCTTTGTTAATATTTTCTTTTACGATATTTTATCATATTTTTAAAAATTGCAGTTGAAATTTTGCACTCCTTGTAGTATAATAAGGGAGTTCGCAGATGTAGTTCATTGGTAGAACATCAGCTTCCCAAGCTGAGGAGGCGGGTTCGATTCCCGTCATCTGCTTATATGCGACAGTGGCTCAGTTGGTGGAGTACGACCTTGCCAAGGTCGGGGTCGCGGGTTCGAGTCCCGTCTGTCGCTCTCTTAAATCCCTGTATCTACAGGGATTTTTTATGTTTGATGTCATGTGATATTTCATGTAGCATCATGCCATCAAAGCGAAGCTGCCAGCAGCCGCGTGTTTCTAAGGGCAATCGTCTGTTTGAACTTAGAAACCGGCTATACGGCAAAACCGCATTCTTCCCAGAACTGGCAGCCTGACATTATTATAAAATTATAAAACAGTCATAAAAAAGTGTAACTATGAACCGTTAATTGTCTTTTTCGCCTTCTTCGTTCTTTTCCTCCGTGTCTTTTTCTGCTTTTTTCAGGTGTATCTTCTTTGTTCCCCGTTTCATTAACCGGAAAGGAGACAAAAGCTTCACGAAGAAAACTGCTGCCCCGATTATAACTACAAGAACCGTCAGGGCAGGAAGGTGGGAGATAAACCAAACAGCAAAATCAGTCATGCTCGTTCCCACATTTTCCAAATTGCGGATAAATCCTTTTTGAATTCGCACCGCGACAGAATCAGGAACAGTGGGAGTGAAAATCGTCACCTCAGATATATTGATATCCACGGTGCTGTAATCTACCTGATTGTCATAGGTTCGCAGCCGGGATTCAAAACCTTCTAATTCATAACGGATTTCAGAAAGACGTTCTTCCAGCGCGATAACAGCCTCTAAAGTATCGGCTTTTTCTAAAAGGGCCCACAGGCGTTCCTGTTCAATAGTCAGGGATTTCTTGCGGCTTTCAATGTCTGTATACTGCAGAGTAACGTCCTGGACATTTTCCGAACGATTCGTCACGTTGCTCTGTTCGTTCATCTGGGAAAGAAATCCGTCTAATTTGTCAGCAGGAACCCGAACCTTCAGATACGCATACCGTCTTCCGTTAGAGGAATAGGAAATGCTGGTGCCGCTGACATCAGAACTTTCGATATAACCTCCCTGTTCAGTAACAGATTGCCGAATGGACTCCAAAAGGTTATCAAAGTCTGTAGTCTCTACACTCAAGCCCACGGTACGGATCAGCTTTCGCCTGGTATTCGTGACAGGAGCCGATTCACCGGAAGGAGCGCCTCCTAAATCCTGGAGCGTAAGATAAAGCCGCTCAGAATCCGAATCCATCTCTTCCTCATAGGTCCCTTCCATACCGTCCTCGTACATTCCTTCTGCACCATCCATATAGACAGAAGCCTTTTCCATAGCCATGGCTGCTTCTGTTTCAAACAGGCCGTTGGAAGCTCCTGCAGGAACAGGCGCCGCGGCATCTTGTGTGTCGTAATATATGGCGTTTTCATCTGGCGCAATGCCTTTGCCAGAACCGCACCCGGCAGTAAAACAGGCCGTCAGTATCACTGTCAGGGTAATAGCAACCGGTTTATTAAATCTTTTTTTCATAACGACTTCCTCCCTCTTCATCTTTTTTCATGGTTCTATATAAGATACGTTTTAAACGGGAAGATTTATGGAAAATTTCAAAAATTAAATTTGTATACATCCACTATTATAAAAAAATTAGTACTTGACATTACATAGTAGTAGGCGTAATATAGTAATAACCAATTAGGAGACGTGTCACAAAAACGCTCAGAAAAAGGGGGGAACTCATGAATGCACAGTTTAAGAAAGGGGTATTAGAATTGATTGTATTGGAATCTGTCCGCCAGAAGGATATGTATGGATATGAACTGGTGGAAGAAGTATCCAAAGTAGTGGATGTGAACGAGGGTACTATATATCCTCTCTTAAAGCGTCTGACAAACGAGCATTATTTTGAGACCTATCTTCGGGAATCTACGGAAGGACCGCCCAGAAAATACTATCACTTGACGGCGGCAGGCGTACTGTACCGTGATTCTCTGGAAAAAGAGTGGAACGAGCTGACAGAAAAAGTAGGAAGGTTTTTGGAGGAATACCGACATGGATAAAAAAACATTTATCAGCGAACTGAAGCAGGCTCTGTCCGTACTTCAGCAGGAAGAACTGGATGACATTATCAGTGAATATGAACAACATATAGATATGAAACAGGCAAACGGGCTTACCGAGGAAGATGCCATTGCAGACTTTGGAAGTCTGGACGAACTTGCGGCAGAGATTCTGGAAGCTTATCACGTCCGTTCTGATTATTCGTCAAATCATGAAAAAAAGAAAAAATATCCCCTGAAAAAAGGTCAGACAATGAAGGACTTATGGAAAAAAACAGGGACTATGGCTATGGATAGAACACAAAAAGCTGGAAAATGGCTGTGGGGTGTCCTTTCATTTTTTCAAAACATCCTGAAAATGCCTGTCATATGGCTGAAAGAACGGATACACCGTTCTGGTTATGAAAAAAATTTGGAGGAGTATACGGAAAATATTACAGATATGGAAAACCAAGACACTGAAAAAAGGGCAGAAAGGCAGACGGAAATCCGTCCATTACAGGAAAAAGATACAAGCTATCGGCGGAGCCACCGGGAGGCCAGGGTAAGGGAAACTTTTTCAGACAAAATTGTCAGATACCTGACATGTTTCAGCCGGTTTTGTTTCCATGGAATTTTTTGGTGCGCAAGCATCGCATGGAATGGGATGTGCATTGGCTTTTCCCTAATCTGTGCATGTTTCGGATTGTTTTGTCTCTATTCTATGGGACTTCTTGTGGTCCTCTTGCTGCAAGGCTATCCCCTGGCAGGCGTGACGTTGGGATGTATCGGCCTGGTAATGTGTTCTTTTTCGGCAGCCTGGCTAAGCATAACTTTATTATGCGCAAAGAGCAAAACGAAAGAAGTGGAGGGTGCAGAACATGCGTAAGATACAGAAGATCTTAACAGGGATATTTTTAGGCGGTGTGCTTTTGGGAGGAATCGGAACAGGAGTGGCTTTGGTGGAATACTCTTCGCTGGCTTATGGGGGAGAGCGAATGATCGGAGAAGAAAATCTGGTAACTCGGGAAATTGATTACAGCTTTGTGCCGGAACAGGAACAAATCACCATAGCCGATGGCTATTGGACGGATCATGTGGAGGTAGATGATACCGTTCCGGAAGGGATTATCCGTTATGTGGTTACTTACAATGAAAAGACTGTTAAACCGACCTTGTATTTCCGGGAAGCAAATGACAAAAACCAGTCCCCGGATCCACGGGAAATCTCTCTGGAATTACATGTGCAGTTCATTTCCAGCGACCTTGCACTGTTGATGGAATGTAAAGACGAAATTCTCGAGAAGCTTAAGCAGAAAAAGATATTTTCTTATAATATAGCTTATGTTACGGATGTAAAAATCCTGGTAAATTCCAAATCCATACCTTATATACACAACCAGTATACCAGCACAGCATTGCATTAATTCACGAGTAAACAGCACCCCCGCTGTCTACGCCCTCTGCACGTCTGCGAAGCCAGACGCAGGCACCACTACGCTGTCGCTTTGCAGATACAAGGGCAAAAAGGAAGGCGGAGAAGCTCCGGCAATGGCAGCTTCAAAATATTTCACAACAAATGTTCAGCCAGAATCTTTATTCCCATCAGCACAAGGATTGCCCCGCCTGCCAGTTCAGCCCGGGATTTATACCGGCAGCCAAATATGGTGCCCATTTTTACGCCAATGAAAGACAGGACAAAGGTGGTAGCTCCGATCAGGGAAATCGCAGAGAGCAGATGAACCTGCAGGAAAGCAAAAGTAACTCCTACCGCAAGGGCGTCAATGCTGGTGGCAACGGCAAGAATCAGCATATCTTTTGCGGCAATGGAGGCGTCGCAGGATTCTTCCTCCTGGTTCAGAGCTTCCCGTATCATGTTAATACCTATCATCCCCAGCAGGATAAAAGCGATCCAATGGTCATAGGCAGCAATTGCATCCTGGAAACAGGCTCCCAAAAAATATCCGACCGCAGGCATAAGCGCCTGAAATCCGCCGAAATAAATGCCTACCACCAAAGCGTTTTTCACTCGCATTTGCCGCATGGAAAGTCCTTTACAGACCGATACGGCAAATGCATCCATGGAAAGCCCCACGGCTATGATGAATAATTCCGGAATCGACATAGAAAATTCCTCCCGATGTGCAGTATATGCCTGCCTTTAACCCCTTATTCATAACGGTTCCAAGGATCTCTGTTATGACTTCTCCAAATTCCGTATCTTCTTATCATAAATCCGTTTAAACAGGATTGTGCTCAGCAATACGGAGATGATCTCCGCCAGAGGAAATGAATACCATACCGCATGGAGCCCCCACACCTTTGCAAAAATCCAGGCGGCAGGAAGAATACACAAAAGCTGTCTCGCCACAGAAGTGATCAGGCTGTATACCCCATTGCCCAGAGCCTGGAATACAGAGCCTACAATAATACAATAGCCAGCAAACAAAAAGCTTAAGCTAATGAGCCGCAGGGCAGGCACACCAATCTCCAGCATATGGTCAGAGGCGTCAAACATAAGCAAAAGCTGGGTGGGAAATATCTGGAAGGTGGCAAGACCAAGCAGCATAATACCCACTGCAATAAATATACTCATACGGGCTGTATCCATGATCCGTTTCCGGTTCCGTGCTCCATAGTTATATGCAATAATCGGAATCATACCATTGTTTAACCCGAACACCGGCATAAATACAAAACTCTGCAATTTAAAATAGACACCGAAAACGGTCACTGCCGTAGACGAGAAGGCGCCTAATATTTTGTTCATGCCATATGTCATCACAGAGGAGATGGACTGCATGACAATAGAAGGAAGACCCACGGCATAAATAATTCCGATAATCCGCCTGTCCGGAGAGAACCCTTTCATGCTGATGCTTACATCCGTATTCCAGCGGAGGTTGCAGAACATGGAAATAAACATGGCAAGGAACTGGCCGATCACTGTGGCGATGGCGGCGCCCCGAATTCCGAGGGCCGGAAAACCGCACAGCCCGAAAATCATAATCGGATCCAGAATGATATTGGTAATGGCTCCCAATCCCTGGGAGAACATATTATAGATGGTATGTCCTGTGGACTGCATAATCCTTTCCAGCATCATTTCCATATAAAAGCCTATGGAGAAAATCAGGCAAATCTGCAGGTACTGAATCCCATACTCAATAATCTCCGGATCGTCCGTCTGGCTGGCAAAGTAAAGACGGGAAGCAAATATGCCAAACAGGGCAAAGGCCAGCGCCCCTAAAACAGCAAGAAAAATCCCGTTCTGAGCTGCTTTTTGCGCCTCTCTGGGATTTTGTTCACCAAGAGAGCGGGAAAGCAATGCATTGACACCTACACAAGTTCCGGAAGAAACCGCAATCATCAGGCTTTGAATAGGGAATGCCATGGATATGGCAGCCAGGGCAGACTCATTGATCCGGGACACAAAGATGCTGTCGATAATATTGTACATGGCCTGCACCAGCATGGAAATAATCATGGGCAGGGACATGGTAATAAGCAGACGATTGACCGGCATGGTTCCCATCCTGTTTTGCTCGGTTTTTACAGTTGTCTGAGACATAGATTGCTCCTTTCCTGTATAAAATATCTATTAGCGTGCTGACTATTCTACTCTTTTCGGCAAAAGTTGTCAACTATGTATCCATAAATCTTTATAAAGATGTATCCTGTGGCTTTTCATGCAATATTTTCTACAACAAAAATTTCTCAAAAACTCATTGACTTTTCGAAAAGGATATGCTAGATTAATATCAGTAATCATTACTGTTTTAATTCGGTACTGATTAATACAACTTTGTAAATCAAATTTTAATAAAAGAAAAGGAGACTGAGTTATGAAAAAATGGGTTTGTTCCGTATGCGGTTACGTTCATGAGGGTGATTCTGCTCCAGATTCCTGCCCCCAGTGCAAGGCTCCGGCTTCCAAGTTTGTAGCGCAGGGTGAGGGAAGATCCTGGGCTGCCGAGCATGTAGTAGGAGTTGCCCAGGGTGTAAGCGAAGACATCATGGCTGATCTGAGAGCGAACTTTAACGGTGAATGTACGGAAGTCGGAATGTATCTGGCTATGGCCAGAGTCGCCCACAGAGAAGGCTATCCGGAGATTGGCCTGTATTGGGAAAAGGCCGCTTATGAGGAAGCTGAGCATGCTGCCAAGTTTGCAGAGCTGCTGGGTGAGGTTGTCACCGACAGCACCAAGAAGAACCTGGAGATGCGCGTAGAGGCTGAGAACGGCGCTACCGCTGGTAAGTTTGATCTGGCAAAGAGAGCAAAAGCCGCCAACCTGGATGCAATCCATGACACGGTTCATGAGATGGCCCGCGATGAGGCAAGACACGGCAAAGCATTTGAGGGTCTGCTGAAGAGATACTTCGGTTAATCAGAACGCCTGTTTTTAAAGGATTTTTGAATGATAAGGGAATGAATCAGAAATGGTTTGTTCCCTTTTTGATTGTCCTTTTGTTGTCCTTTGTTACATTCCTATTCTATCCCATAAATGCCCTATTTTCAAGCCCTTTCCGACATTTCCAATTTTACATCTTACATCTTGCAACAACTCTATAATAACTTGTCTGGAATCCTCTGCTGCTTTTAATAATTTCCATTACACTTAGGACAACTTTTTATAATTCTCCTGCTGCTATTTTGAAACATCTCTGAAATGAGTGTTTCAAAATGGCATCAAAAGCAACAAAAAGAAAAGTATCTGGATTTTGGAATCATCAATGCGCTATATGCGGAAAGAAAGATTTTTTAGAATATCATCACCTAACAGAGAGAAACAAAGGCGGCACGGATGACTATGGCAATCTTATGCTGCTGCTTATTATTTTACTTATTGTTCAAACTGTTCAAACAACTCAAACATTTCAAGCACTCTTTTATTTCTGTTCAAAATGGTGTATAATGTAAATACCTTTTCAACACGAACAGAAGGTATTACATTGAAGTTTGAATGGGATGAAGATAAAAACCAACGAAATTTAAAGAAACATGGAATTGATTTTGAAACAGCAATGTTGGTCTTTAACGATTCGCAGCGCATTGAAATTTATGATATGGAACACAGTATTAATGAAGACCGTTATAATACTATTGGAATGGTAAATGATATTCTATTTGTCGTTTATACAGAACGAAAAGAAAATATACGTCTAATATCGGCAAGGCTTGCCACCAAAACAGAAAGGAGCATTTATTATGATACGGACAGTTACTTTGGATAGAAACCAGAAACCCACAAAGGAACAAATCAGACAAATAGAAGAAGCGGCAAAAAGAGAAATTGTATTTGATGATGATTCCCCCGAACTTACTCCTGCAATGGAAAAGGCCTTTCGTTTAGCCGCAAAAAATCGCAATACACAGAGAAAAACAAACATTTCCTAATTTCCTTTTAGAAAAAGAATGAATCCTGTATTAGCATAATCAATTATACACCTGTAAGCCGGATCATTTGGCAAATAAGTATACCCGTGAGTGTAAAAAGCAGAAGAAAGTGAACCAAAATTTCATTTCACTTTCCTCTGCTTTTCTTTATCTTTTCCTTATATTTCCAAAAGAATAATATCCTCTATTCCACTCCGGCCGCTTCCGCGCTCTCTTCCGATTCCCTCACCATACCCGGGCCGCCCTGATCCCTCTCCTCTTTCAGCTTTATCACCCTTGAACCTGCGGTCTCCGATGATTCTGTAGTTTCTGACGGCTCTGCGGTTTCTGCAAGCTCTGCGCTCTCCGATGTCTCTGCGTTCTCATCCTCAGGCGTCTCAGCCGCTGCGTTTTCGTCCTCAGGCGCCTTTTGGCCTCCAACCGGATAAGCAGAAGTTCCCTGTATCTGAGACCATGCATATTCTCTCAATACCTGTGTCCACACATCATAAGCCGCATTCGTCTGATGCACATAATTATCACTGCAGTACTGGGAAGCCAACTGGCCGCTTCCATCCGCTAACGGATTGGCAATATCCACATATCCCCAGCCATTGTTCAATGCCATCTGCCTCATCATCTCATTAAACTGCATAATAGAAGGATTGTTCAGCCTTCCCTTTGCCCTGGCTGACCTCATGTAGGTCATACTGATAATGTGGATCTCCACATCAGGGCAGGCCGCCTTGATATTCTCAATCACCTGGGCATAACGTTCACCTGTTTTTTCCAGAGGCCCCATGTCAATGTCATTTAAACCAAAGCATAAAAATACCCTTTTAGCCTGCATCATTGCCAGAGAATCCCATATGTACCGCTTTTGTCCCTGATACAGCGGATGTGTGCTTTTGGCTGTGATGGGACGCAGGGCATTGAATGCGGAAAAGCTGACTGCTGCCAAAAACTTCATTTTGCCCAGGCAGGGTCCGCCTCTCCTCATGGCATAGTTGCTGTAGCCGACCATGACAGAATCTCCCACAAAGACAGCGCCGTCAAAATAAGCGTCTATCTGCTCGTCCATAGTGAGAGCGCCCTCTCCTTCTGCGGAATCCGCCGCATTTTCTGACGGGTTTTCTTCTGGCGGGTTTTCTCCCTCTGCAGCAACTTCCGGATTCCCATTCATATTGTCCTCTTGTGGAGAACTCTCACCGGCCTCCGTTCCATTATCCTGTTCCGCATAAGCCATCGTCGGCTCCACCCCGGCCATCATCATTGCCAGAAGTCCGCATGTTACACGATACTTCCATCCCTTTTTCATCCTTGCATTCCTCCTCAAAATTTGTCTTATAGTATACAGCGAACGGAAGAATTTTTCAAGGCTTTTCGGCCGTCCTTTTCCCGATAAAACAGTCGTCACAGTCTATGAAATACCGGCTGCATTTCCTTATAAGTACAGAAACTATCAAAACCTAAGGATTTCAGCAGCGCCTTCGCCTCCCCTATATAGGTTCCCAGATGTTCCGGCTTATGGCTGTCACTTCCAATGGTGATAATCCTGCCTCCCAATTCATGATAAAGCTTCAGAATATCCCGTGACGGTGTAGAATCCTGAAGCCCGTACCGATGGGAAGATGTATTGATCTCTATGCCCTTTCCGTCCTTTATGACTTTTTTCAAAATCTCTTCTATCAAAGGTTTCACCTTAGGAAAAGGATATATCCCCATCTCATCATACCGGACAATCAGATCCATATGGCCAAGCACGCTGTAGTTTGTGTAATGGTTGACCAGATATAACATTTCCTCATAATATTTTTCATTATACTCCTTCTGTGACCGTCCTTTTTGGAAGTCCTGCGTCCAAAACTCCTTATTCTCCACCTGATGGACTGACAATATAATAAAATCAAAAGGATACCTTCCAAACAAATCCTCAAATTGTGGAATCGTATGCGTCTGTACGCCGAACTCCAACCCCAGCTTAATAGCAATCCTGTCCCCATATATGCTCCGAAGCCTTTGAATCTGATCCACATATCTGGGATAATCCACATTGGCGAGAGGATCTCCTTCTCTGTAAATGATTTCTTCTCCACTGTCCCAGTCAGCCTTTACTCCATAATCCACATGATCCGTAAAACAAATCTCATCCAGTCCCATACGGATCCCGTCCTTTACTACATCTTCCATCGGATAGACAGAATCGTCGCTGAATTCCGAATGTACATGATAATCTGCCAGCACCTTTCTTCCTCCTGGTATTTTTCTTGGCATAAGCCGCCTTGCATAATGTGATTATACCATTTCCATGGTCATTTAGCTAACATAATCTTTACAAAATATTTTGGCAGCAAAAAACAGACCATGCAAAATATGCACAGTCTGCCGCATTTAATCCTTTTCGCTCAGCCATCCTCCACAGGCACCTCTCCCGGCGCCGCTGCTTCCATCAGCCACGCTCCCAATGTCTTTCGAAAATAATCCCGGTATCCTGCCTTTCCCACCTCTTCGTCCGCCAAAATCTGCACTTCTCCCAATACCTTTCCTGCCAGCTCATACCGCAGCACTCCCACCATATCTCCGGGCATGACCGGCGCGTCCAGATATTCCGGCAGCATTAACTTTTTCTCAACTGCCTGAAAATCCTCCCCGTCAATCCCCAGATAGGAAAATCCTCCCTGATATTTTACAGGAACCATGTCCTTTACCCCGTTCTGCACCGGGATCCGGGGCAAAACCGGCATTTCATGGTCCTCGTACAGCTTACAGTTGGCATATCCGTAATTTAACAAAATCTGTGCATCTTCAAATCTTGCCTTATAATCAGGCGCCGCCATAATAGCGGCAATCAGCCGTACCCCGTCCTTTTCCGCCGTGGCTGACAGGCAGTATTTTGCCAGAGAAGTGGAACCGGTCTTTAAACCTGTCACCTGAAAATTTGTCGCCATTTTCAAAAGCTTATTGGTATTGGACAAACCAAATTCTTTTGTCCCCTGTTTTGTCACATGGGTAATGTTTTCCATCCAGATCGTGGAATAATTATGAATCTGTGGATACTTTGTAATCAGTTCCCTGGACATGACTGCAATGTCCCGGGCCGTGGTCACGTGAGACGCCGATTCCGTCAGCCCGCAGCAGTCCTCAAAATGGGTTTTTGTCATGCCAAGCCCTGCTGCCCGCTCGTTCATCTGGTTTACAAATTCGCTTTCTGTACCTGCTATGTACTCGGCCATAGCCACGGAAGCATCGTTTCCGGAAGCAACCACAATACATTTAATGAGAGTTTCCACTGTCTGCAGTTCCCCTTCCTCCAGAAACACCTGGGAACCTCCCATGGATTTTGCATAAGCGCTGGTCACGACCTCATCTGTCAATTTAATTTTTCCCGAATCAATGGCATCAAAGATCAGGATAAGCGTCATGATTTTTGTGATGCTTGCAGGGCGACGTTGCGTATCGCCGTCCTTCTCATAAATCACTTTACCGGTAGATGCCTCCATAAGAACCGCGCTGGGCGCAGAAATATCCGGCCCCCGGGCCGTATCCGTACCAGACTCCCCTTCCGCTGCTGCCTCCACTGCCTCCGGCGCTTTCAAAATCCCCATTTCAGTCCCTGCTGTCCCGGAAGGCGGCGTAAACAACAGACTGCCCGTACATAACGCAATCAGAATCTTCTTCATATAATCCCTCAGTTCATTCTGCTATACATTAATGTATGGTCATTTTCCAAAATCTATGTTATATTAATAATATCAATTCAGCAGTATCTTTTCCTGTTATCCAAAGACACGGAAATAAAAGATATCTTTCCCCTGGGACATTAGCCGAATATACGTGAGAATACGTTTCCACGGCTCATTGTCCACAGAATTTAATATAGATGGAGCCCAATATGAACAAATCAAAATACAACGAACAACACCGCGGAACTTTTCCCCAACGTCATCTGCGGCATCTGGCAACCGCAGTTGGCTTTCTGGTTGTCATTGGCGCCTGCAGCGCCGGTTTTTTCCTTTTTCGAAAGAGTCCGTCGAGTATTCCCGTACATCCGACCGAGACCCCCATTATCATTGAAACCGGCGTCTCTGACAGCATCAACACGGAAATCTCTTCCGAAGCCCACTCGGATCCCGTTATCATTGTCGATTCCCCTGCCGGAAGGCTGATGACCAAGGCCAAAGCTTTTGCCGATGGCTATGACTATGACGGCGCCATCTCCCTGCTTCAGTCTGACAGCGAATTATCGTCCGATCCTGCCATACAAGAAGCAGTCGCCGCCTATGAAACCGAGAAGGCCGCCCTGGTAAAAGCAAAACTCAGTGAAGTTACCCATGTATTTTTCCATTCTCTGGTCATGGATAATGCAAAAGCCTTTGACGGAGAAAATGATTCCAACGGCTACAACCAGGTCATGACCACGGCCAGTGAGTTCCAAAAAATCCTCCAGTCCATGTATGACAAGGGGTATGTCCTGGTTCGGATGCACGACCTGGCCTACGAGACTACGGACGAGAACGGCAATACGGTCATGAAACCAGGCACCATCATGCTGCCGGAGGGAAAACATCCCTTTGTTATGTCCCAGGATGACGTGTGTTATTATCCCTATATGGATGGGGACGGTTTTGCCTCCCGCATCGTGGTGGGAGAAGATGGAAAGCCTACCTGCGAGATGGTTCTGGACGATGGCACTGTCACAACCGGATCTTATGACCTGGTGCCTCTTTTGGAGGATTTTATCCAGGAACATCCTGACTTTTCTTATAAAGGCGCCAGAGCTGTCATCGCCTTTACCGGTTACGAGGGCATTCTGGGCTACCGGACCTCCGACAAGTACGCAGATTCCGAAACCTATGAGCAGGACTGCCGGGAAGCCGCAAAAGTTGCCCAATGCCTGAAGGACAACGGCTGGGAACTGGCTTCCCACAGCTGGGGCCATCTAATGATGGGTGAGATCGAAATGGACCGCTTTAAAACGGATACGGACAAATGGGAACAACAGGTAGACAGCCTGATCGGCCCGATCGACATCATTTTATATCCTTTTGGCAATGACATTGCCGACTGGCGCCCCTACTCCGCAGAAAATGAACGCTTTACCTACCTGTACAATGCCGGATTCCGTTATTTCTGCAATGTGGATTCCAGTAAATGCTGGATACAGATTGGCGACAATTATCTGCGTCAGGGCCGGAGGAACTTAGACGGCTACCGGATGTGGAAAGACATCACGGCTGAAAGCGAGGGCCGGGAGCGGAAGCTTGCGGATCTGTTTCAGGCCGAAGATATCTTTGACCCGGACCGCCCCACTCCGGTACCGGAAATGTAAGGCGCGTTTTCCTACTGACGCGCCGCTTCTTTCACCATATAAGTATTATAACCATAGTTTCTTAAGATCTGTTCCTGACGCGCCGCGTTATCCAGATTTAAAAACGCGCCTGACCGCACCTTGTATATTCCGTCATCCAGCACGACAAATGACGGAAAGCCCTGCTCTCCAAGCTGCGCTACCAGACGGTCTGCAGTCTCCCGGTCCGGATACGCGCCTACCTGGATCTGATAATACTCCGGCTCCTGCTCCTCCTGGCGGATGGTCTCCAGTATGCCATCCGCAACGGCCTGGGCAATGGCGTCAAAATTCTTGTCAAACTGCTGATTATCTTTTGGATTGTCCAAAAATCCTGCTTCTACCAGAACTGCCGGCATCTCTGTTTTGCGCAGCACGATAATTCCGGGACGCTCAATAATTCCTAAGTCTGCAAATCCCGTCCCCACCAGGGCGCGGTTGATATTTTCCGCCATCACCCCTGCCACACCGCCGTTTTCATAGACCAGGCTCTGTATCCCTGATGCCGTTCCCGGTACCGGCATGGCATTCCGATGAAGGGAAATAAAATAATCGGCTCCTGACCGGTTTGCAATCTGTGCTTTTTCCAAAGGAGACTGATAGATATCCGTTACCCGGGTATACATTACATCTACGCCGTTTTTACTTAAAATCTCTCCGACCGCCAGCGCGAGCCGCAAATTATCGTCCTTTTCCTTCCTCCCCTGAAATACGGCTCCCGGCTCCTGGCCCCCATGGCCACTGTCAATAATCACTTTCCTGGTTTCTGCCAACATAAAAACTCCTTCCACATACTGCTCTGGTATTACAATATGTAGAAAGAGTCTGCTTATTGCATGTTCGATGACAGATATTGCCCGTTCAAATCCTGCATGACCAGATACGGAAAACCGCTTTCAGTATCAGAGACAGGGGTTCCGCAGCGCAATTTCCCCGGAAAACACCTCCACTGCCGGGCCTGTCATAAAAACATGTTCTCCTGCCCGGTCCCACTGAATCTGAAGGCTGCCTCCTTTCAGCTCTACCTTCACCGAATCCTCTGTAAGCCCTGACATCATAGCCGCCACGGCGCAGGCTGTGGCTCCGGTTCCACAGGCTAAAGTCTCTCCGCTCCCCCGTTCCCATACCCGCATCCGAATATGCTTTCTATCCACAATTTGAGTAAATTCCGTATTTACCCGCCCGGGAAATCTTGGATGGCACTCATAAGCCGGGCCAATTTTCTCCAAATCCAACCCGTCAATATCCCGGCAAAAATATACGGCATGGGGATTTCCCACATCGATCCCCACAAATTCCTGTTCCGTGCCATCCACCACTATTTTTTCCGGAAGGCCGCTGATTAGCTTTGGTATGCCCATATCAACCTTTACTGATTCTACCTTGTTATCTTTCGCCTTCATATCCAGGACTTTGATCCCGCCTTTTGTCTCCACCGTAATATTCAGCCGGTTCACAATCCCATGGTCATACGCATATTTTCCTACGCATCGGATGCCATTGCCACACATTGACCCTTCACTGCCATCCTCGTTGAACATCCTCATCCTGCAGTCTGCCACCCTGGAAGGACATATTAAGATCAAACCGTCAGAACCGATCCCGAAATGACGGTTGCTGACCAGGCGCGCTGTCTCCTCCGGGTTATCTACCTGCTCCTCAAAGCAGTTCACATACACGTAATCGTTTCCAAGACCCTGCATTTTCGTAAACTTCATCTGTACCTCCCTATATATCGATCAGGCTGATCACCATCTGCGCCGTCTCGACCAGGTTCGTCCCGCTGTCCATGCTGCATTTTTGTATGTAGCGGTGAGCCTCCTCCTCACTCATTCCGTTTCGCTCCATCAGAAGCTTCTTTGCCTTGTCAAGAAGCCGTCTCTCCTGCTCGTTTCTCTGTTTTGGCTGCTGCCTCTGTTTTCTCCTGCGCCTGGCCTGGGCCTGAGCCATCATTTCCAGTGTGGAAACGAGATCATGTACCTTAAGAGGCATGGGCAGGCATACTACGTCCTCCGGCACATGGGAATCCCATCTGCTGGGGGAAGAGATCATCAGCATAGCAAATTCCGGCGGCAGGTTGTCATGAAGCTCCCGGTACATCATATCCGAAAGCCGATACCCGCACACTATCAGTCCACCGCTTAAATTTCCTGTCTGAGACAATGCCTGTGCTCCTGAATTGCAGACTGCCACTACCGAGAATCCGCTTCTTGTTAGTATATTCTTAATATTTCGGGCGTCTTCCGATTTTGAAAACGCCACAATCACATTTGCCAAATTCTCACCTCCTGGCAGACGTTCTTTAAGGCAGGTCAGAATTTATACAGGTATTCCTCAACCTCCCAGTCTGTTACCTCTGCGCGGAACTTCTTCCATTCCGCATTTTTTGCCTCAAGATATTTATTGAAAATATGCTCGCCTAAAAGCTCTCTCGCAAAACTGCTGTTTGCATAGATTTCCAATGCCTCTCCTAACGTCTCAGGAAGCCATTCAATCCCCTGCTGCCGCCGTTCTTCCTCCGTCATGGCATAAATATTATTGTCCACGCTTGCCGGAGGCTCCAATTGCCGGCGAATTCCGTCCAATCCTGCCCCCAGGCATGCCGCAAGGGCGAGATATGGGTTCACCGCGGAATCCGGGCAGCGCAGCTCGATTCTGGTATGATTTCCTCTGGAGGATGGAACCCGGATCAACGGGCTTCTGTTGGACGCCGCTGACCACGCAATATAAATCGGCGCATCATACCCCGGAACGAGACGCTTATATGAATTTACCAGAGGATTCGTAAGCACTGTAATCTCTTTCATATGCTTTAATATCCCTGCTATGAAATGATAGGCTTCCCTGCTTAAGCCCAGGCGGTCCGATTCATCCACAAACACATTCCGGCCATCCTTATCTGCCAAGGACATGTTGATATGCATCCCCGATCCATTGACCCCTGCCTTGGGCTTTGGCATAAAGGTAGCGTGAAGCCCATGACGTCTGGCAATGGTCTTTACTGCCATCTTAAAGGTCATGATATTATCTGCAGTATTTAAGGCCTCTCCGTACTGCAGGTCAATCTCATGCTGGGCAGGCGCGATCTCGTGATGGGATGCGTCAACTTCAAACCCCATCTCCTCCAGATTCAGCACAATATCCCGCCGCACATTCTCCGCCATGTCGATAGGGCTCACATCAAAATATCCTGCCATCTCATGGGTCCTGGTAGTGGGCTTTCCCTCCTCATCCGTCTGAAACAGAAAAAACTCGCATTCCGGCCCTACCAGAAAAGTATACCCCATATCTGCCGCTTCTTTCAATATCCTTTTTAATACAAAACGGGGATCTCCCTCAAAAGGCTCGCCGCCTGGCCTGTACACGTCACACACCAGACGCGCCACCTTTCCCTGCTGGGGACGCCAGGGAAAGATCTCAAAAGTATCCAGATCCGGATGTAGATACATATCCGACTCCTCAACCCGCACAAAACCTTCGATGGCAGAACCGTCAAACATACACTGGTTATCCAGCGCCTTTTTCAACTGGCTGGAGGTGATTGCAACATTTTTTAGCATTCCAAAAATATCAGTAAACTGAAGCCGGATAAATTCCACATCATCCTCTTCCACCAAACGCAGGATGTCTTTTTTGCTGTATTTACTCATTCTTTTTCTCCCTTTCCTTCTTAAGGCGATGAAACTTTCAAAAAACATAAAAAATACGAGGGCAGCCAAAGATCCTCTCAAATGATCTTTGTGCAACACCCTCGTTCCACGGTCTGATAATAACAGTTCACGAACAATTTGTCAATGGGGCAGATTACTTTTTATTGTCTTTCTGCCTCACGGCAGGAATAAGAAAGCGCCCGCATTGCATTTAAAATTGCCAGCACTGACACCCCCACATCCCCAAACACTGCCGCCCACATCGACGCATATCCCAAAGCTGCCAATATTAACACCAAAACCTTTACCCCGATGGCAAAAACGATATTCTGCCGGACAATCCCCATGGTCTTTCTCCCGATCCGGATCGTATCCACAATCTTCGACGGTTCGTCGTCCATAATAACCACGTCTGCCGCCTCCACCGCCGCATCCGATCCGATCCCCCCCATAGCTATTCCAATATCCGCTCTTGCCAGCACCGGAGCGTCGTTGATTCCGTCTCCCACGAAAGCAAGGCTTTTCTGCGCCGGCTTTTCTGCCAGGAGCTGTTCCACTTTCTCCACCTTATCTCCCGGAAGCAGGTTCCCATATACCTGGTCGATCCCAAGCTTTTCTGCCACGGCCTTTCCCACTTCCTCCTTATCCCCGGTCAGCATGGCCAGGCGGCGGATCCCCTGTGTACGCAGCCCCTTTAACGCTGCCGGGACATCTGACCGGACCGTATCAGAAATAACGATAGCCCCCAGATATCCTCCCTCGTTTGCCAGATATAAAGTGGTCCCAAAAAGCTCTGACGGCGTATCAACCGTAATATTCTGCCGCTCCATCAGCTTTCGGTTCCCAATGTACAGCTCATGCCAGCCATCTTCCGTCTGCACCTGGGCGTGAATTCCATGGCCTGCAATCTCCTCTGCCGCCCCGACCCGCTCCGGATCGATCTCCTTCCCATAAGCCTCTTTCACGGATAAGGCGATAGGATGATTGGAATGGTATTCCCCCAGCGCGGCCATTTCCAAAAGGCTCTCCCTCTCACCATGGACAGGCGCCACATCACTGACCTGAAATCTGCCGTTGGTCAAGGTTCCCGTCTTATCAAATACCACAGTATCCAGATTGGCCATAGCCTCTAAATAGTTGCTTCCCTTTAGCAGAATCCCTTTTCGGGACGCCGCCCCCAGTCCGCCGAAAAAGCTTAAAGGAATAGAGATCACCAGCGCGCATGGACAGGATACTACCAAAAAACTGCACGCCCGGTAAACCCAGGTTCCGAGATCCCCTCCCAAAATCAGGGGAGGCGCTATGGCAAGTATCAGGGCCAGAATCACAACCACCGGCGTATAGACCCTGGCAAACCTGGTAATAAAATTTTCTGCCCTGGCTTTTCTGGAGCTTGCGTTTTCTACCAGCTCCAAAATCTTTGCCACAGTAGAATCGTCAAACAGCCTGGTGGTCTGAACCTCCAGCACGCCGTTCAAGTTGATGGAGCCGCTGACCACACTGTCCCCCGGCCCTGCTTCCACCGGTACGGACTCCCCGGTCAGGGCTTTGGTATCTAAGCTGGAATCCCCCCGGACGATCACGCCGTCCAAAGGCACCTTTTCACCTGGCCGGATGACAATGATGTCTCCCACATTCACTTCATAAGGATCTACCTGTTCCTCCGCCCCGTCTTTTAACAGATTGGCATATTCCGGATTAATATCCATCAGGTCCTTGATCGATTTTCGGGACTTATTTACCGCATAATCGCTGAACAGCTCTCCTACCTGATAAAACAGCATGACGGCTGCCGCCTCCTCCAAAGCCCCCACCACGATTGCCCCGAAGGTAGCGATGGTCATCAGGAAATTCTCATCAAACACCTGGCCCTTTGTGATATTCCTGCATGCTTTCAGGGGAATATCGTATCCGGCCCACAAATAAGCCAGAATAAAAGAACTCCAGGCAAATACTGTCTTCTTCTCCAATCCGACAGCCGCTATGAAAAACACAGCGCTGACTGTCAGGCGGAACACCATCTTTTTCTGCTTCTTTGTCATAGCTGCCTCCTCTATTGCCCTTTATCTCACCACCTTAAACTCCGCTTCCGGCTCAATCTTATGGGCGATCTTCCTGGCCGCTTCCACCACGGCATCCTCCATCCCGTCCTCAGCCTCAATCGTCAGACGCTGGGTCATAAAACTTAAGGATGCCTCCTTAACTCCCGATGCCTTTCTCACACCTTCTTCAATTTTAGCCGCGCAATTGGCACAGCATAATCCTTCTAATTTGATGATCTTCTTCATGATATTTTTTCTCCTCCTCTAAATCTTGTCACTCATTTATATGCTCCATTCCCTGAGCCAATATGGTCTGGATATGGGAGTCGGCGAGTGTGTAAAACACGGTCTTCCCCTCCCTGCGATAGGACACCAGCCGCATCTGCTTCAGCACCCGAAGCTGATGGGAGATGGCTGACTGCCCCATCTGCAGCAGCGTGGCAATATCACACACACACATCTCCGACTGGCTTAACACATATAAGATTTTAATCCTGGTGGAATCTCCAAATACTTTAAAAAACTCCGACAAATCCAACAACTGCTGTTCGTCCGGCATCACCTTCTCAACCTGTTCCACGATCTGTTCATGGACATGCATAAACTCACAGGTTCCCTCCTGTACCTCCTGACGGATCTTTTCCCTCTCGTCCTCTGTCATGGCTTCCCTCCTTTTTCCTTAAAATCGTTCCTTAAAATCGCAGAATTGCCCCTCGAATCTGTTATTATACTTGCAAGCATACTTTATCGTACATTACTATCCACAGTTCCTAAGTTAAAGTTCTTCCGAAGGGTCCGCAGGAGAAGAGGGACAGAACGTTTTCAGACACGTTCTCACTCCGTTTTTCACGTAGCGGTACTAAGGCTGTAAAAGACACAGCCTAAGTGCCGACGTGAAAAGAGGGTCTTCAAACGT
>CATKXR010000074.1 GCA_949840805.1 uncultured Lachnospiraceae bacterium | reverse complement strand
CTTCCAAAACTTTTGGAGGGATGTTTGGAGGGATATGTTCAGGAAAAATCCTGTAAGTTTTCAAAAAACCCTGTAAAATCAAGGGTTAAGAAAAAAATTATTAAACTGGCGCTTTGGATTTTAAGTCCCTTGCGTCTGCCTATTCCGCCATACCAGCGGGTATTATGAAATGGATGGAGGTGGATTCGAACCACCGAAGCAATTTGCAGCAGATTTACAGTCTGTCCCCTTTGGCCACTCGGGAATCCATCCATACAGGAGCAATATGCCCTGACAGTTTTTCATTTTATCATAGTATGACAAGGATTGCAAGACATTTTTCACAAACTCTGCCGTATTTTTGGTAACAGTGTAACAGTCCAGACACCCCTCCCGCGGAGTCAATACGCTTAAAATTGTATGGGCAGTACCTCCTTTGTCAAGGGTTCCATGCTGTACTCCGGCAGATTGTCCAGCAGCTCATCCAGACATTGAACGGTATTGTAGATCACATCATGGGCCAGCATGACGACTTTTTTCCTGCCCATGGCGCTGTTCAAACCGTTTTGAACAAGTCCCTCCGGCGTGGACTGCTTTACCGCGTCTTCCAGGCTGGCATTCCAGTCAAAATAAATATACCCTTTTTCCGTCATCGCCGCTATAATGTCTTCATATACCCCTTTGTTATATGCATTGATGCTTCCGCCCGGAAAACGGAATAAGGTCACATCCACCCCCATGATCTCCTCCACCGCTTCCTGCGCCTTTCGGAAATCTTCCAGATAACTGTCCACACTGGCATAAATCGCCCTGTAATCATGATTGTTGCAGTGAATCCCTACCGTATGTCCTTCCTCCACTATCCTCCTGGCCACATCCGGATGCTTCCGCACATTCTCTCCCACCACAAAAAACGTCGCCTTTATCCCCCGCTCCTTGAGAATGTCCAGCACTGCGGAAGTATTTTCTTCGGAGGGACCGTCGTCAAAGGTCAGATACATGGTTTTCGGCCGAAAATAGTTGTCTATTCCCTCAGCCATTCCCGCCGTCAATTTCTCCTGGTACTCTTTTGCCGCAAGCAGATTCCGCTCTTCCCTGTTGGACAGAAAGCCTGTCTCGATCAGGCAGGAAGGCATGGACGTGTTTCTGATGACATACAGCTCATCCGTTTCCCGAACCTCTCTGTCGTATGCCCCCGTTCTGTCCACCGCCCCCCTGTGAACCAGCTGAGCCAGACGTCTGCCGTTCTCCTGTCCCCCATCATACCATGTCTCTATACCTGTTATCTGGTTTTCCTCTTCTTCACAGGCATTTTGATGTATACTGACAAATATGTCGGCTTTCTTCTCCTCCGCCTTCTGCACCCGCTCTTCCAGTGACATTTGTGTCATATTATCCTCTCGAATGAGAACGGTCTCATATCCCATGGCATTGAGATTCCCTGCAAGTCCCTGGGCCAGCGCCAGATTGATCTCGCTCTCCGTCACGTTTTCCCGGCTGCAGCCCTCGTCTTCTCCTCCGTGTCCGGCATCAATGGCTATGCAGGGAACCTCCCTCTTCTCCTCCTTCAGCACGGTAATGTCTCCCGAATTTCCCGAAACCGGCTCACTTAGCAATGCTTCCGGCTGTTTTGCCTCTGCTGGCTCTGCCACCGTTTCCGTCAGTTCCATATGCGGCAGCGCAGCCAAAAGCCATATCCCGCCTGCACAGACGGACACCACCGAAAATACCACCAAAAACAGAGCCGCTATTTTTTCCGCAGCCAGTCTTCTGCCCCGCCTCCTTCTGCGGTAATGCACATTCCTCCTGCCGTCCCTGATCTCACATCCTGTCCCCAGCTGTCCACTCATTCTATCTTGCCCCCTCTTCCTTTGGTAATCTGCGTGACCCCCATATAAAAACAGGCTCCTCCGTCACTGTCCTATACAGCATACGGGAGAGCCTCATCAAAATACCATCTTTTTTGTATAATAACTACATCTTTTTTTCATCAAAGTTGTAAACAAGATACTACCGGGAAATTTTCAGATACAATTCACGGATTCCCTCATAAAAACCAACTGTAACCACTGTATTTTCCTCGTCCACCCCTGCAAAGGTATACTTCTTAAAGTAAGGCGTGTTCTCCGACAGAGGATTTGTATTTTCATACTCCATCGGCTCCCCCAGCCCCATATACTGAGACCAGGATTCCACAATGCTGTCTGCATCTATCGCCTCCCAGGACGCGGCCTCCACTCTCACATAAAACTCATACACTTTTCCTGTATCGGCATCCACATAGGCGTCCAGCAGGCGGTTTTCTTTGTTTGCATTCTGTACGGCCGTACTGAGACTGATTTTCCATACCAATACATTATTCCGGGGTTCAGGCACATCAATGGCGGAAAAAAGCGCCGCGTTGTAAGAATCCTGGGACAGCTCCCTGATCTCCTCCGGCAATACCCCCAGTTCCTTCAGCTCCCGAATTCCCTGATTGCACAATGCGATGCCGTTCTCCTGAAGCACTTCCTGCCCTGCCGAATCCTTCCGGTTCGCCACAAAAGCATAAGTTCCCGTTAACTCCTGATAATCCAGATCCGTCCTGGTCATTGCATTCAGCTCACTCTCCGGTAAAATCTGATTGTTCAGGCATTTTGATAAAATGTAGACCTTCTCCTTCCCGCTGAGGGAATAACGGTATCCTTCCGTTCCCTCCTCTGTTTCCTGCATCTGAATGTTATTCAGTATCCCTCTGTCACGGTATCGCGCCAGCTCCTCCGGTCCCCACACGGCCAGCGCCACAATGACCGCCGCCAGAGGAAGCAGCAGCAGACTTAATCGCCCAAGCTGTCCGCCGGACTGTCTGTCTGCTTCCCCGGCCTTCTGCCTCTTCTCCCTCATCTCCTGTCCTGCCTTCCCTGGTCCGGTATCCGAAAGCTGATGCAGCTTCCCTCCCCTACTTTGCTCTCAATAGCCAGTCTGCTGTCGTGGAGCCCCAAAATCTGCACGCATAATGCCAGCCCCAATCCTGCTCCGTTTCTGCTCCGGGAACGGGACTTGTCTACCATATAGAAAGCTTCCGTGACCTTCTTCAGTTCCTCCGCAGGTATGCCGATCCCATAATCCCTTACCCGAAACTCATAGCCACCTGCCTGCCGCTCTCCGTTTACCTCCACTATACCATCCTCCTGCGACGCCTTAAACGCATTGTCCACCAAATTCAGCAATACGGATTTCAGCAAATTAGCCTCCGCATATACGTTCCCTTTTTCCATGGAAATCTTCAGCGACTGGCCTTCGTTTCCGGAAAACATGTCCTGAAGATACACGGCAAATGTGTCTGCGTCCACATTCTGACGTTCTATCCTGTCCCGCTTGGTTACAATGATATCCAGCAGACGAAAAGACATATTTTCAAGCCTTTTTCCCTCTGTGTAGATGTAATTGGCAGACAGAAAATGTTTCTCTTCATCCAGCTTCCGGGAGCGCAGAAGATCCGCATAGCCGATTATGGCTGTCAGCGGCGTCTTCAGTTCATGGGCAAAAGCCGCAATAAAGTCTTCCCTGGCCCGCACCTCCTCCTGCAGCTCACCTATGGTGCCTTCCAACACATTCGCCATCCCGTTGAAATCCCTGGTCAGCTGCCCAAGTTCGTCACTGTTAATCTGTCTGGCGCGATAGCTGTAATCCCCCTGGGCCATTTTCCTGGTGGCATTGGTCAGCAGGCGGATGGGCTTTGTCAGCCAGATACAGATCAGAAACATCACCACTGCGCTGCACACCAGCATGGCTACAGTCACCCTCCTGTACACGGAAAATCCCATAGCCCGCTCTTCGAATACCTCCGTCACGTCTTCCAGCGTCTCCAGATACAGTTTCCTGTCCAGGGCCTTGACCATAATGCCGGTATGAATGTAATAATGTTCTCCCTGGGAAATCACCTGCCAGTTCCTGGTTCCCTCGGAAATCCGCTCCAAAAGCGCAGTATCCTCCGGAAAGGCATTGCTTCTGTAGATCACCTTTCTCTCCTCGTCGGACAGCCGCAGATATCTGCCGGAACCCTGGCCGCTGCTCTCCAGCTTTGAACCGATCTGCTCCACGGCGGCATCCTGCAGCATATTATACTTTGTCGGCACATTCAGCGCAGCCGTTTCAAAGGCAAACCGCAGAATATTGCTGCCGTCAAAAGCCTGCCCCGCCTCACGCTCCAGAGAGGACTTAAACACGGAATTCACCAGCAGATAACCGCTCAGTCCAAAGGCCGCAGCCATGATAATTATGGTCCACAGCAGAATTTTACTCACAAATTTCATCGTCAGATCTCCAGCCGGTAACCGATCTTATACACGGCCACCAGATTCTCCTCCCACCCCATCTTCCTTCTGAGCCGCTGGACATGCAGGTCCAGCGTACGGCTGTCCGCCAGATACTCATCTCCCCAGACTCTCTCGTAGAGATTCTCCCTAAACAGAGCGATATTTTTATTCCGTATAAATAAAACCAGCAATCCGTATTCTTTGTTCGTGAGAACTACCGGTTTTCCGGCTCTGGTAACCTTTCGCGCCTCCGTATCCACCACCACGTCTCCGGCAGACAGAACGCTTTCCGTCTTGTTATATCGCCGAAGCACCACCTCTACCCGGGCAATCAGCTCTACTACGTCGAAAGGCTTCACCAGGTAATCTTCCGCTCCCAGTTTCAGTCCTTTCACCCTGTCCTTCACCTCATGCCTGGCAGTGATGAAAATCACGGGAACCTTCATGGGCCGGATGTATTCCATGATGTCAAAACCGTCCGCCCCGGGAAGCATGATGTCCAGCAGGATCAGATCAAAGTTCTCCCGCTCGATCAGGTCAATGGCCTCCAGTCCGTCCTGCACACTCTTACATTGATAACCCGCCGCCGACAAATTGATGTCGATCAGGTCGCATATAGGCTTTTCATCATCCACTATCAGTATGTTGATCATTTCTCCTTTGTCCACCCCCAATATTCTCTGATGATGTCCACCAGGCCTCCCAGGGTATCCTCCTCCGTACACTGGTATAGTTCATCAAAGTCTCTGTCTTCCGCAAAACCATCCGTGCGCTGATAATAAATATGGCACTTTGTGTCAATCAGCAGCTCCCCGTCCTCACCGGAATAGCTGTATCTGGCCAGGACAATGATATCTTTCATCTCATCACCATCCACATCTCTGCAGGTCATCCCTTTCAGCGCATATAGATTATCATAATCCCCCATGGGCTGAAAGCTCCATACGATATATCCCTGTTCATTCACCAGATAAATCATGAAAATGTCATATTCCGCTATCCGCAGGATCCCCGGCACCACAGTCAGCCGCCCCAGTTTTTCGAAAAAACGGCTGTAACACTGTTCTTCCGTGATCCGAAATCCGCTCTCCAGCAGCTCCTCCAGCGTGACTGCCGTGTACAACACCTCTGTGGAATTGCCGTCTCTTACATACGAGGCAATAAAATCCGCGCTCTTATTCATGCTGAACCGATTTATTTTATCGGAAATCCGCCAATCTCTATAAAATTCCCCGTCTTTCTGAAACAGTACGTCCCCTACCTTATAATCCTTGCCCGCATATTCCCCGCTGGCATTTTCGCAGTTGGTTATCAGTACAATGTCCGTCAGTCCGTCCTGATTCAAATCCTGAAACGAAACCGCAGCAAGGTTTTTAATCGGCTGTTCCAGGCTCTCTCTGTTTTTATAATTCGTCTCCAGCTGCTCTGTGCGGAAGAGGACTCTCCCCCTGTCGTCCGCGATAAACAGAGCCAGCCGATGGTATTTCCTGTGCATAGCCGGAAGAAACTGCACTTCCGCCTCCCCGAAAGTCTCCAGGAGCACGCTGAAACTCTGAGGCTCTATAATTTCATATCCCGCATCCTCAATGTCCTTTTTGGTTTCTATGCCGGCAAAGTCCGCCTGATAAGTCTCGTATTCCCGAACCAGTTCAGATACGGTTCCCTCCCGGGCAAAAATTCGGGCAGGCTCCCAAAGCAAACCTGCTATACAGATTGCAAGCGCAGCTGATATTCCTTTCTTTTTCACCAATTCTACCCTCCCTGCCTGTTTTGCCAAATATCCCGGACAGATTGATTATATACTTTGATTGCATCATTTTGGAATCAAAAAAATCCGCCTGACGGCGGACATGATAAGGCTTCGTTATGCACACAAAATGAGCCGGGGACGCTCATTTTGGCGCATGCAGTCTTACACCAAAAACTTTCTTAACAGAACAAAGAGCTGCTCCATGTCCAGCGGCTTCGCCAAATGCGCATTCATGCCGCTCTCCAGAGATTTCTTCCTGTCCTCTTCAAAAGTATTGGCCGACACTGCGATAATCGGAATGCCCGCCAGCTCCGGTTCCTCAATTTTCCGGATAGCCCTGGCTGCGCTGTACCCGTCCATGACAGGCATCTGAATATCCATAAGAATCAGGCCGTACTGCCCCGGCCCGGCCTGCCTCAGCATTTCCAGAGCAATACTTCCGTCCTCTGCGGTTTCCACAGTAAAACCCGCATCCTTCAGCATTTCGCTCTCGATCTCCAGATTAATCTCATTATCGTCCACCAGGAGAACTTTCCTGCCTGCCATGATCTCCGGCAATCCCCCTGCTGCTGCCTCCTCCACCGACGGCTTCCCCACCCTGAACGGAAGTGAAACCGTAAATCTGCTGCCTTTCCCCACCACGCTGCTGACATAAATCCTTCCGCCCATCATATCCACAAGCTTCTTCGTAATCGTCAGTCCCAGCCCCGTGCCCAGCACGCCGCTTAACGTCGTATTTTTTTCCCGCTCAAAGGGTTCGAAGATACGTTTCATGAACTCTTCGTCAATGCCTATGCCATTATCTTCCACCACAAAGCGATAGGAAGTATGATTGTCCTGCCGTTCTTCTGTCTCCGTTACGGCGATCATTATTCTGCCCTTTTCCTCAGTGTACTTCAAGGCGTTATCCACCAGATAGGAAAGGATCTCCGCAACCCTGCCCCTGTCGGCGTATACCGAATCATGACGCAGATTCGAAATGTCCAGGGCAATGGCGATTCTCTTTGCCTGCGCCCTGGGAAACGCTTTTTTCTGTATCTCCTGCAGAATATCAATCAGGCTGCACTCACTTTCCTCCACATGCACCTGGGCGGACTCTATCTTTGATATTTCCAGCACATCGTTCAGCAGCTGAAGAAGCTGATTGCCGGAGGCGGCGATCATGTCCAGGTATTCGGCTGTCTTGGTTCCGTCCTCCACCTGCCTTCTGGCAAGAGAAGCAAAGCCCATAATCGCATTCATGGGCGTTCTGATATCATGAGACATATTGGAAAGAAACAGCTCCTTCGCGCCATACGCCCGGTTTGCCTCCTGAAGAGCATTCACCAGCATCTGTTTCTGGCTCATTTCCTTCCTCACCTCATTGTCGGTATTCCGATAGCCGAGCACCACCTGTGAGACATGTTCCTCGTTTCCCACATCCACAGCACGAAGCTGCATATAAGCGGGCTGTCCATTCCGATATATTCGATAATTAATATAACATGTCTTCTCTACCGCCAGCTTCTCCCGCAGATAAGCCGGATCGCTGAAACCGCAAAGCAGTTCTCTGTCATCCGGATACACCCACTCTTCAATGTATCCCGCATCAAACCCGGCAAAATCCCGCTCTCGATTATTCTCCGAAAAATATTTTTCGAAACGGCCGCTCACGCGATAAGCCTTAATCCGGTTGCTGTCCAAATCTACATAAAAAATGGATTCATAATCGGTGCTCAGCCCTTCAATGACCTCCAGGCGGCGAAGCTGCTCCCGCCGGTTCAGCTCAAGTTTCTTTCCGTATTCCTCCAGCCTGGTCTTCAGCAGATGCTCTTCACGGATTTTTTCTTCCAGAAGCCGCTCTTTCTCTTCCTTCTGCCGCATCTTCCTGTCGGTGGCATCTCCCGCGAATACATAGAACACACCGCCTACGGCGCTGCTGCGCACAAAATGTCCATAGTCGTCAATCCAGCGCACTCCGCCGCCCCTGGGAATGATTCGATATTCCACATAGTCCAGATCGTAGCAGCTTGCCTCTATTTGCTCCCAAATGCTCTTCTCCACCGCTTCCAGGTCATCGGGATGCACAATGCCCCGGAAGGAATTGCCGGTCTGCTCCCGGAATTCTTCCAATGTTTTACAATTAAACAGGCGAATCATCGCCTGATTGGCATAAATGATCTCCTCGCTTTCATCGGCATGGTATGCGAAAAAGCCTCCCGGCATCCTATCCAAAAAGCGCTTCAGACTGGACGCCATTTCCCTGTTCTGCCATCCTGCCGCCGGACTCCCGTCCTTTCCGTTGCCGTTCATTTCCATTCCGGAATGCTCTATCAAAGTGACAAGGAATTCAATTATGTCATGATTTTCCTGGCTTTTATGATTCAATCGTCTGCCCCCCGAGCTTATTTGTCCACCCCGCACTCCCTGTCAGAGCTTACGCACTCGCGCAAGCCCCCTGAAAATCCCGTCTGCCGGACTATTTCACCCTCTCCGGCAGACAGAGCCACAGAAAACAACGGACAATATCTTCATTATAAGGCATCCGCTTCACAAACACAATCCCCAAGCTTAATCATTTTCTTTCGCTTTTTCCGTTGATGAAATAGTTGATCGCATAGGCCGCAAGGCATACGCATGCTATCCATGCCAGAATTCCCCTGAACAGCCAGATCGCCGCATGAGTAAGATAAGCCACCCGCTTGTCTGCCTCGCTTTTATCAGAATGCAATGTTGCCAGAACGCCTACTACTGTCAGCGCCGCTCCGAGAAGCTTCACCACAAATCCCAGCCCCATGACTCCGGCCACCCCACGCAGCGCCATATACAGCAAAACGCCCGCAAGCGTAAAAACACATTCCGCGTTCTTCTTGACAAAATCCATAACCTTCCCAAACCATACTGCCATAAATTAACCCTCCGCTTTCCGGATATCCAGACGGAAATTTCCGTCCTTTCCTATCCTGTATCTTTATCCCTTCTGCCGCTGTCCGTCCCGCGGTACTGAAGTTTTATCCAGTATACCACATTATGATATAGCTCGCAACCCGATAATGTGCACGAAATATGTTTTATTATTCATTTTATTGTTCATAACCGGCAGCGGTTCGAACACACCTGCCGGAAAACTCCCAACCCGTGAAAATTAACCAATAATAACCAAAACAGTACCGATATTGCCAATGAGTTCTTGACGATATGTCCAAAATAGCATATGATAAAAGAAGATAAAAGCTTACTGTTCAACAAACAAAAACGAGGAGGATACGGATGATTCTACATCTGAAAAAAAGTATTAAAAAACAGGCAAAGGTTCTTCGCAAAGAAACGGAAAAGATCTGTAAGAAGCTGGAAGGCAAGGGTTCCTCTGCCGAATTTGACACAAATGCCGTTCTGATCAAAATGGACAGCATTGAGAGCGAGCTGCGCGCGCTGCGTGAAGTAATCAACTATGAAAAGGAACGAGCCTACGTAAAGAAAATGGAAGCTGCAGCCCGTCAGAGGACAGAGACAAAATAAGAAGAATGTGCCGCCGGATATCCTGAAAAGGCTCGGCGTCAGGCAGCATCCGGAATCAACCGCGCAGAAAATGAAAACTGGAGGCAAAATACATGAAAGCAATCTGCGGATTAAATTGTGACAGCTGCACATTTAGCGAAAACTGCGGCGGATGCGCCGAAACAAAAGGGCGCCCTTTCGGCGGAAGCTGCATCATTGCGGATTGCTGCGCCGGCCATGGCTGCGGCAGCTGCGGCAAAGCATTCGAGGCGCCCTGCCGGCTGAAAGAGGAGCTGATTGCGGAGTTTAACGGGCTGAAAATCAATGACATGGAAGAAGTGACCGAGCTGAACGCGCTATCCGGCTCTTACATCAACCTGAACTATACCCTTCCCGGCGGTCAGATCATCCAGTTTTGGGATGACAGAAAAGTATACCTGGGAAACCAGCTCCGCAAGAAGGACACAGACAGATGCTACGGCCTTGCCGCGGACGAAAAATACCTTCTGGTCTGTGAGTACGGAGAAGGGGGAAACGATGCGGAGATCGTGGTATTTAAAAAACGAAAATCTCCTCTGGAACTGTGGGACGCATACGATTCTGCCGGAAGCCTGACCGGAAAAACGCTGATCAGAGGAGATGCCATTCCCAAGGGATTATATCATGGGGTGGCGGAAGTTTTCGTCCTGCATGACGACGGCTCTGTTCTGCTGATGCAGCGCGACTGGAACAAACCCAACTATCCGGGTTTTTGGGAGAGCGGCGCCAGCGGCTCCGTGGTAAAGGGGGAAAGTTTTCTGCAGGGGGCTTTGCGGGAGCTTTGGGAGGAAACCGGTATCCGGGCGGAATCCCTGGAATCCGTCTATACTGTTTTCGGCAGAAATGCCATATACAAAGGATACCTGTGCAGAACCAAAGCCCCCAAGGACACCGTGACGCTCCAACCGGGAGAAACCATTGCGTTTCGATGGGTGGATAAGGAGACCTTTCTGGAGATCTTCCGCTCTGCGAAATTTGTGGACTCTCTCCGGGAACGGCTGCAGATATTTGTGGAGCGGGAAATCGTTCCCGACATTGACGCCTGACGATTCAGGAGAAAGGATACGGACATGTACATTATCAGTAAGTCTGAAGAAAGAAAACAGAGAGAACGGGAAGTGCTGAAAACCTATCATTACCCAGAAAATGCTTCCGCGGAAATCAGAGAGTACGCGGAAGGAGCCGCCGAGGGAATTCATCAGGCCCTGAAGATACTGGAACAGAAGGGACGGTGAACGCAATGCATGATTTCAGCGACCTGAAACTGGCAATAGAAGCCTTAAGCGGCGGAAGCAATACGGTAATCCTGGACGATCTGGGAATGCCCAGCATTGTGGTAGCCCTTCCGAAGCTGTATCTCTCTGATCTGCTGGACGGCGCTCCCCGGATTCCTCATCCTGCCTGGCTTGTAGACGGCATGGAGAAGGATGTCATCTATGTCAGCAAATACATGAATATTGTGAGAGACGACAGAGCCTACTCCCTGCCCGCCCAGGATCCAAGAGTCTTTTTCACCTATGACCAGGCAATCGACTTCTGCCTGAACAAGGGCGCCGGCTGGCATCTCATGACCAATGCGCTCTGGGCCGCCACAGCCCTGTGGAGCAAGAAAAACGGAACCATGCCGGAAGGAAATACCAACAACGGGGAAAATTATTACGCGCCTCACGAAAAAGGCGTACCCTCCTCCGGATACCGTGACTCGGTGTACCGGACCGCCACCGGAACCGGACCAGCCACCTGGTTTCACAACCACAATATGTCCGGCATCGCGGATATGACCGGAAATCTGTGGGAATGGGTCAGCGGCCTGCGGCTGTTAAACGGCGAAATTCAGGTGATTCCGGACGGAACGGCCGCTGCATTCAACCGAAATATCCATAAGGCAGACAGCCATTTATGGCATGCCATTACGGAGGAGGGCGTGTATTCCGCTCACGGAGAGACGAATACGCTGAAGCTTTCTTCCCGTTTCCCCGGCGATTCCGTCGAAGCGGATCATGTGCTCTCAGGAACGCCGATATACGATATTTCGATAGAAAACTATGCTTTTTCGGACAAGACCAGCACCGGAAATTTCGGCTACTATGACTGCCGGTTCAGTGAACTGCAGGCGGCAGAGGGCGTAAAGATCCCCCTTCTCATGAAAGCGCTGGCGCTTTATCCTGAAAATAACGGCGAACGAGACGGTATTTTCGTGATGCGCAATTACGGCGAACGCATGGCTGTGCGGGGAGGCAAGCATGACAGCAGGGACAGAGCCGGACAGTTTGCTCTGCATTTTTACAATCCCAGATACTATCATGGCGGCAGCGCCATCGGCTTCCGTTCCGCTTATGTCAATTTAAACGGTGACAGAATCTAGCCGCTGAGATTTCCCCCGGCTCTTACGCATTTCTGCATCATATCCGGGGGAATAGGAAAATGCGGCTCTGTTATCTGCTTACGCCGGTCCCCGGCAGACATCGGGGGACCGGATGACGAAAACCGCTGTGTCCTGTTATTCCTGGAGATATTTTACCGGGCTTTTTACCGCGTCAGCCAAATACCTTACCGGCCCCCCGTAAGGGCCCAGCCGTTCTGCCTCCGCCATCATCCTGTCATATGCCTCCAGAAGCAGTTCCCCTATGCGGAGCGGCCTGGCGGTCTGCTCTTCATGGAAGCTCTCCGATTCCATCAGCCCCCGCGCCCCTTCCTCTGCCAGTTCCACCGCTCTGCCGATATTGTCACAGACAGCGGCAAAGGCCGCCTTCTGTCTCTCATCCGGCAGCCGGGCATCTTCCAGCTTCCGTATCTCACCCTTCAAATAAAACAACAGTATTCTCTCCTGAGTTGCCAGATCACTGTATATCTTTTCCGCTGTGCGTTCTAGCGTCAAACCGCTTCCGGCCTCCGTCAGCATGCCCTCCTCTCCCGGCAGGCTGCCGAAAAATCCCAAGGCATCGTTTACCCGCTCTTTAAAATTTGTAATTTCGTCAATCGCTGTCCTGTCGGAAGGCCCCCGCAGCCCATCGATCTCCGCCGCAAAGGCAATGGTCTCCAAACGCAGCAGCCCGTCCTCCAGCCAGGGAAGCGTAACCTCCTCCGGGCGCATCGACGCAAAACCCTCCGCCAGAACCGCCGTCTCCTCCGCCAGATATCCGTAAGGCAGCGCCGGATCTGCCATGGCCCTTGCCGCCTTCCTGCCTGCGGAAGCTGCCCGTTCCATTCTCTCTTCCGCATTTTTCCTCATGTCCTGAAAAATCAGCGCCGCGAGTTCATTGAGACATTCCGCTATTTTTTCTCCTTTTCCTCTTGCCCGTTCCGCCAGCGCATCATACTTTTGACACAGGGGCGCATATTTTCCGCCATGCTCCGGCAAAGCTCTGGCGATGGTGAGTCCGATTTGAAAGGCCGTGATACCGGCTTCAAAAGCAGCGTCTTCTATGGCCTTTACAATCAGGAAACGTGCGGAGATCTCATCCGGCCGCTGTGCAATAGCCGTGACGCGCTCCAACGTCCGCTTCAGCTCCCCAGCCATTTTCTCCGCTCTGCCGGCGGCAAATTTCCAAAAAAGCGCATAAAACTCTACCTCCGGCACGTCTTTCTCATGTTTCCTGGTATAAGCGGCAGTCTCCCCGGCTTCCGCGATCAATCCGTTTAATTCCCGTATCATCTCATCTGTTGTTTTCGAATACATCATGACGCTTTTCTCCTTTTCCCTGTCTGACAGATGCAGTCGGTATTTCCGATATTCCGCAGGAGTCACCCCCATGTATGCTTTAAAGCTGCGGGTAAAGCCCTCATGGGAATCAAAACCGTACTTCAGCGCCAGTTCCAGTATTGTACTCCGGGTCCCGGCAAGCTCCTCGGCCGCAAGAGCAATCTTCCGTCTGGCCACATATCCCATAACGCTGTCTCCCACCGCCTCCCGAAACATTCTCTGGTAGTGATATTTGGAAAAGTGAATACCTGCTGCCAGCACTTCCACAGTGAGCTTCTCATGTATCTTCTCCTCAATCATGTCAAGAGAACGGAATATGGGGTTTTTATCCATCTCTGCACCTCCCAATACCTGACAGCGGACATTCTTTTCTGCCGAATTCACGCTGTCTTTGTGTTCCGCGACAATACAAGAATACAACAGTCCAGTCTCCTATTCTTGACGAAAAGTGCCGAATTTATCTGCAATCACTTTTATTTCGTAACATTTCAGACATGATGCTGAACAGTTACTTTATTTCATTATATGGCAGCAAAAGATTCTGTGCACAGTCTTGCAAATCCTTCATTTTTCCGATACAATCATGTTGTGAAGGAACGGGTTTTATACAAAGGCAGACCATCAGACAAGCAAAATCAGATTGGCAGGTGAAACGAACCATGATTATCAGAGAATATATTCCCTCAGACTGTAAATACCTGGCAGAACTGTTTTATCAAACCGTTCATGCCGTAAATGCCAAAGACTACACAGACGAACAGTTAAATGTCTGGGCAACCGGCAATGTGGACATAGCGGAATGGAACCGGTCTTTATCCGGACATTATTCGCTTGTGGCCATAAAAAACGGCATGATAACAGGGTTTGGCGATATTGACAGAACTGGCTACCTTGACAGGCTGTATGTCCACAAAGACTATCAAAATCAAGGGATTGCCACCGCTGTCTGCGATAAACTGGAGCAAGCTTTTGGGGTAGGCAGAATAACCACACACGCGTCCATCACGGCAAAGCCCTTCTTTCTTCACAGGGGATATCATATAATAAAAGAACAGCAAGTAATCAGGTCAAATATCTCCCTGACGAATTACATTATGGAAAAAAGGCTTTGATATCCGTATTCCGTTCCTTTTCCTCCCACACGAACCGCCCTGCAAAATTGTAGGAATTTCAGGTCACATCCACTGCAATTGCAAAAATTTCCGTTCATCTGCAACAGTCCGGATACAGCGGAGAACCTCACAAAATCCCTTTCAGGTCAAGCATGGACAGAGACATCTCCAGGCCGCCAACCGTAAATCCTTCACTTTTGTTAAATTCTCCGTGGCAATCACAACCGCCGGTAATCCGCATATCGTTATTTTTGCAAAAGTTAACACAGATATCCGTAGCATCTTTTGAGTGCGACGGGTAATAGCATTCAATCCCTTCTAACCCACACATTCTCATTTCGCTGAGCATGGATGCAAATCCGTCCGGATTTCGCTCGTACAGATATCCAGGATGCGCCAAAACCGGCACTCCGCCTGCCCGTTTCACCATTTTGCAGAAGTCCGGCATATTGCATTCGCCAAAATCCGCTAAATGATTCGGCGTCCCATACCTGCTGTAAATGGTTTCATTGGCTTCCTCATATGTTTTTGCAGCGCCCTTTGCCACCGCATAATACAGATATTTCCATCCGCCCTTTTCCTTTGGATATGTAAAATGGCAATATTCTTCCAAAGACATCTGCGGAAAATCCTGCATCATATTATAAACGATATATTCACACTCGATTGCCTTATACTGCCTGTCCAGAAACGTTTTCATTTCTGCATCGCCCGGATCAAAATTGTATGCGAGCATATGCAGGCTTTCCCCCTTCCACAGGACCTCCAATTCCACTCCCAACACATATTTCATTCCGTTATCCCTGCAGATTTCAGGCAAAACAGCATACGCGCCTATAGTTGCATGATCACATATGGAAATCAAACCGACATTTCTCTTTTTAGCAAGTGCTACAATTTCTTCAGGCGAACGGGAACTGTCAGAATATATTGAATGAATGTGCAAATCGACTTTCATACTCTACCTCCTCCTGTTACATGGCGCCAACACCATGTAATTGACACTCTTAAAGAACAGCTATCTGCTCTGTTTCAGTTATTAATTGGCATTACTCCCGGCTGCACAAGTATACTATTGCAGCAAATGTCCATCCATGATGCCAAGCAAACCCTCAACAATCCCCTTATAATGTGTAGAAAATCTGATATCCTGCTTTAAACAATTATTCAAATCGATATCAAAGCGGATAAATCTGTCTATCACATGGGCAGATATCTTCTTTCTGTAATCCTCATTAAATTCATATCTGTGAATCACAATATTTCCTAATGATTCTTCCTCAATCAGTCTCTCATACAAATCAACAATCCTGATTTCGTTCTGAACTCTTACATCTTTAACGCAGACCAATTCCTCATCCCATGAGGTTAAACCTCGCTCAAAACCTTCATCATCTACAACGTATACCGAACAGGCTTTTCCCTGATATATTTTTCTAAAAGCATCGGGATAGCATTCATATACCGTAGTGAGACCATTTTCGTCTGTCGAAATACAAAAATCAAAATCATCCTGTTTTACACCAAACAAAAGTCCTACAACAAAATTCCCCGTCGCATATACATAAGCCTTTTTATGTGATGATTCATGAGGATGCAATGTTTCCAAACCCGCATTTGGAGATACATGATAAAGCATAGGAATAACCTCCCAAATATACACCTGTTTTTACATTAATTATAGCAAATCATCACAATTTGGCAATCCATTTTTGAAATATTATACAGCAAAATCTAACTTTTTCTATTGCTTTTTAGGCTGTCATAATATATAATATCGTAATGGAAACAACGTTGCTCTTTTGCCACCGAGTAAAGAGATTATGCGTCAGACTTTCTATCGTTAGGTCATAGAAGATAGAAAGTGCTGATGCTTTTTGCATTTTAAGGAGATGTATATGAAGGTAAAACCACTACGAAGGGAATTTTTTCAATATGTAATATTAAATATATGCGGTATGATCGGCTTATCATGTTATATACTTGCTGATACCTTTTTTATTTCAAACGGTTTAGGTGCAAATGGTCTGACTGCGCTTAACTTAGCTATTCCTATTTATAGCTTTATTCATGGAAGCGGTCTGATGTTTGGAATGGGAGGCGCAACCAAATATTCCATTTACAGAGGGCAAAAAGAATTTAAAAATGCGGATAAATCCTTTTCAAATACAATATGTATCATGTCTATATTGTCTGCCATTTTCGTACTGACAGGTATTTTCTTTTCTGAAAAACTGACAATATTATTAGGTGCTGATAAAGATGTCTTTCATATGACAAAAATATATTTACAGGTTATTTTACTTTTTACCCCGGCCTTTATGGCGAATGACACTCTGATCTGCTTTGTAAGGAATGACGGAAACCCTAAGTTATCTATGATTGCTATGCTGACTGGAAGTTTGTCAAACATTATTTTAGATTATATATTTATTTTTCCCCTTAATATGGGAATATTCGGCGCAGTATTAGCCACAGGGTTTGCGCCTGTTATCAGCTTAATTATTTTATCCAGGCATTGGTTTACAAAACAAAACCAGTTTCAGTTAGTAAGAATAACTCCGTCCTTTCGGCTGACAGGAACTATCATTTCTTTAGGTATTCCGTCCTTCATCACAGAAATGGCTTCCGGTATTGTAATGATAGTATTTAATGCTATTATTCTGCACCTGCAAGGGAATATCGGCGTAGCTGCTTATGGTGTAGTTGCAAACTTATCACTTGTAATTGTTTCAATTTATACCGGGATAGCACAGGGAACACAGCCAATTTTAAGCAGAGTATATGGAGAGCGTGATAGTCAGAAGCAAATTTTAAAATACGCCATAAAAACAATGTTGGTTATATCATGCGGTATTTATTTACTTTTTTTATTCTCTGCCAGTCCAATCGTAAGCGTGTTTAACAGTAAACAAAATCTACAGTTACAGCGAATTGCAGTAACCGGATTAAAATTATATTTTACTGCTATTCCATTTGCCGGGTTTAACATCATTATATCCTCATATTTTGCATCAATAGAAAAAGCCCTGCCTGCACAAATCATCTCACTGTCAAGAGGCTTTTTAATTATAATCCCTATGGCGTTTTTCCTGTCTTTTTTATTAGAAATGACGGGAGTATGGTTGTCTTTTCCAATTACTGAATGTTTTGTCACTTTAACTGGCATTGCATTATATATTAAATCAGAAAGAGGTAAGAAGAATGTTTAGAGAAATGCGAAGAAAAAAACAAATGTTATCCGTTGATGAATGTATTGAAATTCTGAATAAAGGTACATCTGGTGTACTGGCATTATCAGGCGATCATGACTATCCATATGCTATTCCAATCAGTTACGTGTACTGTAATTCCAAACTATACTTCCACGGTGCAAAAAGCGGTCATAAAATAGACGCAATCAGCAAATGCTCCAAAGCCTCTTTTTGCGTAATTGACCAAGATAATATTATACCCGAAAAATATACCACTTATTTTAGAAGCGTTATTGCTTTTGGAAATATTCATATCATGGAAAATGAAATTGAAATCAAAAAAGCAATAGATGATTTAGCAAAAAAATACTATCCCGCCGATAATGAGACAGGGCGCAATGCAGAAATTGAAAAAGAATGGAAACTTTTATGCATGATGGAATTCTCTATTGAACATTTATCCGGGAAAGAAGCGATTGAATTAGCTAAAGCCAAACAATGACTTTCACTGGATGCCACAATTGTCCAGGACCGCCAGCACAGTGCAGGTGCAAAATTTCAGCGGTTCACAGGGGAAAGTGCTGCATTTCCTTTTGGCGCAGGCAAGTGATGTTTTCCAAAAAGACATTGAAGGAGAATACAGCCTGCGCCCCTCAACGGCAACCGTAGGTAGATTCCGCGGAACATCAAGCAATATGGCATACTGAAAAAACGAATATAACTCTTCCCCATAATCTCCTTTAACAGAGGCAAGAATAAAGTTTTCATATGTCCTTATTTCATCAAATAAACGCTCCGCTACATCTTCACGGGTACGTCTCTGCAAGAGCTTTCCCGAGCGTACTCTTTCCAGTACCATTTAAACCACATATAATAATTCCCCTCTTATTCAAGAACATACTCATAGCAACAATCCTCTTTTATAGTACCTTCTATTATGCAGGTTTTTCCACTATTGACAAATCCATTAGCTTCATAAAACTTTCTAGCTTTCATGTTATCCTTTATAACCCATAATACTATTTTACGCACTCCTTTTTTTCTTACCTGCTGAATCAGATATTTTATCAAAAGTGTTCCTATACCCTGTCCCACAAAAAAAGGTTCAACATAAAAATCCGTAATCTCAATTATTGTATCACCTATAGGCTGTCCGTTTATTACCCCTTTGACGATTCCATCATCATATACCAACATCCCATCTAATCTATCTGGATTATTTTTATATTCTTCATACAAATGAACAACCTGCAACTCATTAAATGACCCATAATCATTTTCAAATATTGGTCTATATGCAACCCTTTTTCCAAACACAATAATCTCGGCTATCCTTGGAATATCTTGTTTATTAGCTTGTCTAATCATGTATGATTTCTCCATTACTTCTACTTCAAATTTTCCACCACTCTAATCGGTAAATAGGAATTTCTCCACTACCTAACAACGCTTAAACAATACGGAAACATCGTCCTTATTCAATCCACATTTCCCATAGAATACTTCATTATTTTCTATCGACATTAGTTGAACAACAAAAATATTTTTCTCATGTAAAATCTTCTCAAGTTCTTTTAGCAAAGTTCTACCTACTCCATTTTTCTTTCTCTCAGGAATCACAAATAACTCTGACACATAGTAAAAATCTTCATTCGCATAGAGGTCTACATATCCTAATAGACCACCAATTATTTTGCCATTTTCTATTGCCGCCAATCCAACCGACTGAAAATTACCCATAATTGCCTTCACTCGCCTGACAGCACGTTCACTACTCCACTGCTCATTCCACGGTTCTTCAGAATAAGCCAGCATCATTGCATCAGCTAATCCCTCAAAGTCCGTTTCATTGATAATTCTATATTCCATACTCAATATCTCCCTTGATAAATAATATCAAAAATGGCAAGCAATCCATAGCTTACCATATAAAATAATCTGCATTCTTGCTCTTTCTAATTCGAACATTGATTCGGACATTTTCTCTTTTCTTTCAAAACCGTCTCTTATGCGAATAATTGCATTCAAATAGGTTCTTTCCTCATCCATATCTCAAATTTATCGTACTCAAAATGCACTCACATATTAGCACATTGTACGTCCCTTGTCACCCGCTAATCGTAATGTCAAAAATCTGATAATCATTCAATTACTGTTTGCCATTTCTTATTTTTTGATAATTGGCACCCACATACAAAATCCATCTGGAACTCCACCATTTTGAAACCATCTTTCCGAGAAAATATGTTCTTCATAAAAGATGCCCGCCGGGCAATCAAACTCATATCCTGCAGTATTCTTCATAAATTCAACAAAAGCCTCAGAAGCCTTCATTAGACTAAGTGCAATATCCATATTTTCATTTTCGTCAAACTGATTCAGTGTAACATCACTTACCAGAAACAAACCCGACGGAGCATCTTCAACTTTCAACCCACAGAATTCTTCTCGGCTGCACTCATCACCCAGGAGATACATCATTGCTTTGTAAGGATGCTTTACATGTTCAGATGCATTTTGATGTTCCACGCCTTGAGGATGATGACCAGATGATGCCACCCCTACATACCTTCTGGCAGTACGATCAGGCACATTCTCTTTACACCATTCCGACATCTGATGCCA
>CATKXR010000073.1 GCA_949840805.1 uncultured Lachnospiraceae bacterium | reverse complement strand
TTACCCGCATATAAAAATACCGGAAGGAACAAAGGTGATAGGGGAAGGGGCTTTTAAGGGGTGTGGAAACATAAAATCCGTAGAACTCCCAGATGGTTTGAGGGGAATCAATAACAAGGCATTTTGTAAACTGAAAAGAGCAGAACTGCCGGAAGGGGTAGAGCTGGTTGGGACAGACGCATTTTTTCAGTGCCGGGAATTAGAGTATGTGGAAATACCAGAGAGCGTGAACTGGATGGGGTGGGAGGCTTTTTCAGAAACATTATGGCTGGGGAAAATGCCTGCAGACCAGTATGGCTGTAAGTATAGCAGGGGAATTCTTTTAGAGATTTCAATGGACAGTAAAAGGTATGGAACGGATATACGGATAAAGGATGGGACACGGGTCATATGTGGTGGATCACCCGATTATAGCGAAAGGTCTGTGACAAGCATTGAACTTCCGGAGAGCCTGACCCATATTGGAAAAATGGGACTGGCATTTTCAGGGACGGAGCCCTTTTTGGGATGCAGGAACATCAAAAGGATAGAAATCCCTAAACATTTGCAGGGTATTTTTTACTATGATGGAGATGCGAGGGTGGTATATTACTAAGGCAATAGATTTCGATAAAGTTTAGATCTAAAAATATGAAAAGGACGGCGGAAAATATGAAAAAAGGAGAATGAAAGAATGGATAATTATTGGAAGAAGAACAAATATCAAATAGTTTTTTTCTTTGCTGCTTTTATCATATTGGGGTGGAACTACGGTATCTTCAATTTAAAATGCCGTTTGGTCATAAAAGGCGATTCGATAGTTGGCATCACGGATGGAATATTCCAAAAATGTGAGCAGATGGATACTATTAAAATTCCGAAGCATATAAAAGTGATTGGGGATTCAGCTTTTCGTGGATGCCAGGGGTTGGAAACCATAACTTTACCGGATGGGTTAACGGTTATTGAAGGAAATGCCTTTGAGGACTGTGTTTCGTTGGGGCATATAGATTTTCCAGATTCTCTTAAATGGATTGGGGATTTTGCGTTTGCTGGCTGTAATTCTTTAAAAGAGGTAGAAGTGCCAGGTAATGTACAAGAGATCGGCGTGTCTGCTTTTAAGAATTGTATTTCGTTGGAAAGGGCTGTTTTAGGGAATGGCATTACCAGAATAGATAACGATACCTTTCGTGGATGCGATCACCTATCCAAAATAAAAATACCGGACACGATTGTTGATGTACGGGAAGGAGCATTTGAGGGGACAGAATTGCTGGAAAGCGCAATAGAGGACAGATATGGGAACCGATATATTGGAAATATCCTGGTAAAAGGACAGGATAGTTTTGGTTATATGAAAATATTGGAAGGGACGAGAGTGATCGGGCAGGGGGCGTTTAAGGGATGTAATCATATAAAGGTAGCAGCGCTTCCGGAAGGGCTGAGAGGAATTGGCAGCAGGGCATTTTACAGATGCAGGGCTTTAGAGGAAGTAAACTTTCCGAAAAGCCTGAAAATAATCCGGGATGATGTATTTCATGGCTGCAGGCTGAGAAGGGTGGAACTGCCGTATGGGCTGCAGGAAATTGGTTCTGGTGCGTTCTCCGGATGCCGGGAATTAGGATATGTGGGGCTCCCGCTTACTGTGACTTTAATGGGGGCGAATGTTTTTTCGGGGACGCCCTGGCTGGGGCGTTTATATGTAGACCGGTATGGCTGCAAATATAGTAATGGGGTTCTTTTGGAAATCTCAATGGACAATGGTATGTATGGGACGGATATCCGGATACAGGATGGGACAAGAGTAATCTGCTGTGGAAGTGAATATTATGGGGAAAGAACAGTGGAGAGCGTGGAACTTCTGGATAGTCTGGCCTACATAGGAGAGTTTGGACTGGCATTTTCGGGTGAATGGGTATTGAAAAATAAGAAGCTGCCAAAGAACTTAGTGAGCATAGGCGCGTATGCGTTTACAGGCGCCCGTATTTATAACATGGAATTGCCTGACTGCCTGGAGAAAATCGGCACCCATGCTTTTACGGATTGTTAGCATTTTGTGAAATAAAAAAGAAAGGAAAGGAAGGAGCTATGTGAGAAGGAAGTTTATGAAAAACAGCAAATATAATGTATCGGTTTTTATTGTGCTAGGAGGAATAACCCTTCTTGTCACAGCAGGGGAATGGAAAATGAATAAGGATCTGCAACAGCAGCCGCCACTATATCTGATTGGCTGTTCACAAAAGAAACATGGGCTGTACATGCTGGATACAGATCTGAAAACCCGCAGATTGTTGAATTCGGAATACTATGATTCGCATGCAAGGTTAGATTACCAGAAAGAAGAAACAAAGTTAATGGGTTATGTCCCGGATAGAGGAATCGTTGAATATGAGCTTAAGACCAGAAGAAGTCAAGTAGTTTTTCCCGAAGCAGAGCTTCAAGAACTTATGGATATGTTAAAGCCGGAAAAGAGGGGAAACCTGCAGTTCTGCTCTCTTAAATATCTTCCAAATTCCAATAAAATAAGTTTTGTTTATGGAAATTGGGGGTGGGACGGAGGTCGGGGGAAGCTTTACGTTTATGACAAAAAAGAAAAAGGGACAGAGGAAATCTGTGAACTAAACACTCAGGGAGGATATCACTGGGCCGCAGATACGAATCATCTATATAGGATAGAAAACAGGAAGCTTTTGTGTAAAAATCTTGTTACAGGAGAGGAGAAGGAACTAATTAAGGATGTGGAGAATTTTGAGGTATCAGCCCAGGAAGATTTTATTGCTGTGTGGAGAGACCGGCATGGGAATAGAAGCAGTTATTGTTTACATATATGGGACAGGAAGACAGGAAAGGAGAAACATATTATGAATGCCCGTTTTTGGGGTGGAATGGCATTTTCTCCGGATGGGAATTATCTGGCATATTTAAGTATGAAGTCCGGCGTATTAGGAAGTATCTTAAACGGAAGTAAGCCAGTATTATCTGTCTATGATATCCGCCGCAAAAGGATAGTAAAATGCAGGCAGGGAGATTATGAGGATATTTGGGGGGGATTGTCTTGGGGAGGAGACAGCGGATGTGAAAGCCGGAAATAACGGGAATAACAGCAGTACAGCAAAAGAAAAGGAGAACTTTTATGAAGAAAATAATATTTGGCACTTTGTTGATGGTTTTCCTTTTTTTCTGCTTCCCTTGTTTTGGAGAAGCGGGAATAGGAAAGGCAGAAGAACCGGGGCAGGAAGAAAAATATTTGAACCTGTTAATGGAAGCATTGAGGGACAGGGATAAGGAAGGGATGTATGACCTTTGGGTTGATAAAAACCGAACCGATGAAAATGATGAAATTTTTGAAGTTTTGTTTGATTTGTGGGACGGGATGGATTGGGAGAGTGTAGAAAAAACGGGAGAAGAAATCCGGAAACAGGAGGGAAAAACGCCGGGTGCAGCCATTTACCATTATGAAGTACAGGCTGAAAACAGGAAAATAGAATTTTCTTTTTCTGTTTTGGATACCGGTGACAAGATTGACTGGGTCCGCATTGTCAATCAGGAGGGGGATACAGAAAAGGATCTAAATGAAAGTGGAGGCATGCATATAGGGCTGATGGTGGCGGGGCTGACAATAGTGGAGATTGGTTTTTCCTTATATGTATCATTTTTATGTGTTAAGAACAGGGGAAAATGGTGGGGACTTTGGCTGGCATTTATTTTATTGGTTTACGGAGGGATATCCATTACATGGAACGGGGATTTGATTATGGGGGTTTTTGTATATCTGTTAGCTTTCCCGAAAGTCGTGAACAGCCTGGATGGGGGAATCCGTGTTTTCTTGTCAGTGCCTGTGGGGGCGATATGGTATTTTGTGAAATATAACAGAATGAGTAGAAATATCTCCTGATTTAGAAGGAGAAAGAGACTGTTTACAGAACTTTTCCAGGAATGCCTGGCGGAGGGAAAGGAATGGGAAAAGAGATGAAATATTTTGAGGTACAGGATTCCCCGGAGTTGAAATACGCGCCGCGGATCAAGGACTGGTATGGGAAGTTTGATGTGAGGAATATCCGGATTGACCGGTTTGATAAGCTGCCGGAAGTGCATTCATTTTTTATTGAAACATCCAATCATACAGTATTTACGGATATGATTTTATTTCCATTTTTGCTGGTATCTCCGGTTTTTCAAGAGGTAATCCGGATGTACCGGGAACGATGCTTTTTTAGGACGGTAATCTTGATGGATGCGGTCAACAAAGAGTCCCGGATGTATTTTCTTCCTGTACTGGATGAAACCAATGAGTTACAGATACAAAGAATCCCGTACAAAAATGGCACGGCGGCATCGGAAATGCCGGATAAGGGAAACGGGCCGGTTGAATTGGACAGAAATTTGTTCTGGGTAAGGGATTCCAGGAAAAGACATATTATCCTGTCCATGGATATGGCAGAAAGCTTAATACGACGGGGCATTACCGGGCTGGGGCTCTGTGAGGTAAAATTATGGGAGGTAAGAAGATGAGAGAAGAGAGATTGAGTTTAAGGCCGTTTGAAGATTTCAGAATTTCAAATTATGAATCCATCCAGGCTGTGAATGAACATGCAAGGGCAAAGATAAGGGGAAGTATTCCCTTTGAGCGACGGGAAGATTATATGAGGGCGGGCAGGCAGACTACATGGGTTCAGGTGGTAGCTGTTTCAGAAGGGAAAGAGTGGATCTTGTTTTATGGGGTGATTGAGCAGATCCAGATCGAAATCAGGAACAGGACTTGTATGGCAGAGCTTCGATTGTGTTCCGGGACCAGGCTTATGGACTATGAACTCCACACAAGGAGCTTCCAGAATAAAAAGCTGATATACCGGGAAGTCCTGGATGTCTGCAGCCAGGGATATGAGAAGTCGGCAAAGATTATGACAGAGGGACGGGAAACGACAATTCCTCATTTCATCATGCAGTATCAGGAGACGGACTGGGAATTTATCAAACGCCTGGCAGCCATGAACCATACAGTGGTGTGTGCGGACTGCTCCACAAAAGGGGAAAAATATTATTTTGGCTTACCTGAACGAAAGGCCGTGCCAGAAGACTCCCTTTGTGAGTATCAGGTGGAGTATGATATGGGGGAATATTGGAATAAGAAAGGCAGCGGCCTTTCAATCCGGGAAGAGGATGCGGCATCCTATATTTTAGAAGGAAGGGAAGCTCATTTTTTAGGGGAAAAGAAGATACTGAATGGAAAAGAGCGGTATATCTGGAAGATAGAATGTTCCCTGAAAGGAAATGAATTATACCATACCTGTTACATGAAATCCCGTACCGGCCTGCAGGCAGCATCTTATGCGAACCCAAAGCTGGCCGGAGTTTCCTTGCTGGCACAGGTGGTTGGGGTAAAGGATGAAAAAGTGCGGATTAAAATTAACTGTGATGAAAATAAAGAGAAGTCGGGTACGGCTTGGTATTCTTTTTCCACTGTGTATTCTTCACCTGACGGGACAGGATGGTATTGTATGCCGGAGAATGGGGATTTGGTCCGATTATATTTCCCGACTGGCAGGGAGGAGGATGCCTATGTGGCCAGTGCATATCATGAGGAGGAAGGGACACTCAGAACCCATCCGGAATGTAAGTTCTGGAGGAATAAAGAGGGAAAGGAAATACGTCTTACACCGGAGCGTATCCTGCTGACGAACAACCAGGGAAGCTATGTTTCACTTTCTGATGAAGAGGGTATTGAGATGGTAAGCAAGGGAACCGTAACGATCCGGTCAGGGAACAGCCTTAGTATCATCAGTGAAAATTCTTCCATTGAATTGAGCGCGCCTAAGAAAATCTCCTTAAAACAAGGGCAAACAGAAATGAGCCTGGGGGGAGAAATCAGTATGCAGGGAGCAAAAGTCATGCTCTAGAAGACCCAAAGGAGGAGAGGGCTATGATGGCAAAGATTACGGATTATATGAAAATAGAAATGGACATTCCGGTATTATATTTTACAAATTGCCGGTTCTGTTGGAAACCCTATGAACATGCCAAATGGAAACTAGAAGGATATTTGAATAAAAAGATTTCCTGGAATCCGGAAAAATCCTTCCATAGCAGGATACGGGTATATTGGACTGAGACAGGCAGCGAGGAAATTATTTTCCAGGGCAGCCTGATGAAGATCCGGATTGCGGTCGAGGGGGAAACCAGACGGTTTTTCTTGGAAGCAGTGTCGGCTTCCTGGGAATTGGATCGGGAAGCAAAGAGCAGATCTTTTCAGGATACGGCCAAAACATATGGTGAGATCGTGCGGGAGAGTGTCCGGAAAGAAGGAGGAGAGGTAATCCGGAACAGGGAAACAGATCCGGTTATGAAAGCCCCGGTTATCCGTTATGAGGAGACCACCTGGCAGTTTGCAGGGCGTCTGGGAAGAATGCTTGGATTGTACGTGATTGCGGACGTAAAAACGGGAAAGCCGAATCTTTGGTTTGGAATGAGGAAGGGGGAAAAGGTGAAGCCTGTACCAGAGGATGAAAGCATCATCCGGATAATACCCAATGGAAAAGAGAGAGGGACTTATTATCAGGGAGCAGGGAGAACCTATTATCAGATCGGAGACCAGATGGACTATATGGGGAGGAAGGTAAAGGTTCTGGAGGTAGAAGGATATTATGAGAAAGAGGAGATGATATTTTCCTATGTATTGGCAGACCAGGAGGGGTGCCAGCCGGATATGGAGAGGGAATATCTTCCGGCAGGACTGGGGCTGTGGGGAAAGATAACGGGTGTGAAGGGAGAAACTGTAAAACTTGCCCTGGATATTGACCGAGGAGAGGAAACCGGCGATTACTATTATCCCTGGTATCCGGAAACAGGAAATGTCCTTTATGCCATGCCGGAAACAGGGGCAAGAGCGCTGTTGGCCTTTTGGGGAGCCAATGCACAGGACGGGGCTGTGATCCATTGTATGGGCCTGGAAGGAGGGGAGCCTAAAGAGTATCAGGACCGTGCCTTCGATATCAGGAATGAGAATCGGATGGTATTGTCGAGAGACAGGGTGATGCTGGAAAAGGCAAGGGGGCATAAGCTGGAACTTGAGGACACCTCTATTTCCGTTAAGACAGGGAAGGATATGAAAATCATGGCGGAGGGGAAGATCAGGATGAAGGCGAAGCGTATTTTGATGAAGACACCGGAAGAGATGAATTTTTATCAAAATATGTGATGATTGTAAATCAGAGGGAAGGAGACCAGGTTATGATAATTAAATTTAAAGGGGATACTGTGCTTAATTTACTCAAGGATGAAAAGGAGAAAAAACAAAAGCGAGAAGAAATGATGCTGAGACATAGTATTTATTATCAACAGTTTCAGGAAGGGCAGTATGTAACAACAGGTTCAATATTGCGATGTAGTGGAGGAATCAATCTGTCAGTTCTTGATATGGAAATGAGCCATGGGATAGAGTGGGAGACAGGGGAGACAGAAGAGTCTGTGGTGACCTGTCGGGATTGCAGATTAAATCATAATATCTTTGCATTTGGCGGCTGCAAGAAGCCAACACCAAAAGACTATCCTGAGAGAAGAAAAGTGAAATTAAACGGCGGTTCAATAGAAGCAGAAGAATGTATTCCAATTTTGGACAAAAGCTGGCATAAGACCGATAGAACAAAGATGAAGATTTGGGTTTCCAAAGAGCAAGGTTATATTGATGCCGTAACAACAGAGTATTGTCTGACCTGTTTTTGTGGAGGAACCATTTCTGTTATGGAAGTTCCTCAGGTTGTCTATCCGAATGATTTTAGAAAAACAAAATCGTTGGACATAAATTGTTATGGGTATGCATTTGGATTTGACAGGTACATGTATCCAGGACAGTTTTCATTTTCGGAGGGTAATGTTATTATGAATGAATTATATACATTAGACGATTTAAAAAAATATATAGAAAATGATATGAGGAGTTTATTTGTCTCAATTCGAACTATTAATGATCCTATTGAATGTAATTCAGACGAATTTGTTGTTGCAATGAAGCTCTCAATTAAAGTAGAGGAAGGTAAAGAAAAACGAGATTTTCATTTTGCTGTACAGTTATCTGATGGCACATGGGCAGACAAACCGGGGTCAGCGGCTTCCCGGTGGAACTATCTGGATGGAACAGATGATGTATGGGGTACAGATGAAGACATTAGTTTTTATAATTCAGAATCTGTGTTTTTTGCAGTAAATAGAAAAGAGGCAGAGAAAGCCAGTAGGGACTACAGATAAAGCTATTAATAATGAGTAATGATTATATTTTAACTTTTAAGGTCAAGGCAACAAACGGAGAGGAGATCGTGTTTATGAGAAAGTACAGATTTATTCTGTTAGCTGTGGTTATAATGCTTCTATTTGTCTTTTTTATAGGGCTGAAAAGACAAGCTGCTGTTGTGAATCAAAGTGAGGAAATAAAGGAAACGGACATCAGTGTGGCATCAGTCAATGATGAAGATGAAAGCGAAAAAGAAGAAGGTAATTACAAAGAAGAAGGTGAAGGAAAAGAAGAAAATAATCGTAAGGAAGCAGACGAAAATGAAAAAAAGCCCAAAATATACCGGGATCCGGATGTTTTGGAAGAATTGTATAATAATGAAATCCCTTATGAGGGACTGATTACAAAAAAGTATTCGGCAGAAGAAATGGAAAAGCTGGAAGAATTAGCGAACCGTTATAAGTATATTCCACTTTCATTTGCATTTCCCTATATTGATGTGGAATATCCGTTTGAATGTTTGAGGGAAGGGAACCGGATGAATTATGTCTTGTTTCAAGGGGAGGACGGAAGCCTGCTTTGTATATTTTTTACTAAAACAAGTCAAGAAATTATTTATGTCGAGCGTTTCCATGAATTTTATTCTTTAAGAAATTTTCAAATGGAGATGCATCGGGGAATAAGCATCTTAGATGATATAGAATTGGATTTTGGAGAACTAAGCAGGATCCTGAGATTTGAGAATATCCGCAGCCGGATAGTAGATGAGGGAACCATTATCTTTCTGTTGGAACCACAGCCGCAAAATAATCGTTCTGTATTGTATGATATGATGTTTTTCCCGGATGGAGAAGAATTTCCGGTAAAATTTGATAAAAAAACATCCTTTGATAATGTGCTGCCGGAAATGCCTTCTATGGACAACTATGATTATGATATGGTCATTTCCTCAGATACAGAAGAATTCCCGGAAAGTTGTGAGAAAATGCCGTCCTTTGGTGATGCGGTGCCGGAAATGCTGCCTATGGACAAACATATTTCATGGGAAAGAACAGGAACAAGGGAGGGACGGGATCCGGATATCTTGTTTGATCTGGTAGACAATGAAACTCCTTATGAAGAACTGATTACCAAAAAGTACTCTGCTGAAGATATGGAAAGAATAAAAAACATCATGGATCGCTATAAGACTTTCTCCATTTTGAAAGCTTTTCCTTATGTGGATATGGATTACCCAATTGAATGCGTCAGGGCCGCGGACCGGGTGAATTATATATTGTACCAGGGGGAAGATGACAGCCTGCTATGTGTGTTTTTCAGTAAAAGAACTTTAGAAATTTGTCAGGTGGAGCTTTTTTATGAGTTTTATTCGATAGAAGATTTTGAAGGCAGACTAAAGCCGATGGTAACGTATGAAAAGGAAATAGAAGCAGTTTTTGGCAAGCTGGAAAGAATTATTCCTTATCAAATTGTGGCTGACCGTATCGTGAAAGAGGGGACGCTTTTTTTCATATTTGAAGGTGGGAGAGGTGGCTTTATCTTATATGACGCGATGCTGTTTAGGGATGGAGAAAAGCTGCCGGATAGTTATGATAGTCTGCCGATATCTTGCCCAGACGTACCTGAGATGCTGCCCATAGACAAACATATCGGGAAGGAGGATGGAAGAGGAGCCAAAGAAAAACAGGAAGGGAAGGAAGCAAGGGACAAGGCAGAAAAAAGTGAAGAAAAGCCAAGTTTGGTCATAAATCCGGATGGTTTTACCAGCCTGTATAACAACGAGACCCCTTATGAAGAACTGATTACGCAGAAGTACTCGATAGAGGAACTGGAGAGACTAGGACAAAGGCTTGCTGCGAATACAAAGGGTAAACCGCTGTTAGAATTTTTCTATGGAGATACAGAATATAAATATGAATGTGTCAGGGAAGCGGGGCGGGTTAATTACATATTGTTCCGGGGAAAGGATGGAAGCCTATTATGTGTGTTCTTTGACAAAAAAAGCTTTATTATTTCTCAGATTGAGCAGTTTGATAAATTTTATTCTGTAAAAGATTTTGAAGATAAGGTTCAGCTATGGGTAACAACGAAAGAAGAAATAGAAGCCGTTTTTGGCGAGCTATGCTATTACAATAATTATTTTGGGGACCTGGCAAACCGTGTGGTGAAGGAGGGGACACTTTTCTTTGAATTTGAAACAATCTATGACGGGCGTGTCGTTGTAAAGAAAATGTATTTGTTCCGGGATGGCGAGACGCTGCCGGATGGCTATGAAAAGCTGCCGGAAGCTGCTGAAATGGTGCCGGAAATGCTGCCCATGGATAAGGATATTAATTAAAAATAAGAGACTATAGAAAGGGGATAGAAATGGAATACTTGGATGAAGAACTGCTGGAGGCAAAAAGAAAGTCAGAGCGACAGAAATGCACAACCTTGGAGACCGGAATGTATGCGGGGGAAGAAAAGATTACTTTTACATATAGAAAGATTCCGGGAACTGCTGTAATCCTGCCAATGCCGGACCAGTTTATCGTGATGCCGGAAGGGGTGAAAAATGTGAAATACCCTTCCAGGGAAGCACCGGATTTTATTATGACAAGCCTTGACGGGACGGTGAATATGTGCTTCAGCCTTCTGCCTGCCGCGTTAAAGGACGGGGAGATGAAAGAACTGAGCAGGCAGTATAAAAATGCATTGCAGTCTGTCAATCCTTCCCTGGTGATAAAAAACTGCAGGATCACAAGGACTGACCGGGATTATGAGATGGATTGCCTGGAATATACGGGATATCATCTGGACGGCCAGAGCTACAACCGCGTTTATCTGATCCGGCTGAAAAAGAACGTGCTGCAGGGAGTGTTTCATTGTGAAAGCAAAAGCAGGAATGACTGGTCAGAAATAATGGACAAGATGTTTCTGGCAGTGGAGGAGAAGTAACCGTTCAAGGGTTATCTGTTACAAGGAGAATGTATCATTGGTACTGGAAAGAGAAAGGAGAGATTTACATGGATAAAAAGGAAAACGGCCGGCTGAACCGTTTGATCGAGGCGGATAATGAGATTCCATATAAGGAACTTATTACTGTCAGGTATAAGGCAGAGGAACTGGAAGAACTGGAGAATATTTTAAAAGCATGTGAGGAAGATTCCTTAAAAATGGATTTTGTTTTCAGCAGACTGGACGGGATCTACAGATTTGAGTGTGTCAGGAAGACGGACCGGACGGCTTATGTGATGTTTCAGGGGGAAGATGGAAGCCTGTTATGCGCGTTTTTTGATAAAGAAAAATATTATATCTACCAGGTTGAACATTTCAGGAAGTTTTATTCGGTAAAGGATTTTGAAAGGATAAGGCCGGGAATCACCACAAAGGATGAGATTGAGGAATGGTTTGGGGAGCTTGGCACGCATTGTTCCAGAATGTCGTCCGTGCATTTGTTTAACCGGGTGGCAGAGGAAGGGACCTGTTTGATTTATTTTCAGATGGCGGGGCTAAGATGGATGGAAAACCCGCCTGTGTGGAAGACTGTGTTTTTGCCGGACGGGGAGAAAGTGGGGGAGGGTTTTAAGAGAGTCCCGATGATGCTGCCGATGGATAAACGTATTGTGAGAGGTTAAGAGGGGAAACTATGAAAGTATGAAAGTAATCCTTTCATGGCTATTTGCATCGAACGGCGGCATGATAACAAAAAGAAAGAGGAGAGGGTGTATTGATGAAAAAACGTAGGTTTTTTATTCCTTTAGGAGTGGCAATGCTTTTTCTGGCTTTGGGGACAGGATTAAAAAAACAGGTTTCTGTTGTAAATCAAAATGAGGCAGTAAATGAATACGATAGCAGTGGCATGAAGGTTGCAGAAGGTGAAGGAGAGAGGGAAAAGAGGGAAGAAAATAATCGAGAGGAGCAAAGCGAGAGTAAAGACGATGAGAAAAGCAAACAGAAACCAAGGACGCTGAAACGCTTATATGATAACGAAACACCCTATGAGGAATTAATTACTGTAAAGTTTTCGGAAGAAGAAATGAAAAGTCTGGAGGAAGTGATACTAGAATATAGATACAGAGGATATGGGATGGCTTCGGTAATCAAATACATATATGACGAATATCCGTTTGAGTGTGCCAGGGAGGGGAATCGGGTTAATTATGTCTTGTTTCAAGGTGAGGACGGAAGCTTATTATGTGCCTTTTTTGATAAGAAAAACAATGATATCTATCATGTCGAAAGATATACGGAGTTTTATTCAGCAAAGGACTTTGAAACTTTCATTGATCTGGAAGTAACAAGCAGGGAAGATATAGAAGATGTTTTTGGTAAATTATATAGTAATTGTTATCCACCGGTAGTAACGGCTAACAGAGTAGTGAAGGAAGGGACGCTTTTTTTCAGTCTTTCAATGGAACATATAGGAAAGCCATCTACCGTACTAACTATGGAGCTATATCGAGATGGGGAGGAATTCAGTAGGCGTGTGCCAGAAATGCTGCCTATGGATAAGCATATTATAAGGAGCGGAACAGAAAGAAGGATGGAAGGGGATCCGGATACCTTGTTTGATCTGGCAGACAATGAAACTCCTTATGAGGAACTGATTACCAAAAAGTACTCTGCAGAAGATATGGAAAAAATAAAAAAGATCATGGATTCCCATAAGGATTGCTCCATACTGGAAGTTTTGCCTTATGTGGAAATGGATTATCCGATTGAATGCGTCAGGGCTGCAGACCGGGTGAATTATATATTGTACCAGGGAGAGGATGACAGCCTGATATGTGTGTTTTTTAGCAAAAGGACTTTCAAAATTTGTCAAGTGGAGCGTTTTTATGAGTTCTATTCGGTAGAAGATTTTGAAGGTAAACTAAAGTCGATGGAAACGAATAAAAAGGACATCGAAGCAGCTTTTGGCAAATTGGAAGGACCTCTTCTTTTTAGTTCTGTGGCTAACCGTGTTGTGAAAGAAGGAACGCTTTTCTTCCTATTTGGTTATGTTGATTATGGGTGGTCAAATGGCTTAGTCTTATATGGGACGACCTTGTTCCGGGATGGGGAAAGATTTCCGGACGGTTATAATAGGGAGCATGTATTTGGCGCAGACGAACCCGAGATGCTGCCGATAGACAAGCATATTGGGAAGGAAGACGGAGGGGAGGCCAAAGAAAAGCAGGAAGGAGAAGGAGGAAGGGACAACAAGACAGGAAAAAGTGGAGAAAAACCGAGCCTGATGATGAATCCGGATGGTTTTACCAGTTTGTATAACAACGAGACCCCATATGAAGAACTGATTACGCAAAAGTATTCGGCAGAGGAATTGGAGAGACAAAAACAGAGGCTTTTAATGGGTTCAAAGCAGAGGCCGCTGCTACAGTTTTTCTATCAGGATACCGTATATAAATATGAATGTGTCAGGGAAGCGGGGCGTGTAAATTATATTTTGTTCCAGGGAAAGGATGGAAGCTTGTTATGTGCGTTCTTTGATAAAAAAAGCTTTATCATTTATCAGGTTGAGCGGTTTGATAAATTTTATTCTGTAAAAGATTTTGAAGACAGGATCCAGCCGGGAGTTACAACGAAAGAAGAAATCGAAGATGCTTTTGGCGAGCTTTGCTATTATGATAATCATTTGGGCAGAGTGGCAAACCGCGTGGTGAAGGAGGGGACACTTTTCTTTGAATTTGAAACAAAGTATGACGGGCGTATCGTATTAAAGAAAATGTATTTGTTCCGGGATGGGGAGACGCTGCCGGATGGTTATGAAAAGCTGCCGATATCGGCTAAAAAGGTGCCGGAAATGCTGCCCATGGATAAGCATTTTGTGAAAGGTGAAAGGGAGAAAAAATGAAAAAAAGAAGTTCATTTCATATGGGAGGAGAGTTTAATGGATATGGGGAGGTGCGGTATCTAAAGGGAACCCGGCCCAAAGTCCGGATTCCACATTCCCAGGAGAATGTCCGGCTTTCTCCTGATTTCGGGAATTGTTTGCTGAAAATGCTGGGAAGTATACCAGTTGTAATTTTCCCGTCAAACAGAAATCCTGTCAGGATGGCGGCGGTGGGAAGCCAGGCAGCAGTGAACCGGGTGATCATAAAAAAAGATGAGAAGACCGGGAGATATTTCTTTCATTTAAAGGCCAAAAACCTTCAGGAATTGACCAATGGTTCCTATCCTTATACCTTTAAAACCACAGGCCGTGAGGAACCTGTTGTAATATTTTTGGAAGACCAATGGGTAAAGGCCGGAGAACCGGCAGGCGCGAAATGGAAATATTATGCAGACGGGAAGTTTGTAAAGGGAGATTGGGTAAAAAGTAAAGGAAAATGGTATTATATAGGCTTTGACGGATATATGGTGACTGGCTGGCAGAGGATTGGCGGGGATTGGCATTATTTCAAATCGGATCTTGTAAATGGAATAGAGATGGCTGGGTATTTGACTACAGAAGAAGTGGGAAACGAACCTGAGCCGGGAAGCATGTATCAGGAGGACAGCCAGGGGACGCAAAGAGAAGCGGCTGAGCGCGGTGGGCGCGGATGAAATATCAGGGAGGAGGACATATGTGAATGGAGCGGAATCAGGAACTGGAAGACTACATAAAAGAGTACCGGAAAGAGCGAAAGGAACGGAAGATGGGGCGGTTATCGGCTTATGTCCAAAAGCTTAGTCCATCTTTTTTAGAAAATATGGATGTCTTGGTTCGGGAACAGGAGAGAAGGCAGAAGGAAGAAAAGGGAGAGCCGGTAAAATATGTTTTTTTATGCCGCCTTATGAGCAGCTATTATACAGAAAGTTATGATGCGGTGCTGGGGCTTGGAAGCGTGAAATTGTATCTGGATGAGAAGAAAAGCCAGGTTTTCTGGAAACCGGCTCCGGTCTATGAGGGAATAGACCGGGATATGGGGGATGTGGAGAAATTGATCCGGAAAAAATATATCCGGCTGCAGGAATCAGAGTTATTTCATATAAAGAGAAAGCTGCTTGAGGATGATTGGGATCTGCTCCAGGAGGGTTTCCGGATTTTATCAGGGAAGGCGTCACAAAGGATGGGGGACGGTATCCTGGAGACGGATGAGGAGGTTTTGTTCTTGTGCGGGGATTATATGGAGCGTTTGAAGATCATAGGGAATTGGGAAAGAGACGGAATGACAGAAAGAGAATAAGGCAGGAGAAGCGGTATGGATAAATATGGATATGTACGAAAGAGAAACACGACAACGGTAAAGGCTGGGAAGCGTTATCATAAGTCTGACTTAGAGCTTATGACAATCTTCCAGCTTCGGGAGATCTGCCGTAAAGAGAAGCTCATCCGGGGTATCCTGGATCCTATGGATAAGGAGGAGTTGGTGCGGGTGATCCTGCGGTATCGGGGAGCGGAGGAGTATTTTCTGATCCGGAAACAGAGGGAGGCCGGGCAGGAGGCAGTGGAGCGGGTGTTCCGGGAGGTGGAATTCAGGGAAAGGCAGGATTTTACTTTTTCCTGTGCTTCCCGGATCGTGGTGTATGAGGGCCTGGCCATTGGCTTTTATGACGGGATTGTGCTGCCTTATGAAAAAAGCCTGGCGGGGACCAATGCCTTTGTGGTAAGCGGGGACGGGACGGTGTGTGCCGTGTTCAACCTGGTGCCTATGGGAAACCGGACAGACTGGTTGTACCTGGTGAAAGAAGCGGGAATTGCATGCCGGGAATCAGGGGTGAAAAATTACAGTCTGTATTGTATGGGGCATCGGGAGTCAGAATTGCTTTACCGGATCTATCAGGGTACATATGAGCTGCTGCCCCGGTATCTGGAAGGATACCGGGTGCCGCTTGTGGATTTTGAGGTGAGGGAGCCGGTTCCTCTGTCCATGCCTATGGCCATTGATTTCGGGAGCAGCAATACGGCGGCGGGCGTGTATCTGGACAGCCGGTATTTTGAAAAGATGGGGCTGACGGACGGGGAGAGGGGAATCCGGATGAATTCGGCCAACTATGCCTTGTTCTATGACCCGTCATCGGACTGGCAGGAAACGCCTCTGCTTCCCAGTGTGGTGGGGATCCGGGATCTGGAAGAAGAGGAACCGGGCTTTCTCTTTGGATACGATGCGGTGGCTTTGGAAGATGCCAGTTACCTGGAGGAAGGATTTTGTGTGTTCCATGATATGAAGAGGTGGGTGGGAAATCCGGAAAAACAGGAGGAGATTACAGACCGTGAAGGAAGAAGACGGTTTGTGTCACGGAAGAAGATTTTAAGAGCCTTTTTTGAGTATGTGGTCATGGCAGTAAGGAACCGTTTTAAATGCCGGGTGGACGGGGTACATATCTCGTGCCCGGTAAAGCAGAAGGGGCGGTTTGTCAGGCTGTTTGCGGAGCTTCTGCCGGAGTATCAGGTAGAGGGAAAGGAAATGGTGGATGAGGGAGTATCCGTGCTTTACAATACCATTTCGGATATGGTGCAGAGGGGAAATGTGGAGGAGGGAGAAGAGTATCGTGCTTTGGTGATAGACTGCGGGGGAGGGACAACGGATCTGTCCTCGTGCAGGTTCCGGGTGTGGGACAAAAGGGCGGCGTACCGGATCGAGATTGATACGTCCTATGAGAATGGGGACACGGATTTTGGAGGGAATAACCTGACGTACCGGATTATGCAGCTTTTAAAGCTTGGGCTTGTGGAAAAAGTATGGGAGAGCGGGATTTGGACGGTGAAGGAGATTCTGTCCGGATTTGACCGGGATGTGTACCGATATGTGGACAGGAACGGAACCGGGGAGCTGTACAGGAAATGGGAGGAGGAGTACAAGAAGGCGGAGGAATACCTGCCGACCCGTTTTAAGGAGTATGAGGGGAGGGGAAGATCGGAGTACTATAAAGTGAAGAATAATTTTTATTTCCTGTTTGGCCTGGCAGAGGGGGTGAAGAAGGAGTTCTATAGCCGGGAGGGGACGCTGTGTGTGGCGGCAGCCTCGGAGGAAGTAAGGGAGAACAAAACGGTATGGATGCCTGTGGACAAATGGAAGGTATCGGGAAGATGGGGGAAGGAACTGCGGGTGCTGAAGGAATTTCCTCGTGTGGATGTAGGAATGTATGAGGTGGAGAAGCTGCTGCGGGGGGAGATCTATGGGGTGCTGGGAAGGTTTCTGGAAGGGATGTATGAGAGAGAAGAACTGGAGGAGTATGGGATCATCCGTCTGACAGGGCAGTCATGCAGGATCGGGATTTTCCGGGAGGCGCTGAAGGAGTTTGTGGCGGGGAAGGCGATCCGGCTGGGGAGCCGGGAAGGGAAGAGGGATGAGGATGGGAAAAACAGGGATTTGGGGTTGAAGCTGACGTGTGTGGAGGGAGCGTTAAAATATCTGAAGGATAAGAGATATGGATTTGCGGAAGTGGTGGTGAGGACGGAGGAGCCAGCGCTGCCGTATAATGTGAGCGCATATACCCACACGGGTGAGGAAGTGGTGTTGATCCATGGATTGAGGAGGAGAGGAGGAAGCGGGAAAGTGTCAAGGAACATGGAAGACCTGATGCTGAAGCTGTACCTGAAGGATCTGAATGGGAAGGAGCGATACCAATATAGCTGTGAGAGCGTGCTGTCGGATTTTGCTGAGAAGGAGTATGAGGAGATCTATGGGGAGTATGGAGACCATATTTTGCAGGAAGATACGGACGACATCCGGGAGAGGGAAGTAAGGTTTTTTGTGTGGGCGGAGCCGGAGGAGTGGTCGTTCTATGTGGTGGGCGTGTACCGCAAGGAGCGGAAGCTGTATCTGGGGAAGGGGGAGAGGTATTATTTGGAAGATGAGGGGTGGATGGGGAGTTTTTTTGATGGGATGAAGTAAGGGGGTATATCCAAAATGGTAAATAAAGGGATTTCTATGATATTGAAAATTTTTAGTGTGTTTATTTTAACAGGTACTATAAAAGAAAATTATACTAATAATGAAGTGAATTACAAAAATATATTATTAGAAGACGGGTTTATTCTTAAATATAATACTTTTCTATTAAAGGACATAATTTTGCATTGTGATGCTATAGAAAAAGAGCCATCCAGCATAAAAGTGAATAAAGGCTATAAACTATTTTATGGGGAATGGATCATAACGAAACGAATCGGAATAAATCAAAAGGAACCGGTTCAGGATATTGATGAAATGATTGGAAAGAAGTTTGTTTTTACAGATGGGAGGGTGAATGCTTATTGTTATGGAAGGGAAGTGCAGGTTGATTATCCGGAATATACTATTAAAATTATTCCAGTAGAAGAAAATAGCACATATTTTTTGCATATGCCTACAATGGGAGAATTGGGGATTACAAATAATTATATTGTGATTTTTACAATAAAGAAAGAATCAGATAATGGGATGTATGACATAGTTTTTATTATTAAGGATGATGAAACTTTAATTATGTTTTATAAAGATTCCTATTTAGAATTGAAGAGAATAAAGCATATTCCTAATCATCGGGTTTATTATCCTTTATATAACAAAAACAAATTGTTTAAGGAGAAACATAGCAATAACTATTGAGAATAAACTAGAGGAAAAGGGATAATGTGAAGAAGGAAAATAGTATAATGAGAAGAAAAAAGCAATATATTTATAAATGCTGGTTTTGGATTTTTATTGTTTTAATGTTTTTTTTCTTGCTTTTATTCTTAATAGTAGGAAATATAGGGAGTAAAACAAAATATTATAAAAGAATTAACGGAACACGGTATTTAAAATTAGATATAAAAAATGATGAATTAGAAAAAACAAATTTAATAATAAAGGATGAAGATGAAATTTATGAATATGATGAAATAACAATAGAAGATGAAATATTGGATTATGGAAATCTGGAAAGAGATCCGGCCAACATAAAAACAGATAAACGTTATAAAATGTTTTATGGGGAATGGATTATCACAAAGCAAATTGGAGCAAATAGTGCTGTGGCGTTTCAAAATATTAATAACATGATTGGAAAAAAGACTATTTTTACTGATTGGAAAAGCTGCTTTTATTATGATGGAAATAATATTGAAATTGATTATCCTGAATATAATATAGATATTATTCCAGTAGAAGAAAATAGTACTTGTTTTTTTAATATTTCTAAAATGGAAGAATTGGGGATAGCAAACAATTATATTGTTATTTTTACATTGGAGGGGAGATATGCAGATTCTATGTATTATATTATAAAAGATGATGAAACTTTAATATTATATTGTAAAGGTATATATTTAGAAATGAAACGAACAAAATATTTATCTTCTCATACAAATCATTACCATCCTTTTTAGAAGTTAGGTAAGAGAATTGGTTCATGGAGGAAAAGTGTTTTGTAATCGAATTAAAAACAAAGCAAGGAAATGCCATGAGTTGGTTTGATTTTGTTAGTTATGCTATAGATGGGCAAAGTTATAATAGATTTTGTTTGATTAGAATGAGAAAGAATGTTTTTCATGGAATTTTTATACCCGTGAGCCAAATGATTTGCCAACATATTCTCATTATTTCGATAAAAACAGCCAATCATTTGGCAAGTAAGTATGTTCGGGGGTATAACTGTAAACAGTAACAGAGAAGAGGTTACTGTTTAAGGAGGAAGAACATTTTGTATGAATCGATTCCCGAAGCCTTGAATGTATGGAACAGGTTCTGCTATAATGGCAGTAGACAGGAAAGGAAAACATGAGGGATGCAGAGAGGAAGGCCCAGAGGAGGGGAAGAAGGATGGCAAGGACGATCGGGATAGGGATACAGGATTTCGAGAAACTGATAAAAAGCAACAGCTTTTATATCGATAAAACAGGCTTTATAAAGGAATGGTGGGAAAATAATGATGATGTAACGCTGATCACCCGCCCCCGCCGTTTTGGGAAAACCCTTACTATGGATATGGTGAGGCGTTTTTTCTCGATAGAATATGCCGGGAAGGGAGAGGTGTTTGAGGGCCTGTCCATATGGGAGGAGGAAAAGTACCGAAAACTTCAGGGGACTTACCCGGTGATCTATTTATCCCTGGCGAATGTGAAGGAAACCAGCTATGCCAATGCCCGGAAAAAGATCTGCCAGTTATTGACGGACTTGTATTCCCAGTACAATTTTTTGCTGGAAAAGGATTGCCTGT
>CATKXR010000072.1 GCA_949840805.1 uncultured Lachnospiraceae bacterium | reverse complement strand
AAACGCCATGCTTCTTTTCCATTTTTTCTGTTTCCTGCCTCTTTTCTGTTTCTGGCCCCTTTCCCCTGCTCTGCCCTTCCTCTGTGTCCGTCTGTTCCATAAGGTCTTTTCGTTTCTCCACATATCCGCCCTCTGTCAGATATCCCCGGTCCTCCTGCCGGAGCCGGCCAATCCCTGCATAGTCTACATAAACCTCCAGCCCCTCCGGAAGCTGTGAGCTCTCCTCCTGTGACAGATATCTCCCCAGTTCCTCGAAACTTCCAATCTCCGGATGGAGCCAGTAGCGGTCCAGATGCCCCAGTGTCTCCAGGATCTGCTCCGCTGTATAGGGAGCTTCCAGCCGGAATGCCGCCCGAAACAGCATCTCTTCCTCCCCGTTCAGGCTCCCCAGCCTTTCGGCCATCTGGTTGAGACGGTCCAGGTTTTTCGCCGGAAAGACTATTTCCCCCACCAGACGATTCTCCAGTTCCGGAAATCTGGAATCTACCGCTCCGATAAAGGGCAGCATAATCGATGAATGTTGCTCCTCCAGTCTCTTCCTGACCTGCTCTGCTTCCTCTTTCGTGGCCGGAAGCCGCATCCAGATCCCATCCTCCCAGTTTTCTCTTTTCACAAAAATCCGCAATGCTTTCTCTCCTCCCTACTGTATCTGGAACCCCTGAGCATGTCCTTCTTTCATCTCCGGCCCTTCCTCTTTCCGCACCACAAGACCGGACTCTGTATAGGCACAGCTGTGGGACGCATAGTATTCTTCCCCGATGCCATGATAATCCAGATAGGGCCACACATTTTTTGGAAACTCCATGATACCGTTCTCCACCACATAGCCTCCCAGTTCCCGGCTGCAGGTCACACCAGGAAAGCAGTCATACAGCTGCAGGCTGTCCGCCGCTTCCAGGACATCCCCGATGGTAGAGATGGAACAACAGTCCAGGATCCCGGAAAATTTCATCCGCTCTTCCCTGTCCATCCTTCCGATCTTTTCTGCCAGGCAGCTGATCTCCTGAAACCACCCGTCCGCAGGCAGATACTGTTCAAGGCCGGGGATGGGGGATTCTACTTTTGCGATCCGGAAAGGGATGCTGCTCTTTCCCTCATGCCCTCTGGTCAGAGAGAGCATCTTCTGCTCCGGCTTCTCCCTGCCGGAAAGCGGGAAGGTGAGTAAGACCCGATTGACCGGCCTTGTGGTATTTTCATACAGGATCTTTATGACGGGTTCTCTTTCTTCCACGATTGCCTCCTCTCCATCCTGCCACTGTCAGGCAGCTATTCCATCTCCATCCCGCCCATCTCCGGTTCTTCTTTTCCCGTGATAGTGACGTACTGGTCGATGATGTTCAGTGCCTCATAATAGTCCTGACATTCCCCTCCGGTGATGCGTTTCTCCATTTCCTCCGCCTTATCCTCCATACCGTTTTCCCGCAGGGTCCGGGCCGCGATCCCCATCAGGTTGAAGATGTTCCCATCCTCACCGATCAGCGCACAGTCCGGCTTCTCTGCCACGACTTCATGGAGAAAGCCTCCCAGCCGGTTATCTACATAGTCGGACATCCATGTACTGCCAAAGTGGTAACGGGTCTTAAGCCTCCAGGCAGCCAGTTTTCCCATATCCAGCTTTTCTTCCCCAAAGAAAAAGAGCAGGTTGGTCATCCCCTCATTCTGGAAAACCGCCACATCATCAAGCCGTTTCCCTTTGGGAAGGATCCCTTCCTGCTCCAGCATCTGGTTGATCCCGTCTGTCCACTCCTTCAGATCCCCGCCGCAGCCCTGGAGGACCAGCCCCTCACGGCCATGCATCGTTCGGAGTTCCTCTTTTTCGATCTGTCTGATCATGATACGCTCCTTTTCTCTCTGATCTGTTCCTGTCCGTCATGATGGACGGAGCTTTTCAATCGTTCTGGCATTCACTGACTCTGTACACTGCTACGCATGCGAGTCCGGCTATTCCGGCCAAAAGAATCCCTACTGCTGCTGTAATACCCAGTATCCATCCCATATCGTTTTCCCCTTTCGTTTTCCATTATTTTACTGCATCCGGCACTCTGCCAGGATGGCCGTTTCCTCTTCTAGTGCAAAGTATTCGTCCGCTGCGTCCCTGCTCACGGCCAGGATCTCCCCTGCCTCTTTTTCTCCCCTCCGGATCGGTGCCAGGAACTGGTTGATCTCTTTGCACAGTCTCTGATCCGGGCAGCTGTCCAGCGTCCCCCTTCTGCTGTCTGCCACCAGACGGTCCAGGACATCGGTCACGGTGATCTGCCGGGCCTCCCCGCCCTTTCTTCCGATGAGACTGGCAAGGTTCTCTGCAGTCAGCGCAACCAGGTATTCTTCTCTTTTACCGCTGCCTCTGTCGTACACACAGGCGTAGCCCATGGTGTCGGTGTCCATGATCTGCTGGATCATCTGTTCATCTTCTGATTTCATGCATTCTCTCTCCCTCCTCGTTATTGTCTCTTCCTATATGGCTTTTGTTCAGGCAGTAAAAAAGAAGGATTCCTCCGTTTATGGAAGTTCCTTTTGCATCATATACAGATATCCTTTTTTCTAACTCAGCGTCATCCCTCCACTCTGTTCCTCTTCCAGCGCTTCTTCCTGCACACTCTTCAGGCTTTCTGATATCGCCGGTTTCTTTTCTGTATACTGGATAACAATTCCGGAAAAGTCATAGCCCACAGGCTCCAATACTTTTTTCTCCATCATTGTCAGTAATGCCTCCGTATCAAACTTTGCCTCAAAATACAGACCCTTATCGATCTGGATCGGTACATCCATGCCTGCCGGATCTTTCCCCAGTATCGTCCGCTGCCTGCCGAATACCTTTCCCCTCAGCTGCATCAGTCTTTCATGCATGTCCGGCTGCCTGTTGCAGTGCTTCAGGACGGTCTGGACTGCTTTTTTCCATGTGGGTGTTTCTATGGTCTCACCAGAAGCAAATGTAACAGAGACCGGCCTCTTCCCTTTGAGCATGGACGGGGATGTCCTCCCCAGACAGCATTCCATGCACCTGATCTCTGAACGATTGTATGGATCCCCATTCTGATACATTTGGATCATGTCATCGCATCTCTGATTTACAACCTGCAGCAGCTCTTCTCTTACTTTTTCAATCAGTTCTATATAATTCATCGAACTCTCCCCTTTTGAAATATAAAAAAGCCAAGAGTTTACCTCTCAGCCTTTCCACTTTTTATATTATCATGTTATATGCAAACTTTATCTTTTGGGAAAATATCCCATATCTTCTAACCATGCATGGATATCTTCGTTTGAAACATTAGAGGAGAACCGTGCGCCCTCTTCCCATTCCCCGCTTCCTGCCAGTTCTTCCAGTAGTTCTCCGCTTTCACCTAATCCTGACGATGCAGATGTACAGAATGGAATCACCGTTTTTCCTGTAAAGTCATTTGATTCAACAAAACCGTTCACTGGCCATGCGGCAATCCCCCACCATATGGGGAAACCTATATATACTACGGATGCAGACTCCCAGTCATCTATCATAGTGGAGACCAGTTCGATCTCTCTCTGCTCCAGATCATTATGCTCTCTTCCCACACGGCTGTTTTCATCTGTCCAGTCCAGATCTTCATCGGTATACGGCTCCACTGGTTCCAGTTCAAACAACTTTCCCCCCGTAGCTTCCGCTATCACTTTAGCAACCTGCTCTGTATTACCTGTTGCTGAAAAATATACTACTATGGTCTTCCCATCCACTTCACTGCTTTCAGCCTCTTCCATATTTGTATCTTCTGTATCTGTTTTTTCCGACATATCCGTCTCTTCCTTTGACTCCTTTTCACTTGTCGTCTGTTCAGGCTGGACCACCGTATCGTTTTCTGATTCCTTCGAATTTAAACCGCAACCTGCTAACAGTCCCGCTGTCAAAGTTCCGGCCAGGATCAATGAAAATACTCTCTTTCTTAAATTATGCATCTTCTCTACTCCCTATCTATTATCTCAACACCATACACAATTTATCTTCTATTTGTGTATACAGTACCTATTTCCCTATATTTTTAAACGCTATGCACACAATACACGCTTAAAACCTTGCTCCATATAAGGATAACCAATCATTACAATATCGTATTCATCCATATTTTCAACATGGCCGGCAAGTTCTGGCCGTGCCTGCACATTCTGATCCCTCTGTGCCTCCTCCAACACCGTATTATAATCGCTGGAATATGGCTCTACACAGGTAATCTCAAACAAGTCGGCTCCGGTCTGTGCCTGAATTTCTTCTGCAACGCCCCTTGTATTCCCACCCCATGAAAAATAGGCAATCAGGATTTTTCCACTGCTTTCTGTCCGTGCCTGCGTCTGATTAGAAGAAATCACATCATCATTCCCGGAAACAGCTCCCCGCACCAGCCGTAACCCTAAATTAAAACTGGCGGCATCCGCTTCCAATGCAGCACGGTAAGCAGAACGCATATTCTTAGCAAAATCATTCCAGCCACCGCCCCGGTAAACCTTACGGCTCCCCCTTGCGGCACCAGTCGGATCAGCCTCCCCCTCTGCTCCATAGCTGCCATAAGTATCCCATACCCACTCGCTGACATTCCCGTGCATATTATAAAGCCCGTATCCATTGGGAGAAAAACTGTCTGCCTCTACCGTTGTCTGCCGGTATCCTCCGGGCTTTGTATCCAGATTGCCCTGCGAAAAGTAGTTATCCTCAATCATGTAAGGATAATGTCCGTAATAATTCGCTTCATCCGCACCGATGGAAGTTTCTGTATTGAATGGAGTTTTTGTACCGGCACGGCAGGCATATTCCCATTCTGCCTCTGTCGGCAGACGGTATCCGTCCGCGGCGCGGTTCCATGATACATTTCCTCCATCTATCGTATATGCCGGTGTCAGTCCCTCCCTTTCACTTCTTGCATTACAATAAGCAACTGCATCCAGCCATGAAATATTTTCTACCGGCAGCTCGTCCCCCTTAAAATTGCTGGGATTCTCCCCCATAATCTCCTGATATTCTTTCTGTGTCAGCTCGTAAGGACTGATATAAAAATCGCTGATTGTTACGGTATGTAAAGTCTCGTCATCACTTCTCCACGCTTCATCCTCCGGGCTTCCCATTTCAAATGTCCCGCCCGAAATAAAGACAAAGCCATCCTCCGCCTCCGTCTGCTTCTGCGCCGGCTCTCCCTGCGGCGGTGCCTGATTTTCCACACCTTCCTCCATCGAAGGAGCATCTGCGCTCCATGTATCGCCGCGATTTCTGTTACCATGATTTAAGGAAAAAATAACGGCAGCAATGATCACCACAGGGATACAGAACGCCAGAATTTTTGCAGCCCGCTTTCCCATTTTCCCACACCTCCATTTCTGCAAAACCAAGCCAAGATAATGCCCCGCCACAATAAACATACCAATCATGGCAGTTACTTCCACATAAAACATCCACACGGGTTTTGTTTCATCAAAAAATACGAAATGTGTCCGCATAAAAAGATAATCGGTCATTTTCTGCTGCATGAACCCATAGATACCCAACAGCACAATACTAAAGGCGGCTCCCCGCAGCAGCCAGAAAAACCAATCATCCATTTTCCTCTCCGGCATCCTGTTTTTACACATATCCAAAACCAGCTTCCAGTGCATCCCGGTATGCAGGGACATCAAAATGAGGCCCCAATGAGAAGAAAACAGATGCAGGGTACGGGCGGTTATCATCCCTCCTGAAAATGGCAGCCATGTAAAAACAAAACCGCTCATCATAATACCGCTGAACGCCAAAGCAAAAAAATCAAAAAGCAATAAGACGTTAAGGGCTGTCCCTGCACACCGCGGCGGAGTATAATTTCCCTGAAACAGATTCCTCATCCATCCGAAGTTCAGGACGTGATGCAGGAGGAACAATAACACCATACCGGTTCCAAGACATTCATGCGCCTGTTGTCCTGTCAGAATCTCCGACATAAGGACAGGAAGCATAAACAGCATGAACATATCTATGATTCTTTTTACAACTGTTTTCGGTTTCACTCTGCCTCCACATCCAGCCCGAGACTGTTGATCCATTCTGCAATATCTTCACGGGAAGAACTGCTTCCCAAACGGACGCCGTCAAGCCATGTAACATCATCCGTACACAAGCCATGCAGATTTGTGGCACTTGAACCAATCCCGCTGCTGCCGGATGTACAGAACGGAACAATGGTTTTCCCGCCGAACTCATAGCTTTCCATAAAGGTATCAACAATGCGCGGAGCTTCACCCCACCAGATGGGATACCCAAGAAATACAATCTCATACTGCTCCATATTCTCCACACTGCTGGTAATAGCGGGCCGCGCATTTTTATCATTCTGTTCCACCGTTGCCCTTGTATTGCGGTCACTGTAATTCAAATCCTCATCCGTATACGGCTCCTCCGGCACAATCTCGTACAAGTCCGCCCCTAAGGCATCTGCGGCATACTCAGCCAGAGCCTTCGTTGTTCCGGTTGCGGAAAAATAAGCCACCAGCACCTTGCCTGCTTCTTTGTTTGTTTCTTCACCAATTTCCTCTCCCGTATCTACCGGTTCCATTATTTCTGCATCCTGATCTGTGGTCTGTTCCACAGCTTCCGAATCCGGGCTTTTATCCGTTTCCTCCGGCGCCGAAATCGTTGCTTTTGGTGTTTCAGGCTGCCCGCCTGTATTCTGGTTCCCGCCAGAAGAACCACAGGCCGTAAAGCAGAACAAAAGCCCTGCCATACATACAGTGCTCATCATTTTTTCAAATTTTTTCATATTCCAAAACCTCCAAAACTTTTATAGAGTGCTCTTATATAGCCAAATTAACCAACAGCCCAAAGAGCAGGGAAAAGAACATAACAAAAGCGATATAAAGTATAAAATGCTTCATTCCAAGTACAATCTTCACCGCCCCAAGATTTGTGATTTTTGTTGCCGGGCCGGTAACCATAAAGGCCGCTGCACTCCCCATACTCATGCCATCCATAAGCCATTGCTGCAAAAGCGGGATCGTCCCGCCGCCACAGGCATAGAGAGGAACGCCTATGGTAGCCGCCATAAGGACGCCCCACGCTTCATTTCCTCCGAACAGAGCCGTGGTCACTCCTATTGGCACATACCTCTGGAACAACGCCGAAAGGACAATGCCAAACAGAAAATACAAGCCTGTCGCTTTCACATTCCGCCAAAGATTTTTCATATAACGCAGTACCATATTCGGGTCTGTGTCCCGTGTTGTTGGTTCGTCAAAATTTTCAAACCGGAAAAAGGCTTTCTCACCATAAACAAAATGAACCAGCAGACCGGCGGCAATACCACATAAAAAGCAGGAGAAAATACGGACAACAAGCGCCGTGGTTCCAAGCGCCATGCTATACAGGATAAGCTGCGGATTTAGCAGGATAGAACTCATCATAAACGCCGCCAGCCAGTCATCCTTCATCCCACTCCGTGAAAAAGATGCCGCAATCGGGATCGTGCCATACATACAGAGCGGCGAGGCAATTCCAAGCACCGAGGCAGCCGGAATGCCTAAAAGCCCCAGCTTCTTATCTCCCAGGGAACGGAAAACACCGTGTATCCTGTCTTTCAAAAAGACGGAAACCGCAGAGCCAAGCACCATTCCCAAAATCCAATAGCGGAAAATCTGTTGGAATTGGATACTGAAATAATACCAGAGATAAATAAATTCCCTATGCAGAATATCAAGCATTTTAGTCACTCCTAATCAACGGAAACCAGCGTATATTCCCGGCTCCCAAGGCCAATCTCCTCCGCCCATTCCAGTGTATGCAGCCCATTTCTGGATTCAATGCGGCTTATCAGCGACTGGCCGTCTTTTGCGCTGTAAACAAGGTCAATGCAGGCCTGATCCACAGCCACTGGATCAAAAGACGCCAAAATACCAATATCGTGCATATCCGGCTCTGCCGGGCTGCCATCACAATCACAATCCACAGAAAGACGGTTCATCACATTGATGTAGAGAATATTTCCATTCAGATAGTCCGACACAGATTTCCCCGCCTCCGCCATAGATTCCAGAAACGGGTCTTGCGGCGCACTCCACATACTGCCTCCCTGCCCGGCTGTGTGGATATGGTTTTTTCCTTCCGAAGAAGCAATTCCGATGGATATATTTTTAATGGCTCCGCCATACCCTGCCATCGCATGGCCCTTAAAATGGGACAGCACCACATAATAATCATAGTCAGCAAAACGCGATCCCACATAATTTTCTGTAAGGTTACTTCCGCCTGTTACCGTCAAGGTCATGGAGCCATCGGAATCCTGTATGTCCACATCCGCAATCGCTGTATATCCGTGATCCTCCGCTAACTGGTAGTGCATGGCCGTGTTCGCCCGCTGCCCGCCATAAGCTGTATTACACTCCACAATCGTCCCATTCAGTGACTGCACCAATTCCCCGATCAGCTCCGGACGTAAATAATTGCTCCCGTTTTCTCCAGTAGAAAGTTTTACGGCAATACTCCCGGATGGAGAAGCCCCTAACGCATCATAGACAGCCTGCAGCCCTTCCGGGCTGATGTCAGTCGTCATATATACCAGAGGAAGCTCTGCATCCTCTGAAAAACTTTCCTTTTCATCTGTTTCCGTCTCACTGGCTGACTGCAAAGGCTCCTCCATCTCCGTATCATGGCTTTCTTCCGGCGGCTCTTTGACAGGACTTTTAGCTAATGTATCTGTCCTGCCGTTTCCCGAAGATGTACTTTTACCACAAGCTGATAAAGATACTGCCATAACCACAGCAAGAAAAACCGAAATCCATTTTTTCATCGAACCTCCTCCTATTGATAGGCTGCCTCACATTCCGTGCGGCTTTCATAAAGCTCCCAGTATTTCTCTGCAATCCGTTCCGGTGTAAAATGGGTTCCCGGTACAATTCCACCCATGACAGATACCATGCCGATAAAAATGCCTTTCTTTTTCAACTCCGGATACATGGCGTAAGCCATTGCCCGAAGCGCCGCCTTATCCATAGACAGAGGAAGATATGCAAAATGAGGCTCTGTTGCCAGCTTTCCGCCTGTCAGAAGAATCGCGCCATTCTTTTCTGCAAATTCATCTGTGGCAATAAGCTGTATGCAATGATAAGCTCCGGCCACATCCACCTTGTAGCGTTCTACAAGAAGGTCTGCATCCACCGTTATGTCCGCGTCTAACGTAGTAATCCCTACATTATACACAAGAGCATCTGCCGTCCCAAACTGCCCCTTTACCTCATGCAACGCGCTTTCCAGACTTTTCATATCGGCCACATCCGCCGGACAGATAAATGTTTCTATTCCTTTTGCCTGAAATTCCTGCTGATATTCTTCCAATGCCTGCTTCCTGCGGGCAATCAAAGCCACCCTGAAATCATGCTTCGCAAATTCTTCCGCTATGTGGTTTCCAAGCCCCCGGCCTGCGCCCACAACGATAACCGTTTTCTTCATCCTTCCACCCCTCTATTTCAATAAAGAATACACTTCATCTGTAACCGGCTCCAACCATTCATTGGAACAGTTTTTTCCCGGAACCTCCACCGCCAGATGGGAAAACCAGCTATCCGGCGCTGCACCGTGCCAGTGCTTCACGCCTGCCGGAATATTTACCACATCTCCCGGATGAAGCTCCTGCGCCGCTTTGCCTTCTTCCTGATAATAGCCCCGTCCGGCAACACAGACCAAAATTTGTCCGCCGCCCTGATCCCCATGATGAACATGCCAGTTATTGCGGCATCCCGGCTCAAAGGTCACATTGAAAATGCCGACCTGCGAAGCAGAAAGCGGCGCAAGATAGCTCTGCCCGATAAAATATTGCGCGAATCCATCATTCGGCGCGCCAATGGGAAAGACCATAGCGTTTTCATGCTGCTGCCTTGCATCGCCTTCCACTTCCTCCTTCCAGACCTCTTTCGCCATGCGGAAGGCCGCCCATGCCTTCGGCCATCCTGCGTAAAAAGCCGCATGGGTAAGAATTTCCGCAATCTCCGTTTTGGTGATTCCGTTTTTCTTTGCGGTCATCAGGTGATACTGGAAAGAAGAATCCGTAAGCCCCTGGGACAAAAGGGCAACCACTGTCACGATACTGCGGTCACGCAGAGAGAGCTTATCCTCCCGGCTCCATACCTCGCCAAACAATACATCATCATTTAACTGCGCGAATTTCGGGGCAAAATCCCCAAGGTCTCTTCTTCCTGCCGTCTGTTTTACTGCCATATCTAACATCCTCCTTTTTTATTCCATAGTCTTTTCCCAATAACGAATTGTATTGACATCTGCTTGATTCGCCAGGATTTCCATTTCATCAATTTCCTCTGCAGTCATCCGAATTTCTGCAGCCTTTGCAGCATCCTCCACATGCTTAAGTTTCGTCACTCCTATAATCGGGAGCGTTCCCTTAGCAATCGCCCACGCTGTAGCGACCTGCGCTATGCTGGCGTTTTTCTTTTTACCGATTTCCCGCATTCTCTCAAGCAGGTCTGCCAACTGAGGAAGCATACCGTTATACGTTTTTGCCCTGTCACTGCCTTCCGGGAAAGGGTTCCTTATATCATAGCTGCCAGTCAATGCCCCCTGTTCCAAAACCATGTAAGCAAAGAACGTTATGCCGTTTTCCCTGCAATAATCTAAAATGCCGGAAGTCTCTGATGAACGGTTCAAAAGGCTATAATGATTCTGGACAGCAGAAATTTTAATGCCTGACTTTGCCAGAATTTCTGCTGCACGTTTAATTTCCGCAAGGTTATGATTCGATACGCCGATCTCTTTTATTTTCCCATCCTTTACAAGCGGGATCAGTCCGGGAGTCCACTTCTCCACATCAGCGGGATTGTGAATCCAATAAATATCCGTATAGTCGATATTCAGGCGCTCCATGCTTCCCCGAATCATTTCCTGTGCTGCTTCTTCGGCAGATACTTCCATGTTTGCAATCTGCGGGGTGAATTTCGTAGAAATAATCACATCTTCACGTTTTAACTCTTTTACAAACTCACCAAGAATTTCCTCTGAAGCACCCATTGCATAAACAGCGGCGGTATCCCAAAGATTTAAGCCATGGGCCATGGCCGCGTCAAAAACCGGCTTAAATTCTTCCGTTTTCATCTTGTTTCCAAATACATTTCCATACTGTCCAGCATCGCCCCAAGCCCACGCTCCCATGGCGATTTTTGGTAATTTCTTCTTCATCTTATTCCTCCTTGTGTCACCTTTTTTCTTTTCCCATACTCATACATTTTGCTGCTGTTTCACCGGTTTTCAGATAAGTGTAACCCGGCATTTCAAACAGGATTGGTTTGAATTTGTCATAATCAATCTTTCCTTCTTCCGTCAAAATGCTTTCCTCCCCATAGGTATGACCAATCTTTAAAATAAAATTTTCAAACCCCTTGGTCCTGTAAATATCCTCCACGGTACATTCCATAGATAATTTTGACATTTGAATAATGGGAGCAGCATTTTCACCCATTGTGTACTCAAAGACTTCCGATTTATCGGTATTGTTTCCACTTACGCATCCCACATAGTCTGCCTTCGCCAGCATATCTTCATCTACAATGTTGATCGATAACGCTTTTGTCTCTCGGATTCCCTGATTGGTATAGTGCGCTTTTGCCAGACTGACCATGACGTGGTCATGACCCATAATTCCCACATGCCCTGCAAGAACCCAGTTGGCCTTTCCCTTTACCATTGTTCCAATTACCACCAAAGGCATTGGATATAAAGCCAATATGGAACCTAAATCTTTTTTCATTGATGTTACCTCCACTTATCTGTTATTTGATATTCTGTCTGCGTCATTCTGTTTGATTTTATACCGGAGATAATCCAAACGATCCAACTGCCTCTGTTTGAAATGGATTTCATCCAAAGTATTATCCCGTTGCCTTCCCAAAAGCTCCAGCCTTTGCCTCTGTGTACTTTCACCCTCCAAAAGCAGCCGCATATAAGTTTCCACATCATGGTTTGAAAACCCAACATCATGCAACGTCATAATCATACTCAGGCGGTGAATGTCTTCATCATCATACTGCCATGCTCCCATTACCTTCTTTACGGCGCCACAAAGCCCCCACCCTTCATATTCCTTTAAGATATCTATTGGAATGTTATACCGTTCACTTGCTTCCTGAATTGTCATATTCTCACCTCATTCTGCGAATATATTAAAGGTGCTCCGCCTTGGAACACCTTTAGTATAATACCGGCATATTGAAATGTCTAATACTTATAATTTATCACAAGAAATGCTTTTTAAGTATTTCTGTGCAAATTCAATGAAGGCAGTAGTAGCTGACGAAAAAATAGAGTCTTTTTTCCATACAAGAACGGTTCGGGCTTCTACCACAGGAGAAAGAGGAATGAAACGGAGATTTCCATAATTGCAATTCATTTGTATACATACAACCGCGCCAATCCCGTTCTCCACCAACATGGCCTCGTTATAGAGGAGATTTCCTGTAGCCACAATTTTCATCTTGTCATACAAATCCCCAAACCAGCCGCCTATTCCGCCAAGAGCATCTCTTGATGCCGTGACCAGAGAAACTCCAAGCAAATCATTGGGCTTAATATCCTTCTTGGCCGCCAGTTCAGAATCATTTCTAACCAGAATCCCCCACTTTTCCGCAACAGGCATAGGGATAAACTCATATTTACGGATATCTACCGGCTCTCCGATCACTCCTAAATCTAAAAATCCCCGTTCAATATTGTCCTTAATATTATCCGTATTGCCACTGTAAATATGATATCGGATCAATGGATGTCTCTCCTGAAACGCAACCATCATTTTTGTAAGGATATTCGTACTTAGAAATTCCCCGCTTCCAATCATAATTTCTCCGGAAAGTTCTTTTTCTTTATGTAAAAATTCCCGTTTCGTTTTATCTGCAAAAGCAAGAAGTTCCTGGGCACGGCGTTTCAAAAGCAGACCGTCTTCTGTCAGAACAATATTATGATTACTGCGAACAAATAATTTTACACCCAGTTCTTCTTCCAACTGCATCATCTGACGGGAAAGAGTGGGTTGCGTAAGGTGCAGCATCTGCGCTGCCTTCGTAATATTTTCCTCTCTGGCAATCGCCAGAAAATAATTCAAAACCCGCAATTCCATTTGAGATTTCCGCCTTACTAATATGAAAATATTATACTTGGTTTTCTTTTTCGTTACAACATATCTTTTTGTTTGAAATGCCTATAAACTATGGACATCGCTCTACCGCATTATTTGAGCTCACTCCTAATTCCCGCCACTATAAATCTTCCGTCTTTCTCCTGATAGCTGCAGGTAACCAAAAGCACGATTTCAGAACCTTCCTCAACCTCAATTCCTGTCTCATACAAATTTCTTTCCCGAATCCGTTTCAAAAAATCTGCTCTTTGGGTCTCTGTCTCCAATTTCACCTGGTTAAACAGCCCCTCCGGCTCCGTCCAGTCCTGCTCTCTTGCATACATCACCGAAAAAATCCTGAACTGCCTACGTTCCCACAAACTGTCAAGGCAGATCACCGAATGCTTCTCCCAATAGCGTTTCTCCCGGTACTTTAATAAATCCGCAAACATGCTCCCAGTACGCATGTTATGGCCATACAAAAATACCACCCCTTCACCTCCCAGGTCAAAGCCGGCTCCCACTGCAAAAGGCGTCCCTCCAAAAGACGTCTCCCCATGAAAATCCTTGTAAAGATAATACTCCGGCTCCGCCGGTGTCCACATCACCGGATAATCAATCCCAGTTCCATGAATCGAAACCCAGCCCGCAAAATCCGTATTCTCCTCCCAAAGCGCCTGATACTCCGGCAGCATATCCTTTTTCTCACCGTGCCCGTATTCCATTCTTTCTGTTTCACAACCCACAGCCCTTACCTGCTCTGCCAGCCTGATAAACTCTGCCTGTTCCCTTCTCAAATCCAAAACCCTTTTGCAAAAAACACCAGTGGCACCCACAATGACAAACAAAAGGCCCCATACAAAATACCGTTCTAACTTTTCAACCATACACTCTCCCCGCCTGCACCGGCTAACGATAAAAGCCAGAAAGCAGATCAATCCACCCTCTGGCTCTGTCTCATGCACTCTTTCATAAGGAATTTTTATTGCTTACTTTACATTTCCCAGGAATCCTAAAATTTCACTTTCAAACGGATCATCCGACAGTTCTGAAACGCCATTTTCACTTCTAAAGTAGACCATATCCAACAGCTCACGATCCTGATTATCCCTGCTAAAAACCGCTTCTACAGTTTCTGTCTCCGATACAGATACAGGGTCTGACCCGAATGCAGTCGCACTTCCCAATACCAACACAGCAAATGCTGGCACAAGGACTCGATAAAATCGTTTTAAGCCCAACCGATCACCTCCGTTAAAATCTTTTTCCATTTTTCCGTTACAAACGCCTTTCCCTATCTGTAAGTGCATACCTTCATCATAACTGCTAACCCTAACATACCTCTAACAAATGTGTAAATAATCTCTAAGCTCACCTTACTGATTTCTTACTGTCACTCTCCCATAACAGCCTGGAAAAATACACAAATTTTCCTTCTATCCACCTGCAGATTCTATTCTCTGTCAAATACGGCTCCTCTGTCAGTTCCGGATTATCCTGCTGCCACCTGGTCTTCTCCAAAAAATCCTCTCTGTCCTCATAGATCATCAGAACCATTCTTGCCCTCTCCAATTCCTTCGGACAATTATCGTCAACCTCTACAGCAAATTCTCTCTGTAAAATTTCCACAAACTGCCAATCTGAAATCCCCCACTCCTTACCAGTCATCTGTAAATAAATCCTCCACCCTCTCTATCTTTTCTCCATATCCGCCTTCATGGCTTGGTTCACGCACACAATCCTCCTGTTTCGGTTCCACTCCATCCAATCTTGTTTGTTCCCCTTGGAATTTCACTTCCAAATCTTCCGGCGATTTTCCACTATCCTTTTCTATGGTTTCACTGTCTGCCAGCTTCCGCCCCTCATCCTGGTTTCGCAATTTACTTCGTGTGTCAGAGGTTTCTCTCCCGTTTCCTTTTTTCCCCTTCCGAAGAAAGCCTCCCGTTTCCTTTTTTCCCCTTCCGAAGAAAGCCTCCCGTTTCACCAGCCCCCTTTACCAAAGCCTCCCCACTCTCTCGTTTTCCCTCTTCTTCCCCAGAGTTTCCTTCTCCGTTTTCAGCCTCCATTTCCCCCTTCCGCCACTCCGGCACATGGCTCTTCGTCTTCTCCAACACCAGCTTTTTCGCCTCCGGGTGCCTAGAATAATCAAATTTTCTCACCTTCAACACCTTCTGCCCCCGGATAATCACAAGAGCCTGGTCCAACGGAAACCGAAGCACCTCATCCGGCAGAAGCAGCATACGCTTCCCCACAGAACTGGTCTCCGAATAATGCGGCACATAATCGCTCATACGCATGGAGCTTAAGTTCTTCCGTATAGAAGCCACCCCCACAGTCACTTCACCGGAACGTCCGCTGAAATAAGTTGCCGTAGTCATATCATTGCACCCTAAAAACAGCGAAGTATCACACCCACCCAGAATCTCCTCCCACTGCCCATCCGGATACCGGTTCTGTAACTGAGGGATATTCTGATACATAATACTCATTCCCAGATCCCGGCTCCTGGCCGTAGCCAGCTTTTTCTTAAAATCCGGCACCACCCCAATGTTGGGGAATTCATCCAAAATAAAGTGAACAGGAACCGGCAACTTCCGGCTCTCCTGCCGGTCCGCAAACCGCACCAGCTTGATACACAAGAATGACACAAACAATGTTGCCAGCACATCATAAGTGGAATCCTGATCTGAGGTAATACAAAAGTAAGCACATCTCTCCTTCCCCGGAAGGGTCAAATCAAATTCCCGGTAACTGGTAATCTTCTGCACTTTCTCATTCTGCATAATCTGCAGCCGGGTTCCCAGCCCCAGCACCGCATTCCCTTTCACCTTATCCGCTTTAGAGAATAACCGGTACGGCCCCTTGGCCGGATGACTGGTGGGCAGATTATCAAAAATCCCGTCCAGTGCCTCCAGACTCTGATTGATCAGCAGCTTATACGCCTCCGCAAAGGTCCTGTCCTTCTCCTCATACTCATGATACACATATAGACAAAGCGCCTTTAACAAATCCATCTCCGTGTTGTCATAAAAATGGTCAAACTTGTCCGTAGTATTGCGGATCACCACGTCCACAAAGGTATCAATCAGCCCACCCCCGTCAATCTCCCCCAGACAATCCCAGGCGTCCGAATTGTCCAGGTTAATCAGATTCCACTGCCGCACTGTGTACCCTTGTGCTTTCAGATAGGCAGCCGTGTCCTCGTATAGCTCCGACTTGGGATCAGTCACAAACATACTCTCCCCACGCCTCACACACTGGAGAATCATATTCCTGGCAAAAGCCCTGGACTTCATGGACCCCTGAGAACCGCATACGGCGATATTCCGGTTCAGTCTGGAATCTCTGGGAAGGCTTAATACATGTCCGGTTTTCAAATCCATCCCCAAAATAATCCCATCTACCTGCCTCATATCCCGGTCCTCACGGAGCACGGCCTTCCTCTCCAAATCCTTCATGTACCCCGCCGTCCCATAAGTTCCCAGGTTGGAATAACTGAAATTTCTCTCCTCATCCATTCCCGCAAGGCCCCCATTCTCACTCCGAAACAGAATCAATCCCGCAAAGGCCAGGAACAGAAGCAGTGCCAGAAACGTGCATTTCCATCCCGTCACAGAAAACAGCGCCCCGAACAGACACCGAAACGGATTCAGGCTCACATTGCCTGCGTCTGTCAAAATCTGCTTAAAGATTCCTCCTGCATACAACGCCAGCAAAAGCAATACCCCAAGCCCAATTACCAGCTTTTTTCTCTCCGATGATTCCTCTTTCCCCCGGTTTTCATGTTCACCCATATCTCACCTCTTCCCGCTAAATCAATATTGGCATATGACGCTATGCGTTCTTCCTACGCAGCCCCCACCGCATGATACCGGTACAGGTTCCCGTAGTAAGTGCTGATTGTGCTGGACGCATTGTAAAGCGCCGTAATCATCACCGCCCGGATATTCCGGATCTTCACCGCTGTTTCCGACATACACCGAAGGACATACTGGACATGAAACATGGTCAGGCTCTTATACCTCTCCTTCACCTCCGCCGCTTTCCGTTCCTCCCAGTTAACCCGAATTGTCCGGGCCGTGGAAGTCAGAACCTCCGAGGCGATCTCCACCAACTCATCCAATTCGTCCGTGTCTCCCAGGTCATGCTTTAAAATGTCATACTCAATCTGTCTCTTAAATTCCTCCCTGATTCCCTGATAGGAGGATAAGATTAGAGAATCTCTGTTGTAATCTTTGTATGTAATCTCTGTATTTGTCTCCCCCACATAAGTGGTATCCTCTGTCCGGTTCCCCAACAGGCGACTGCCCGATTTAGAAGTACCCACCCTTTCCGGTGATACGCTTTCCTGGCATGCCGGGGACCCAGACTGGCCGAAACAAGCGTCTAAATAGCCTAAAATACCATTTATCTTGCTTCCAACTCCTTTTTCCCCCTTCTGCTGCTCCTTTTCCCTGCTTTTTGAACTATCCCCTATTTGGACGTGACCCTCTCCCTCCATGTTCCATTCATCTTCCTTGCCTGAATTACCAGCCTTTTCCGATTCCACCGTCTCTCCCATTTCTGCCCCATCATTCACTCCTTCTTCACTCCATACCTCCCCATCGGTTTCCTCCATGACTTCCAAATCTTCACCCATTCCCTCTTCCCTTTCTTTCCCATCACCATCTCCCGGTCCTCCGCCTTCCGGGAATGTCAGCCGCTTCAGTACCTCCACATCCAGAGCCAAAAACATGACATTAGGAATGACAAAGCGGTCCACCTTCAGTTTCCGGAACACCCGCTTCACTACTCCCAGCTTCTCCAATGCCACCATCGCATTTGCAGCATCCCGCTTGCTGATTCCGAACTGCTCCGCAATCTGCTGATAGCTTCTCTGCAGAATATCCGCCTTAAATTTCTTCCGGTATCCCAGAATCTCCCCACTCTCCTCATCCCGCACTTCAATAGCACGATACCAGTACACGATATCCGAAAGAATAATAATCGCGTTTAAGTAAGGCTTCCCTGTCTCCTTGCGGATCGTCCGATACCAGGCAGAGGGAATCACATTCCCTGTAATCTCCATTCCACTGATCTGATCCACCGTTGCATTCCCTGTTCTGTAAATTGACTCCATAAGTTTCTCCTCTCTTTTTCTCCTGTCTGTTCATCAGGTTTCCTTTTCTCACTTTAATTTTTTTCTTACACCGCATTTCTATTTGCCTTCGCTTTATCTGTCTGTATTATCTTTCACCTGCCTGCAAACAACAACGTATATGTATCTCTTGTCTAAGATCCCCATCCCAGATACCGGTACACCTTCTCCGGCCGGATCGCCTCCACCTCAAACCGTTCCCCTAAAGCCTCCCTCACTGCCTCCGCCTGATAAGTAAAACAAAATACCCTGCCTCCCCTGGCCGCCCCCTGCGCCCGAATTCTCTTTAACTTCCCTAATTCCAACAGATAACAAAAATATACTTTCCGTCCATTTCCATCCGTCCCTGCCTCCAGCCCAAAGGGACTCTCCCGAACCTGAGCAAGCGCCCCACATAAAAACTGTCTCAGTTTCTCCCTCCCTTCCCCACTGCACAAGAGCCGTACCTGCACCGCCGCCTCTTTCAACAATGGAACAAAATAAATACCCTCATAAGTTTCATCCACCTGATAAAGATTCCCCTTCAGTCCCCCGTCACTTTCAAGAATCCTTCCCAGCATATCCATATCCCTCCCCATCATCACAGCCCCATAAAACCTGGTCTCTCCAAACCCAAACCTCCGAAACCGCATTTCCATCCGACTCCTCAGATTCCTCTCAATCTTCGGTGTCCACTTCATCAGACTATCCATGGTGTTATAAACCACAAAAGCCCCATCCCCCACCAAAATTCCACAAGCACGGGACCCGGATACCTCCTTGTCCGTCTCCAGCTTCCACTCCGCCGTCCCATAATAATTCCCAATCTTTCCTCCCCTTCTTTCCCCTCCCCCCATAGAAGAATACGGAGAGTGATAGAGCCCAGGGAACAATACCGGCTTGTCACTGGCAAAAATCCCAACCCCCATCCGGTAAAAATAAATCCACACCATGCTCATACGGTGGAGCCTCAACCGCTTGTCCGGCTCACTCTTTACATGGTTCGTTGCCCCAGAACCAGAAAGAAACAACTCCACATCCTCCCTATACATCTCCAAAAGATACCTCTTCCCCTTTGCCCGCAGCAGATATCCCCGTATCCCGTCCTTACTCCGAAGCTTGATCTCCCCATCCCTTTTCAGCTTAGTAAGAAGAGCCGCCCCATACTCTTTAGAACCAGCCGCCTCCCCCATCCAGTCCGCCGGTATCTCCCCGCTTACCGCCGCCAGTAAAAGCACCTCATCCCGTTTCTCCCTTCTTCTCACGACCACCCCTCATTCCTTTCCGTAATGTTCTATTTCCTACCCTGTTGGCTCTATCCCTGGGTAACTTTTCCCCCTTGTCAATCCCCAACTTTTACACGAAACACGGCATTTTTTGACAACTCTTACCCTGTCGATTTTTCCCATCTCCGAAAACTCTCATTTTTCGATACCCCATTTCCCCCATAAAACGCCTTTACCCAGTCTCCAAACCGCTCTCTTTCCATAAGAAACACCTCTGTCCAGTCCCCGCCTCCCATGACCGTGGTGTGGTAAGTATCCAGATACAATCCCCCGTCAGACTCCAGGAAAAAGGTTCCCAAAGCGTCCACCACCTGCTTCTCCTCAATGTTGTCATGGTCCCTCACCCGGGCCTCCGGCTTCCCCTTATCATAAACATGACAGAAACAAACCACCGCCTCTTTAAAAGCCGGAATCTCCAGCCCCCTCCTTCCCTCTCTCCTCACACCACTTCTCCATAGCCAGAAACAGAGGCTGGTAAATATAATCCGTGTACTTGCTTTTCCTGTGAGGCAAAAGAAACGGCAGCTCCGCCCTCAAAATCCCCTTCTCATACTCCACCCTAATCCAATGACTCCGTATCAATCTCTCCTGGTAATCCCTCTGCCTCTCCGGCTCCGCCACGCTCTCCATTACCAGACGTCTCAGCTTCTCCGTCAGTCTCTCCGCACACAGGGAAGCCTTCTCCACTTCCTCCCCATATCTCCCATATTGAAAATCTGAAGCAAACCTCTCATAAGCCGCCTTAATCCCCCCTGCCTCCGCCAGATGTTCCTGCATAATCCCGGCCAGCCCCTGGTTTTCAGTTCTTCTCTCTCTTTCGATAATATTCCACCTCCCCGCTATCTCTCACCAGACAGAATCCCACCACATCCGGTATCTGAATCTGTCCCATTAACTCCTTATCCTCTATGACCACGATATGCCTTCCC
>CATKXR010000071.1 GCA_949840805.1 uncultured Lachnospiraceae bacterium | reverse complement strand
GCAGTAATGTGTGGAGCTGACTGCTACTAATAGGCCGAGGGCTTAACCTGAGAAGGTCGGAGGGAAGCAGCTGTATGGCTGCTGGAGGTTCGGGTGGTTTCAATATGTGGTTTTGAGGGTATATGTTCCCTTATAATAAATGCGACAGTGGCTCAGTTGGTGGAGTACGACCTTGCCAAGGTCGGGGTCGCGGGTTCGAGTCCCGTCTGTCGCTCTTTAAAGTCTCTGTATTTACAGAGATTTTTTGTGTTATGGAATATATGTGATATGGTCCGTACAACCGAAAGAAAATAAATATCATTCCCCCTTTCCCAGAGTCTGGGAGAAGGGGGATATATTTTTATTATGAACTTTCTTGTCGGATTTTATGTTATGATGTCATATATTTCTTTAATACGGCACGTACAGCGCCCGGGCCGGCAATTTCTTCCAGGAACATATCTTCGATCATGCCGCCAATTCCTGCTTGATATAAATCAATGCCGAAAATATTGGCATTGGACAGGATGTCTTTTAACTGGCCGTGATAAGTTTCGGGATTGCCTACCTTAATATCTTTCAGCTTTTCCGTCAGCTCAGGAGCCATGGGATCCGGAGATAACTCAAAGGGCGTTCCGTTATCGTCCACTCCCAATAAATACCTGCACCAGCCTGCAATAGCCAGAGGTATGGCCTTCAGTTTTTTCGCATCTCCGTATTTTTCCACATAGGCTTTGATTGTTTCGCCATAGCGGATACCTACCTTTTGGGAAGTGTCTGTGGCAATGCGCTGGGGAGCGTCCGGCATAAAGGGATTGGGAATTCTTACCTGGATTACCTCATCTACAAAATCCTGCGGCGAAAGAATACCCGGGTCGGTTACTACCGGCATGCCTTCGACCGGACCAATCTCATGGACAAGTTTGTTCAGTTCAGGATCTTTCATTTCGTCGGCAATTAATGTATAGCCCAGTACGCAGCCATATACGGCCAAAGCTGTATGGAGGGGATTCAGGCAGGTGGTAACTTTCATTCTCTCTACTTTGTTGACTGTATCACGATCTGTCATGTAAACGCCTGCTTTTTCCAGGGGAGGGCGTCCGTTCGGGAATTTGTCTTCTATTACCAGATATTGCGGACCTTCTGCGTTTACATAGGGGGCAATATAAGTTTTTTTGGAAGTTATGACAGGATCCATTCCTTCCACGCCCAGCTTTTTTAATTCCGTGCATACGGACTCTGCAGGACGAGGAGTGATTTTGTCTATCATAGACCATGGGAAGGATACAATATTTTCATCTGTCAAATATTGAATGAAGCCTGTGTCTGTATATCCTTTTTTCTCCCATTCTTCTGCAATTGCAATAACGGAGCTTTGGAGCTTTTCTCCATTGTGGGAACAGTTATCCATGGATACGACTGCCAGAGGCAGTTTTCCGGCTTTGTAACGCTCCAGAAGAAGAGCGCAGACCACTGCCATAGCAGAATTAGCCTTGTCAGGACCGTTGTCAATATCCGTCTGGATAAAAGGAAAATAATTGCCGTCAGGCCCTTTTAAGGCATATCCTTTTTCCGTAATGGTGAAAGAGATCATCTGGAGTGCCGGATTCACAAAGATTTCTTTCAGGCGGTTCCATTGTGAAGGATCGCCTGATATTGCCTTAATGGCTTCCGTGAGAGAACCGATTACCTGCTTTTCCGTAGATGCGTCGGCTTTTAATGTGACGCCAAGCACCAGATTATCATAGGGATCATATATTTTGTCTATTACGTCAAAATCAAAGGTTTCCACACAGGTAAGCCCTTTTTCCATTTCTCCCTTGCCGATTAATTCATCAGCCAGGCCGCCTATAAAAATACGGAAAATATTTCCTGCGCCGAAATGTACCCAGACAGGTGATTTTCTGGTATTGGCGGCAATTTTTTCTACATCGTAATGGGGGAGAACAATTCCGGCTTCCTTCCATGCAGCATAATCTTTAATTCCATCTAAATTCAGTTTCATCTTTTCCTCCTGATTTTATAGAGATATTCTGGCAGGCAGGGAAAAATTTCCCCTGCCCGGATACAATAATTATTTGGATAAACGGTCGATGGCTTCCCACAAGCCATTTAAGTAAGTGGCACCAAGAGCACGGTCATAAAGGCCATATCCGGGGCGGCCCACCTCATCCCAGATCATTCTTCCGTGGTCAGGACGGACATATGCGTCGGGACAGGTCTCATAGATTGCCTTCATAATGGCAAACATATCGAGATCTCCGTCCTTTGACAGATGGCTGGCTTCACGGAAGTGATGATATCCTTCAAGGAATTTTACGTTACGGACATGAAGGGCGGCGATGCGGTTTTTTTCTCCAAAATGACGGATGATTTCCGGCACATTATTGCTTTCATTGGAACCAAGGGATCCGGTACACAGACACAAAGCGTTTGCCGGAGAATCGTGGAGTCCGCAGATCAGGTCAAATTGTTCTTTGCTGTGTGCAATGCGAGGGAGACCGAAAATCGGCCATGCAGGATCATCCGGATGGCAGGCCATACGGATACCTACTTCTTCACATACAGGAATGACAGCATCCAGGAAATATTTATAATTCTCGCGGAGCTTGTCCGGCGTCATGCCTTCATATTGCTTTAATGTATTTTCCAATTCCGCCAGACGTTCCGGCTCCCAGCCGGGAAGTGTAAAGCCATTGCTGTCTGCCGCGGTTTTCCGAACAATTTCCAGAGGTCCCATAGTGCCTAAGTCTTTTTCATCAAAATACAGGCTGTTGGAACCGTCTTCCGGGATCGGATGGGCCAGGTCGGTGCGCAGCCAGTCAAATACGGGCATAAAATTGTAAATAATTACTTTGACTCCGTATTTAGCCAGGTTGCGGATGGTAATGTTGTAATTTTCAATGTATTTATCACGGGTGGGAAGTCCCATTTTTATGTCCTCATGGACGTTTACACTTTCAATAACTTCACACTCCAAGCCGGCTTCATGTACCTTGTCAATATATGTTTTGATCTCATCTTCGGTCCAGATTTCTCCTGCAGCCTTATAATCCAGAAATCCCATCAGGCCGGTCATGCCGGGAATCTGTTTGATCTGGCTTAATTTTACGGAATCACTGTTTTCTCCGAACCAGCGGAATGTCATTTTCATATGATTGCGTCTCCTTTTATATATTTCTTTATTTAAAGATTCTGTTTGTTTTAAGATTGCTTGACCCTTCTATAAGTTATCAACCCGCGCCTAAAATCAGTTCGGCGATTCCGGAAGTCAGGAAGGGAACAAAAGTCACCAGGATTAATACGGCGAAATTGGAAATCAAATAGGGAACCAGTTCTTTAATTACACCGGTCAATTTGGTTTCGCCGATGTTGGTGGCGGCAAACAGGCACACGCCTACCGGAGGGGTACACAGTCCAAGAACCAGGTTTAATACACACATAACGCCAAACTGGATGGGGTGTACACCAACCTGAGTAACCAGGCCTAAGAGTACAGGGAACAGGATCAGGATAGCGGCAATGGTTTCCATAAACATTCCGACAAATATCAAAAGGATATTGATCAGGATTAAAATAATATATTTGTTTGTGGTAAGCGCCAGCATGGCATCGGCAACCATCTGCGGAATCTGCTCTTTGGTCAGGATATAGGCAAATACATTAGCCATTCCAACCAGGACCATAATAGCCGCGCTGGAAGTAACGGTGGATTTCATACTGTCAATAAGACGCTTGAGCGTTAATTCCTTGTAGATAAAAAATCCTACAAAAATACCATAAACCACAGCCAGGATAGAAGCTTCTGTAGGAGTCACAATTCCGCCTACAATACTGGAAAGAATAATCAGTGTCATCAAGATGGCAAAGAAAGATTCTTTTGCAGAAGACAGGATTTCTTTTAACGTGGCGCGTCTTTCCGCCTTAGGATAATGGCGTTTTTTAGATACATACCAGGAAACGAAAATCATGCCCAGACCCATAAGGATGCCGGGGATCATGCCGGCAATAAACATTTTGGATACGGAAAGTCCGGTCATGGTGGCTGCCATGATCATAGGTACTGACGGCGGGATAATGGGCCCGATACAAGAGGAGGCTGCCGTCACGGCGCAGGAGAAATCCGCGTCATATCCGTCTTTTTTCATGGCAGGGATCAATACGCCGCCGACACTTACGGTATCGGCAAGGGCTGTCCCGGAAATACCGGCAAACAGCATGGAAGCCACTACGTTGGCGATAGAGAGCCCGCCGGTGATATGGCCTACGATTTTATTACAAAAGCCGATCAGGCGCTCCGTGATGCCGCCCTGGTTCATCAGGGAGCCGGCAAATACAAAGCCGGGGATACATAACAAGGTAAAGGAATTCAGACCCGCAAAAAATCTTTGTGCAAACATATACAGGGACATGCCGTTTCCGATAAAATATACCAGAGAAGAAATGCCCAGGCTAAAGGCAACCGGCACACCCACCGCCAAACATACGGCGAAAGTGATAAATAATAACGCTACCATATTTTACCCCTCTTTCTTCTTTGTCAGTATCATGTAGATTCTCATGATAAAGCTGATGATATAGCAACCAAACAAAACAACTTCTGCAGCATAAATATACTTCATGGGAATGGTCAGGGCGGTAGACACCATAGTAGCGGGAGTTACCGCAAGCAGGCCTTTGGAGCCTATGACGCAATTGACAAATACATATCCGGAAAAAGCGCACAACACGGCCATAATTGCCAGGTTAAGTCCTTTCCGAACGGATTCAGGCAGCATTTCCACCAGCATTTCCACGCCTACATATTCATCATTTAACACTGCCGCGTTGCCGGCAAAAGCAACCATATAGATGAAGAGAAAGCGGGCGGCTTCTTCTGTCCAGTTAGGGGCTGTTGGAAGAAAGGTCCGGGAAATAACCTGGATCAAAACGCTGGCAATAAAACCAACCAGGCCTACAATACCGATACCGGTCATGACCTCTTTATAAATTTTGATGATCTTGTCCATGATTCCTCCTAAATCTCAATTGACGAGTTCTTATACCTGTGAGCCCAATAATTTGCCAACATGTTCCTGCATTTTCACTTAAAATGTAATTTTTGGCAAATAAGTATGCTCGTAAGTATAACAAGTTTCTATAAAATCCATGCCGGTGTCCAAAGTACTGGAGACCGGCATAGAATCTTTCCCTGCGGATATACAGGATTTATGCTGCAGGATCCGCGGCTACGATCTTATCATAAATAGCTTTCTGTCTGTCTGTAAGCACGCTCAGAACTCCGGCAACGGCTTTTTCCTTGAAGGGAGCCTGATCTACTTCGATGAAAGTCATGCCCTTTTCCTCCAGGGTGGATTTCAAGGTAGCCTCTTCTTCCAGGAACAGCTCATGTTCATAGTTAATGGCTTCTGTTGCGCATTCCTGAATTATGGCCTGAGCCTCCGGAGAGAAGGAGCTGAATCTTGTCTCAGAGATCGCCATATATACCCATGCCCGCAGATGCTCGCTTTCGATTACATAATCCTGCACTTCGAACAGAGAAGCATCATAAATGTTGGCCAGAGGATTCTCCTGCCCATGGATAACGCCCTGCTGTAAGGAAGTGAAAATCTCGGAGAAAGCCATGGGAGTCGGCTTTGCACCCATAGCTTCAAACGCAGCCATGGTCATGCTGGATTCCGGGGTACGGATGATAAAGCCCTGCAGGTCATCAGGAGAATGGATTTCCTTATTGGAAGTAATATTACGAGGACCGCGCCGGATAGCGCCTAAATCTCTAAGGCCAGCAGAAAGCATCAGCTCGTCCAGTTCTTTTCCCACGTCTCCGTTTAATACGGCATCCATGTGCTCATCACTGGTGATAGCATAAGGCATACCGATAATACCAAGCTCTTCTACATAAGTCTGCATGGATTCACCGGTAAGTACAATATCGCAGTCCCCCATTCCCGCAATAGCCGACTGCACGGTTTCAATCTCGGATCCAAGCTGGTTATTGGGATAAATGGTAACGGTAATGTTGCCTCCGGATTTTTGCTCAACCAGTTCTTTGAACTTCAGGGCCATTTTGTGCCAGGTATGGGTTTCCGCATTGATGTGGCTGAATACCAGGTCAATCTTTTCAACGCCGGACGCCGCGCTGTCACCGCTTCCCCCGCCGCTATTGGCGTTATTACTGTTTCCGCTGTCTGCTGCCTTTGTTGCCGGCGCAGAAGATCCCCCGCCGCCGCAGCCTACCAGCGTCCCTGCCGCTAGGATAACCGCTGCTCCCAGAGCTGCAACTCTTTTCATTTCTTTCATGTTGTAATACCTCCTTTTAATAGTTTTGTTTCAGTGACACTTACATGGTACACTCACATAGTACCATACAAGATGGAAATAATAAATACTGAATAGTTCACAAAAATTTCCAAAATTAATTGTGCATAATAGCGAAAATAAGGTTTTTTTTATTGGGATATTGACATTTTATCAAAAAAATGCAAGAGTATCTTGTATGGCAGACGACTTTAGTTTTGCTAAATCAAATAGAAAAGGAGAGCTATTTTGTATGAAAGCTGTACAAATTGTGGAGCCTAACCAGTTGAAAATCATTGATGTTGACAAGCCTGCATTGGATGATATGAACAATGTGCTGGTTCGGATGACTGCCGCCGGTATCTGCGGTTCTGATGTGGGGATTTACCATGGTACCAATGCGGCTGCCACTTATCCCAGGATTATCGGTCATGAGATGGTAGGGCGGGTAGAAGAAGTAGGAAAGAACGTGACCGGTTTGAAGGCAGGAGACAGGGTTATTATCAATCAGGTGACAAGCTGCGGCCATTGTTATCCATGCCGGATCGGGAGAGGGAATGTGTGTGACAATTTGAAGGTACGAGGGGTGCATATTGACGGAGGATACCGCGAATATATTGCCGTGCCGGAGAGCGACTGTTATCTGCTGCCGGATTCCCTTTCGGATGAAGATGCCGTGATGATCGAACCCACGACCATTTCTATTCAGGCATGCTCCCGGGCGCAGCTTGCGGAGGATGATATGTTGCTGATTTTAGGGGCTGGCGCATTGGGAAGCACAGTCTTAAAGATTGCAAGGCAGATCTGTAAACATATTATTGTTGCAGATATTGTGGATGAGAAGCTGGAAGCGGCAAAAGAAAATGGGGCTGCCTATACAATCAATGTCTTAAAAGAAAACCTGGAAGATAAGGTAAGAGAATACACGGGAGGACATGGTTCTACTGTATCGATTGATGCATCAGGGACAAAGGACTCTCTTCTCACTTTGCTGAAAGCGACAGGAAATGCAGGAAGAGTGATGGTTATGGGCTTTTCCACTGCTCCGATTGAAACCAACCAGTTTTTGATTACTTCTAAAGAGCTGGATGTCCGGGGTTCCAGGCTTCAGAACAAGATGTTTGGAAAGGCTATTGAACTGATCAAGGCAGGAAAACTGGATCTTTCCGGATCCGTTTCTCATAAATTCCCGCTTACAAAGGCACAGGAGGCCTTTGATTTTGTGGACAGCCGTGATCCGTCTATCCGCAAGATCGTTCTTACATTTGATACTATCGAATAAAAAGGAGGAGGAAAAAATGAAAGCTGTATATTTGTCAAAACCTTGGGAGATTTCTATCATGGAACGGGAAAAACCGGTTCCAAAAACAGGAGAAGCTTTGATCCGGATTATGAGCGCGGGAATTTGCGGCAGTGATATCGGAGCCTTTCGGGGTACCAACACTCTGGTGTCTTATCCGAGAACGATCGGCCATGAACTGGCCGGTATTGTTGAGGAGATTCCGGCGGATAACAAGAAGGGCCTGAAAGCAGGAGATAAAGTAATATTAGATCCATACATTTATTGTGGCGATTGTTATCCCTGCAGTATTGGCCGGACCAACTGCTGTACGAGTCTTCAGGTGCTGGGTGTGCATCGGGAAGGCGGCATGGCGGAATATTTTTGCCATCCGGCGGATATGCTGATTAAAATGCCAGATACCATGAGCTGGACAGATGCAGCAATGGCAGAGCCTTTGACGATTTCTCTTCACGGTATCCACAGAGGAGGCTTAAAGGCCGGTGAATATTGTGTGATTATCGGGGCCGGGCCGATCGGCCTGGTAGCCGGTATGGTAGCCGAGGCATATGGCGCCCATGCTATTCTTCTGGACCTGGTTCAGGAACGGCTGGATTTTGCAAAAAATCTGGGAATCGAATATGTAATTAATTCCAGAGATGAAAATGCCGAGGAGCGTATCCGGGAAATTACAGGCGGAGTCATGGCACAGCAGGTAATGGAGTGCAGCGGCGCTAACGCGGCGGTCCGCGCCACCCTGGATTATGTCAGTCATGCCGGACGCATTACCCTGACCGGATGGCCTAAGACGGAGACGTCTCTTCCCACGGATGTAATCACCCGTAAGGAGATCGACATCCGGGGGGCGCGTACCAGCGCAAATGAATTTGAAGAAGCCATTGATATGATATGCTCGAAGAAAGTCGATATGGCGAAAATCCTGACAAAGACGATCGCGATTGATGAGGCGCCGGAAATTATCCGGGATATTGAGAAAAATCCTAACCGGTATATGAAGGTTGTAGTAACCATGTAAGCGTCATGCAATAGGAATAGGTGGCGGTATTTCCCATCAGGGGAGGTGCCGCCGCCTATATTAATGTAATGAAAAAGCTATAAAAAATATTCCGGGTAAAGGCCGATCAAATCTGCTTTTTCTACCTGGTGTCTTGTCAGGTGGCGGGTCATAACCATTTCCGCCAGTTCACAGTCTCTTTTTTTCAGCGCATACAGAATATTTTCATGGTCATTGACTGTAATGCTTGCTTTTTCTGATTTTAATGTCTTCAATGACAGGATTCTGAGCCGATCAAAATGTACCATCTGGCCCTGCAGGACGGCGTAAACCCGTCCTTTATTGACAGAATCAAAAAGCATCTGGTGAAAGGCATCGTCTAAAATCATTAAAGCGGCATTATCCAACAATAGAGCCGCCTTTTTTTGGCGTTCCAGATTGTCTGTCAGTTTATTTAAGGAATCCATAGAAATACCCTCTTTACAGGCAAGTTCCACAACGGACTTTTCCAAAGACATGCGCATGAACCGAGCTTCTTCGATAAAATCATAATCGATTTTTGTCACAAAGCTTCCTTTTTTGGGAATGATTTCAACCAGGCCTATCCGGCTCATTTCGATCAGCGCTTCTCTTACCGGAGTCCGGGACAAATTTAACTGGATGGACAGTTCGTTCTCACTAAGACCTGTACCTGGGGGAAGTTCTAAGTTGATAATATTGTCCAATATCATGCGGTTGGCATAGGTCCGGGCATTTTCGTCCGTTTTTTTCATTGTTATTTTCATGGTTATCTCCCATTGGACATTGGTTTCTATTTGAATCAGTTATATAAGTTTATCATAAAACGACCAGAAGACACAATAGTTTTTCTGTTGTTTTTTTAATCGGTCAACCACCTGGACCGGCGGTCAAGAAAGCGTTGGACATAGAAAGAAAACTCCGTTATAATCTGGGTAAAACTTTTATATGGCACATTCTGACAAGGCCTTTTTTGACGACAGAATTTGTTATAAGGAGAACGGAAAGGGGATAAGAATAAGAAATGGAAAAGCAAATGGAAAACCGCACAAGGGCCGAACAGGCCGCCCAGGCATTGATCCGATTGATCCGTGAAAAGAAATATATGCCAGGGGATAAACTGCCTACGGAATCGGAACTCTCAGAGCTTTTGCAGGTTGGCAGAAATACGGTCCGGGAGGCTCTGCGTTTTTTGGTATCCAGAAATATTGTAGTAATCCGCCAGGGTTCCGGGACTTTTCTTTCAGAAAAACCAGGTGTTTCCGAGGACCCATTCGGATTTTCCCTGGCAGGAGATCAGGAAAAGCTGACCAGGGATTTAATCCAGGTGCGGATTATGCTGGAGCCGTCTATAGCCGCGCTGGCAGCGCAGAATGCGACCAAAGAGGATGTGGAAAAGCTGGAACAGGCATTGGCTGATGTGGAAGCCTTGATTGCAGCGCGTCAGGATTATGCAGAAGCAGATATTCGGTTTCATGAGCAGATTGCCAACTGCAGCCACAACAGTGTCATGTCCAATCTGGTTCCGGTGATTGGAAAAGGGATAGCGGTGTTTGCCAGGGAGGTGGCCACAACAGAGTATGACCAGACGCGGTTGTCCCATCGTGCCGTCTTTCAGGCAATTAAAGAAAAACGGGCCGTAGATGCCCAGCAGGCAATGTATTATCACTTGCTATATAATGAAAACCGCTATGTGGGCGGAAAAGAAAGTGACAAAGGGGGAAATCAATAAAGAGGAAATAAATTCATCCCATAAATATTGAAAAATATCTTGATAAAATATGGATAATGTGGTAAAATGAAGAAGATTTATAGGATGAATTATAAAGGAGCGTATGGGAATGGAGAATTGTTATGATGTATTGGTGATCGGCGGCGGCATGATTGGCAGCGCCATTGCCAGAGAGATGGCCAGATACGATCTTCGGATCGGTGTTCTGGAGAAAAATCTGGATGTTTGTTATGAGACAAGCGGACGTAATTCTGCAGTCGTCCATGGCGGGTTTGCCTATGACACAGGTTCCCTGAAGGCAAAACTTTGCGTGGAAGGCAACCGGATGATGGGGGAGCTGGCAAAGGAGCTTGATTTTCCGTTTCTTAGGTGCGGCAAAGTGCTGGTCGGCAATACGGACGAGGATATGGAGACCCTGAAGCGTACCCTGGCGCAGGGAGAGAAAAACGGGGCTTCCGGATTGGAGCTGATCGATGAAAAACGGCTTCATGAGCTGGTGCCGGCAGTGGTGGGAAAGTTTGCGATGTTTTCTTCACAAAGCGGAATTCTGGATCCGTTCCAATATACGATCGCTTTGGCGGAGAATGCGTGCCAGAACGGTGTGGAATATTTTTTTGACAGCCAGGTGACAGAGATCAGCCGGGACGAGAAGGGGCATTACTTTCTGACCACGCCGCAGGGGGTTTTTCAAAGCCGATGGGTGGTAAATGCCGCAGGCCTGGGCTGCAGGGAGATTTCAGATATGCTGGGAATCCCCGGCTATAAGGTGATTGGCTCTAAGGGCGATTATATTATTTTAGATAAACGTACCGGCCCGCTGCTGCCGATGCCGGTGTATCCGGTTCCCAGCAATACATATATGGGGATCCATGTGACCAATACCATAGACGGAAATGTGATTATTGGCCCAAATGCAGAGCAGGTCAGCAATTTTAGCTATTATGGGGTTCCCCAGGAAAATATGGATTATCTGGCGGAAAGCGCATCTGCCTTGTGGCCTCACATCCATAAGGCGGATTATATCCGAAACTATTCGGGTATTTTGCCAAAATGGGTAGATGAACGAGGCGTGATCCAGGACTTTAAGATTGAAATACAAGACGAGCTTGCGCCCCGCGCCATTAACCTGGTAGGGATCGAGTCTCCGGGCCTGACAGCAGCAGTTCCGATTGCCCGTTATGCGATAGGATTGATGAAAGAGCGGGAAGAACTTAAGGAGAACCCGGATTTTAATCCTGTCCGGAAGGGGATTGTACGTTTTGAAAGCCTGGACTTAGAGGAAAAGGCGCGGATGATTGAAGAAAACCCTGATTATGGAGAGGTGGTCTGTCGCTGCGAAAAAGTGACAAAGGCAGAGATTTTACAGGCCATCCACAATTGTTTAGGGGTAAGCACCATGGCAGGGATCAAATATCGCACCCGCTCTATGATGGGACGCTGCCAGGGCGGTTATTGCCAGATGCGGCTGGAGCAGATGCTGGAAGAGGAGCTGGGAAAAAGAGAGACAGAGATATTGTATGCCCGTCAGGGTTCTCAGATCCTTTTTGGAAAAGTACGGGAGGAGGGGTAATTATGGAGAAGAAAGATGTGGTAATTATCGGCGGTGGGCCGGCAGGATTGGCGGCAGCCGTGGAACTATATAAAAAGGGAATCAAAAATATTCTGATCCTGGAGCGGGAGCATCATCTGGGAGGGATTCTTCGTCAGTGCATTCATGACGGCTTTGGCCTTTCCCGTTTTCAGGCTACTCTTAGCGGGCCGGAATATGCAGACCGTTTTATAAAAGAAGTGACGGATTGTCAGATTCCCTTCAGGACGGATACAACCGTGTTGGAAATATCGCCGGATAAGGTGGTGACGGCAGTGTCCGGAAAAGGATTGATACAGTACCAGGCAAAGGCTGTTATTCTGGCGATGGGATGCAGGGAGAGGACCAGGGGCGCCCTTGGGATTCCCGGGGAACGTCCGGCCGGAGTGTTTACGGCAGGGGTGGCCCAGGCATATATGAACCTCTATAACCGGATGCCGGCCAAAGAAGTGGTGATTCTGGGCTCCGGAGATATCGGCATGATTATGGCAAGGCGCCTGACTCTGGAAGGCGCGCATGTACAGGCTGTTTTTGAAGTGCAGCCCATTGCCAGCGGACTTCCCAGAAATATTGAACAGTGCCTGAATGATTATGGGATTCCTCTGTATTTGAACCATACCGTAACCAGGATTCATGGAGACAGGCGGCTGACAGGAGTGACCGTGTCACAGGTGGACAAAGATTTAAGGCCGATTCCCGGCACAGAGAAGGAGTATGCATGTGATACCCTGATTCTTTCTGTTGGGCTGATTCCGGAGAATGAATTGTCCATAGACGCCGGGGTGGAACTGGATCCCCGGACGAAAGGCGCAGTGGTGGATGAGCATTTTCAGACTAATGTAGAGGGGATTTTTGCAGCAGGCAATGTGCTGCATGTTCATGACCTGGTTGATTTTGTTTCTATGGAAGCGGAAAAATTAGCGGATTCTGCAGCTCTTTACATATCGGACGGAGCGCTTCCTGCCTGCCCTATTGAGGTGACGGCAGATTCAGGGATTGGCCATACGATTCCCCAAAAGGTCAGCGGCAAACAGGACTTTAAGCTTTCCTTGCGGGTGCGTACAATGATTCAGGATTGCCGGATTGTAGTGCGGCAGGACGGAAGGGAGATTGCTTCAAAGAAAATGAAAAAGGCGCTTCCTGCGGAGATGATTCAGTTTATGGTCAAAGCAGACCGGATTCTTTCCGGGGGAAAATTGGAGGTAAGTGTGGAATGATAAGAGAATTTACATGTATTGTCTGCCCGAACGGATGTGAAATCCGGGCAGAGATACAGGATGGCGTATTGATGTCCATGACAGGGCATACCTGCCCGAAAGGCGAGAGCTATGTGAAGCAGGAACTGACAGATCCCCGGAGGAATATTGCCACATCGGTTCTTGTAAAAGGAGGACAGCTTCTATTGGCCAGTGTACGGCTGACGAATCCAATTCCCAAAGATCAGATATTTGCGGCAATGGAAGTGATCCGGGGTTTGGTGCTGACAGCGCCGGTGGAGGCGGGAACCGTAGTGGTGAAGGGGATTTTAGGATATGACAGTGATGTGATTGTGACCAAGTCGGTTTGATTTTCCAGGGCGTTGCAGTGTGTTTTACTATTTCCGGTGCTGACGGCATCGGAAATATTTTTTTGCGCCGTATTCCTTCAGCCGGCTCCTTTATGCCTTTTATGATTATCCATCGAGGTCAAGGCTTGTATTTTTGAGAAAAAAACAGTATACTGATGGGAGTGTAAAAGGACGGAGAATTGCAGGACAGCCGCAGTTTGGGAAGGTTAGGTGAAAGGATGAAGCTTCGGATCGGGACGAGAAAAAGTAAGCTGGCCATAGTGCAGACAGAATTGGTAAGAGATGTGCTTTTGGAGCATTTTCCGGATATGGAGATTGAGCTGGTGCCTATGAGTACGAAAGGAGACAGGCATTTAGACCGGTCTCTTGCCAGTTTTGGGGGAAAGGGCGTGTTTACCAAGGAACTGGAGGAGGCCCTTCTGGCAGGAGAGATTGATATGGCGGTTCACAGCGCGAAAGATATGCCCATGGAATTTCCGGAAGGGCTTTCTCTGGGAGCCGTGCTTCCCCGGGAAGATCCCCGGGACGTACTGGTGACTACAAGTGGAATTTTGGCGGAAGACATGCCTGCAGGAAGCGTGATTGGCACCGGCAGCCTGAGACGGGAGCTGCAGATCAGGCAGCTGAACCCACAGGTGAAGATACGGCTTCTGCGGGGAAATGTGCTGACGCGGCTGGATAAGCTGCAGCAGGGGATGTATGACGGGATTTTGCTGGCAGCAGCAGGGCTTAAGCGTCTGGGGATTAAAGAGCGGGAAGGAATATTCCTGGAATATCTGGATACCGGACGGTTTATTCCGGCTCCGGGGCAGGGAATCCTGGGAGTGGAGATCCGGGCGGGGGAACTGCAGGAGATTATGAGGGCAATCCATTCGTCTGAAGACGCGGCCATGCTGCAGGCGGAGAGACATTATCTGACCCTTTTGGGAGGAGGATGCAACGCGCCTTGCGGGGCATATTGCCGGAGAGAGGGGGAGTACATGGTAATGTCAGGAATGTATGCCAGGGACGGACTGCATCCTATATGCAGGGAAGAAAGTATGGCTCTGTTTTCAGAAAAAGGGCAGAGCGGCGAAAAATACTGGCAGGAAGAAAGTATGGAGCTGGCAGAAAAGCTGGCAGGTCTGGTCCGGCTTCGTCCGGTATCCCTGGTGGGGGCAGGGCCGGGGGATAAGGGACTGTTTACCTGCAAGGGGCTGGAATGTGTCCGGCAGGCAGAGGTGATTGTCTATGATAACCTGATTTCCGGCTCGATTCTCAATGAAGCGTCTCTGGACGCGGAGTTGATTTATGCAGGAAAACGTTCCAACAACCATCATTTAACTCAGGATGAGATCAATAAATTGTTGGTAGAGAAAGCTGCGGCAGGAAAATATGTGGTGCGCTTAAAAGGGGGCGATCCGTTTGTTTTCGGGCGGGGAGGAGAGGAAGCGCTGGCATTGAAGGCCCATGGAATTCCTTTTGAGATCGTGCCGGGGGTTTCTTCTTCTTACAGTGTTCCTGCCTATGCGGGCATTCCAGTAACCCAGCGGGGAATGGCATCTTCCTTCCATGTCATTACAGGACATGAGGATGTCCGCAAGACAGAGACGGTTCTGGATTATGCTGCTTTGGCTAAGGCGGAGGGAACTCTTGTCTTTCTCATGGGGCTTAAAAGCCTGGGAGATATCACGAGGCAGCTTTTGGCCAATGGCAAGTCAAAGGATACTCCGGCGGCAGTCATTCAGCAGGGGACCACGGCGAGACAGAAAAAGGCGGTATCTACTTTGGGGCATATTGCGGAAAAGGTCCGGGAATGTGGTATAGTGACTCCGGCCATTACGGTGATCGGAACCGTGGCAGGGTTGGAGGAGCGCCTGGACTGGTTTGGAAAAGGTGTGTTGTCCGGAAGACAGATCCTTGTTACGGGAAGCCGCTGTGTGGCAAAAGAACTGGAGAGGCTGTTTGGATTTTTGGGGGCAGAAACCGTGACAATAAGCGTCATCGAAAGCCGCCTTCTTCAGACGGAGGAGCTGGAGAATGTACCGAACGCCATGAAAGATTATCAGTGGGCGGTGTTTACCAGCAGCAACGGGGTGGAGTTGTTTTTTGAGTTTTTGCGGCAAAAAGAGATTGACTTGCGCAAACTTATGCACTTTAAATTTGCAGCCATCGGCAGAAAGACAGGGGATGCCCTTAAACGTCACGGATTTATCTGTGATTTTGTGCCTTCAGGATTTTCCGGGGCAGATCTGGCAAGGGAGTGGATTCCGGTTTTAAAGGAAGGGGAGAGGGTTCTGCTTTTGCGGGCTAAAGATGGTTCTTCCGTGCTGACGGAGAAACTGGCAGAAGCCGGAGTGGATTTTACTGATGTGCCGGTCTATGAGACCTGGGTGGACGAGAGAAGAAAAGAGGAGCTAAACCGGGCGGTCCGGGAGGCGGACTATGTGGTTGCGGCCAGTGGCTCTGCGGTGCGTGCTTTGTGCGGGATGGTTGAAGAGAAGGAGTATCTGTCCGGGAAAGTGGTTTCTATCGGCCCGTCCACAACGAGGGAGGCAGAGAAAATGGGGATTGCGGTCCGAAGAACGGCTGCGGAATATACTTCGGAGGGAATTGTGGGAGCAATTTTGGCGGATATTTGTAAGAAAGACTGAAATGATATGGTACAAGGAATCAAAGAGAGACGGAGGAGACAATGAATTTCGAGAAATCAGAACAGTTGTTTGAGAAATCCAAAAGGCGGATTCCCGGCGGGGTGAACAGTCCGGTGCGTGCTTTCGGGGCAGTGGGGCGGACACCGCTTTTTATTGATCATGCAAAAGGCAGCCATATTACGGATGTGGATGGCAATATCTACCTGGATTATGTATGTTCCTGGGGGCCAGGAATATTGGGACATGCCCATCCGGAGGTGGTGGAGGCGGTGCAGAGGGCATGTGCCGACGGGCTGACTTATGGGGCGCCTACGGAGAAAGAGTGGAGACTGGCGGAACTGATCCATGAGGCTATGGGATCGGTAGAAAAGGTTCGGCTGGTCAGTTCCGGGACCGAGGCGGTTATGAGCGCGGTCCGGGCAGCCAGAGGATATACGGGGCGTGACCTGATTATAAAATTTAAGGGAAATTATCATGGTCATTCTGACGGGCTGCTGGTGAAGGCAGGATCGGCGGCGCTTACCACAGCGGTGCCGGACAGCAGCGGGGTCCCGGTGTCTTATACACAAAATACATTGGTGGCGTTGTATAATGACCCTGATTCCGTGAAGGAGCTGATGGAGAAATACGGGAAGCAGGTGGCTGCGATTATTTTGGAGCCGGTGGCCGCCAATATGGGAGTAGTCCTGCCGCAAAAAGGATTTTTGGAATTTTTGCGGGAAATTACCAGACAGTATGGCGCGCTCTTGATTTTTGATGAGGTGATCACCGGATTCCGGCTGGGATATGGCGGGGCGCAGGAATATTTTAATGTGGTTCCTGATATGACGACTCTCGGAAAGATCGTGGGGGGCGGCATGCCTATGGCGGCTTACGGAGGTCGGGCGGAGATTATGGATATGGTGTCTCCGGCAGGCCCGGTGTATCAGGCGGGAACTTTGTCTGGCAATCCTGTGGCAACGACTGCGGGGATTGCCACACTGGAGATATTGAAGGCTCATCCGGAGTATTACAGGGAGCTTGAGAGGAAAGCCCGGCGGCTGGCTTTGGCGTTTGCGGAGAGAGCAAAAAAGACCGGGGAGAAACTGTGGGTGAATCAGATTGGTTCGCTGCTTAGTGTATTTTTTACAGAAGGCCCGGTGCAGGATTATGACAGTGCTTTGGCTTCCGATACTAAGGCATATGGAGCGTATTTTGGGGAAATGCTGGATCAGGGGGTGTATGTGGCTCCGTCTCAGTTTGAGGCTATGTTTGTGTCAGCCGCCCACACAGATGAGGAGATCGAGGAAACCTGCAAGGTGATCTGCGGGTGAGGAAAGGAAAACGGGTATGGGAATTTATTTGCTGAGTCTCAGCCATAAGACCACGCCACTTTCCGTCCGCTCCCTGTTTGCTTATTCGGAAAATGGAAAGGTTTTGGTTCTGGAAGGATTGCTGGCTTCCGGACTGATCGATGAGGCAGTGGTGCTTTCTACCTGCAACAGAATGGAAATCTACTGTCATGGTACGGATGAAGAGGAACATCTGGCAGGACAGATTTTAGAGATCATGGAAAATACAGCCATAGAAGCGGCAATGGAAGTGAAGAGTATGGAAATGGCGAATCAACTTCCCACAGAAGATATCCATCGCTACATCAGGCGTTATCATGGAAGACAGGCGATCCATCATCTGTTTCAGGTGGCGGCCGGGCTGGATTCCATGGTACTGGGGGAAGACCAGATTTTGGGCCAGGTCAAACAGGCCCATGAATTTTCCCATGAGAGAGGCTATTGCGGAATTTATTTGAATACACTGTTTCGAGATGCAGTGACCGGGGCAAAGCGGGTCAAGACCGATACGGAGCTTTCCAGAACCCCTGTTTCTACGGCGAGCCTGGCAATAAAGGCCGCAGAGGAGAAGCTGGGCGGGCTTAAAGGGAAACGTATAATGATTATCGGGGCTACCGGACGGATAGGAAATATCATATTAAAAAACGTACAGCAGATTTCAGAGCTGGAAATTTATGTGACCATGCGGAGCCATTCTGCCCCGGAGCAATTGGGGCGGGGACTTAAGTTTCAAACGATTTCTTATGAGGACAGGTATCTGTGGATGGATAAGATGGACGTTGTCGTGAGCGCAACATCCAGTCCCCATTATACGGTGATGGCTTATGAGGCGGAGCAGCATATAAAGACCAGGAAAGAGCGGGTGTTTCTGGATTTGGCTGTGCCGCCTGATATTGAGAGGCCTAAACTGCCGGAAACCTGGTATTATAATATAGAGGATATGACAGAACTGGCACGCCGCAATAATCAGCAGAAAATAGCACAGGTCCGCGCGGCGGATCAGATAATTGAGGAGTACGAGAACCAGTTTTATAAATGGCTTCTTTACAGGGGCAGGCAGGATGTAATGGAAGAGTGGAAGGAAACGGTGATCCGGGATGTGGGGGAAAAAGGAGCGGAGGCAGCAGTCAGCCGCCTGCTTTACCAGATTCGGGAAGCCGGGACGGTGGAGGAAGTCGAAGGATTTCTGGCTCTTCTGGGGAAGGTCAATGAAGAGGAGACACGCAGGAAAAAAATTCATTCGCCCGTGTCCGGTAAAAAAAAGAAAGAGAATGTTCAGGGATATTTCCCGCTGTTTTTTAATCTACAGGGCAAGGAAGTACTGGTGGTGGGAGCCGGAAAGATCGCATCCCGCAGGGCAGAGGCGCTGGCAGAGTTTGGAGCCAGGGTGCGTATGGTAGCGCCTGACGGCACAAAGCAGGCCGAGAAGCTTGCGGAGGATGGCGCGGTGCGTTGGGAGAGACGCTGTTTTGTGCCAGAGGATGTGAATGGGTGTGATCTGGTGATTACGGTAACGGATGACAGCCAGGTGAACCGGCAGGTCGTAATGATCTGCAGGGAGAGGCAGATCCTTGTCAATCATGGAGGAGATAAAAGTTTGTGTGATTTCTATTTCCCCGGTATTGCAAGGGAAGGAAATCTTGTGGCAGGGATAACGGCTTCCGGAAAAGACCACAAGATGGCAAGCGAAGTGACCGGACGGCTCCAGTCCTGGCTGAAACAGTTTGGACAGAGGTAAATACGGGATGACACAGGAGGCAGGAAGGCAATGATACAAAGACCAAGAAGACTGAGAGGAAATGCAATTTTACGGAAAATGGTACGAGAGACCAGAGTGGACAAATCGTCACTGGTCTATCCCGTCTTTGTCCGGGAGGGAAGAGAAATTCAGGAGGAAATTCCTGCTATGCCGGGACAATACCGATACTCCATAGATCAGATGCTCCGAAAGCTGGAGGAGATGAAAGGGGCAGGAGTGGACAGCGTGATCCTTTTCGGAATTCCGGATAAAAAGGACGAAGAAGGAAGCGGCGCTTACGCGGAAGACGGGATCATACAGAAAGCTTTGCGGGAGGCAAAGCGGCAGTTTGGAGAGGATCTATACCTGATTACAGATGTATGCATGTGTGAGTATACATCTCATGGCCATTGCGGGGTACTGCGGGGATGCGAGGTGGACAATGATCCGACCTTGAGGCTGCTGGCAAAAACGGCTCTTTCCCACGCCCAGGCAGGGGCAGATATGGTGGCTCCGTCAGATATGATGGACGGAAGGGTACTGGCGATCCGTAATAAATTAGATGAAAACGGCTTTACCGGCGTACCCATAATGTCCTATGCGGTGAAATATGCTTCGGGCTTCTATGGACCGTTCCGGGACGCGGCAGGTTCTGCCCCGTCTTTTGGAGACAGGAAATCCTATCAGATGGATTTTCATAACCGGAAAGAAGGGATCAAAGAGGCTTTGACAGATGTGGAAGAGGGGGCGGATATCTTGATTGTAAAGCCGGCTCTCGCATATCAGGATATAATCCGCGAGGTGGCAGATCTGGTGGAGATTCCGGTGGCAGCGTACAGTGTCAGCGGCGAATATGCCATGGTGAAGGCAGGAGCCAGTCTGGGATATGTGGAGGAGGAGCGCATGATTGCAGAAATGGCTGTGGGAGCTTACCGGGCAGGAGCTTCTGTTTATATAACGTATTTTGCAAAAGAGATAGCACGGCTGATGGATGCCGGCGTGATTGGATAAAAAGAAGCATGGCAGGAAGAATGTTGTCCTGCCATGCTTTTTAGATAGCTGATTTAATGCTGTGCAGGTTTCAATGAACCGGTCATTTACTGCCTGCGCTTTAAGCGGATGCACCTACGCCGTGGCTGGCATAATACTCATCAAACAGTTTTCCAACAGCCGTGTGGGTGTCGCCGCAGATGGAGGGAAGATCGCCGCCCCATGCTGCTCCTGCCTGCTCAAACCCTTTTTCTACTGCTGCCTGCATTTTCTTCATGGTTTCAACGTCGTCACCTGCCAATGCCTGGGCGAAATCGAAAATTCTCTGAGAAGTCTGCTTTACGCCCCAGAAACCATCTTCAGAAATGGCCTCCTCGGCTTCTGCTTTTGTCTTGGCATCTACGGTATAATTGCCGCTTGCCATGAATTTCCAGAAATTATCTCCCTGGAGAGAAGCAGCGGAAATACCCTGCTTCTGGAATGTCTGTACCATCATGTTGGTAAAACGAGACATCTGATTGTCAAGATCAGCTTTTAAGCTGTCGACTAACTTGGAGCGGTCCGAATCGCTCATCTTGTTAAAATCGGTGTTGCTCAGTTCGACACGGTCTACGTCCGGTTTATCCTTGGCAGTCTCCGCAGCCGCTGCAGATGCCTGTGCATCAGTGGCGCTGCTGGTAGTGCTGGTCCTGGCGGACTGAGTTGTCTGTGCATACTGACGGACAGCAAGATCCTGGCTATTAACCTGCATAGAAAAATCCTCCTTTTTCTTGAATTGATAAATTATGGGAACACCATTTATAACTTATATCGGCGTTTTACAGGAAAAATAAAGGGAAAACAGGAAATTTTCGGCTTTTGGTATTGGATTCATAATGGAAATCATGGCCGCATAAGATGTAAAAAACGTTCTTAAGGGTAAAACCATGAAGGATTATATTGAAGAGCGGGCGGTGGCAATCGCCAATTACATTATAGACCACAATGCAACGGTACGGCAGACGGCAAAGAGGTTTGGGATAAGCAAAAGTACGGTACATATGGTAGTAACAAAATAGAACGGTTAATATGGGCAATAGAGTAAGAGGCCCATACGAGAAAATAAGCGGCATAGCTCAGCACTAGGAACGGGCTGGCCTATGCCGCTTATTTTGCATT
>CATKXR010000070.1 GCA_949840805.1 uncultured Lachnospiraceae bacterium | reverse complement strand
ATACGTCCACGAAAACAACGAGATTACAATTCAATTTAACTTTGCCGACCAACACAAGCGTATTGTTGAGTTTATCGAAAACAATCAACATAACCTTGAACTGATAAAGTCCAACAACGCCGTGTAATGATTAGCGGCGTGTTGGTATCAAATCTTTAGGCAAAGTTGTCTATAAATTCATGCACCTTTTGGCCCCAGGAAGCCCACCATTTCTCCTTTTTGTATTTCAAAAGAGATATTTTTCACCGCATGCCGAACCTGCTTCGTCCTATGGAACAAATTTTTCACAGAACTTTTCATGCCCGCTTCTTTTTCGTAGTATGCAAAATCCCGCGTCAGGTTTTTTACAACAATTCCTTCCATAAATGCCCCCATTCTGCATTGCGGTAATGCAATCTGCATTATAAACGCGCAGGCATACTCTCCGTTCCCTCTTCAAGCATGTTGTTGCAGACTGCTTCTTTTCCTTGTGAAAGGCGTACCGTTTTAATCTCAAAGGGCGTAAAAGAAAGGGTAAATTCTCTTCCCAGAGAAGGTATCGTACATTCTGCCGATGTATTCCTGCCTGCTGCCTCATAAGCCCTCAAAATGATATCTCCGCTTCCATCCTCCGCTTCCTTTAGCACTTCCACAAAGATATTGTCCTCGCTCACCTGCAGGAAGGAGCCCTTCTGGGGAAGCTGTCCTTTATGATAGGTTTCAAACAGAGCAATGGGCTTTTCATTCAGAATCTTTGCCCGCTTGACGGTATCTGCCTCTTCCCAGCTTCCGTCGTGAGGATAAAGACCGTAGGTGAAGGTCTGCACACCCTGATCCAGATAGACATATTCCAGTTCACAATCCGGTACATAGGGCTCATGCTGGGCATATATCGGGCTTCTGAGTATCGTCAGTTCCCCGTTCTTTCCTGCTGTGTCTGCCGCAAATTTGCCGTCATTGAGGATAGAAAGGCCGTGAATCATGGTGTCTAATCCGGGGGCAGCCCCTTCCAGATCAAACCAGGTCTGCACCGGGAACTCTTCCCCGTTCGGCTCCCTCTGGGCAACGCTGTAGGGGATTTCATAACTGGCCCTTAAATAATTCATATGCATGGGGAACCGCAGTTTCAGCATGGACATCTTCTCATGCCAGTCCACTGTAGTTTCCACGGAAATAAAATCCAGTTCCTTATAAATGGAGAAATCCTGAAACATTCTGGAATTACCATACACACTGGTCACCCGGATCACTGCCTTCACAGGGCCATTCTCGATGCGCTGTATCTTCACTGCCTCAAATCGTCCGATCTCTTCATTGAAAAGACGCACCCCATGAGACCAGGTATCGCTCTCATCCTTAATCACCACCGGCACTGCCGCGGGAGCGGAGAAGTATTCTGTTCCGTCATTCTTTTTCACCAGGGAAGAAATATAGCCCTTTTCATCAAATTTAACCGAGAACCATTTATTTTCCGCACTGGTCTGGGTCGAGCTTACATTTTCAAACTGCTTTCCCTTTTGCCGCACGGCAAAGCGATAGGTACGATAGCCCAGAGACGGCAGCTTCGCCACGAAGACAATCCGGCATCTTCCGTTGCTGGAAGCTTTGGACTGGACCAGCTGATAGGGAATCTGGTTATCCTCCTCATCCAGAAGCACGGTATGTTCCTTCAGGGAAAGGGATTCTACCGCCACCTCCGCCATGGTCTCAAAGGGATTGGGATTCATCACCACCAGAGGCTTCATCCCCTCCTCCGTAGGAATGTCGATGTTCCAACTGATAGACTGTATGGCGCTGTTTAACTGCCTGCCTGCTATATGCAGCGCATAATCATAATCCTCTCTGGCGTCCACATAAGCTTCCTCTAAGCTGGTGCCTGCCAGAATATCATGGAACTGGTTGAACAGTGCTATTTTCCACGCCTTGGTCAGTTCTTCTTTGTCATACTTTCCGGAAGACAGGGTCTTTGCCATGACAGAGAACTTTTCTGCCATGCGGAGCCTGTTTTCTGCCTTTCTGTTCAGATTCTTCACCTCAGAATGGGCGCTGTAACAGCCGCTGGCATGATGAAGCAGCTCTCCCGTTACCACGGGAAGGACTCTGTCCGACTGCTCCACATCTTGAAAGTAATCTACCGGGGAAGCAAAAATCAGTTCCGGCATATCCTCTCTCTTATTCATGTCCAGAATACTTTCAATGTTCTTTTTGGTGGGGCCGCCGCCATGATTGCCTACACCGTAAAAGCACATGATACCGTTGCCGGGATTCTTGATTTCCCCTGCGCACCGCTTTACATGTTCCTCGATTTCCTCCGGCCAGGTACAGTACTCAAAAGGAATCCGGAAAGCCTTCACCTGTGAACCATCTGCGGATTTCCACAGGAAGGTTTCCCCGTCCACACCCTTTTCGTGTCTGCCCGGTCGCATGAACACATAATAATCCATGCCTGATTTCTTCAAAATCTGCGGCAGATTACCGTTATGGCCAAAGCTGTCCACGTTATAGCCGCACACCGCTTTCACACCGAATTTTTCCTCAAAATATTTCTGCCCGTAAAGTCCCTGTCGCACATAGGACTCACCTGATGGCGCATTGCAGTCCGGCTGGATCCACCAGCCGCCCACGATGATCCAACGGCCTTCTTTTACACGCTCTTTTATTTCTTCAAACATGGCCGGATCATTTTCCTCCACCCATTCATAGAAGGAAGCGGAACTGCCTGTGAAAATAAACGCCTCATATTCTTTCATCCGGTCCAGCACGGAACGAAAGGTGGCTTTGATTTCCTGAAATCCCTCCTGCCACCGCCACATCCACACGGGATCAATATGTGAATTTCCTATCATATATAATCTCTTATCTTTTTTCATGATCTTAGCATCCTTCCTTTCTCTTTATTCCTTCCGAAAGCGCCTTTCGCGCTCCTGTTCTGACAGCGGCGCTGCCACGTTCTCTTGCCTGCAAGAGCCCACATTCCCCTTCCCTGCTCCCCAGAAGGAACAGGCTTCTGTTTAAAAGCACCCACAACATCTGCCATCTCTGACTCATCAGGCCCGTTTTGTTCTCTTCCGCAAAGGCCTCCCTAAATTCCGGCAGCTTTATGAGCCTGCTAAGAAGCGGGATAAATTCTTTCCTTCCGCTGTGTTCCCCGGCATAGGCGATGGAGTCCATATAGGGGAAAATCCCTTTCTCAATGGCTTCATAATCCCTCTCCTCCTCTGCCAGTCTATCCGTCACCAGTTCATAAGGCTTCATGGAAAAGCACCTTCCATGGGATAACAGATTCAGTTCGTAAACCAGCTCCGGCATTACTCCATGGTCGGGCAGAAGCTGCACACACATGCAGGAGCCTTTTCTCTCAGGAAGAAGCGGCGCACTCACCGCAAGCTTACGCAAAATGTGCGCCTCCATTTCCTCTGTATAGGCATCTCCGCCATGGAACAGAGCCAGTTTTTTCAAGGTAAAAAGTACTTTCTGTAACTCATTCTTATCTGCCGTTTCCTTTTCGATTTCTGTCTCAATCGTCCCGATTCTCTCCATAACCGCAGAGAGAACCTCCTTACGCTCTCCATATACCAGCGCCAGCAAAGGGCTGACCCTCTTTTCCTCATAAGCAAAAGGCACGTCTATCCAGTGCGTTCTCTCTGCACTCCCAATCAAGGCTGCGGCCTCCCGCAGCGTGCTGAAATTCTTTTCACAGGGAAGGGTAAGGAAATCTCCTGTTTCTTTCTCTATCCAGAGGCGGCACTGTGCCATGGGCAGCTTTTCCACATCCGTCCCCGCCAGCACAGCCTTCGCCGCCAGAAGTCCCAGCACCGCGCCCTGATGCATCAGATCACGCTGCATCCGAAGGCCGGGAAAGGCATTGTGCTCGGCAGAGATGGCCTTGCCCGCCACCAGCAGTCCTTCCATCCGTTTTTTCTCACCATCCACCGGTAAGCAGGCACCCAACGGAATCTGCATCCTCATCTGGGGCACCAGATAACCGCAATAGACAGAATCTGCATCCAGTTTTCCCTTGGGATCATAGTTAGAAAAGCAGGTATAAATGCCGTCCTCATAAGTGCCAAACAGGCACACATCCTGCAGACCGATGACTCTTTCACCCCGGATATGCCTGCTTTCCCTGACGCTCACGTATGAGCCGTGATCAAACAGCTGCCCGCCTCTTCTTCTGCCGGTGATGATAAAGTCTGTAAAATCTTCCGTATCGTCCAGTCTCACCATGGCGGAAAAATTGTTCTGGTAGCTGTCCGGGCTGCCATACTGCGCCAGCGACCCCCAATAGGTAAAGCCGTCACGTTCCGATCCATAGACGCTGTCCGCTCCTGCCGCAACAGCCAGATCGCCGTCCCCTGTGGCGTCAATGATAATCCTGCCATAGCAGATTTCCCTGCCGCCTCCGCCTGCGCATCTGACGCCCACAATGCGGTCTTTCTCCCTGATTACATCATAAGCCAGTCTGCCGAACCGTATCTCCACGCCTGCCTGCAGACAGAGTTCTAACAGCACCAGTCCCTTGATGCCCCCATGGAAAGCATCATATCTGCCGAACATACCGGCAGGACGCTCTATGCCGCAGCTTTCACACAGCCTGTCCACCCTATCATCCACTTCCTGAGTATCCAGGAAGGATGTGCCGAACCAGTAAGCGTTCACGCCGCCTAAGGTAGCGGTGCCGCCCAGATCGTACATGGGCTCAAGCAGCACTGTCCTGGCGCCGCCTCTTGCCGCATACAGGGCTGCCATCGCCCCTGACGTGCCACCGCCCGCCACAATCACGTCAGCGATCTCCACAGCCTCAGGTTCTTGCGCAGACACCTTTTTCCCGCTTCTGCCGATGGTACTTCCCTCCATATCCCACGTTCCTGACACGCATCCGCTTTCCAGTCTGCCGACCCACCGGTCTGCAAACCTGCCCAGAACAAGGCAGGGATTATCCTTCTGCCTTTTTTGAAACTCCGCAAGCAATGCCTGTCTAAGCGCCAGCAGATTTTCCGCCGGAGTCTTTGTTCGGTCACTGACAATGGAAGCCTCCAACAGCCCGCAGCTTCCATCCCTGTTATCTCTGGTCCAGGCCCGCAGGAAAATCCTGCCTTTTAAGTCTTCCGCTTCTTGCTGCCACTGCACTTCTTCGCAGGAGACGGAAATAAGACCGCCCTTCCCTGCCAGACACACAGTCCGAGGTACCGAATCCGTCCTTTCACCCTGCTGTCCGTTTATCTCTTCCACAAAGTACAGACCGTAATAAAACCTTACGCCCGCCTCCAGGCAGCGTTCCTCCAGATATTGTTTGCACCTGTCGGGAATCATCACACCGCCGTCAAAACATTCCTCCGGGAAAAATGCTCCCGTAACCTCCCTCCTTTCATACCGGCATGGCCCACAGATATCCACAGCCAGATAGGTCTCCTGCACAGCCAGCATGACTTCTTTCCCCTGGCTTGCCAGTTCCATTGCTCTGCATACGCCACGGAAAGTATTGTCCAACAGAAGGTACTGTGTCTGCCACGCTTTGTTCCTTACCACGCGAAATCCTCCGTCAGGGTCAGCTTCCTTTCTCCGCCCTCCTTGTCTATATAGGTAATGTCAAAGCCATTCTCCTTAAGCCGCGCTGTCAATGTGGCCTTGAAAGCGCCGGCCTGCCAGGAAATCTGTATGATATCGTCCGCTGTATCCTGCACCGTCATTTCCCCGTCAAACACAGGATACGCATTTCTGAACTGCATCAGCCGGCACAATTTCTGCACCACGGGCTTTTTCACCAGTTCCCGGATTTCCTCCACCGTGTAATCATGGCGGCTGATATTTCTGTCATAGTTGGTGCGCTCCATCAGCTCGTAATCATTTTCTCCCGCCAAAAGCCCCATATAATACACCTGCGGAATGCCCGGTGTAAAAAACTGCAGCGCCCTTGATAAAAGATAGGCATCGTCATTTTCCCCTACGGCAGAATAGTAGGAGCAGTTGATCTGGTAGACGATCTTTTTCCCGGTGGATCCTGCACTGTAATCCCACTTGAAGTTCGCGCCGTACTTTTCCGTCTGGTCAATGACGCCCTGCAATTCCTCCGGACTCAGCAGATCCACCACATCCACAGTTCCCAGACCGTCGTGGGTGTCAAGTGTGGTCTGCTGGTTCTTCGGGCAGATGGACAGCCAGTGCTTCATTCTGGCACCGCTTCCTGTATAAAGGGTATGGAGCACCATCACCGGCAGCACAAAATCATAAATGGCGTAACCATGATCCGAAATCTTCATCTGCACGGAATAATGATCGTGAATCTCCGGCAGCATGGGAATCCTTTTTTCATCCAATATTTTCTGAATCCGGTCCATCATCTCCCAGATTTCAGGTTCCAGGAAGAAGCAGTCAGTGTCAATCTTCTTGGTGGCAAAAGCGAAAGCATCCAGACGAAGCTGGGAAAGTCCGTGATCCATCAAAAACCGCAGCGTCCTCTCCACATACTCCCAGGTCACCTGTCTGCTCAGATCAAGATCCATCTGTTCATCATCAAAGGTGCACCAGATTTTTTCCGATGTTCCGTCCGCAAAGGTAATCTCCTCGCAGGGTGCACAGGGCTTTCTCTTATTAAGAAGGTCCACCTGCTCTTTGGTCGGTTCCCCGCCCGGCCAGAAGTTTTGAAAGCGAAGGAACATGTCTGCATAGGCAGAATCGTCGTGCTTTTCAATAAAGTCAAGAAACTCCGGGCTTCTTCTGGACAGATGGTTGATCATAAAGTCAAACATCAGCTCATAGTCCTTTGCAAGCGCCTGAATGTCCTCCCAGTCCCCAAACTTTTCATCCACCCTGGTATAATCCATGGGTGCAAAGCCCCTGTCCCCCGAAGAGGGAAAGAAGGGAAGTATATGAATGGAGCCAATCTCCCTCTTAAAATAGGTATCCACCATTTCCTTCAATTCTTTCAGATTTTTCCCAAAGCTGTCCGCATACGTGATCAGCATAATTTTATTTTTCATGCGTGTTCCTTTCCTTTCCAACTAAAGTGCCTGCCATAATCGCTGCCCCTGCGGCAGCCTCTTCTTCTCTGTCGGTAAATACCACCGGCAGCTTATACAGCTTTTCTATCTCTTCCTGTAAGAGCGGGTTCTTCCTGATGCCGTTGCCCGACGCCGTGACATAAGTCTTTCCCATGCGCAGCTCTTCCGGTAAGCCCTGATACAGTGCATACAGCTCCCCTGCCATGCCTGACACAAAGCCCCTTATCAGATCGGCAATGTGGAAGTTCTCTTCTGTCAGTCCGAAAATCCCTGTTTGCAAGATTGCCCCCTCATCTCTTCCCTTCTCTCTTTCTCCATAAAGCGCCGGTATCACCTGCAGATTGGTTGCCTCCTTTGTTCTGCCAAGGCCTTCCATCATCTCATACACTGCCGTCTGCTCCACAGATATCCCGAAAGCCTCCAGAATCTCTCGGACAAATACCGCCAGCCTTTCATATACCTTACCGCCGTTCACCGAGGCGCCTACATACAACCAGCCGCCTCCCGGAAAGGGCCGCACTTCTCCCTTGCCTGTTTCATATAATTCCCCGGAAAATACCGACACCTGAGAGCCTGTTCCCACATTCACGCTGACACTTCTCTCTTTATCCTTGACAGCGCCCAGAAAGCTGGCCTGGTTGTCCCCCACAGCAGTAAACACCGGCACCCCCTGATAAGTTCCCACTGCCTTTCCCTCCGTCACAGCAGGATAATAAGAGATATCGACACCTGCCGTTTCCATAGCCGAAAGGGCAAACTGCCGTTTCTTTAAATCAAAGCCGCCGAAGCTGGCAGCTATGGTCACATCTGCCAGAGCTTCAAACGTGTTCGTCAGCACCATGGCCAGATAGTCACCGATGTTCACAAAGGCCGCCGCATCCTGCGGAATCAGGCCTTTCTTTTGCAGGTAAAAATGGGTCACGCTGCCATAGCCGGCATACAAGTCCATCCCGGTCTGTTCCGATAAATATTGGGCATAGGTTTTCCCTGCCTGGTAACTCTCATTCCCCCACTCATTTTTCCAGGTATAGAAGGGACTTACCGCCTTCCCGTTTTGATCCACATACAAGATGCCATGCATCTGGGCGGAGATACCGATCCCCCCAATCTGTGGTCCGCTGCTCTCCCCAGACTCCGGACTGTCAACTCCTTCAGGACAGATACTTGCAAGAAGCCCTTCCAGCAGGGACTGCGAGATTCTTACAAGTTCTTCCGGATCCTGCCGGAAACCTTCTCCCGGCAGAAAATGATTTTCCGCATGGCGTTCTTTTACCACTTTATCCTGTAAAGGATCATACAGCACCCCACAGACAGAGGTGGTGCCGATATCTATTCCAATCAAAAACATGCCTCTTTCCCTTTCTTAAAAACGCAGTTCCACGATGCTGTTTCCTTTTGAGATATGCACCCCATACAGACAGTCTTCCATGGACTCATACTCCCACTGCCTGCCATTGACCAGTACCTGCCCCGGTTCCCTTTTCGCCGCAAAACCGAAGGTTCCGGACTCTGTCACAAGGATGCCCATGGAATCCTCCTTCTCCCATAGTCTGCTGACACAGCCAGGGCCGATATATTTTTCCAGAATACCGATAAGCTGCACCTGACTGTCCGGCAGAATCAGGTACAGTTCTGATTCCCCGGCGGCTAAACTTACACTCACTTCACAGCCTTGTTCCAGGGGCGATATCTTCCGTTCCAACCAGTGATAGACCAGCCATTTACTGCCGGAAAGGCCCGGGATATCCTGTACACTCAGGACGCCCACACATGGTTCTTCGTCCTTGTGAATTGAAAAAGCTGCCACCACATAGCACGCGCCGTAACGGTTCCATATCTTTAAAGGCTGCCTGCTTGTCAGAGGATCTGCCAGCAGACAATCCATCGTAGGCACTCCCACTTTGTCGCAGCGGATTATCCTGCCATCTTTCCGGAGCAGCGGCCAGATAAAGGCAGGATCCGTCTCCCCCACTTTATCACTGACATACACCGGGCCGCCGCTGACTGCCCGCAGCATGGAATTACAGCGGTTTTCCCTGTGGTCTGTATAAAACATATCCCAGTCTCCCCAGTAAAACTGTCCCTGCAGCAGATTGTTATAACCGTTTTGTATCACATGTTCCCGAAAACCGTTTGCTTCCTTGGGCACGAAATCGTCACTGCTTCTGGAAACCGCACTGGAAGGGCGGTTCCACATATCCTCACTGGCCATGCCCATGCAGTTAATGATACAGTTCCCAAAATGAAGGGCTGCCGAAGCGTTCAGGCCCTTCTGTATCTCCCGGCTGGCCTCTCCATAAGTCCTCATGCCGCCGTAAGCCAGGGAGATGGCACTCTGGCCGTCCACCTTCACAAAATCTATGCCGCAGTGATTCCTTAAAAAGGTATGCCATCGATCATAAAACACAAATGCCCTGTCCGCTGAGGGCGCCGGCAGAAGCCTTCCGTCGGGAAGTCGTTCCAGACCCCTGCGCAGAGCGTCATGGGCGGGCGTCCCCTCTTTGACCCCATTCCAGTATCCCATCACCGCGTGCCAGACTCCCACCTTTTCGATGCCGTATTTCTCCTTGAGTTCTCTGACACACCCCCGGAGCCCTTGGGGGAACTGGCTTTCCCGCGCATCCAAATCCGTCAGCACCTGCTCCTCATAGTCTGCCGAAAGCCAGCCGTCATCAAGCAACGCCCACTTCACAGGAATCTCCTTCTCCCGGAATTCCTGCATTTTATCAACAATGCCCTGGTGAGACACCTGATGATAAAAGGCGTCCCAGCTGCACCAGCCAAAATACCCAAACATCTCAGGATAGCTTCTGTGCCTCCGCAGCATGGACTCTCTGCCCAGATACCGCAGCGCCTCCTCCACTGCCCTTTCACAGCAAAGGTAAGGGTCCTCTCCTGCCGCAATCACAAGGCTAAGATCAAAAAGGCGGTTTCTGTTCCCCGCCCCCGGAACCATCCGGACTATGAGACTGTCCTCTTCTTTCCCGCACATATCTGTCCTGCAGGTCTCACCGCAGACCGACAGCAGTGCGAAAAAGACCTCTTCCTTCCGAAAAAGAATCAGCTGGGTTCGGTCCGGCGTTTCGGAAAGTCTCTCCATAAAGGCAGGCCTGATCCACCAGTCCTTATGCTGGTATAGCGCCGTAGCCCCTTCCAGTCCCGGAATCCCAAGTTCATAGGTCAGCCCTTCCCCGGCGCCGTAATATCTCTGGGGCCCAAAGCAAGGCTCCTGCACATGAATCCGTCCCTCCGGGCAGATCAACACGGTGTCTTCCCTGCAATACACCTTAAGTTCCTCCTCTTTTCCCTCTTCCTGACATGACAAAAGCAGAAAAACCACTCCGTCATCCCAAACAATTTCTCTATCCCTGCACCGAGTCGTCTTTCTGCTCTGAAACATAACAATGCCTTTCTCTCATGATTTAATTTTTCATAAATACATCATTTACCCGTTGATTAAAAAAGTAATCCGCAACAATTTCTCCGGCTCCTATGACACCTGCACTTTCTTTGAGGGAAGAGACCAACATTCTGTTCTCCTTTGCTCCCTTTACCTTCCTTTGGCCCGCTACATCCTTTACGATATCAAAATACATCGGATATCTCTGAATCAGTATTCCACCCATGATCACAATCTCCGGATCCAGAATATTGATCAGATTGCTGATGGAAACCCCAAGATAAAATGCCGACTGGTTCAGGATTGACATGGTGAGCATATCCTTTTTCTTCGCCATTTCAAACACATCCTCAATGACCAGCTCATTCCTCTTATGGTAAAGCGGATGTTTCTCTTCCTTTTCCAATTGCTGGCTCAGGGTTTTCAGCACTGCAATACCGGAGCTCACCGCTTCCAGACATCCCTTGTTGCCGCAATTACATAAGGGGCCGTTGATATCTGCCGTAATATGACCAAATTCTCCTGCAACGCCATTTGCGCCGATGTTCAGCTTACCGTCTATGATGAGTCCGCTTCCGATACCCATATCCACATCCACATAAACCAGGGTATCACAGTCTTTCGCTTCTCCGCACCAGTATTCCCCGAACGCAATCACATTGGTATCCTTATTGATAAAAACCGGAAAGCCCGTATTCTCCTCCAGGATTTCCTGCAGAGGAAGATAATTTAAGATGGGCATATTGGGCGGTGTCAGTATAATTCCGCTCTCATAATCTATGGGGCCGGGGGCTCCTACACCAATGCCCAGAATTTTGTCCCTGCCGATACCGGAACTTTCTATGACCCGCTCCACAGCCTGAATCAGCATATCCACAAATTCATTCTGACCCGAAAAGTCCTTGTCCATGGAATAATTTTCCCTTGCGATCACCTGTCCCTGCAAGTTCATAAGGACGACGCCGGTCACAAACTTGTTGATATGAATACCGATACTGTAACGATAATTTTCATTGATGGCATAGGACACCGCTTTTCTTCCGATGCCTGTGGATTCCATCTGATCGCACCTGATCAGATTCAATTCTTCCAGTTCCGCCAGAATCTTCTTGATGGCCATGAAAGTTAATCCCGTCACGGAAGCAAGCCCTGCCTTTGTAGCGGTCCTGTGTTTTCGGATATAGTTTAAGACCGTTCTTCTGTTATAGTTTTTAAGCTGCACCTGATTATTTTGTTCCGCCATAATTTTCTCTTTTCCTTTTTATACTATAAAAGTATTTTATATCATTATACTTCATATCTTGTCAAAAAAGGATAAAAAAGTTGAAAATTTAGCCTTTTACTGCTCCTCCCAGATTCATACCCGCTGTAAAATACTTTTGCAGACACATGAACACCACAATGATAGGCAGAAGTACAATACAGGAAGCAGCCATCAGGTAATTCCACTGCGTATTTGACTGACTCACAAAAATCTTAAGACCAATCTGCAGCGTAAAGCTTTCCGTGTCTGTCAAATACAGCAAAGGCTTCAGGAAATCATTCCAGCTCCAGTTAAAAGAAAGAACCACCACCGTCATAATGGCCGGCTTGGCCATGGGAAGCATAATCCTTCTCCAGATACAAAAGTGTGACGCTCCATCCATCTGTGCTGATTCTATCAGTGAATTGGGAATGCCGGCATAAAACTGACGAAGCATAAAGATGAAATATGCCGAGCCCATAAACTGCGGAACGATCAACGGCAGATAAGTGCCTACCCATCCCAGTTTAGCGTACAGCACATACTGGGGTATCATGGTCACAAACTCCGGAATCATCATGGTCGCCAGAATAATGGTAAACATGATATTTTTCCCCGGAAATTTAATCTTTGCAAAGCCGTAAGCCACTAACGAATTGGCGAGCACACCGCCCAGAATGGCAAACCCTGCCACAAAGACGGAGTTTACAAACCATCTTGTAAAATCTGCGCTCATCCATGCGTCTTTAAAATTGCTCCAAATGGGGTCATGGGGATACCAGGTAATCGGATAAGTAAAAACCTCATCCATGCTCTTAAGAGCGGTGGAAATCATAAACCACAGAGGCATGATGACTGTCAGGGATGCCGCCGCCAAAAGGAGAAAGCAGATGATATCCCCTATCTGTTTCTTTCTTTTTCTGCTTGCCAGGCCGCCTTTTGTTATTACATGTTCCTCTCCACTCATTAAGTATCACCTTCTTCCGTATGAACCCAATATTTTGATGCAACCAGATTGATCAGTGTGATTGTCATAACAATCACCAACAGGAACCATGCCATGGCTGCAGCATACCCCATATTGTATCTGGTAAACGCCTCATCATAAATGTGCAGATTGTAAAAGAGCAGCGATCCCGCCGGGTCCCCCTTTCCGTTCTTGCTCATGACAAGCGCTTCCTGAAACACCTGAAAGGCTCCTGTCATGTTGGTGATAATGTCGAAGAAAATAATGGGAGATATCTGCGGCAGCGTAATCTTTCTGAACTTCTGCCAAAAGTTAGCGCCATCGATATCCGCTGCTTCATACAAGTCCTTTGAAACGGAATTCATGGAAGATAAATATAAAAGCATACTGGTTCCCAAGGCCCACACCCTCATCATCACGAGAGACGGCTTAGTCCACGCAGGGTCTGACAGCCAGGAAGGGCCTTCAATCCCAATCAGACGAAGGGCTGAGTTGAGCAGACCGCTCTTCGGAGCCAGAAGCTGCATCCAGAGTTGGTATACCGCCACACCGGAAAGAACCGTGGGCAGATAGAACAACATCCTGAAAACAGGCGTTCCCTTCACTTTCCGGTTCAGCAGCGTCGCCAGGAAAATGGCGCACACGCAAGAACTGGGAACCGCCAGCAGCACATAGTAAAGAGTATTTCCTAAAGACTTCCAAAACACCGGATCCTTCCTGAACATCCTGACATAATTTTCCAGTCCGACGAAGTCCATTCTGGAGGTCATGTTATAATTTGTAAATGATGCGTACAGCGAGAACAGCAGCGGTCCTCCTGTAAGGCAGATAAATCCGATGACCCATGGGCTGATAAACAGCCACCCTGCACGCGCTTCTTTCTTTTCCCTTTTTGTCATACCATGCTTCATATTTCTCATTCCTTTTCAGAGTGCCACTCCCGTCCCTTCAATGACGCCGAAGCATCGTCCATGTCCGTTCCAAGCTTCTCCCGTCATACCGCTCTCTGCCGCATAGGAGTGCGGCAGAGTACGGATGGCTGAAAATCTCAATTATTTATTGTCATTCACAAGCTGTTCTACCTGAGCCTGCGCCTCATCCAAAGCTTCCTGCGGAGTCTTGTTGCCAAGAATGATCTCATCCAGATAAGGAAGCACGATATCAGATGCACCAGGCGCTGTCAGTCTGTCAAGGGTAACCACCGTTGTAGGCATTGCCTCCAAAGCTGCCTTGAATACAGGTATCTCCATCAGGGAAGGATCCTGAGACGCTTCAATATTAGCAACGGTATCATATACCTGAGATGCCCAGTAAACCTGTGACTCTTTGCTGGTGATGAACTTTACGAACTCCCACGAACCCGCTACGTCCTTTGCGCCGTAAGGAATTTCCACTGAGAAGCCGCCGCCCCATGAATAATGCTCACCGCCTTCTTCCAAAGCAGGCATCAGGGCAACACCATAATTCTTGTCCGGCGCAAAGTCACGAACCTTAGTAAACTCAGTAGGTGTGTTGACCCACATTGCAACCTTGCCGGCTACGAAGGGATTTGTCATACCACTGCCAAATTCTGCAGTAAAGCTGTCCAATTCCTTCTTGCCATAATACTCATAGAAGTCAGTATAAATGTTTTCAAACAATTTCACTTTTTCAGGTGTGTTTACGGTAACATTGCCTTCTGCATCCGTATAATCCTTACCGTCTGCACTGAATGCCCATGCGTTCCACTCAAGGGTGCCGGGATAGAAGCCGAGGCGGTCATAAGAACCGTCGTCATTCTTCACATCCAGCTTTCTGGCATATTCCACCAACTCAGCCCAGGTCTGCGGAGGCGCTTCCGGATCCAAGCCTGCCTCTGCAAAAGCGTCCTTATCATAGTAAAGGATTCTGGTGTCTGTCACATAAGGAAGTCCGTATGTCCTGCCATCATAAATCATGGCATCCATAAGCTGCGGATAAAACTGATCTGTAAAGCCCTCACCTTCCTGTGCAATCAGATCGGTAAGATCAGTTGCCTGGTTCGCCTGACCTCTATGGGTTACGGTACGGATATCCTGAATGATAATATCAGGCGGGTTGCCTGCAGCTGTTGCTGCAAGAGCCTTGGTCCACACATCACCCCAAGGGTAATTAACATGCACGACTTCGTATTTATCCTGAGATTCGTTGAAGTTCTGGCAAAGCTGTTCGATAACATGCTTATACTGGCCATCTCCCCACCAGTCCCAAACCTCAAGTTTGACTCTTTCACCAGAAGCCGTCTCTTCTGCTGCAGCGCTCTCATTCCCTGCTGCCTCAGTGGTCTCAGTTGTGCTCGCTTCTGTCTTTCCGCTGTCAGCCTTGTCCGCTGTATCTGCAGAACCTGTGTTTCCACAGCCTGCAAGGCTTGTAACGCTAAGAGCTGTGGCCAGCATCAATCCGATTAATTTCTTTGCTTTCATGTCTCTTTCCTCCCGTATTAAATTTAGTTTAATTCCTTTTGCAAATCGCTTTTCTATGTCATTTGCATTTTCAGTATATACTGTGCTATTATCCTTGTCAACCTTGTTTAATGAAATTAAGTTTAATAAATCATTTTTCATTATTTTGCATAATTTTGACCAATATATTTTGTTAACAATATATATATTTGGCTATTTAGTATATCCTTTGCATAGTTCGTTGCTTTTCACGAGTCCTCCGCCCTTATGCGATTCGTATTTATATTATATTAAGTTTAATTAATTTTTTCCACAACAAACCAGCCCAGTTAGGAAAACCCATTTCCGCACCAGGAGGGCAGCACGAATGCAGTCATGACACAAAGCCCGTTCTTTCATTCTGGTAACATTCCCAATGCCGGCATCAGACTCCTGCCGCACACCGCTTCTTCACTCGCCCGGAAAAAAATAATCTTCCAACATAGCGCATAGCGCATGATAAATCGGCAAATGAAGTTCCTGCACATCCGCCGTTACCTGGGCCGGTACAATCAGGCACACATCGCTGCATGTTTTCAGCGCCCCACCATCTTTCCCCGTCATGGCAATGACCTTCATTCCCTTTGCGGCAGCCACCTTGGCCGCTGAAATCACGTTCACAGAATTTCCCGATGTACTCAATCCCAAAAACACATCACCCTCCCGTCCATATCCATAGACCTGTTGGGCAAACACCATTTCAGGATCCACATCATTTAAAAATGCGGTAGAAAGGGCGCCATGCTGGGTTAATGCAATGGCCGGCAGGGCTCCTTGTAACTTTTCTCCCTGCTCTCCAAAACGGCGTTTTTCTTCTGCCAGCAGTTTCCTCTGTTTATAGAAACCCTTCATCAGTTCCCCCACGATATGGTCAGAATCCGCCGCACTCCCGCCGTTCCCGCAGACCAACAGCTTGCCTCCCTTTTCGTAGCTGTCTTTTATGATTTCATATGCCCGCTTTATCTCATCTTCCATTTTAACAAGAGCCGGATAACGTTCCGTCAAACGCGCCAAATGATTCATTTCCCTCTTCCTTTCCACCGTATCCTGGTTAACCCTTCCCCAATACAGCACTTTGTGCTTTATACTTCTAAAAGATTCGTCTTTTGTATCTTGCTGCCGTCCCGGCTGATCTTATAGGTCGCTATCTCATCATGACCCATGGAAATGGGATATGTCTTTTCCCGGAAGATAAGTTTGGTTTCCGTATCCTTTCCTTCCGTTTCCAAAAGCCGCAGCACAAAATCCCCGTCGTCTTCTGCCTTCTTTACCAGTACCAGGGACACATTTTCCGCTTCAACCCTTCCCAGAGAAAACCGGCTCTCCACCTGCCTTCCCCTGCCGGAAGAGACATGGACGCTATCCCCCAAGTACTCATATGCACCATTGATCTTATCTGCAATGCGATGCAATTCCCTTTCCGGCAAGGCATCTCCATGAGGCTTCAGCACCAGCCAGAAGGTCTGGGTTCCAATATCCGTATATTCATAGGTTTCCTGTTCATTCCACCAGTCAGGGCTGTTACCCTGGGCGTAGATGGCGCTTCTCACCGCCGTAATCTGCACTCGCCCTTCTTCCATATTGAAAGCGTATTTACTGTCATTGGCTATGGCAAGTCCCCTTCCCGCTTCATTACTCACATCCAGGAATCTCTGCATGTTGTACTCCACATTGTCCAAAATCCTACGGCGAACCATGCCGTAAGCTGCTTCCGCCCGTGTCTCCACCGCCTCTGTTCCAACAGGATAGGCCAATTTCAACAGATGCCATGCGTGATTGAACCTAAGTCTGTTCTCCACCCGCAGTTCTCTTTCCTTTTCCCCCAGATAATAAAGCTGCTCCAATCTTGTGTCCTCATAGGAAAGACGGACACGAATCACTTCCCGAAGCTTTCCGCTTTCCACCTTTTCTATGGAATCCAGATGGAAGTCCACCCCAAAATCCTCATATCTTCCGTCCTGCAGATGTCCCCAGGCATCCCGCTCATCCAAATACAAACGCAGGGAAGCCGCCTCTGTGAGGGCATGATATCCCGTCTCTTTTTCAATCAGGGAAGAAAGCATACCCGTTTCCTTATCAAACTCAGCCAGCAGATATGCATTTTCCAATCTTAAGGCATCAGGATTCAAAATCTCCATGCGGGGTGTGGATTCCAAGGAAGGTTCCTCCTTCACTACCCTGTACTGTGCAAAGCCGCAGGCCGGGATAGAAGCATAGAACACAAACCTCCGCCTGCCTCCCAAGGTAGTATGGCGAATCTTGGCGTCGGTATGAATTCTCTGATAAGGAATCTCCCCGCCCTCAGGATCTAACAGTTTCAGAGGGCTCTGGCAGAACCACTCCAGTTCCACCTCCACATAATCTTCATAGGGCATGCCGCCCGTATGGAATATAAACAACGGAAATCCCTCACCTCTGGTATCCTGGGTATTCACCACATGCTGGATTGCCAGCGCCGCGATTTCTCCTGCTCTGGCACAAACACCGGAAATCTGCATAACAGCCTCGTCCCTTGCAGATTTGATGGTGGTGCCGCCCATGGTGTCATGAAACTCATTGAAGTGAACCACCTTCCAGAGACGCTCCATTTCTCCCGTCTCTTTCATAAAGTCCCCACAAATATGGCAGGCTATACCCATCAGAACATCCGCTTTCACAAGCCGCCTTTCCGCCTGACGCATCTTCTGCTTGAACAGAGAATCAATCGAATAACAGCCCTGGTTGATCCGTTCAAAGAGCCCCGTCAGCACCGGAAAATCTCCTCCGCCGATATCCTCCAAAAACTCCGCATAACTCGAAAAAGTAAGTTCCGCTTCTTCCAGAGACTCTTGCAGCTCATGGATCGTATTGATGTTCTCAATGGTAGGCCCGCCGCCGTGATTGCCCACGCCATAACAGCAGATCATCTTGTCATAATCCCTGGTCCGTTCCAGCGTAAGTTCTATATTTTTCACCGTGGGCTCATGAAACCAAGTGGTATATTCTGCCGGAAGGCAGAGGGCATTTACCCGGCTGCCATCGCTGCTTTCCCACGTGAACACAGGGGTGTCCAGTCTGGGCCGCATAAATACGTAAGAATCCATACCGCTCTTTTTCAGAATCTGGGGCAGGATCGGATTATGCCCGAAACTATCCACATTAGAACCGATTTCAGCCATCTTTCCGAAACGGCTCTTTAAGTAACGCTGCCCATACAGTCCATGCCGTACAAAAGCCTCTCCGCAGGGCAAAATACAGTCCGGCTCAATAAACCAGCCTCCCGTAATCTCCCAGCGGCCTTCCGCCACCCGCTGTTTGATTTCCTCAAACATTTCCGGCAAAATCCCTTCAATCCATTCAAAAAAGGCCGTGGAAGTGGAAGTGAACCTAAAGTCCTCAAACTCCTTCATACGTTCCAGCGCAGAAGCATAGGTAGCCTTAACTTCCTGCATGCCTTCCTCCCAGTTCCAAAACCAGACGGGATCTATATGTGAATTTCCAATCATGTACAGTTTTTTCTTTTCCATCATCCCCAACCTCTCTGCATCGGTATTACCTTCATTTCTTCCATGCCATCACTGTAAAAATCTTCATAAGCCTTAACCCCCACAGAGACAGCCGCATAATCCCCAATCTGTTCCCCCAGGGAAGCAGGCAGGATCCGGCATACCCTTGCCGATGCCTTAAGCGCCTCCGCTTCGATGACTTCCAGCATCCTTTTCTCCAGCGCTTCCTTCTGTCTGGCATAAATACTCCCAATAATAATTCTCTCCGGATTCAGAATATCTATGAGAAGCGAAATCCCCCTGCCCAGATATTCCCCAACCGTGTCAAAAATTTCTGCCGCCAGAGGATCCCCCTGCTCCATGGCCTCCGCAATGGATTTGGCGGAAATATGTGAAAGTTCTTCTTTCCTTCGACAGAACAAAGGCGGATTACCGGCTTCCAGGGCTTCCTCAGCCCATTTCCTGCCAAGATCGGCAATACCACCCCCACTGCAGAAGCCCTCAAAGGATCCCCCTTTGCCATACCCCATCGGACCATCCTTCGCCAGCCGGATATGCCCTACCTCTCCCGCCAGATTGTTGGTGCCGGAATACAGCCTGCCATTCAGGATAAGACCCGCCCCCATACCCGTGCCAAAGGTCAGAAAAATCATATTCTGGCAGCCCCTTCCCGCACCCATCCTCCACTCTGCCAGGGCACAGGCATCTGCATCGTTCTGAATCATCACCGGCACGCCGAAGGCTCTTTTCAACGGTGTAAAAATATCTGCGCGCTCCCACTTTGGCAGATTCGGCGGAGACAGAATCAGGCCCTTCTCCGCATCAAGAGGCCCGCCGCAGGAAATACCGATGGAACACAGCCTCCATTTCGGATTTTCCTTTAATTTCAGACGGATTACCCTGATAAACTCCTGCACCGCCCGGGCAAAATCTTCCCGTTCCGTATCCATCCTGATCTTTTCCAGAAATTTAATCTCTTCTCCTTCAAAACAAGCAAAGGAAATGGCGCACTTCGTCCCTCCTATATCAATACCAGACACTACCCGCATCTTTCAATCCGCTCCTTTCATAAACAAATCCATAAGAAATATACCTAATACTAAAAAAACTATAAAAACAGCAATATGTATTGTCGCATCATTTGTTACAAGATATTTTATAAATTCTTGTGTTTTTTATTATGCCCTCTTCTTTCTTCTAAGTCAATATATAATTAAACTTTTTTTAATATCTATTTTAATATTTGGCGCTATCCACAAAAATCAAAACAGGAAGCATTTCATCCCGCCTCAATTTTTGTTAACATTAACTATGAACAATCTTGCGCAGCTCAAAAAAGCACCCACTCCAAAGCGGATGCCTGACAGTCAGTCATATAAAAAACACCGCTCCGATTTCAACGGAAGCGGTGTTTTGCGTAAAGCCGACAGCCCATTTGTATAAACATGCAGCACAGCAGGTCATCCATGCAGATTTTCCAGAGCTTCGGCATTATTTGAGATCACCTCTCCAACAGCCCGGCACGTCTCCATATCCGGACAATCCCCACAGGTCTCCATACCCTTTTTCAATGCGCACTGACGAATGCCACAGAGACTATCGCAAAATACGGTTTTAACCCCATCCGCACGACAGCCTTGACAATTGATATGTTCAGGAAGAATGGGCGCACCGTTTAACTGAGCCCATAGCTTTGCCGTTTTTTCACGCAGCGCCTGATCATCATGAATGGTCGCAAGATATGCATCACATTTTTCACAATCCAACCCACAATATGCAATCATATTTCTCATAGTTATGTATCTCCTCAGCTTTCTTTTGTTTTTCTAAGCATAACACATCATCCTATCGTTTCACAGAATAATTAAGAGCCGCAGCCATAATTAGAATATCTTTCCCAAAAACAGTGATTTTGAGTCAACTGCTGCCTTTATGATGTGTCGGACCGCATCCTTTCCCGATGTCAAGGGAATGTGTAATCGCCATAGTCACATAATCCTTTGCTTCTTTTGGGAAAACAATAAACAGAGTTCCGTCACTTACCGATATGCTGCTTTCCCTGTTAATAAATTCGTTGCTTACCCCGATAGGAAATGTATTTGTCGAGGTTGCGTTATTTCTGCCCTTTCAAAAATACTTCCCAACTTTTTCTGCTCTGCTTCAGAAAGACTTCCGCACTTCTTATCTGCAAAGGCACACCATTCCTTACAGCTATCAGCATACTGGTCATCGGCATAATCCTGGATGAAATCCCAATATCTCGATCTCCGTCTTTCCGGTTTTCCGGCAATGGGATTGAAAGCCAATAAAAGTTTCAAATCATTACTAAGGAAAGATATGCTTTTCTTTATTGGTTATCCATCGTTAAATAATCAAGGCTCACCCTTAGTGTGTCAGCAATCCCGAATGATACAGTATCAACAGTCCTCTGTATGTTACATCGCAAAGTTTCCTAGTCCTGCTCCTCCAGTCTACCTCCAGTTGCCCGCCGCCATAGCATCCCATTCCTTTAAGTGCCTTTTCGACGTAGTTTGCACGGCATATTCCCTGATCGTCTATAGAATCATAAATAATATCAACCTCTTTTTTTAGCGGTGGAACAAGACTGTATAAACCACATCGACACATATACTCTACCAAATCCAGAAATACATAATACTCTCCGCCAGTTTCTATACCCAGTTTCATGCCCTCCCTAAATGCACCACAACAACCAACCAAATGCCCAATATCTACACAATAGGCTGGTGAATAATGCAAGCCTGTGTCTTTCAGTAACTTATTAAAAGAATCCGCCAGCATTGCTCTATTCTCACTGTTCCGCCAACTGTTTGTATGAGCCAAAATATCCAGATGATACCAACAGGGCCATTTTTCATAGTCGTTAAAAACGTATACGATTCCATCGGGGTTGATTCGTTCGGGATGTCTCCTTCTTATTTTCACGATATCTGTCACCGATTTTATTTCAGTAACTCAAACTTCCCACATTAAAAATGGGATTTGCTCCTTGAAAAATCAATACTATAGATCATAAAATAGCAATCAGGCAGCCGCTGAACCATACTCCAATGCTTTTTGCATGTACTTTGGCAG
>CATKXR010000069.1 GCA_949840805.1 uncultured Lachnospiraceae bacterium | reverse complement strand
CAATTTTGCTCATTTTCGACATGTCGAAAATTTTTTCAAAGCAAATTTTTCATAGGACTAAATCAGCGGAAACCCTTGATTTTACTGGCTCCTTGCTAACTTGACACTATATTACCATACGCCCCCCCTTTTTCCTCCAGACAGTAAGGAAGGTCAAAATGGTACATGGTCACAACCGGCTCAATCCCATATGCGCGGCACTCCTGGATCACATCCTGATAATGCCGTATTCCGGCCGGATTCACCATGCCGGTCCCCTCGGGAATGATCCTGGTCCACGCCACAGAAAACCGGTATGCCTTTAGGCCCAGCTCTGCAAACAGCCGGATATCCTCCTTATAGCGGTGATAATGATCACTTGCCGTCTTAAAATCCGCATACTCCTTTGGATGCTCATACATATCAATAATAGAAGGGCTTTTCCCGTCTTCATCCCAAGCGCCCTCCGCCTGGTACGCTGAGGTTGAAGCGCCCCACAAAAATCCTTTTGGAAATGCCTGCTGTTTTGCATAATACATATTATACTCCTTTCCGGTCTGTTCCTCAACTGATTATCATAAGTGGCTCCCCCACTGTTGCCTTCCCGTTTTTCTGCACATTTATAGACGTGAACTGCGCTATATTTGCGATCAAAACCGGTGTTATGATATCGTACCCTTCTTTTTGGATCTTCTCTCCTTCAAAAGAAATCATCAAATCACCTTTCTTAACCTGGGTTCCAACCTCCACATGAGCAGTAAAATACTTTCCCTGCAGATTCACCGTATCAATACCAATATGAATCAACAGCTCCAAACCGTCCTCACTGGTAATTCCAATGGCATGTTTTGTTTCAAACAGCGCCGAGACCACACCGTTGACTGGGGAAAAAACCTTGCCTTCCTCCGGGATAATGGCCACCCCGTCGCCCAGGATCTTCTGCGAAAACACTGCGTCATTAACCTGATCCAAAGAAACAACCTGGCCGTTGATCGGGACAGAAACCATCTGGTTTTTATCTTTTTCTGTTTTTTTTGTCTCTGGATTTTTTCCCTCCTTTAAATCTTTTGTTTCCTGTTTTTTCCCTTCCCCACTCTCGCCGTCATCAAACCCCATAATCCAGACAGCCGCAAAAGCAGCCGCAAAAGAAATAATACAGGTAATCACAGCATGTACAATATTCATAGGATTTTCCCCTATAAATGCCGGCAGGGCTGCCAGTCCGGGAGAAACAAAAGCATAACGCACCAATCCGGAAATCCCCGCATAGATACCACCTATTCCCCCGCCGATCATAGATGCAATCAAAGGCTTTTTTAACGGCAGGATCACCCCATAAAGGCAAGGCTCTGTAATACCCATAACTGCCGTAAATCCAGAGGAGCTGGCCAACTGCTTCAGTTGCTGGTTTTTTGTTTTCAACGCCACTGCCAAGGTAGCGCCGCCCTGTGCTATATTGGATGCCAGCATACCAGGACCATTCACGATCTCATAGCCTAAGGAGGAAATCTGAACAGTGGCAATCGGAGTCATGGCCCAGGCAGTACCGGTCAAAACAAGGAATGGCTGGAAAGCCCCCATCAGCATTGGCAAAAGCCAGCTTGCTCTGGCATTGATCATATTTGCCCCGGTCTCCAGCAAGGTATTCAAAAAGCTGCCGAACGGTCCAATGATAATCATGGCAATGGGCGCGGAAATAAACAAAATAATCAGCGGCTTTAGGAAAAATTTTATGATAGACGGCGTGTATTTTTCTGCCAGCTTTTCCACATAAGACATGATCCAGATGCTTAAAATAATCGGAATCACAGAATAGGAATAATCCACCAGCTTTACCGGAATATGGAAAAAGTCTATAGACTCGCCGGCGCCTACCATCCCTGCCCAGGTCGGATGAAGCAAGGCACTGGCCAGCGTCATTGCCAACACCGGATTACACTCGAATTTAATTGCCGCGCCATAAGCCAGCAGCACCGGCATAAAGTAGAACGCGGCATCTGAGATTAAATTTAGTAATGCATAGGTGGAGCTTGTATCATCTAACCCAAACAGCACCAGGATTGACAGTACTGCCTTGATCATACCTCCGCCAATCAGTGCCGGAATGACCGGTGTAAATGTAGTGGAAATCACACTGATAATATTCGTAATAATGGATTTCTTTTCCTGTTGTTCTCCTGAACCGGTTCCTGATTTACCAGAATCCGTTCTTCCTGCTGTTCCCCCCATCTCATTAATCAAAACCCGGTAAGTAATGGGAACATCATTTCCTACAACAACCTGAAACTGTCCTCCCTTCTCTACCACACTGATAACACCAGGAGTACTTTTGATTGCCGTCTCGTCCACTTTACTCCTATCGCAAAATTCAAACCGAAGCCGGGTGGCACAATGTGTCAGCTTGCTGATATTATCGGCTCCTCCTACCAGCGGAAGCAAATCCTTCCCTAACTTTTTGTAATCCATATGCTCTCCTTTCTCTCGCATGGCACCTCTCACTGGAAAACAAAAAGACCACAACAAAAATAACGTTATAAAAACGTATTCTTGTGTGGTCTTGCCTGCATTACCAGTAACAGCCATCTGATTTATGTTAAAAGTAGTCTAGCACATCCTTCCGAAAAAGTCAACCGGATTTTCCCTCAGATTAGGGCTGTTTCACGAAAGATTCCGAAGGGATGTTATAATTTGAAATCCCTCCCTGACCCTCCCGCTTTCCTAGTTCCAGTAACCGCGCTATATTGTATGCACATTTGCGCAAAACCGACATGGTGTTCTTCCCCAGCTTTATTGTACTTTTATCTTCCCCAAAAGTTTCGTCCAGCACATAGTGGAGGCCATCTCTCCAATCCAGTTGATAAGTGCAAGGGACACCATTTCCTCATCAACCGCGGCAAGCACTCTTGACATGGTCGATACAGAGGGTACCCCGTTTGGAAAAGGCATATGTCTGCGCAGCTTTGCTAAATGCCGTCTGCTCCTGGGATCGGGAATATCACGCAGCCAGTCAATCAGGGGGGGCGGCTGCAGAAGCCCGCCCTAATCCACCTCCAGTTTCAGTTCCAGCCTTTCCAGCAGTTTTTTGTGTTCTTCCGATATTTTAGAAACCAGCTTTTTTCCGGAAATACTGACTATATATATAAAAGAAAGCTGCTTAAGTTCTTTAAAATCAACACCATGCTCCTTCTTCATCCTTCTTTGGAGGGCTGTCTTCTGGGCTCCCAGCTGGATATGGGGATCCAAAGCTTCCGGCACCTTCCGAATCTGTTGGACATAGGATTCCGGAGATTCCCGGACAATGATAAAATCAAGCACTTTCTGCCAGTTTTTGCCCAGAGGTTCCTTCCATCCGGCTGGGCAGAGCACTTCCACAGCCCTTGAAAATCCATACTCTTTCCGACATAAAATCCCTCCTTTTTGTATGAATACATTATGTTTCTACTTCTGAATATGTTATACTCTACTGAAAAGAAAAAGCCAGCTTTTGAGGTTGTATGAGTACAAACCCTAAGTTGGCTTTTGGGAAAGCTTCATTTTATTTTTATATTTCTTCGTGAAACAGCCCTACTTTTTTCATTTTACCTCTTGACATTTCTTAGCTGGACTTTCCCGGTTGTACTAAAGACTCCTAATGATTCGGTCCTTCGCCTCTCGGCTACTATGACCTCGGCTGATTTCTGTACGTTCAGTATTATCTCACGATAATGGTTATCCCTTTCAGGACGTACCGTACAGACCTCCCCGAGTACCACACGTTTCTTTCTCTCCATCTATCTGCCACATTTACCATACATGATTCCGTGTAGTTATTGGGCTTTAACTTGTGTTGCAGTCTTACCCTCATGCATAGCCTGATGTGATTTCTGTTCGTCAGACCAGAGACTTGCCCATGGGTTAGTATGTTCCCCATATCCGGCTTCCTTCAGATTCCTCCTCACGATGGACACCCTTGCCTTCAGCTATATCCTTCCCACTACCAGGCGGATTCCGGACTTGCACCGGTTAGAAACGTGCGCCGCCAGGCGCACAACGAAAAAGTGCGTAAACCCTGACGTTTACGCACTTTTTCGCATCTTAAAACCCCTATTATAAAAGCTCCCGGCCGGACTCGAACCGGCGACCCACGCATTACGAATGCGTTGCGCTACCAACTGCGCTACGGAAGCGTCGAAAAATGCTTTGAACGCCGATTGTCCAAAGCATCTATGACCTCACCGGGAATCGAACCCGGGTTTACGCCGTGAGAGGGCGTCGTCTTGACCGCTTGACCATGAGGCCATACTTAAAAAGTACCGCTACAAAGCGTTCATCGAGGCGACAAGATTCGAACTTGCGGCCTCTGCGTCCCGAACGCAGCGCTCTACCAAACTGAGCCACGCCTCGATACCTTTGATAGTATAATCGAAATTGTTCTAATTGTCAACAAAATTTTTATAATTATTCTATCTAATTATTCTTTTTCCCCAAATAATCCTTTTTCCTGTTCCTGTTCACAAAATAGTTCAAGATTCCGCCTGCCACAACGATCACTGCCGCCATAGCCAGCACCTTCCCTGCCGCTTCCTGAGGCCGGATATCTTCTTCCGGGCCGTCATGCGTCTGCCCCGTGTCCCGGCTTCCCGTGTCCTCATTCCCTGTGCCTTCTTTTCTGTCTTCATCGGAGGATTCCGCCCCTGCCGCAAAACTTCCGTCCCCGTCCCGCACAGATGCGGATATCTTCCATGGCGCCGCCATCATTACGAAACAGATCCCCGCCAAAACCATAGCGCACCGGAAAATCCCTGACTTTTTTCTGTCTTTTCTGTCTGCCATACCGACCTGCCATCATCCCTTATCTTTATTATAAATTCTTTTTTTTATACAAAAACCAGAACGCCGCACCGGAAAATACCACAAGATATCCCGTCAGAATCCAGATTCCCTCACCGGAAAAACCTGTTCCGTTTGCAATGCCGCGGATCATGCCGCTTGCCTGGGAAAGAGGCAGATACCTGACTACCATCCTCAGCCCGCCCGGCATGGAATCCGACGAAAAAAAGGTATTGCAGAGATATGCCATGGGCATGATCACATAATTGGAAAACCGCGGCACATCCGTGTGGCTTTTTGCATAAAAAGATATGACAACCCCCAAAGTGGAGAACACGGCCCCGTTTAAAAACATAATGAAAAACGACCAGCCGTTAAAACAAAGCCCTGTCTTAACCGGCAAAACCAGAAAAAGGACCACACATCCCGCATAGATTCCCCGAAGGCTTCCCCCTATGATCTGTCCTGCAATAAACTGCCACAGGGGAGTGGGGGAAATGATCACCTGGTCAAACGCCTTTTCATACAATCGCTGCACATTCAGGCTTTGGGCAATCGCGCCGAAGCTTCCGTTCATGGTGGCCAGCGCAACCACGCCCGGAATCAGGAAATTCAAATACGGCTGGCCATGAGGGGCCGTCCGGATTCCCATACCGAATACGAGAATATACATCAGGGGGCCAATCATGGCAGCCAGTGTAATCTTATAAAAATCCCGTCTGAATTCAACCCATTTTTCCCACAATACCGTTATGATTCCCATTCCTGCCGGTTCTCCTGCTCTTTACGGATCATCCGTTATTCCTGTGAGCCAAATGATTTGCCAATACATTTCCTGTATTTCCTGCATTTCCATAAAATATACTGAATCATTTGGCAAATAAATATCCTTGCTAGTATAACTTTGCCCTGTCACAAATGCTTCCCGATTTTTTCCAGGAAAACATCCTCGAGCGTGGTATTCCGAAGGATCCCGTCCCCTTTTAACCCGGACAAATATTGAATCGCCTCCGTCTTTGTCTGAAAGAAGCTTCCGCCCATTGCGTCTTCCTCCGTCTGTTCCACCGCATACTGTCCCAGCCTTCCGATCATTGCCTTTGGCGTATCCACCTCCTCCAGCCTGCCCTGATACATCAGGCCCACACGCCCGCAGAGAGTCTCCGCTTCTTCCATATAATGTGTGGTGAGGAGGATCGTCAGGTTGTTCTTATTCAGTTTTTTTAACAGGCTCCACATTTGCCGCCTGGCCAGCGCATCCATGCCCGCCGTAGGCTCGTCTAAAAGAAGGATCTCCGGCTCTGTAAGGAGAGCGCGGCATACCATTAATTTTCGCTTCATGCCTCCCGAAAGCCTGCGGACCGTCCGTTTCCTGTAATCCATCAGGCCGCAGAATTCCAGAAGCTCCCGGGTCTTTTCCAACCTCTCTTTTTTCGGCACAAAATACAGCCTGCCCTGATACTCCATGATCTCTTCAATGGTCATATCCTGCCGCATGGAATATTCCTGCGTCACCACGCTGATCTTGCGTTTCAGGGGCGTATTCTTCCTGTCCAGCTTCTCCCCGTCCACCAGGATCTCCCCCTTTGTAGGCAGATACAAGGTTGAAAGCATGCCGATGGTGGTGGATTTTCCCGCCCCGTTGGGTCCTAAAAGTCCGAAAAATTCTCCGGTTTCGATGGTAAGGCTCACGTCGTCAACTGCCGTAAATTCATCATACTTTTTCGTAAGATTCCTTAACTCAATCATGTTCTCTCTCTCAGGCCGCGTTCCTCATCCTTCACCAGTACAATCGTATAATAGCCTGCCTCCTCCGGCATCTCCTCTGTCCCGGAATAGATATGTTCGTCTGGCAGGCCGCAGTTTTCAATCATAAATCCCGGCTGGTTCTTTTCCTGCAAAAGGCGCCTGACTTCAGATAAATGGGAAGCCGCTTTCATCAAAATCTTCGTTCCCGGGTACTCCATGGCCTCTTCGATATCATAATTGGACGGAATAATGTGAATCTGTTCCGACCGGTCCGCCAGGCTGTCCCCCATCTTTGCTGCGGCCGCGCAGAAAGACGGCACGCCGTTAATGATACAGGCAGGAAATCCCTGGCTTTTGACCAAGCGTTGAATATAAATATAAGTAGAATAGATGGTAGGATCCCCCAGGGTGAGGTACGCCACATCCCTGCCTTCCTTCAGTTGTTCGATGATCTTCGCCGCGGCCGCTTCATAACTCTGCTTCAGGAGCTCAGGATCTTTTGTCATAGGAGTCGACAGGGTCAGACACTCTTTTTTTGCAATCCCCTCTACCATCCCTTCCGCAATCCGGTAGCTCATTGCATGCTCCCTCCCCTTAGCAGGGACTGCAATAACCGTACACTTCCTGATCGTCTCCACAGCAAGTAAGGTCATCATTCTCGGATCTCCCGGCCCTACCCCCACGCCGTATAATGTACCGTTCATGCCTTATCCTCTCATCTTTCCTGTACCCGGATCTCTATGGCGTCTCTTTCCCGCAATTCCTGCTGGAACATGCCCATCTCTCCGTTGACAGTCAATTTTACGGTTCCTCCGGGATTTTTCAAGTCAATTCCGGAATACTCGATCATATCCATCAGATAATAGGGCTGTCCGTCCTTCTTGCGGGGCAGGCGTAAAGGATTGCCGTTGAGATAAAAAAGGATCCTGGACACCGGCCTGGTTACGGGCTCCGGCTTTCTTTCCTGAACTGGTTCCGGGCTTTCTTTTGGTTCTGGCAATCTCGCCGGTTCTGAAATCACCCTTGCGTCCGAACTCCGTTTTGTTTCCGGTTCCGGCATTTTCACCGGCTCCGGATTTGCTGCTTCCGGAAATGCCTCCGCATACACATTCCGCTTTTCTTCCCGCTCCGCCATCCTCAACGGCTCTGGATTTGCTGACGCTTCCGAAAATGCCTCTGCCCGCGCATCTCGCCTTTCTTCCCGCTCCGCCATCTTCAACGGCTCCGGATTTGCTGAGGCTTGCGAAAATGTCTCTGACGGCATGGACTGCTTTACTTCCCGTCTCGCCGTCTTCAACGGTTCCAGATTTTCTGCGGCTTCCGGAAATACCTCCGCATGTACATTCCGCTTTACTTCCCACTCCTCCGTCCGCTCCGGCTCCGGATTTGCTACGGCTTCCGAAAATTCTTCCACCCGCACATCCCGCTTTACTTCCCTCCCCGCCGTCTTCAACGGCTCCGGATTTGCTGAGGCTTCCAAAAATGTCTCCGGCGGCATGGACTGTTTTACTTCCCGCCTCACCATCCTCATCGGTTCCGGATTCGCTGCGGCTTTCGATAATTCCTCCGCCCGCGCGTTTCCTTTTACTTCCTGCCCGTCCGCTTCCCGCTCAATGGCCCTCCCCGTTTCAGGAGTTTCCGTCTGTTCCGGGTTCTCCATTATTAGCGAGGCACTCTTTTGTTCTTCCTCTTCCGTCTTCTCCCATTCCGTGGTTTCCGTCAGGCCATGTTCTTCCTGCGGCGCCATTTCCCGGGATGTCTTAAGCGGCTCCGCCTTTGCCTTTTCAATTTTCCCTCTCCCTGCCGCCGCAGTCTCCAACACCGGGGTTTCTCTCATCATCACAGGCGGCGCCTGCCGGCTTCCCTGCTGCCTTTTGTCCCCACTCTTATCTTCCTCGTTCCCTGACCCTTCTTTTCTGCCGTCTTCAGCCGTATCTTTCGTCCTGCCGCCTTCTTTCCCATTCTGCCTTCCCGGGAACTTCATCTCGACCACATCCCCGCTCTTTAAAGGTGTCTCCAAAAAGGCGTACATTCCGTTTAAAGTGATCTCCTCGCAGGCCAAGGCTCCCTCAATATCTCCCAGGCATGCCTGGGCCGGCTCGCCCGGCACTGCGGGTACAAAATCAATACTGTCCCCGGCGTGGATGATTTCCGAAAGCTTTCCTTCCCTTCCGTTGATCCCCAGAGAAGCAGGCTGGGCAGCCGTGCCATAGAACATCTTCCGTTCTCCATTGACCGTCACGGCTATGCTCTGGCCCGAACGCCCCATAATATCACGGAAACTGTACCCGTTCATCATCAGCAGATTCAGGGCCGTGAAGCTTCCGCTCCTAAAAAGCTTGGCCGGCTTGCCGTTTAAAATTACCCGGAAGCTGTCATTGATCATATTAAGCCCGGAGGAAATGGCAATTCCAAGAGGCGTTGCGTACTCCGGGTTATTTAAGTCATATTCCTCTGAAAATGCGCTGATCTGGAAATAATTCCCCGCGACTGCCACCCGGTTCATATCCATCCCGAGAGCCGCGGCAAGCCCGTCCCGCAGATGGGCCAGCTTGCTGCCCCCGCCTGCCAAAAACAGCGCGGAAGGCGGCCCTGCATTTACCTCCAGGATCTTTTCTGCGATTTCTTTACACAAAAGCTCCGATGTCCCCTGAATGCTCTGGAAAATCTCATCCTGGGAAACCTTATGTTCAAATCCGAGAATATCGGAAAAAACGATTTCTTTTTCCTGGTCAATCTTTACTTTAATCATCTCCGCAGTCTCAAAATCCACCAGGTACGCTTTCATAAGCGCTTCCGTGATCTCGTCTCCCGCGACGGTAGCCATGGTGTAACCGGTCACGCTCCCCCCGGTACAGGCAGCGATATCCGAAGTCCCCGCGCCAATGTCTACCATAACCAGGTTCAGCAGCCGCAGGTTTTCCGGAATGGCCGCGTTAATGGCCGCGATCGGCTCCAAGGTAAGGCTTGCCACCTCCAGCCCGATCTTATTCATGGTCGTATACAGGCTTTCCACCACCTCGCTGGGAAGAAATGTGGCAATCAGGTCTACCTTCACCTGACGGCCTCTGTGGTCCTTTAAACTGGACATCATGTACTGGTCCAGATAATACTGGCACACCGTATAACCCACCAGATAATAACGGCGCAGGTCTCCCTGAGCCTCATTTTCCTCGTCAAAAGCCTCTTCCGCCCTGCTGATGGCCCCTGCCTCCAAACGGCTGATAACCTCGTCATCAATTATCTGCGCCCCTGAAAGCTCCATCTCAAAATCAGACCTTCGGGTTCTTAAGGCACGCCCGGCAGCCGCCACGCAAACACGGGTCAGGGTCACGCCGAGCTTACTCTGAAGCCGTTTCTTCACCCTGTCCGCCAGAATTGCCACTTTTTCAATATTTTCTATCTGCCCGTCAACCATTGCCCTCTCGGCATGTTCTTCTTTTTCAATGGCAATAATCCTTACCTTGCCCTCCTCGATCACTCCCACCATCCCAATAATGCTCCGGGTGCCGATATCCAGGGCAAACACCATCTGATCTTCCGAAACTTTCACGGATGTCCCCGCTGAAGCGGAAGTCTTTTTCACCTGTCCTTTCGCCATACCGCCCTCCTGTGCAGCCATATATTCTTTTCTGGTAACAATCCCGGTTTGCAGCCTTTTACGAACCGTCACGATATCATTCCGGCAGACCTGATTACTGCCATTCTTTTTATTATAATAAAATTACCTTTCAATGTAAATCATTTCCCGCATATTTCCCACAAAAAAACACCGAAAAACCCCGAAGACACTTTTGTCCTCAGGGCCTTCCGGCATCTGTCCGCTGCCTGTACGGCCGTCTAGTCTCCCAGCATATTTACGAACTTTGTAGGAGTCCGGTAATACATATTGGAAGTGACAATCCCCACCCGCTCATTGGAAGCATGGACCACTTGTCCGTTCCCGATATAGATCGCCACATGATCCACCCTGTTCCCGCTGCTGTAAAAGACCAGATCGCCTGGCTTTGCATTCTCCGCCGAAACAGTCCTCCCTTGGGTAGACTGCTCCGCTGCCGTCCGGTTCAGATATACCCCTGCCGTATTGGCCAGGACATATCGGGTAAATCCGGAACAGTCCACACCTGTGTTGGGATTATTCCCGCCATAGACATAGGAATTCCCCACATATTGAAGGGCATTGGTGACAATGGATGTCCGCAGGGCTTCCTTTCTTGCCTTCTCCGCCGCCTCTGCCATCTTCTGTTCTTCGATTGTATTCAGATAACCGTCATACTGGCCGGTCTTCACGGCGAGCTGATTCTGCAGATACCTCAGCTCCGCCTGGATCGCTTCAAAGCTTGCCGTATTTTCCGACAAGAGGAGAGGAAGATCTGCCGAAGCGATCCGAAGCGTCCTGCCTTCAGGCTCTGCCGCTCCCACTCCTGCGCCCTCCGGATTTGCGGCATTGCCTTCTGCCGGTGTCCCCGCCTCTCCCGCGCCGGGAGACTGGCCTTCTGCAGGCGCCGAACCGTCAACTTGTCCCTCTCCCTCCGGAGCCTGGCCTTCCGAAGCTCCCGGCGTCCCGCCGGCCGCTCCGTCCTCGGCCAATACCTGGCCAAGCCCCAGCTCCTGCCGGATCTGGCTTTCTCTTTCCACCAGCTCCTCCAGTTCCTTTAAAGTGCCTCTTGTCTTTTCCTCCAGCTCCAGAAGCTCTTTTTCCTGCTGCCTTTGCTCTTCCTTAAGAGCCTCGTTCTCCTGGTCGGCCAGCCGCTTCTGCTTTGCAAGCTGTTCCCACTCCTGCTCTAGCTGGGCTTTTTCCCTGCGTACCTGCTTAAGCTGATGGCGGGAACCGGCAAAAAACAGACAGGCGCCTGAAAGGATAAACAGCCCTAAAAACACCACGCCAAAGGTCCAAACCGGCGTTTTAAAATGAATCGGCTTTTTCTGAGAATGGGGTACAAGCATAACCGTGTAATCCAGAGAAATCCGTTCTTTTTTAAACTTTTTCCACTTCATTGGCGTTACTTTTCATTTCCTTCCCAGATAACAGTTTTCGTTTTCCTGCTGTTACCTTTCCCATTTTTCCTGCGACAGTCCAGGTGATTCCTGGACGGGAACTTACTTTTTGCCCTTTTTCTCCTCGTCTTTTTCCTCCGGGACCTCCAGGGCTTCCGGGGCCGCCTCCGGCTCTTTCTCTGCGGCGGTTCCCTCCGAAGCCTTCTTCTCTTCCATGACTTCCATGGTGCAGTTCCCCTTAAAGGAAGCGCCCTCGTCAATCACAAGGGTCTTCGTCACCAGGTCGCCCAGTACGCGCCCCGTTTCGGTCAGCTCGATTCTCTGCTCCGCCTTCAGGTTGCCGTAGACCGTGCCTGCCACCAGGATCTCGGCCGCATTGATATCTCCTTTTACCACTCCATGCTCTCCTACGATCACAGAGCTTTTGGATAAAATCTTTCCCTGTATAAGACCGTCTACCCGTGTCGGGTCTGAAGCCTCTAAAAGTCCTTCAACCTTGGAATTATTCCCGATAATCGTATTAATCATGCCGGTACTGACCGTTTCAACCTTCTTTTTTGAACTAAACATAATTCCTCCCTGTGTATCTATATGAATTTTATCCGGAACCGCCACGCGCCTCCTGCTTTTCTTATATATTAATACTATTTGAACAAAAAAACAATACAATTAACATTTTTGTAATATAAAAATATTTTTGCTTTTTTCTGTTCTTCCAAGCATATGTGACAAAGAACTTAATATTTATGTATTTTTCACAATTTTCCATTTTTTACTACTATTGCTTGTAAATCCTCCTGGTGTCCGCTATAATCATAGAATAAGGCCATACAGCCTTGTGCAGAAAAATTTATTGAGGAGCTGCTTAAAATGAAGGATATTGCCTGCCCTGTATATGCTGAGAAAAAGGCAAATGCGGCGTCATTTCCAGACAGTTCCTTAGAAAGGCAGCATACCAATGATTACAATAGAAAACCTGTGGGACGTTATGATCGCCCACCAGGGGGAAACCTTTTATACGGCAAAGGGGCTTCCTTTTACTTACACGATCCGGGGCGGAGAATTCTTTACGGAGCGGAAGAAAAAATCCATCACCAGGGCTACTTTTGAAAAAGCGTTTCTTAAAGTCCAGGAAGACACGGGCCACACCATCAAAGGGCCAAAAGCGTTAAACGTTTTCGGGGCTCCTTATATATTTGCCGTATTCCGGATGCTGGGCATTGTAGACAGCCCTTCCTCTTGTAAAACTCCCGAAATTCCTGTATAATCATAACGGTTCCCATTTAACGGCCCCGGCATAGTCAGCCCGGCCTGTTTTAAATGGTTACGGATATCCGAGGAAATTCACAAAAAGGAGTACCCTATGGCATTTGACGGAATCGTGATCGCGAATTTAGTTCATGACCTGAAACATAAACTGGAAGGCGGCAAGATCAATAAGATTGCCCAGCCGGAAAAAGACGAGCTTCTGCTCACCATAAAAAACAACCGTGAGACCCTGCGCCTTTCCCTGTCCGCAAGCGCAAGCCTGCCTCTGGCCTATTTTACGGAAACCAACAAGCCGGGACCCATGACCGCCCCCAATTTCTGTATGCTGCTGCGCAAGCATATCGGCACCGGGCGGATCGTATCCGTGGCCCAGCCCGGCTTAGAACGGATTCTTGAATTTACCATCGAACATCTGGACGAGTTAGGCGACCTGCGCCGCAAACGTCTGATTGTAGAGCTGATGGGCAAACACAGCAATATTATTTTCTGTAAAGAAGACGGGACCATCTTAGACAGCATCAAACATATTTCTGCCCAGGTAAGTTCTGTGCGGGAAGTCCTGCCCGGACGCCCCTACTTTATTCCTCAGACAGTGGAAAAGGCAGATCCGCTCACCGTGACAGAGGAAGTCTTTACGGCTCTTATGAGATCCACTCCTGCGCCGGTACAGAAGGCCCTTTACCAGAAGCTCACAGGGATCAGCCCTGTCATCGGGACAGAACTGTGCCATCTGTCTTCCATCGACGGCGACCGTTCTGCCAATGAGCTGTCCGATGCGGAACTGTGCCATTTGTACCACATGCTGTCTTTGATGATGGATGACGTGAAAAACGGCAGATTTACCCCGAACATCGTGTATCATGGCGGCGAGCCGGTTGAATTTGCCTCCGTTCCTTTAAGCTGCCTTAAAGGGGAAGGCTATACGGCAAAAGAATTTTCCACCGTCAGCGCCCTTTTGGACGTCTACTATTCGCAGAAAAGCGTGCTGACCCGCATCCGCCAGAAGTCCTCCGACCTGCGGCGGATCGTCCAGACCGCGCTGGAACGGAATTACAAAAAATACGACCTGCAGCTAAAGCAACTGAAAGATACGGAAAAACGGGATAAATACAAGGTTTACGGAGAACTTCTCACTACCTACGGCTATGAGCTTGCAGGAGGCGAAAAGGAACTGAAGTGCCTTAACTACTACACAGATGAAGAGATAAAGATTCCCCTGGACCCTCAGCTTTCCGCCCAGGAGAATTCCCAGAAATACTTCAGCAAATACAACAAACTGAAACGCACCCACGAAGCCATGACAGAAATGCTTACCGAAACCCGGCAGGAGATCGACCATCTGGAGTCCATCAGCGCCGCTCTGGATATTGCCATAAAAGAGGAAGATTTAGTTCCCATCAAAGAGGAACTGACGGAATTCGGCTTTATTAAAAAGAAGAATACCGGCGGCAAAAAGGCAAAAATCACAAGCCGCCCCTATCACTATCTGTCTTCTGACGGCTTCCACATCTATGTAGGAAAGAACAACTACCAGAACGAAGAAGTCACCTTCAAGATTGCAGGCGGAGGCGACTGGTGGTTCCACGCAAAAGGCATTCCTGGTTCTCATGTGATTGTTAAGACGGAAGGGAGAGAGCTCCCGGACCGGGCTTTCGAAGAGGCAGGCGCTATCGCCGCCTGGTATTCGAAGGGACGGGGAAACGAAAAAGTAGAGATCGACTATATTCAGCGCAGACATGTTAAAAAGGCCGCGGGAGGCGCCCCCGGATTTGTAATTTACCACACCAATTACTCCCTGATGGCAGTTCCCGCACTTAAACTGAAAGAAGTTTAAAACCGTCCTGTATCAAAATAACGGATCCTGTCCGATATGGCGCCATGCTGCCGCATTCAGCGCCGTATCGGGCAGGATCCTCTCTTTATTTTTTCTTCAGTTCTGTGAACCTCCGGGCCTGTTCCAGCCATCCTGATCCTCTTCAGGACGTTTCCAGCGGTCATCAGACATGGACGGGTCCGAATAAAAGACCACCGGGCTGTTCTCAAGCTCCGGGGTTTCCATCTTCCCTATGGCTTTTGCCAGATATCCCAGGGAAATCCCAATGCTCATAACCGAATAAAACGGCGGGCTAAAAGGCAGGAAAGAAAATATGGCCTTAATGATCAACGGTGTAGTCCTTGTATATACTCCCAGCTTATACAACTGGCCAAAGGTCAGGTCTGCATGCATGCAGGAGGATACGATCATCCCAAACAGCCCCACTACCAGCACGCCGAAGAAAAAGGCTGCCTCCACAAACAAAAAAACCATCACCAGCACCAGAAAAATAGCGAAACTCACAAAGGGGCCGAACATATCGACCAACCCTGATTTGCTGATCTGCATGTCAGGATCCAAATCCGCAAAATCCGTGTACTGTATCTTTCCGCTTCCCTTAAACACCATGCTGTTCGCATCCGCAATCAATACGGAATCATATTTTCTTAAGTATTGGCCGATCTCTTCCGAGTCCATTCCTTCATGCTCCGTATCCACATAGATGTAGATACCGCTCTCTTCCAGCTCATAAGCCTCGTCTACCCACAATCGGTTGTCTCTGATCTCAAAATCCGGCAGAAAATCATCTACAATCCTCATGATCCCGCCTGTGGATACCTGGAACTGTACAAAAGGCAGTATAACCGTCACCAGGTAATAGATCAGCGCCAGCAAAAAACCAAACAAAAAAGTCTTTCTCTTTTTGTCCTTCAAAAACAGCCCGTAACTCTTAAAATCATATACGGAATGAATCAATTCACTAAACACATTCATACTCGCATGCTTCCTCCCTCAAATATGAAACGCAACAGAAAAACATTTTGTCTATGGATATGTATACCTGCCCGCCTCTCGCGCGATTCCATTAACCGTAGACAGCGCCTGCAATCATCACCGCGATCCCGAAAACAAGAGCCCAGCAGATGATCAAAATACCAAGATCTAAAAGCACCCTGACCGGAGTCGAAAAATTCTCATTGCAGGATACCGAGGTAGACGCCACAATTCCTATAATCGCCATCAGCCAGCCAACGGCTCCTCCAAGCGCGGCCAAAGCAAGAAAGCCTACAAAGAAAATATATGCCCATTTGGGAAGCTTCTGTGGAGTAAAGGGCTTGCCGGTAGCGCAGTCCACACCATCCATCGCCATCTTTACCCCGCCGATCCAGGTATTGACATAATATTGCGCCTTCTTTGGTCCCAGGGGAAGTTCGTAAATCTTCCACATTCCGTCCTTTTTTGACATAAGGTTCTTCAGCTTAACCTTTTCTCCGTTGACGACTACACTGCTGCCCTTTGCCTTGACTTCGTACTGCTTTCCGTCCACCACCACATTCCATGGTTTCATTTCTCAAATCTCCCTTCTGTCTCTTTCCTTTTATCTTTTTTTGCCTGTCCGTCCAGGCCTGTATCCTGACGGACCATATAAGATTTTACTACTTTGCTCCCCTTTTGTCTATCATTTCTCATTCTTTTTTCTTCGGCTCCATAATGGTACTGGCTCATAACTGCTGTAACCACTATAAGCCAGCGGCAACGCCGGCGATTAAAAAAGCAATTGCCAAATATGCCGCCCAGCAGCACGCTAAAATCATCAATCCTATGATCATCTTTTCTGTAAACGAACTCGTTTCATCATCAAAGGCACGAGCGGCAGCGATTCTTCCAGGAAGCGCTATCAAACAGCCAAGAATCCCTCCCTTTACAATCAAAAGGATTAGTCCTATATCAATAATATGGATGGCCCATCCCGGCGTCTCGGGTATATCCAAAGGCTTGCCTGTCTCACAGTCAATCCCGTCTATGACCAGATTTATCCGGCCAATCTCCATATTTATATAAAGCTCCGCCCTCTTGGCTTCTATGGGCACCCCATAAATAGTCCAGTTCCCATTCTTCCTCGCCCACAGGTCTTTCAGCTTATTCCCTTCTCCGTTAACCGTCACTTTCTCCCCGCTAAACCCGACTTCCCAGGACTTTCCATCCACTTCCACAATCCAGGACTTCCCCTGCCTTTCCTTTTCCACCCTTTCCTCTCACCTTCTCCTTCGTATCAGTGCTTTTTCCTCTCATCCATTCTTCTTGGGCGTCATCACTTCCATCCCGCCCATATACATCCTAAGCGCCTTGGGAATCAATACCGTCCCGTCTGCCTGAAGATTGTTCTCCAAAAACGCAATCAGCATCCGCGGCGGCGCCACTACCGTATTATTGAGCGTATGAGCAAAATACTTTCCATTCTCCCCGTCAACCCGGATCTTTAACCTGCGGGCCTGGGCATCTCCTAAGTTGGAGCAGGACCCCACCTCAAAATACTTCTTCTGACGGGGCGACCATGCCTCCACATCACAGGATTTTACCTTAAGGTCCGCCAAATCCCCGGAGCAGCACTCCAATGTCCGCACCGGAATATCCAGAGAACGGAACAGGTCCACCGTATTCTGCCACAGCTTATCATACCACATGGGAGATTCCTCCGGCTTACACACCACAATCATCTCCTGCTTCTCAAACTGATGGATCCGGTATACCCCCCTCTCCTCAATGCCATGGGCGCCTTTCTCTTTTCTAAAACAGGGAGAGTAGCTGGTCATGGTCTTGGGAAGCTGCTCCTCGGGCGTGATTGTATCGATAAACTTGCCGATCATGGAGTGCTCGCTGGTGCCGATCAGGTACAGATCCTCCCCCTCGATCTTATACATCATGGCATCCATCTCCGCAAAGGACATAACTCCGGTCACTACCTTGCTCCGGATCATAAAAGGCGGCACGCAGTAGGTAAAGCCCCGGTCAATCATAAAGTCTCTGGCATAGGAGATCACCGCGGAGTGCAGCCTGGCAATATCTCCCATCAGATAGTAGAACCCGTTGCCTGCCACCTCTCCTGCCGCGTCTAAGTCGATGCCGTCAAAGCTTTTCATAATATCCGTATGATAAGGAATCTCAAAATCCGGAACCAACGGCTCGCCGAACCTTTCGATCTCTACGTTCTCACTGTCATCCTTTCCGATCGGCACGCTGGGGTCGATAATGTTGGGGATCGTCATCATGATCTTCGTCACCTTGGCGTCCAGTTCCGTCTCCAATGCCTCCAGCTCTTCCAGCCGTTTCGCATTGGCCGTCACCTGGGCCTTTACGGCCTCTGCTTCTTCCTTCTTTCCCTGCCCCATTAGCTGCCCGATCTGCTTGGACAGCTTATTGCGCATGGCGCGTAAGTTATCCCCCTCCGCCTTGGCCGCGCGGTTTCTGGCATCCAGCTCAATCACCTCATCCACCAGCGGCAGTTTGTCAAACTGAAATTTATTCTCAATATTTTTTTTCACAATCTCCGGGTTTTCCCGCACAAACCTTAAATCTAACATGGTCTCCTCCTGTATTTTGCATTTATTCTTCTTATTAATAAATGTTTCTCTTTAATTTCCAGATTATACTACATTTTTCCCGGAAATAAAAGACCAAATTCAATGGCTTCCCGATTTCATTATTTTTCTAGTGACTTTTTCCTATTTTATGGTATAATTTTGGCATGGATTCCATCATTTTTACAGATGTACCATCAAAAACTTTTATCATTCATTCTACGATTGGAGAAACCATGAAAATTATCATCATAGGCTGCGGCAAAGTAGGCATTGCCCTTGCAGAAGGCCTGACCCAGGAAAATCATGATGTCACCATCATCGATTCCTCTGCCGAACGCATGCAGGACGTAACGGAAGAACTGGACGCCATGCCCATAGTCGGAAACGGTTCCAGCATCAATACCTTGCTTGAAGCCGGCGCCGCTGACACAGATCTGATCATTGCGGTGACGGGGTCTGACGAGCTGAATCTTTTGTGTTGCCTGATCGCCAAAAAACAGTGGGACTGCCATACGGTCGCCCGTGTCCGCAACCCCATCTACAACAAGGAGATCGATCTGATCAAAGAAAGTTTAGGGATTTCCATGATCATCAACCCGGAGCTGGCCGCCTCAGCGGAGATTGCAAGGCTGCTGCGCTTCCCCTCCGCCATCAAGATCGACACCTTTGCAAAAGGCAGGGTAGAACTTTTAAAATTCCGGATCCGGCCCGAATTCCAGTTGGACCAGATCTCCATAGCGGAGCTTCCCCGCAAGGTAAAATGCGATATCCTGGTGGCAGGGATTGAAAGAGGCGAAGACGCCTATATCCCCAACGGTAATTTTGTACTGCAGAACGGGGATCTGGTTTCCATCATTGCCTCTCCTAAAAACGCTGCGGCATTTTTCCACAACATCGGCTTAAAGACCAACCAGGTAAAAAACTGTATGATCATAGGCGGCGGCACCATAGCCGTGTACCTGGCCAGACAGCTTCTGGAGATGAAGATCCGAGTGGTCATTGTCGATAAGGACCTCAAACGATGCCAGGAATTAAGCGAATACCTGCCGGAAGCCGTGATCATCTGCGGGGACGGCACCAACCGGAAGCTTCTGCTGGAGGAGAACCTGGAAGGGGCGGAGGCTTTTGTTGCCCTCACCAACATGGATGAGGAAAATATCATGCTGTCCTTATTTGCCAGAGGCCATTCCGGCGCCAAGCTGATCACCAAGGTGAACCGGATGTCCTTTGACAATATTTTGGACCAGCTTGACCTTGGCAGCATCATTTATCCCAAATACATTACCGCCGATTATATTCTCCGCTACATCCGCGCCATGCAGAATTCGATCGGAAGCAATGTGGAGACCCTTTACCATATCCTTGACAGCAAGGCAGAAGCCCTTGAATTCTGCATTTTGGAGAATTCTCCTGTGGTGGACATTCCTTTAAAAGACCTGCAGCTTAAAAACAACCTGCTTTTAGGATGCATCAACCGCAAGGGCAAAGTCATCATTCCCCGCGGAAACGATACGATCCAGGTGGGCGATACGGTAATCGTAGTCACCACCCAAAAGGGGCTGGATGACATCCAGGATATTCTGAAAAAGTAGAGGATGAAACCATGAACTATCGAATCATTATATACATAATCGGCTGGGTTCTCAATATTGAAGCGGCATTTATGCTGCTTCCGATCGCAACCGGGATCATATATCGGGAGCCTTCCCTCTGGGCGTTTGTGGCTGCCGGTATCCTTTGCCTGGCTATCGGCGCCTCCCTCACTTTTAAAAAGCCCAGGCGCCAGTATTTCTATGTAAAAGAAGGCTACATAACGGTAGCCTTAAGCTGGGTCACTTTAAGTATCATGGGCGCCCTTCCGTTTTTGTTCTGCGGCGCCATCAAGAACCCGGTGGATGCCCTTTTTGAGACGGTCTCCGGCTTTACCACCACGGGAGCCAGCATCCTTCCTGCAGTGGAAGACCTTCCCAAATGTGTGCTTTTGTGGCGCAGCTTTACCCACTGGATCGGCGGCATGGGAGTATTGGTATTCCTTTTGTCCCTTTTAAAACTGGCAGGCGGATCCCACATGAACCTTATGAAAGCGGAGAGCCCCGGCCCTTCCGTCAGCAAACTGCTGCCCAAGGTCCACTCCACCGCAAAGATTCTCTACGGAATCTATATTGCCATAACAATCATGGAATTTGTGGTTCTTCTGGCCAGCGGCATGAGCATATTTGACGCCCTGACTACTTCCTTCGGAACCGCAGGCACAGGCGGCTTTGGCATCAAAAACGACAGCATGGCAGGCTATTCCCCCTTAATCCAGATTGAAGTAACCATATTTATGATCCTGTTCGGCGTAAACTTTAACTTTTATTTCCTTTTGCTGCTGCGCAAATGGAAGCAGGCATTCGCCAATGAGGAGGTATGCTGGTATTTTATCATTATTATTTCTGCCGTTTTGCTGATTAGCTGGGATATCCGGGGACTCTACGGCAGTGCAGGCACGGCCCTGCGGGAAGCCGCGTTCCAGGTAGGCTCCATCATTACCACGACCGGTTTTGCTACCACGGACTTTAACTTGTGGCCGCAGATTTCCCGTACCATACTGGTCATGCTGATGTTCATCGGGGCATGCGCCGGAAGCACCGGCGGCGGGATCAAAGTGTCGCGTTTTATCATCCTGGTAAAATCCTCCGGGAAAGAACTGAGCCAGTACATCCATCCGCGGCAGGTAAAAAAGATCCACATGGACGGCAAACCGGTTGACCACGAAGTTGTCCGCAACATTAATGTATTCATGGTCATTTATATCCTGATCTTTTCCTTCTCCGTGCTGGCCCTGGCTTTTGAAGGCACGGACCTGATCACCAACTTCACCGCCGTGGCCGCAACCTTCAACAATATAGGTCCCGGCCTTGAGCTTGTTGGCCCTTCGGCAAATTTCGGCCTGTTCTCCAACCCGGCCAAACTGATCCTGATCTTTGACATGCTTGCCGGAAGGCTGGAGATCTTCCCGCTCCTTCTCCTGTTTGTGCGGGATACGTGGAGAAAATTTTAAAATTTTGTGTGGTATTCCGAAAGGTCCGCCTGTACTGTTACCCATATCCCGGAAAACCCCTTCGTTAAACGGTGTCAGTAACGTAGCAGGAGAACCTTAACTTAACAATATTGCCCTGTAAACAACAATGCACGAAAAGGTATACCTTTTCGTGCAGCACTATCTATAGGCCAATATTGTTAAGTGAAAGATTATTCCAAAAGGTCCGCAGGAGAAGAGGGACAGAACGTTTTCAGACACGTTCTCACTCCGTTTTTCACGTAGCGGTACTGGCAGCTTAATGGAAGGTGTTACCCCCACAAAACAGCCGACAACGTAGCCTGGTCTGTTACCCGTACCCCGGGAAACCCTCGAAGAACGTCGGCGCTTAATGAGCCGGGATGGTTTTCCCGGCGAATTTAGCGTCCGCTACGTTCTTCACGGAGCGGGAGCGCGTTTTCCGGGGTACGGGT
>CATKXR010000068.1 GCA_949840805.1 uncultured Lachnospiraceae bacterium | reverse complement strand
GTAGCGAGAGCGGCCTCACATTCTGGAGAATTTGTCAACCCTTTTTTTAAAAAAGATAAAAAATGGTTAGACCTCATAAAAAGAATCTGACCATTTCAGGCAGTTCGTTATTAACTTAATGACATTGGGGTGTGAACAGTAACCAAAAACGTTGCTATCCTGAATATGGCTCAAAAAGATCTGCCTGACGGAAGCAGGACTCTGTATACCTTCTCCTTAAACGGTTCTTCCACATCCTGAAGCACAATCTTCATCCACACGTCTCCCTCCTTCTCCATCCTGCACGTTTCCTTCCTGCCGGTCTCCCCATCTGCCAAATACTTCCAATGCCGCTTAGGATCTCCTGTATTTTCCACGTCTGCCGCCATGATACACATTTTCTCCCAATCCATCCACAGGCATATTCCCCCGTCCCTGACCGTAATCAGGCTTCCTGGCAGATCGCCCACCTTTTCCTCCTCCGTAAAATCGTCCTTTATCCGCATCAGCGGCTTAGGAAATGTCCCGTCGTTAGTCCATCCTTCATAATAAATGTAACCGTCGTCATAACACAATCCTTCCGCTGTCCCATAAGGGACTTTTCCAACCTGCCTTCCGCTTCCATCCAGGCAGATGCTTATCGGCAAAGTACGTTTCATGCTCACAACATCGGCCTTTTCAAATCCCATATAGATCAGCCTTTCTTCTGTCAGCACCATTTTTTGGACACTTCCTTCTTCCATATACACCAGGCTGTCCAGCAGCTCGTCTCTGCCTTCTTTGCTCCGTGCCAATTCCATCCTTCCATAGGCAATATGGTACAGATTTATATTTACATATTCTGTTTTTTCAAACTCCAGGGCATTTTCAGGAGTCCTTACATAATAATCAAATCCGTCCCTCTCAAACAGCCAACGACCTTTCCGGATCTCTCCTTTCGGGTTCTTCTGCTCCCTGCCATCCCCCATGAACAAAAACACCTGGGTCATCTTTTGTTCCCCCGGTTCATAGTATCCATAATACAGGTCAACCAGACGACCGTTCCCTTCTTCTGAGTCCCATGACCCAAGTATCCCGATCCGCCCGTCTGCCATTTTCCCGGCCGCGCACCCGATATGCCGCGCTCCTGGCTCAGACGCAGAATTTCCTTCCATAAAAAAACTGTCCTCAGGATGAAGGCTTTCCTCGCTCATCTTTCCTCCGTCCGGAATTATCTGTTCAAGCGTCCTGGCCAGTTCCTCTCCCACCTGCTCATCTGGGGTGAAAAACTGCTGCTTCCATCTCCCATTCTCTTTTCCAAAAGAAAAAAGCCCAAAATCTCCATGAAAAATCAGACTGTTGTCTGAAGCAAAATCAAGAAATACCTCTGAACTTTCTCTTTCCTCTTCCCCGCTCTCAAAACCTTGCCGATCCAGATCTCTCATAACCTGCACGGATGCCAGCCACTGAGACTCTGGCCTTTCTGTCTGCCATCCAGGTTCTTTCTCCCCTCCAAGCTTTCCTGCCAGAAAAATACTGGTAGGCCCATCTGCTCCCCCGATAATGGAAACGGCTTCCGCCTCTTTCCCATCCTTTCCTTCTTCTGTTTCCATACTTTCTTCGCTATCTCCCACCGGGCTGGTCATCAGTCCCACACTTATAACAGCCAGTCCGATTAAAACCAGCACAGTCAAAGCTGCTCCCGGTTTATGATAGACCAGAATATTCCGAATCCTCCGATATACAGAATTTTTCCCAAATGCAACAGGAGGCAAAAGCCCGCTCCCCTTTTCCGCTTCCGCCAGCAATACCTGGGAATAAGCTTTTCTCTCGCTTTTTTTCAGTTTTCCCAACACATGTTCATCACAAGACATTTCCATGTCCAGGCACATTTCACGAAAAGCGATCCAGGATAAAGGATTGAACCAATGGACTGTCACCATCAAAAGCCCCAATATCTTGATTACATAATCTTTTCTTTGAATATGCACCATTTCGTGGCACAGGACATATTCTTTACTTTCTTCTTCCAAACCGGCTGGCAGATAGATCACCGGATGAAATATCCCAAGGACAAATGCCCCCCAAAAACGGTCCGTTTCCCATACCGGAACCTGTTTTCTTGTTCCGAGCAATTCCCGTTCTTCCACCCACACGGCTGTCTCCAGCTTTTTACGCAATACCGCAAACTGAACCAGATGATATCCTGCAAACAAAATCATCCCGGCAGTCCATATCAGAAAACCTGCTCCCAAATATACCTGGATAGGATTCACTGAATTTTCCGGATTCTTTACAGCCAGACTCTCTCCCACCACATGGTTTACCGCCCGGTCCACCCATATTACCCCTGTCTCAATCTCCGGCTTTTGCTCATACACTATCTCCTGCCTCATTGGCTCAGGATTCACCGGAAACAAAGAAAAAGACGACGGGATCACTATGGGACATAAAAAACGAAAAAGCACAATTAACCACAACCCATAGGAATATCCTTTCGGAAGCTTTCTGAATAGCAACCGTAATGCCATTACCAACAGAACCGCACATCCCGCCGCAAAACTCATATTCAAAAGCCGGATCATTACTTTCTCCATCATTCCACCGCCTTTTCAATCATGTCCCGAAGTTCCTTGGCTTCTTCCCTGGTCAGCTTCCTGTCTGACAAAAACGCTGTCACAAAAGCCGGCAGAGAACCTCCAAAGCTCTTATCCACCACCGCCTCGCTCTCTCTTCTTTGGACCTCCTCCCTCTTGACGAGCGCCGTAACCATCGCCTTCTCATTTTTCACAAAACCTCGCTGGGAAAGCTTTTTCAACACGGTAAAACATGTGGATTTCTTCCATCCCAGCTCCTCCAGACAAATCCCTGCCAGTTCCATGGACCGCACCGGCTCATTCTTCCATATCAGGTTCATCATACGGTATTCCGCGTCAAACAATTTCCGGTCCTCGGAATTTCTTTCTCCCATTCTTTTTCCCCCTTATCGAAAACTACTGAAAAGGACTCTATGCAAAATTTTAAGCCCTCTGTTTAGGTCTATTATAATAGTCCTCCTGTCAAAAGTCTATCATAATAGACCTGAGATGTCAATTCCCAAATACAAAAACGGAGAAGATTTCTCTTCTCCGCCGCTTTTCACATTAAAACACCTGCTGCCTGCCAGGCCTACTGAACCCAAACTCCGTTGGCATCCACCCGGAATCCGTCCGGTGTTATGGTGTTGGTCATCATTGCCCCCTGGTTGCTTCCCTCTCTGGGATCGCAATAATACCATTTTCCATCGCCGGCCTGAATCCAGCCCAGCCGAAGATAACCGAGATGGTCAAAGCAATACCAGACGTTCTTTATACTCAGCCATCCGTTTGTGGGATAAGACCCGTTGGGATATTCATACCACCAGCCCACATTGTTTCTCTTCCATACACCCTCATTCAATGGGGTGTTGGGAGTATTTGTGGTTCCGTTTCCTGTAGAATAATTGCCGCTTTTATAATCCTCCGCCATGTCGTCGTCCACAAATATACTGTCAGACTCATACCACTCGCCCTTTTTTGAATTACCGTCAACGGCACGGACTTTAAAATAGTAATCCCCTTCCTTTGTCAGGCTTCCGCTAAAATCATAATATTCATTCGTAGTGGAAACAGCAGAACCTACGGATTTGTCATCCCGGTACAAACGCACCTGATAACTTCTTGCCCCGCTTACTTCATCCCATTTTGCCACCGGGCTGTCATCAGCCTCCCACTCTACGCCTTCAATCTCCAGGCCTCCTTCCAGCGCACCCAGCTTGATTGTCACCACTAAAGTAGACTTATTGTCCCTCCGGCTGGATGTCACATAAGTAGCCTTATCTCCCCGCAGCCTCACCTTGGACTTGCTCATTGCGTCAAAATAATAATCGCTGTCAGCCTCCAGGGTGATCTCCACTCTGGGTTCATCCCCGCTGATCCATTCTCCGTCGTCATTCTTCACCGTCACATCGTCCAGGTTATAACCCTCACCCCGGTCTATTGTTACATTGACGTCGCTACCGTCCTTTCCTGCCTCAATGAGAGATTCGATTTCCAGTGAAATATCGCTGATCTTCTCCCTGTCCTCCGCCGCAAGAGCATTCCCTGCCAATACTGCCGCCAATAATCCGGCTCCTGCTGCCGCAGACAGCCATTTTCCCCACAATTTCATCTTTCTTCCTCCTTTTACACCTTTTCACCTTTTTCAATACCTAAATGTTAAAGATAGTTCTTATCATTATCTTATCCGGAAGAAATGTACAAATTGTGAAAAGAAAGTGACAATTCCCAGTCAAAAAGCATACAAAACCCTTACCAGCCCCTGCTGCCTTATCCAATCTTTAATCGAAACTTATTTGCGTTTTTCTCCGAATCCACAAGTTCAATGGCAGCGCCCAGCTTCTGCAGCTTTTCCTCAAAGCACTCATATCCCCGCTGGATATAACCGATCTCGTCCACTACCGTAAATCCCTCCGCAGCCAGTCCCGCCAATACCAGCGCGGCGCCGGCACGCAGATCCGGGGACTCCACCTGGGCGCCGGTAAATCCCTTAACGCCGTCAATCACTGCCACATTTCCTTCAACCTTAATGTTGCCGCCCATGCGGGTCAGCTCATCCACATACTTGAACCGGTTCTCAAAAATACTCTCTGTGATCATACTGGTTCCTGATGTCAATGCCAGTGTCACAGCCATCTGAGGCTGCATGTCCGTAGGAAATCCCGGATAAGGAAGCGTCTTAATATTGGTAGAGTGCTGTCTGGGCCTGCCTACCACACGCACTTCATCATCCCCTTCAATCACCTCGCAGCCAATTTCCAAAAGCTTCGCCGATATGGCTTCCAGATGCTTCGGGATTACATTCTTCACCGTCACATCCCCCCGGGTAATTGCAGCCCCGCACATAAATGTACCTGCCTCTATCTGATCCGGGATAATGGAGTATTCTGTCCCGTGGAACTTCCGCACTCCCCGGATACGGATAATATCCGTCCCAGCTCCTTTAATGTTGGCTCCCATGCTGTTGAGGAAATTGGCAACGTCAACCACATGGGGCTCTTTTGCCGCATTTTCCAAAATCGTAAGCCCTTCCGCCAGGGCCGCCGCCATCATTATATTAATCGTTGCGCCGACTGAGACCACATCCAGGTACACATGTCCCCCTACCAGATCGATAGCATGGGCAAGCACGGCGCCCCTCTCGATCTCAATCTTTGCTCCCAGCGCCCGGAACCCTTTCAAATGCTGGTCAATGGGCCTGCTTCCGATATTGCATCCGCCTGGCAGCGGAACCTCTGCACTTTTATATTTGCCGAGCAGAGCCCCTATGAAATAATAAGAGGCGCGGATCTTTCTGATATAATCATCATCTACCGACACTTCATGAATAGTTGAAGCGTTTATCCTGACTGCATGGCGGCCCAGCCGTTCCACTCTGGCCCCAATCTCCTGAATCGCTTCCAACATTACATTAATATCCCGCACATCCGGCAGGTTATCAATCACCACGTTCTCATCTGTCATGATAGAAGCCGCAAGAATCCCTAATGCAGCGTTCTTCGCACCGCTGATCTGGACTTCTCCCACCAGCGGATTGCCGCCTTTCATAATATACTGATCCATAATACACCTCTGTCCCTGTTTCAATCTACTTCATTTCCCGTCTACTCCAAATCCCCCTGCCGCAAAACATTACAAAAATATTAAAAATTATATAGGACTTGTTAATGATTATACCACAGAATTAAGATTTGTAAAGAGCTGGAAAATTTTCAGAATTTTTCTTTATTATTGAATAAAAAATTCCAGCTCTTCCACTTTCAGAAAAACAGCCGAGAACAAGAACAGGCAAAGTTCTCCAAAAACCATTTCCAACAGTTTCCAACGTATAAATATTTCTACAAAATTCCCTGCAAAAACACCCCGATAATCATCAATGGAAGCACAAATTTCAGATATCCGAAAGCCCAGACAGGCACTTTTATCCCGGTGCCTTCATTGACCTCTTTTTTGTATTCTTCCATTCCCCATCCGGCTTTCCAGGTGCAGAACAAAAGATAAACCAGGGAACCTAAAGGCAGCAATAAATTACTCACAATAAAATCTTCCAGATCCAATACGGCGCTTCCCGGCCCCATTGGCTGAAAACTGCCAAGCACGTTATATCCCAGCGCGCAGGGAAGGGAAAGCAGCGTGATTACTGCCAGGTTGGTCCATGCCGCCTTCTTCCTCTCCAGATGGAACAGCTCCATACAGCACGCAATAATATTCTCAAATACTGCAATTACCGTAGATAAAGCGGCAAAAGACATAAAAAGGAAAAACAGGCTTCCCCAAACCCTGCCTCCCATCATGGATATAAACACATTTGGCAATGTTATAAAAATCAGCGTGGGACCGCTGTCCGGGTTCACCCCAAAAGCAAAGCAGGCCGGAAAAATAATAAGCCCTGCCGTAATGGCAACAAAGGTATCCAGAACCGCCACATTAACCGCCTCCCCTAGAAGCGTGTGCTCCTTCTCCAGATAACTTCCAAAAATTGCCATAGCGCCGATTCCCAGGCTCAGGGTAAAGAAAGACTGATTCATGGCAGATACGATAATATTGCCGATTCCCACCTCTTTCACCTTCTGAAAGTCCGGATATAAATAAAATTTCAGGCCGCTGAGGCCGCCTTCCAGAGTCAGGCCCCTCACTGCCATCACGATCATCAGAGACAAAAGCCCTATCATCATCACCTTGGTGATCCGCTCCACTCCCTTTTGCAGGCCCATGGAACAGATCAATATTCCCAAAACAACCACAACAATCATCCAGAACACATTGATCCCGGGCTGTGCCAGGGTTTCTTCAAAAACCGCCCCCACCTGTTCGGAGGACATTCCCGAAAATTTTCCGATAAAAAAGCTGTAAAAATAATACAGCATCCATCCGGCTACCGTCGTATAAAACATCATCAGCATATAATTTCCAACCATAGCCACATAGCCATGGAGGTGCCACATGCTTCCGGGCTTCTCCAGGGCCTGGTATGCCTTCACCGGGCTTTTCCGGCTTGCTCGTCCTACTGCAAATTCCATGGAAAGCACGGGAACTCCCATGATCGTCAAAAACAGCAGATAGATCAGCACAAATACCCCTCCGCCATTTTGCCCTACCACATAGGGAAACCTCCACACATTTCCGATTCCAATGGCACATCCGGCCGACAAAAGCAAAAATCCTATTCTGGACCGAAATGTCTCTCTCTGATTCATCGATATCTTCCTCCGTCTTTCTGATAAACACCCGCCCGGGAAAAGCCGGTGCTTTCATGTGCCTCTTCCGGCACCAGATTTATCCCATCCTTACGATGGCCTCTGTAATTAACTTCTTAAATTGGGGCGCTACCTGATCCGCCGTCTCCTTCACCTCCACATGGCTTAAAGGCTGCTCTGTCATCCCGCAGCCCATATTGGAAATGCAGGAAATGCCGCAGATCCTCATCTTCATATGATTCGCCGCCACTGCCTCACAGGCTGTACTCATCCCGACGGCATCGGCGCCTAATATCCGGCACATCCGCACTTCATGGGGCGACTCGAAATTAGGGCCGGTAAGCTGCAGATAAGTTCCCTCCCGCAATACGATTCCCAGGTCATGGGCTGTCTCCCTCAGAAGCTGGCATAAACCTGTATCATAAATATGGCTCATATCCGGGAAACGCTCCCCCAGCTCCTTTGCATTTGGCCCAATGAGAGGAGACGGAGCAAAATTGGAAATCTGGTCGGTAATCATCATAAAATCCCCTGCATGGAAATCGTAGTTCACACCGCCCGCCGCATTGGTGAGAAAAAGGATCTCCGCCCCCATCATCTTCATCAGACGTATGGGCAGCACCACATCCTCCATAGGATAGCCTTCATAATAATGAACGCGCCCCTGCATAATCACTACTGGTACATTCTCCACATATCCAAATACAAACCTGCCTTTATGGCCGCTGACTGTCGAGACAGGGAAACCGCTGATCTCATGGTAATCCAGTGTAGATACAATACGGATCCCATCCGCATAATCCCCTAATCCCGACCCTAATACCAACGCTACTTTAGGACGGACACTGACCTTGTCCTGAATACTCTCATAACACTTTTGCAGACGCTCGTATACTGCCGTCATTTTTCCGCCTCCTTTTTTCTTGCCTGCTCTCCTGGCAACATTCCAAATCATCCCGGAAATTACACTTTCCTGCTGTCATGGATATTATAACCTATGTACTCCTTATTTTCCATAAAAACCTTCTTTTTCTTTAAAAGTACCGGAAAACATACAAAAAAGGCAGGATCTCGTCCTGCCTGTCAACCCTCCGCCACACACATCCTACAAGGCTAAAATAATCCCTCCATCCCCTGCATAGAGAGTAGACACTCCGGCTGTCTCCGTGATGACTACCTCCCGCCGGAGCCCGAGGCCTTCCAGTATTTCCTTCACCTGCTTTGCCCGCCCGGATGCATTGCAATGGGCGATGACCGCATATTTTCCCTCCCTTTCCCTGCTCTCACGGACCGCAATCTCGCACATTCTGGAAAATGCCTTTCCCACGCCTCTGGCCTGGTCCAGCTTGATAATCACGCCATGATCCGCGCCCATCACCGGCTTGATATTCAGCGCCGTGGCAAAAAATGCCTGCAGGCCCGTGAGCCGTCCGTTCTTGCGGAGATACTCTAATGAATCCAATACAAAGTATGTTTTCTGCCGGTCCCTCATCTCAAGGATCTTTTGGGAAATCTCCTCAAATCCCATCCCCCCGTCAGCCATATCACAGATTGCCATGGCCAGATTCAGCTCGCCGGAGGATGCTGACTCCGAATCAATGATCAGTATATTCTTGGGACCGTACTCTTCTTCATACAAACTCTTTCCCACCATGGCGCTGTTATAGGAGCCGCTCAAATGGCTGGAAAGAGTAATCACATAAATATCTTCTTCCTCGCACTCATAAGCCTTCTTAAACGCTTCCGGGGACGGACACGCGGTCTTGGGACACTCTCTGCTCTCTCTGACCATTTTCAAAAATCCTGCCTGGTCAAAGTCTCTGTCATCCACGATCATTGCATCATCTACCTGCAATGTCAGCGGCACAAGCTGAAACCTTGAATCCTTTCTCATCTCCCCTGTTAAATCCAGACAACTGTCGCCGACAATCTTATAGCCCATGTTCATCCTCCTGAAATCATCTCTATATCTCTATATTACATAGTTTTAATTACTACTTATTATAGCATATATTTCAGATATTTCAATACTTGGATGGCTGCATCTCGCTATTCCATTCATTTTTCAAAATTACCGGAAATTTCCTTTTTCCTGCCACAGCACCTCATACCCTTCCCATGGTTCCGGCATCTCCAGCTTATCGATCATCTGCTCCAGCACGTTTTTCGGAATCTGCCGCTCCCTGGTCCGGTTTCTCTCCAAAATCTCCTTATAGGGCGCCTCCAGATAGAGAATATGCACCCGCGCCCCATACCCGGCAAACAACCGGACCAGGCGCTGCCTGGTCTCCTGCATCAGATTGGTGGCATTCCAGATAAACGGCTCCTTTTTCCGCAGCAGCTTCCTGGCCCGCTGTATAGCCAGATTGGCCACCTTGCCCGAACCGTCTTTAGGAGATATCCCCAACTCCGTCCGAATATCATCCAGGGAGATGACCTCCCGGCCGGCGCCGTGTTTTTCAATCCAGGTGTCCTTTCCCACCAGCGGCAGTCCTGCCATCATCCATACGTCAAATTCCGTGTCATCGTAAAGCTGTGCTCCTGGCTCCATTTCTTCCTTATGGAAATATTGATACCGGGTATAGGCATTGGCAAAGGAACAGGGCTGATCCCATATTCCCAGTTCCTTAGCATACTCTGCAAAGAGTTCTCCGTGCTCTTCCAGCTCTCCCGGCGTCCGGCTCATTCTTCCTTTGGCATCTGCCTTTGCCAGCAGATAAAGAAGCCTTAAAGGCACCACCTCCGCAGCCCGCATGAGATCATAGTCCATCCGCTTCTTTTTCCAGAACCACACCGGAAGCCCATGAAAGCGCACCAGCTTTGCCGTCAGCTCCCGTTCCCGAAAGCTCAGCCCGAACCGCTCCCCGCCGCGATAAGCCATGGCGCGGAATACCTTTTCCCCCACAATGGTATGTTTGGGTGAGGTCCATCTGCCGTCCTCATATTTCGTAACAGCCGGCTTTCCGATATCATGAAATGCCGCGGCCAGAAATAAAAGCTCCTGCTCCCGCTCTGTGAGTCCGTCCCATTCTGCAAGGCTGCACATTTGCCCGCAGACCAGCCCCGTATGGACATAAACATCTCCCTCGGCATGATACTCCGGATTCTGCCGAACCCCTTTTAAGATTTCCAATTCCGGATACTGCCCGGCCAGACGTTCTAAAGAAAAACCGCTTTCCCGAATCTGGTTTAGAATCCCTTCTTTTCCTGTCTCCAAAATTTTCTCTTTTCCTGCCTCCAAGCTTCTCCTCCTCTTCGGGTTCTGCTCATCCAAACAGTTCCGTTCCTTCCGCCAGCCGGTTGGCCACCAGCGGCCGGTTCATCCAGTGGCTCTCCGAGTCCAAGATCGAGTTGAGGAAAGAATGACGGACAAATTTCAGCCGGTCCACCGTATAGTCTCCCTCTTCTACCTTGATATAGATCCCCTCCATGATGCCTCCGAGATCCGTCTGTGCCTTTGTTTTCTCTGCGTCAACCTCGTATTTCCCGCACTGTTCCTCAAGAGCCTTTGCCGGTTCCTCCGATATAAAATTACTATGCCCGATCAGGCCGGTAATATCCGAAAGCTTCTCATACCTGCCCATTTCCAGTATCGGGACAGACTGTACAAAAGGCGCCTTTTCCAAAATTTTCCTTCTTTTTGCCGTGGAAAAAAACCTCTCTTCCTTCTTGTCAAATATATCAAATTCCAAAAAATAATGAGGAAGCCGATCATAAAATACCGTATGTTTGGCAAACATCCACTCCCCATACATCACATACCGACTTCCCAAGACCTGCCAAAGCCTGTCCCGAAAGCACTCTGCCCACACCTTCAGCATGTCAAACTGCCGCTCTCCGTATCCCCCGTTTAAAAAATGCCCCCTGCTCTGCAGATACAACTTTCCGTCTTCTCCAAAGCTGATTCCGCAGTTGGCGCCGTCAATCTTCTCTTCCAATACCAGATACTTCCCCCGGATCTCTGCAAATCTTACACTATCAAGTTCCTCGTCCCCCGCCTGCTTTCTCGATCCTTCTATGTGGCGGGTTCTTGGGTATTTGTATATTCTTTCCATAATCCTGTCTCCATCCCTGAATAGGTATATTGGCTTGTATCTGTTCCTGATTTTAATACGGTTTTGTTTTGTTGTCAAATCAAAGAAAAACCTGCCGAAACTGTTCAAATTCCGGTTTGCTTGATTTATTCATATTTTCACTATATAATGTATAGAAGCGCTAAAAAATTTTTTGTTTCCTTCTCAAAATTGTGAAACAAAAATTTAATAATGGAAAGGATATACAAATGACGACAGAACAAAATCTCCGCTATCGGGAAATTTTAATAGCTCCGGTTAACGAATGTGCTAATTATACACCTAAATTTGGCCATGGCCGTAACGGTGGATTTTCACTTGCAGAATTTCAGGTTTTATACGGCTCAGACGCTTTTTATAAGTGGCTCGGCCTGGATAATCCTCTAATGTACTCCGCACATAAAGCTGCCGGAGGCATAACAAGTGTGTATCGGCAAATAGGCATTGGATGTGAACGCTTAGTGCGAGAAATATTTATGGATTATCTTGGTATTGATAGCAATAGTGTTATGTGGTCTTATCAAATTCAAGGGTCAAATGGAAAAAAGCGGACTTTATCTCTTGACGGAAGATTTCTCCTTGATAAAATTCCCAATAAAGAGGTTAGAGACCGATGTCGAAATTGGATGCTTGAAGTTGCAGATTTTCTTGAATTGGCTGCACCAATTCGTCAGGCAATGACCGGGGTTGTATTTGAAGTAAGACAAGGGTATAAAAGTAAAGATTCCAAAAGACAAAATGCAGATATCTCAAATGCTGCAAATGCCTATGCAAATGGTTATATTCCATGTCTAATGGTAATGTCCTCGCAAATAGATGATGATATTGTATCTCGGTACAGGATCGCAAAATGGATGATTTTACAAGGACATGCCGAAGCGTCACCTCTTGTTTCTACATATAGCTTTTTTAAAGAAATTATTGGATTTGACTTCATACAGTTTATGAATATGAATCAAAATTATTATAAAGAAAAGATTCAAGTTATTCTTGAACATCTTATGAGGGCCGAATAAATGCAGGACGCAAAAATTTCTCGGAATCCACATTATACATTCAAATATAATTTATCTTCGGGACGTCATGGCTGGTTACGACTCACACCAGCATACTCCGTTAAACTTGTTGAAGATATTTTATCTGAATTGGATTATATCCCGCAATGTGTTTTGGAACCTTTTTCCGGAACCGGCACAACTGAATTGGTTTGTGCAAATAAGGGAATTTTTTCGCTTGCATTAGAAATCAATCCTTTTTTGGTTTGGTTTGGAAATGTCAAACTAAAAAGCTTTTCACAAGAAACCATAGATAACTTTTTAGAAATTGCCAATACTATTGTACAAAAACTTGAAAATACTGAGCCCGCACCACTTCCTCCCATTCATAATATTGATCGATGGTGGGGAAAACAGCAGGCTGACTTTTTAGCAAAATTAAAAACAAGAATTTATCAGATTTCGGATTATAAGGTGCAGGAATTACTTTTGGTTTCTTTTTGCCGGGCAGTAATTGAATTTTCAAATGCTGCATTTAACCATGTTTCAACTTCCTTTAGGGAAAATAATGACACATTCTTTTCCATGCGTATTGGCAAAGAGTTTTTTTTATCAATCTGTAAGATGATTGCCAAAAGTGCAGAGATGTCCCCTAAAGCCATTTCAAACCTTATACAATATGATTCCCGGGGTATTCCATCCGAATATTGTAACAAATATGATACTGTTATTACCTCTCCGCCGTATCCAAACAGAATTTCGTATATCCGGGAATTACGTCCTTATATGTATTGGATGGATTATTTAAAAATTCCTGAACAGGCAAGTGAACTAGATTGGAAATCCATTGGGGGAACATGGGGCAAAGCAACCAGCTTGCTTTCAACATGGAAATCTGCAAATATCCTGCCATCTTATGTACATGATATAACATCATCTATTGCAAAAGCTGACAACCATTCTGCCGGGCTGATGGCAAATTATGTACTCAGGTACTTTGAAGATATATATATACATCTTAAAGCAGTTTATGCTGGGTTATTAAGTAACGGAAAAGTATTTTATATTATTGGAAATTCTAATTTTTATGGTATCTCTGTTCCGGCAGAACGTATTTATGCTGATCTTATGACACAGATTGGTTTTACAAATGTTGATTACCAAATCGTAAGAAAACGAAATTGTAATAAACATTTGTATGAATTTATTATCACTGGTGAAAAGACCTAAGATTATTTCAGAAACAGGCAGTACACACCCAAAACATGCGCCATTGAGTACCCACAACATCAGGAAACGGCATGGCCGCAGCCATACCGTTCCTGTTCTCCAATTACCCTTAACTATTCTCTCCTGCCATCATCATCATAATTTCATTACTCCGGGCAATAAACTTTGTCATCCGCTCCGGATTCAGTGTCCCATGGCTCAGAAGCGCCAGATCATAAAGCTGCTCACAGAACTTAGGCGTGTTCTCCCCGTCTCCGTGGTTCAGCACATACTGCACCAGTTTGTGATTGGCATTGAGCACCAATGTCTCGCCGGCGCCGCCGAACATGGACGGATCCATGCCGTACATATTGTACATCTTCATCATATCCTGCATACGGCGGCTCTCCTCGGCCACTGTCAGCATGGAAGAGATGTTCTCGTTTTTCAGCTTCTCTACCTTGACCTCCAGCTTGTCATTGCCAAGGGCCTTTTTAAATATCTCTGTCAGGGTTTCCGCCGTTTTCTTAAATTCCTCGTCGTCCTCTTTGACCTCTTCCTTGAAAGTGTCGTTCAGGTCCGCATCGATCCGCAGGAATTTAAGGCCTTCATTTTTCTGCTCCAGATGGTTGATGAAAGGATTGTCAATATTGTGGGGCAGGATCACCGCATCCAGGCCTTCCTCCTTAAACATATTGATATACTGGCTCTGCTCCTTCTCATCAGTCACATAGAACACTTTATTCTCGTGCTTCTCCTTGTTCTCCTCCAGGCAGTCCTTCAAAGTCAGGTATTTTTTATCCAGGTTCTTGAACAGGATATAGTCATTCATCTTCTCGGCAAACTTCTCGTCCTTAATGCAGCCGAACTTGATAAACGGCGCAATATCATCCCAGTATTTCTCATAATTCTCCCGGTCCGTCTTGCACATACCGGTCAGCTTGTCCGCTACCTTTTTGGTGATATAGTCGGAGATCTTCTTCACAAACCCGTCGTTCTGCAGCGCGCTCCTGGATACGTTCAGCGGCAGATCCGGACAGTCAATGGCACCTTTCAGCAGCATCAGAAATTCCGGGATCACTTCTTTAATATTGTCTGCAATAAACACCTGGGTATTGTAAAGTTTAATGGTTCCCTCAATGGAATCGTACTCCGTATTAATCTTGGGGAAATACAGAATTCCCTTCAGATTAAAAGGATAATCCATGTTCAGATGGATCCAGAACAAAGGCTCCTTGTAATCCATAAATACTTTCCGGTAGAAGGAACGGTACTCCTCCTCCGTACATTCGTTGGGATGCTTATTCCAGAGAGGAGTCGTGTCATTTAACGGCACCGGGCGCTTTAAGATCTTGTAGCGTTCTTTGGACGGCTCGATCTCCACCGTCTCCTTTTCCCCGTTCTCGTTCTCCTTTTCCTCAGTCTTGGCCGGTTCCACCACGGTCTCCACAACGGTGTCCTTATCCGTCAGCTCCTCTTTGTCGATCGTCTCATATTCCGGTTCCGCCTTGGCGCTGTCCAAAAAGATCGGAATCGGCATAAAGGAACAGTACTTATCCAGCACTTCCCTGGCCCGGTATTCATTGGAGAACTCATAGCTGTCCTCATTGAGATACAAGGTAATAACCGTACCCTGGTCCTCCTTATCCCCATCCTTCATCTCAAAAGTCAGTCCGCCTTCCGACTCCCAGTGGACAGGGACGCTGCCTTCTTTGTATGACAAAGTATCGATCATCACCTTGTCCGCCACCATAAACGCGGAATAGAAACCCAATCCGAAATGGCCGATAATCTGGTCTTCATTGGCCTTGTCTTTATATCTTTCCAGGAAATCCTGTGCCCCGGAAAACGCAATCTGATTGATATACTCCTCCACCTCTTCCGCCGTCATGCCAAGGCCATTGTCCTTAACCCGGATTGACTTTTCCTCGGAATCCACCGTGATCTGGATCTTGTACTCCATATCCTCCGGCTTGGTGTACTCTCCCATCAGCTCCAGCTTTTTCAGTTTGGTAATGGCATCGCAGCCATTGGACACCAGTTCCCGGTAAAAAATGTCATGATCCGAATAAAGCCACTTCTTGATAATCGGAAATATGTTCTCACTGTTAATTGATAAATTACCTGACTTATTGCCCATCGCATATCACTCCTGTTCTTTTATTCTGTTTTCGATTCTCCCGTCTGTGTCCCGTTTAAATTAGTCCTTTTACAAAACTATACGGAAATAACATTGCAGACTGCCTTCGGATTCCTCAAATAATTTTATGCTTTGGAATCTCTGGTGTATATTTTAATACGATAGAGAACAATTGTCAACAGAAAATTAGCACTCATTTTTAGTGAGTGCTAATAATTTCATGTGCATAATTTTCATTTTGTCCATTCCCCAAAAGAAAACCTTCCCCTTTCCTCTTAAAAGTGATATAATGTGAACACTTACTTCTATATGCATATGCCCCTATTCAATATGGCGGTTTTTATGATAGATAGAAGAATCAGACAGGAGCATTCAATATGGAACATGCATTAATTTTTCATGTACTCAAAATCCCGGAAACATCCGATGAATCGGCAATCAAAGCTGCCTACCTGAACTTACTGAAAACAACCAATCCGGAAGACGACCCGGACGGTTTCAAACGTCTCCGGGAAGCCTATGAGGGTGCTATCGCATATGCAAGACAACCCAGACAGGAGGAGGAAAAGGAAAAGACTGAGATCGACCTGTGGATCGACCGGATCGACCATGTGTACCAGGATATCCGGCTCCGCCCCCAGCCTGCCCTCTGGAAAGAACTTTTATCCGATCCTCTGTGTGAAGATTTAGATACCTCCCTCCAGGCCAGGGAGGCTGTCTTAGTGTACCTGATGGATCATATTTACCTGACCCATCCCATCTGGAAGCTTTTAGACGAGACATTCCAGATTGCAGAAGATCAGCAGTCCCTGCGCCAGCAGTTCCCGGAAAATTTCATGAACTACATCCTGTACTACATAGAAAATCCGGAAGCCATAGCCCTGGAACTTTTTGAAGTTCTTGACCAGGAGCAGATGGACGCCGATGGTTACATCCGCAATTATCTTGATATCCGGCGGCAGATTAGCCATCAGAATTATGAAGGGACAAATACAAATCTTTCTGACTTAGCAGCCTTCCATCTCTACCATCCTTACGAGGATGCCGAACGGCTGCGGCTCCTGACCGCAGCTCTGGAGACTTTCCGTGAGACAAAACCGGCCAGACAGCCTGCCAATCCTGAGAGGGATGCCCGCATTAAGGCAGAGGCCGCCATTTGTGCGTCAAAGCTTACAAATACTTCCGATGCGGATTCCTTTTCCTTTTACGACGATAAGGAAAGCGGCCTGTATCAAATGTTGTCTGACGCTGCCCGCCTGCTGACCAGACGGCTGCTGGCAGACCCCAGAGAGGATGATTACGTTCTCCTTTACTGCGCCTACGCATGGTGGGCTTTGGAAGAGAAAGAAGACGCCGCCCTTCTCTGGCAAAAGCTGTTGGACCGCCTGCCCACCCATTACATGGCCAAGCTGGGCATGGCCCGCTACAAGATAGACAAAAAAGAATATGAAGAGGCAAAAGAGCTGATGCTTCAGCTTCTTGATATGGACAGCCAGGATGAAGAAGTGCTGGAGCTGATGACCTTTACCAATGACGCCCTGATTGCCGGTTACAAAGAAAGCCTGGCCAATCCAAAACTGCCGGATGACCAGAGAAAAAATGACATGATTGAGCTGGGCTGGTGTCTGTTTCAAAACGAGCATCCGGAAGATGCCGTTGCATTGCTGGAAGATTTTACGCCGGATGAAGAGACCGAATACTCCTATGAAAATCTGTACGGCCGCCTTTTGTACCGGGTAGACCGCTATGCCCCGGCCTTGCCCCATCTTCTGCGCTGGCTGGAATTGATCCGCCAGACCAGGGACGATGGTTCCGATGAAAACCGCAAACGCATCTCCCGCGAATTCCAGGCCTGCCATCTGCTCAGTGGCTGTTACCATGAATTAAAAGAGCAGGAACTGTCATTGGAATATGTGCAGACCGCTGCCGCCGTTGCCAAAAACCTGCGGGACAAACTTGCCGCCATGCAGTACAAAGCCTATCTTTTGTTTCAGTACAAAGAATATGAGCAATGTATAGATGCCTGCGACCAGGTGATTGAAGAAGACAAGGGTTACTATCCCGCTTATGTCCAGCGGCAGGAAGCCGCCTACGAACTGCGCAAAGGACAGCAGGTAGTAGATGACTATTACAATGCCATCAATATCTTCCCTGGCCATTATAAGCCATACCTTCTTGCCGCCCAGGTATTTTTCTACCATGACCAGTTCCAGGATGCCAAAGGGGTCCTGGACCGCGCCCGGAACAACCAGGTGGAATTCAGCCCGTGCCTGCGGCTTTATGAAGTAAAGATCCTTCGAAACCTGGCTGATAAGCGGGAAGACAGGGAAGCTCCGCTGGCGATTGCCACCGAACTGCTTTCCGAACACGACAATCCTGACACAGACATTAAAGATCTGTCTGAAATTGAATATGAGATCGGCCTGCTCCATTGGGACAACGATGACCTGGACGAAGCGCTTGCTCATCTGACTCTCGCTATCGAACAGAATCCCGAACGGATGCAGTACCGGATGATCCGCGGCCATGTCTACCTGGATCACAGCAAATACAAGGCGGCTCTGGCTGATTACGCCGTAGCCCGCCAGCAGTATGAGGACTCAGCCGTTCTCCATTATAATACAGGCCTGTGCCAGGAAGCTCTGGGCATGAAAAACCTTGCCATGGAATGCTATGAAGAAGCCTTAAAATATAAGCAGGTACACAGGGAAGCCTGTGAAAAACTGGCGGATTTTTATCGCGGCCAGTACCGGGAGGGCAATGACCCGGAGTTATTCAAAAAAGCGATTTCTTACATGGACCGGCAGATTGAAGCCCATGCCACATGCCACGATCTTGTACACAGAGGGCTGTTCTATATGGACAACATGGACATCGACGAGGCTATCCGTGATTTTGAGGAAGCGCTGAAAATGGAGCCGGATGAATGGGTGATCTATAATAACCTGGGCTGCTGTTTTGAACGGACCGGAGATCTTAATAAGGCGATTACCTATTTTAAACTTGCCCTGAAACATTTGGGCGATAAAAAAAGCCAGCTTCCCTACAGCAACCTGGCAGACTGTTACGAGGCCTTAGGCGACTACCGCCAGGCCATAGAATGTTACAATAAGAATCTGGAAAAATATCCGGACGATAAGACGATTTTTAAGGAACTGGGTTATTTATACCGGTATCTGGGCGATTATAAGCAGGCGATTCAATATTTTGAAAAAGATCCGGAAAATGACGACTATTACTCCCGGATCGGAGATACCCAGTATCTTCAGGGAAGAACCGCCCAGGCTCTTCTCACCTACAAAAAGGGAGTCCAGGCCGCTAAAAAAGATCAGAAGGCAGACCGTCTCAGCAATCTGGCCGCCTATTACAGAGACCAGGTGATCGATTTTAAGAAGGCTGAAGCTTGTTTTTTGAAGGCTCTGGCCATCGAGACGGATCCGGACGAACTGCATGAGCTGGAATGGGAACTGGCATCCCTCTGTTTCCGTATGCGGCGCTTTAAAGCTGCAAAAACACACGCCCAGAAAGCCCTGGAACATTTCACCAGGACAAAATGGACTACGGAGGAAAACTACCTCAATTACCGCCCGTACCGTCCTGCCCGGCTCATGCGCCATGGATGGATCTACATCTGCCTCGGGGAGACAGAGAAAGGGCTGAGTTATTTCCGCCAGATGAATGAATGCATGCGATGCCGCCAATGCCGGCATCAGGTGTGTTTTGAGGGCTATCTTTACTTAGGCATGTACTATGAAGCGATAGAAGATTATGAAAAAGCCGTGGAATATTATGAGAAATCTTTAAAGGCAAATCCTCACGGGATCACGGCCCGGGCAACATTGGAACATTTACAGAAAAAGCTGGCAAAGAAAAGCAAATAAAGCCGGCCGACCAGACAGAATGCAGCATGAACATCATGGTTCAAATAGGTCTGCGCATAGATTAAGAAAGGCAGATTATGATTATTGGAATTGATCTAGGGACCACCAACAGCCTGGTGGCATACTTTTCGGAAGACGGGCCGAAGATTATCCCCAACCGGCTCGGCAAACATCTGACTCCGTCCGTTGTCAGCATTGACGAAGAAGAGCAGATCTATGTAGGGGAATCGGCAGTGGAACGCAGCCTTTTGTATCCCGGCAGCTCCGCCGCCGTATTCAAAAGAGATATGGGCAGCAAAAAGCAGTTTACTCTTCTCCACAAGACATTTCTAGCAGAAGAATTGTCTGCTTTGGTGTTGCGCGTCTTAAAAGAAGATGCCGAAAGCTATCTGGGAGAAGAAGTGACCGAGGCGGTCATCAGTGTCCCCGCCTACTTTAACGACCAGCGCCGCAAGGCTACCAAACGGGCAGGAGAGATGGCCGGCTTAAAGGTAGAGCGGATCATCAGCGAACCCACTGCGGCCGCCATCGCTTATGGGCTGTACCAGAACAAGGATTCCGCCCGTTTTCTGGTATTTGACTTAGGAGGCGGCACCTTTGACGTATCGATCCTGGAACTGTTTGACACGATATTGGAAGTGCGGGCCGTGGCGGGAGATAATTTCTTAGGCGGCGAGGATTTCACGGCTGTGCTGGAGACCATGTTTTTTGACAAATATCCCCAGTTGGACCGGCTTTCCCTAAGCGAAAAGGTTTTGCGCCATATCCACAAACAGGCGGAGCAGTGCAAGCTGGGCTTCTCCGATAAACGGGAATCCGTCATGCGATGCAAAATTGAAGATGAGACTTATGAACTGGAAGTGGATCTTGCCAAATATGAAGAGGCATGCAATGATCTTTTGGAGCGTATCCGCAAGCCGGTAAAACGCAGCCTGGCTGACGCCCATGTACGCCTGTCAGACATTGACAAGGTAGTGCTGGTAGGAGGCGCCACCAAGAGCCCCATCATCCGGCGGTTTGTAAGCAAGCTGTTTAAAATGCTGCCGGATACTAATATCAATCCGGACGAGGCAGTCGCTTTGGGCGCTGCCGTCCAGGGTGCCATGAAGGAGCGCAAAGATGCCATTAAAGAAGTCATCCTGACCGATGTATGTCCCTTTACACTGGGTACGGAGGTAGTCCGGGAGTGGGAAGAGAACCGGTTTGAAAACGGAGTTTTCTGTCCCATTATTGACCGTAACACGGTGATTCCTGCCAGCCGTACAGAACGGCTCTATACGGTCCGGGATAACCAGAATAAGATCCGTGTCAATGTGCTTCAGGGGGAAAGCCGCTTTGCCGCCAACAACCTGTCCTTAGGTGAACTGCTGATCGATATACCTGCGGCCAAGGCCGGCGAAGAAGCAGTTGACGTGACCTACACCTATGACATCAACTCACTTCTGGAAGTGGAGGTCAAAGTAGTATCCACCCAAAAGGTGATGAAAAAGGTATTCTTTGGCAGGGATGTGGATATGACGCCGGAGGAGATTGAGGAAAGGCTGAAGACCCTTTCCTACCTGAAAATCCATCCGCGGGACAGGGAAGAGAATAAATACCTTCTGCTTAGAGGCGAGAGAATTTATGAAGAAAGCCTGGGAGAAGACCGGGTTTTCGTGGAATCGGCGATCCGCAAGTTTGAAAAGGCTTTAAACACCTATGACCAGGGAATCATCGAGGAGGCCAAGGAAGCCTTTAAGGAATTTCTGGAAATGATGGAAGAGCCGTAGAATTTTAGAACACCGTTATTAAAGTGCAATAAAAGGGCTGCCGGGAAATGGGATGCGTACATCCTTTCCTGGCAGCTTCCCTGTTTTCAGAATCTTATGCTTAAAAACCATTTCCTACTGATATTTTTTACTCATGGAGAATCCTCTTCCTCTCACCTCGCTGACCCGGCTGACCACCATAAAGCTTTCCGGGTCAATGGCACGGATCAGCTTTTCCACCTGCGGCAGTTCCCGGTTAGAGATTATGCTGAGTACAATCTGTGTTTTCTCATGCAAATGCCCGCCTTCTCCATAGAGCAGCGTCACCCCCCGGTCCAGGTTCTTCAGAATTGCGTTCCGCATCTCTTCGTGTTTCCTCGTCACTACCTTTACCTCAGTACGCGCCGTCCCCATCAGCATCAGTTTATCCAGCACAGCCGTGTAGGTCATCACCAGTAAAATCCCGTAAAGAAGCTTTTCCGGCGTACTCCAGAAAGACTGAGCCAGCAAAATCACTATATCAAAGAAATAAAGGCTTACGGACACCGGAATCCTGAAATACCTGTTCAAAACAAGAGGCGGAATATCCATTCCTCCGGTGGAAGCGCCTGCCCGTATTACAATACCAAGGGACAGGCCGATACACAGCCCGGAAAACAAGGTACACAGCAAAATATCTTGTGTGATTACCATATCACCCACCAGACGTTCAATCACCTCCAAAGCCGCCGGATAAGTGAATGTACTGATTATAGTCGTAATGGCAAAAGTCTTTCCTAACAACAAAAACCCCACAATCAACATAACCACGTTAAAAATAAGCACGAACAGAGAAACCGGAACCCCAAACCCTTGATTCATCGCCAATGCAATTCCCGTAGTGCCTCCCGTCACCAATCCTGCCGGCATCAGAAAAGCCTTCACGGACAGGGCATAAAGCACGTTTCCCGCCACAACCAAAATCAGCATAGCCAATGTACGCCATACGTTCTGCTTTTCTTCCATCTAACCCTCCTAAACAATCTGAAACAGTAAAAAACACGCCTGACAGAGATTTTCCCTGACAGACGTGGATCGAGGCATTTGCCTAATACGATTTTATTATATCCGGCATTGATAAAAAAATCAAGCAAAACTTATACCCGTAAGCCAAATGATTTGCCAACACAGTTCCCATCTTTCCATAAATAACCGAATCATTTGGCAAATAAGTATGTTCGCGAGTAT
>CATKXR010000067.1 GCA_949840805.1 uncultured Lachnospiraceae bacterium | reverse complement strand
GAGAAGGGCAGAAGGAGCTGGTGGTATATTTTTCCTGGTCTGGCAATACGGAGAATGTGGCAAATTCCATTGCTGCCCGGACGGGAGCGGATATATTCAAGATTGTGCCGGCAGAGCCTTATATTGATGACTATGATGAGCTTCTGGATATTGCGACGAAGGAAAAACAGGACGGGGCAAGACCGAAAATTGCAGACACCATTGAAAACTTTGAGCAGTACGATGTTGTGTATGTGGGTTACCCCAATTGGTGGAGTGATATGCCCATGATCCTGTACACATTTTTTGACAGCTATGACTTCTCCGGCAAAACGATCGCACCGTTTTGCACCAGCGGAGGGAGCGGCTTGTCGGGCACGGTAAACAGTATCAAAGAGCTGGAACCGGAGGCAGAGGTGCTTGACGGGCTTCATATCGGTGATTCGGCGTCATCCGACCCGGACAGCGCGGTGGAAGAATGGCTGGGGAATCTGGGAATCTAAAAACAGTAAATTTGGAAACCGGCACAGCCTGCGTGACAAGGCGCCGGACAGAAAGGGAGAAAATGATGAATATTTTAGTAGTAGAGAGCAGCCCGCACAAAAAGGGCTCGTCAAATCTGTTGGCAGAACAATTTATGAAGGGAGCGAAGGAAGCCGGGCATCAGATAACCGTTTTTGACGCCGCGAGAGCCAATCTTCATCCGTGTCTTGGATGCGAAGCCTGCGGGATGTCCGGGACCTGCTGCCAGAAGGATGGTATGGCAGAACTTAGGGAGCAGATATTAAGCGCAGATATGATGGTATTTGTGACTCCTCTGTATTATTTCGGGATGTCTGCACAGTTAAAAACAGTGATAGACCGGTTTTACAGCTTTAACGGGGCGCTTACAGGAAAGAATCTGAAAACAGCTCTGATCGTGGCGGCATGGGATGATAAAGACTGGACGATGAAGGATATCAAGTCCCACTATGAAACGCTGTGCAGGTACTTACATTTCCGGGATCAGGGGCAGATTCTGGGCTGTGGCTGCGGAACTGTGTCTATGACAAAAGGAACCAGGTATCCGAAGCAGGCGTATGAGTTGGGAAAATCTTTATAGAAGAGAAGTTACAGGAGGAGCAGACAATGAATTATTATGAAACAGACCCGGAATTTATGGAGCGTATGGAATATTTTGCTCTGGAAGAGGTGGTAAACGAGCCGGGGCAGGAAGACGGTGATTCCATTCTGCGCCCACGGTACAGGCGGGCTTGCAGCCAGTGTGGAGGACATTACGGATGCGCTGCCTGATTCTGTCCGGGTATCAGAACCTGTCGGTGTATATCGCCCGGACGTAGATTCCTCACAGCCTGTGATCAATGAATGGCTTGACAGTCTGGGGTATACAGAAAAACAGTAACAAATATAAAATATTGGGGACTTTAAAAATGTTAGGAGAAACTTATACACTTTCTCTTGGTTATGAGCTTTCCGGGATATGTATAGATGGGGTCTATGTAGGAAATAGACGTGAAAAGCGTCTGTAATTGATAGTTAAGTGGGGGAATAAAAAGTAAGAGGTGAATGTGGTGAGAAAATTAATGTTATATTTACTGATGGCAACACTGGCGCTTTCTGTCTCGGGCTGCGGGAAGAACAGTGAGACCGAGGATGCAAAAAGTACTCCAGTCAGTGAGAGTTCAGATTTGCAGAATCAGGAAGAGGTACGAAGTGATCCTGCATCAGATGATTCAACCAATGCGGCGTCTGACACTGGGGCTATCGTATATATGACGGCGGATATCAGTGAGAAAGGGCTTATGGATGTTTATGAGGCGCTTGGCGCTACTCCTTCCGGGAAGATTGCCGTAAAGATTTCTACCGGCGAGCCGGGCAGTAATTATCTAAAACCGGAGCTGATCGGCGGGCTGGTGCAGTCGCTGAAGGGAACAATTGTGGAATGTAATACGGCCTACGGCGGTTCCAGGGCAAATACGGCGATGCACTATCAGGTTGCCGAAGATCATGGCTATACAGAGATTGCGGATGTGGACATCCAGGACGAAGACGGCTCTATGACGCTGCCGGTATCAGGAGGGGACAATCTGACGGAAAATTATGTGGGCGCGAGTTTTGCCGATTATGACTATTATGTGGTGCTGTCCCACTTTAAGGGACATGCGATGGCAGGATTCGGGGGAGCGATTAAAAATATATCTATCGGGCTTGCATCTTCTGACGGGAAAGCGCATATCCACAGCGGCGGTACCGGAGGAAATATGTGGGGCGGCGATCAGGACGCTTTTCTGGAATCCATGGCGGAGGCCGCAAAATCGGTTACGGATTACCTGGATGGGAAGATCCTGTATATCAATGTCATGAACCGTCTGTCTGTAGACTGCGATTGCGACGGCAGTCCGGCAGAGCCGGACATGCACGATATCGGGATTCTGGCGTCCTATGACCCGGCAGCGCTTGATCAGGCATGCGTGGATCTTGTGTACAGCGCAAAGGACGGCAAATCCATGATCGATAGGATCGAGTCCCGGAACGGACTGCATACGCTGGAGCAGGCAGAGAAAATCGGTCTTGGGAGCCGGGAATATGAGCTTATTCATATTGATGGCTGATAACCGGAAATTGAGGATGAGACAAAATCAGCCGATAATTCCTGAAATCCCTTTATTCAGTAATTTCCCTGTCAGTTCGATCACTTCCTCCAGAGACAGCTTTTTCCCGTCTGCAATCCATTGGCGGTATAGCTCAAGGGAGCTGGCAACTAAAAATGTGTATATCATACTCTGTGTTTCCAAACTGAAATCCGCATAAGGATTGTGGCGGCTTAAGTTATGCCGGAGAGTGGCGGTATGGAGCTTATTGCAAAAAGAGCGGTAGCTTGGCTCGCAGATCAGCCGTTCTACATATTTATCCTGCCCTGCGTAATAGGTAAAAAAGACACGGTTTACCTTCTCATGGGAATAAGGGGCTTTCAGCTTTTCCATTTCCTTATAGAAACCCTCAGCAATCTCCGCCATCATATCCTGATAAAGGGCTTCTATGGAAGTATAATGGAGATAGAAGGTTTTTCGGTGGATCCGCGCCCGGTCTGTCAGTTCTTTTACTGTGATTTTTTCTGCGGGCACCTCACAGATCATTTCCTGAAACGTATTTTTGATTGCTTCGCGGGTTTTCCTGACGCGAAGGTCTATGTGATGTTCCTGATGTAAATCCATTTTCTGATTCTCCTGATTGTCTTAAAATATCCAGTTTTTGAAATGTGTGGCATAAGCACCACAAAAGAAAAACTGGAAATGGCGATTCTCTTATAGATGGATTATACTATCCATGTAAGGAAAAATCAACACGTGGATATATCGTGTTAGTGGGAAAAATAGCTGGAAGTTACTGTGAACGGAGGAAACAGTAACAGTTGGAAGGGAGGGAAAATGGCGACACCGATTTTACTAAAAACAAATGGAACGGTTATTCCGGCTGTACTAAATACAGCATATCTGACCTGTCAAAAACAGTACAGGGCGCTTATGTCGGTCAGGGTTTTGAGTATGAGTATTCTGGAGGAAGAGGTCTTTCTGACAATTTGAATGAATGGCTTACTTCAAACGGGATTGAGGCGAGATAGCATGAAACGCAAAGTCAAAATAGTGATAGATGTGGTGATGTATTTCATTTTTCTTTATTTAATGAGTTACCGGGCCGGGCGGGGATTGTTTCTGCATGGAATATTGGGCTGTTTTTTGTGCGTCCTGTTCGTGCTGCACCATATCTTAAATGGACGCTGGTACAGCGGATTGAAAAAGGGACGGTATCGCCCGGCCAGAATATTTTTTGTGGGAATTGATTTTTTCCTTTTTGTGGCAATGGTTGGGATGGCAATCAGCTCCGCAATGATGTCGGGGGATATTTTTAGCTTCTCCCCCTTCATCACCACACATTTTGCCCGGACACTTCATATCTTTTCGACAGCGTGGGGATTTTTGCTTATGCTGCTTCATGTGGGGCTTCACACCCATGTGCTGTTAGAAAGACTTAGAAAAAAAGCAGGTGATTCTATTTTTGGCTACTCCTATTATCTGGTTTTCACTTTGGTGTTAGCCGCAGGAATCCTGTGCTTTACAAAGAGCAGTCTGTGGAGAAATATGCTGCTGCTTCCAAGGGGGAACCCGTACTTTGAATCCGTCCGGCTTTATGGGCAGTACGGCATGATTACGCTGGCATTTTGCCAGTGTACCCACCTGATCATGCGGTGCCTGCAAAAAGCAGACGGCAATAAATCTCATAATAAATAGCAGATATTAATTACCCGGTTGACAGAACTCGTGTGTATTCTACCGGATTTTCTAACGGCGGAGCATTGTCTGTGGCACTGTGCCGGGATTATCCGCAGCTTTTTGCCGGGATTGCGGCTCCTTTCAATGAAGGAAGCGGGGAAGTGTCGGACGAACAGAGGAATTGAAAATTGCAAGACCTGGAGGTGGTGAAGGATGGCGGAAACGCTTCACAGAGAATTTGTATATCTCTGGTATTATTTTGAATTGCAGATGGGGCAGATCTTTCCCTATTGGGTTTTAGGCATGGTACTTGGCTCGGCGATTTCCATATTCCTGAAAGAGCGGATTCACGGTACATTCCGGGCATTGGGGGAAAGAAAGCTTGGCGTTTTAGGAATTTTTGCGGCCAGTATGTTAGGGATCGCCTCTCCGCTGTGTATGTACGGCACGATTCCCATTGCCGCCTCTTTTTCCAAAAGCGGAATCCGGGATGACTGGCTGGCGGCATTTATGATGAGCTCCATCCTGCTCAATCCGCAGCTCATTATTTACAGTACGGCTCTTGGAACAGTGGCGCTTACTGTCCGTATTCTGTCCTGTTTTTTGTGCGGTGTGCTGGCAGGGTTTCTTCTCAGGAGGTTTTATAAGGGAAAGGGCTTTTTTGACTTTTCCGGTTTTGAGGAACCGAAGAATAAAGACACTGATCCCAATCTTCTGATCCGGTTTTTGAAGAACCTTTGGCGCAATATCAAAGCAACCGGACTGTATTTTCTTTTTGGAATTGTATTATCCGTACTATTTCAGCGGTATGTTCCGGCTGAATGGATCAGCGGGCTTTTCGGTGAAAACGAGGGGTTTGGCGTTCTTTTAGCGGCTACCATCGGCGTACCGCTTTACGCCTGCGACGGCGGAACCATCCCGCTCCTGATGCAATGGCTATCAAATGGCATGAGCATAGGGAGTGCAGCGGCTTTTATGCTCACCGGGCCTGCTACGAAGATCACCAATCTTGGGGCGGTAAAAATTGTTCTTGGCACAAGAAGATTTTTGCTGTACTTAGGATTTGTTATGGCGTTTTCTTATATAGCCGGGCTGGCGGTGAATCTGTTTGTCCGGTAACAAATCAAATACGAAACGAAAAGGAGGATGTCCTATGAAAAAGATAACAGCACTGACATTGGCTGCTATGCTTGCCTTGACGGTTTGCGGATGCCAGCAGGCAGCACCGGAACAGAAAGAGGAATCTTATGATTCTCTCTTTCCGCAGCATGAGCCTTACGGAACCGGTGTTGGGGCAATGCCGGGAAGGGTGGTATGGGCGTATAATCCCGATTGCGTGGAATGGGACGGAAACGGATGGTGGTGGGAAGTAGAGCATTTTGATGAAACGGTCATCCAGCGAATGGTGAACGAAAGCATTGCGGCTCTTGGCGGAAAAGATACTGTAGCGGAAAGCTGGCAGGCATTGTTTACCGCACATAATATTTCCCACAGCCGGGGGGAGATCGGGTATCAGGCTGGTGAAAAGATTGCCATGAAAGCGAATATCAACGGCTCCGGCCTGAACAGTGATGATGCGTCTGGGGAAACGGAAATGAGCTATACCAATCCGGTTCTGATGAAAGCCCTGTTGGTATCGTTGGTAGAAGAAGCCGGGATACCGCCGGAGGATATTACGGTGTATGACGTGTCCCGCATTTTCCCGGATTATATGGTGGAAATGTGTACGCAAGAGACTCTTTCTGGGATTCATTTTGTGGGGAGGACAAACGGCATCGCTGATGAATCCGCACCGATCAACTGGTCGTATGACGTGGGCGGAGATACCAATTATCTGCCTGCCTGTGTCACCGAGGCGACCTATATGATAAACCTTGCCAACCTGAAAGGACACAGCTACGGAATGACCTTGTGCGGAAAGAACCACTACGGTTCATATATCAACAGCAACCGTATGAGGCCGCCGGTGGGGGCAAACTTGCACGGTTTCCTTGCCGGAGCCGAGATGGATGAATACAGTCCTCTGGTTGATTTTATGGCAAACGAATATTTAGGCGGCAGAACCATGCTTTATATGCTGGACGCGATTATCTGTGCGCCTTCGGAGGGAGCTTCGATTACGGGTGAAAATTCCCGGTGGCAACAGGATCCGTTTGATGGAGATTATACATCCAGTATTCTTGTTTCCCAGGACCCGGTGGCGATTGATTCTGTGGGCGCTGATTTTCTGGTAAACGAGCCGGCGATAACAGAACGCAATGGAACGATGGCGCATAATCCGGCAGTGGAAAATTATCTCCATGAGGCGGGACTTGTGGCAGACGCGCCCTCCGGCACCGTATATCAGAATGGGAATGGTGAGCCGGTTACGAATCTGGGCGTTCACGAACATTGGAATAACGCAGAGGAAAAGTTATATAGCCGGAATTTGGGAAAGGAAGAAGGCATTGAGCTGATTTCGATTGAACCATAAATTGAAATACCACAAGGGTATATATACAGAAAGCATATGCACATATTTGGAGGGTAAAAGGTGAAAACAAGATTTTTAAGGGATTTGAAAGGATCGGCAACTGGTTATGGCTGTATGGGATTTTCTCATGGATATGGAGCAGTACCGGAATTGCATCATTTCTGGTTTCCGTCTGGGAGCCGTACATATATTGCTGGCCAGCAGTATGAAAGTCTGATAGCGATTAAAGAATGACGGGTATCGGTACTGTGGGCTTGGGACGCAGGAGGATATGGACCGGTTCTAAATCTGATTGATATGGCGGTCTTTTTCTGCTATGATGGGTAGTGGGAAAAGGCTGTCTGGTGACAGCGGTAGATTGGAATTTATAAAGGAGATGACTATGCTTGATAAAATACCAGATAGAGAGAGTAAGGAAAATGAATATAGTTGAGATGAAAGAAAGAACGCCTCTGCTGGATATTTGGGAAGGTTCTGTGCGGGCGACGCATTTGTTTTTATCGGATAGTGAGATAGAGAAGATTAAGGGGTATGTTCCGCAGGCAATAAGGGAGATACCGCATTTGATTGTTGGGGAGAGTGATAAAGGGATTCCTGCCGCTTTTATGGGGATTGACGGGCGAAAATTGGAAATGCTGTTTGTTTCCGGCAAAGAGAGGGGCAGGGGATTTGGGAAGGCGCTGCTTGGATATGGGATGGATGCTTATGGTGTCAATGAGTTGGCGGTGAATGAGCAGAACCCGCAGGCAAAAGGGTTTTATGAGCGTATGGGGTTTCGTGTGTTTAAACGGACGGATTGTGATGAGCAGGGGAACCCGTATCCTCTTTTGTACATGAAGCTGGAGGGATAGCTTCGGTTTTTGAAGGTTTGTTTTTAGATTCAGGGAGGGCATCAGTCTGAAAGGGCTGGTGCTTTTTGCGTGGAAGGGGGTGTTTTCATGTATCCGGTGAGCAAGGCGTTCCTGCGGGCGGTGCCGGACTGCCCGAAAAAGAAGGATAAGCGGGAGCAGATCCGCAAGCTGAATATGAGTATGCTGGAACATTTTTTCTCTATGAATGGGGATAAACGTATATTTCCCCATTGACATTAGTGAAAATCCGTGTTATTATTCCTAACAAAGTTAACAATCAAGAAAGGCGATAGCGTTCTGTTCAGTGTCAAAAATGCTGGAGGCGCTGGGCGAGGAGGATGCGAAAGCCTACGTCGCATCCAGGCCAAGCTGATCGAGCTGGGCGATATTTGGAGGTGACGTCCTTAAAAGACAACCGAATAACCAAGGCGCTATAGATTTCTATAGAGATAAGTCCTATGCGGGTTTGTACGCATAGGACTTTATTTTTTGCAGGAGGCAGCAACATGAACCCAATCATACAAGTAGAGCATTTCTCGAAAAAGTGCGGGGATTTTACGGCGGCGGAGCCGCCAGGAGGTAGCTTATGGAATTGCAACTGGAAGCTGTCACAAAAAATTATAAGAATAAACAAGTCCTGAAAGGGATTTCCCTCACCATGGGAGCGGGGGTATGCGGTCTGCTGGGTCCCAATGGGGCGGGAAAAACCACCCTTATTCGGATACTGGCCGATGTGCTGCGCCCCACAAATGGGCGTGTCCTGTATGATGGGAAGGACATTCGCACCGTAGGGGATGAATACCGGGCAAAAATCGGCTATCTGCCCCAGGATGTCAGCTTTTACGGCGACTTTACCGGCAGGGATTATCTGGAATACTCGGCGGCGCTGAAAGGGATGGAAAAAGCCCACGCGAAAAAGCGGATTGAGGAATTGGCCCGCAGCGTCGGCCTTTGGGACGATCTGAAACGGAAATGCGCCGCCTATTCAGGCGGGATGCAGCGCAGGCTGGGTATTGCCCAGGCCCTTCTGGACGACCCGGAGATTTTGATTCTGGACGAACCCACCTCCGGCCTGGACCCCTATGAGCGGATCAAGTTCCGCAATATTATCTCCGCCTATGCGAAGGACCGCCTGGTGCTGCTCTCCACCCATATCGTATCCGACGTGGAGCATATTGCCGCACGGATCATGATGATGGAGTATGGAGATATCCAGCGCATCCACACGGGCGGAGAATATATCCATATGATGGAAGGCCGGGTCTGGCTGGCGGAGATGCCCGCCGAACAGCTCATGGACTATCAAAATCGGGCTGTCATCAGCAATGTCAGGGCGAAGGACAGCCGCATGGAGGTACGCATCATTGAGGATACAAAGCCAGTCTCTGACGCGATACAGGTCACACCAACGCTGGAGGACGCTTATCTGTATCTTTTCAACTACTTGCCAGGAAAGGCCAGGAGGTAACGCCATGTCTCTGTTTCGATTTGAACTGCGAAAACTGCTACTGAACAGGAGAACCCTGCTGCTGTTGGCGTGCCTGTTTGCCCTCTACAGTGTGGTAGGCCTGACCTCCACCATGTTCCTGATCGGCGGCAATGACAGTTACCGCGCTTACGAGGAATTAGCCGCCGACTGGGAAGGTCCCTTTGACAGCGAAAAAGCCGCGAAATCGGAAAAAATCTATCAGGAAGTCAGCGCCCGGTACGGCACAGATGCCCGGATGATTTCACGGAGCGTCAAAGACCAGCCAGAGATCATTCTGGCGGTAAACTACCACGCCTATGCCGAACGAGTGGAGGAATATAAGAACGGCACTCCGCCAGAGAGTGCTGAGGAACCCTATGGCATCGCCCTTCTGCAAGGGAAGATTGCAGAATTGGAAAGCCAAGGAAAACAGGATTCTTTTGACTATCAGGAGCTGTCCGCCTCCCTGCAAAGGCTGGAAGAGCTGGGGGAGCCGGAGTTTGCCAACGCCCTGCTGTGGGAAAACCTGTTCAACAACTGGGGAGAGCATATGATGCAGTTCCTGCTGTTTTTACCGCTGGCCTTTGTCATCGCCCCGGTGTTCGCTGTGGAACGTTCCAGCGGCATGGACAACCTGATTTTAAGCTCACGGAACGGCAGGAGGAAAATCGTTACAGCAAAGTTGCTGAGCGTACTCGCCGCCTCCACGGTTGTGGTCACACTGTACCTGGCCGCCACGTTTCTGTTCGGTTTTCTGCCTCATGGGAGTTTCCACGGCTGGGATGCCGCCATCCAGTCTATTCCCACCTATGCCCGATCCATGTTCCCCTGGAAGGTCTGGCAGCTTGCCGCAGTCGGGGCCGTATGGCTCATTTTTACCGGTGCGGTCTATAGCTTGATTATCTGTTTTATTTCCTCCCGCATGAAAAGCCAGATGGGGACAGCGGGGGTCAGCCTGGCGATCCTGTTTGTGAACGTGGGCCTGGCGGCAATGGGCGATACCGTGACCCAGAGGCTTGGGGTGCTGGTGGACTTCGGGCTGGCGAATGTCACGCTGATGAAAGAGGTGTTCGGCGGATATAAGGGTTTCAATGTGTTCGGAACGAATGTCAGCTACCCGGTTATGGCGGTTTTCGTTTTGGGAATCCTTGCTGTTCTTGCTATTTTAGGGATTTGCCGGGGACAAAAGAGCAGAACAGTTGTATAATGGTGTGCCTGCTTCATTTCCTGAAATGCATGGTAACAAGTAAAAATTATTACCTATAAAGCAAAATAATTCAGTTTAGTAAACTCCCTTTCTCCGCTATACTTTCTTTAAAAAGAAAGGAATGGTGATATATGTCATATCAGTATATCGGGGAAGAGGGAGCTTTTTGCGTGAAAAACCCGGAAAAAACAAGTTATCTGTATTTCCCCCTGGCAAATGAAAACGGAGTAAAAAGCTGCGTTACCCCGGACTTAGGAGGAGATTTAAAAACAGGGCAGAACAGTTTTTTTATGGCTCCGGTAAGCAGTGAGAATCTGCATAATGACAAATCCACAAGGAATTTCTGGTGTATCCTAGAAGGGAAAGATGCATGGTCTTTAACCGGAAGATCCGGGGCTCAGCAGAGCCGTCTTTTTTCCCGGGAAAAAGAGGAAACAGTGTTGGAAGCGGGAATGATGTACCATAAATTGACCAGAATTTCAAAGGAGCACGAATTACGGGCTGAGATTACAAATTTTGTTCCTTTCACCGGGGAGCAGGCGGAAGTGATAAAAGTTACGGTGGAAAATACGGGGACGAAAAAAAGACATATAAAATTGATTTCAGCGATTCCCATTTATGGCAGGTCAGCGGACAATATCCGGGACCATCGCCATGTGACAGCACTTTTGCACAGAATTCAGGTAAGAGAATTCGGAGTGGCGGTAAATCCGACCATGGCCTTTAACGAGAGAGGACATGAGGTAAATCATTTAATCTACGGAGTGTTCGGGGGATTCGGGGAGGAAAAACCTGTCGGCTTTTTCCCGGTATTGGAAGCCTTCATCGGAGAAGGGGGAAATCTGGAAAACCCGGAGGCTGTATTTTACAGAAAATCAGGCGTGAAAGCAGGTTATCAGACAGCAGGCTATGAAGCCCTGGGAGGACTGGAATTTGCAGAGAAAGAAGTTTTGCCGGGGGAAAAGATGACCTGCATGTTTGTGATGGCTTTTGGGGAGAACATAGAGGAGATGGAAAAAACGGCCCGGAAATTCCTGGAGGAGTCTTATTTTGACCACAGCCTGGAAAAAACAGCCGCCTGCTGGCAGGAAAAGGTGAATATCAAATATCATACCGGGGATAGAGATTTTGACTGCTGGATGCGCTGGGTCAGCTTTCAGCCTATGCTGCGGAGGATATACGGTTGTTCTTTTCTGCCCCACCATGATTACGGCAGGGGAGGAAGAGGCTGGCGGGATTTATGGCAGGATTGCCTTGCGCTTCTTCTGATGAACCCTGACGGGGTGCGGAAAATGATTGTAGACAATATATGCGGAGTACGGCTTGATGGAACCAACGCCACAATTATCGGAAGCAGACAGGGAGAGTTTCTTGCGGACAGGAATCACATTGTCCGCGTATGGATGGATCACGGCGTCTGGCCTTATCTCACCATAGACCTTTACATCAGGCAGACCGGGGATTTTAAAGTACTTTTAGAGGAATGTACGTATTTTAAAGACATGCAGGTATGCCGGGGAGACGGCAGGGACGCTGCATGGAGTGAAGAACAGGGAGAATGGCAGAGAAGTAAGGACGGGAAGATTTACAAGGGAAGCATTTTAGAACACCTTTTACTGGAACATCTTACCGCATTTTATGATGTGGGGGAGCATAACCATATCAGAATCCGGGGAGCAGATTGGAACGACGCTTTGGATATGGCGGCAGAGAGAGGGGAAAGCGTAGCTTTTACTGCCATGTACGGGAAAAACATGGAGCAGATTTCCAGGCTTTTATCTGAATTTGTAAAAGCCGGGATAGAATCCCTGCCTCTGATGGAGGAGATGGAGATTCTGCTTTCGCCGAAAGAAGATATATTCTGGGACGTATCAAAAAAACGGCAGATACTGGAAAGGTACTGCAAATCCTGTGAACACTGCAACAGCGGGAAAAAAATGATGGCAGGGATAGGAGAACTTCAGAAAAAACTGGAGGAAATGTATCAGTTTATCTTTCAGCACATCCGACAGGCAGAATGGATAGAAGAAAAAGACATTGGATGGTATAATGGGTATTATGACAATTCCGGCAGAGCTGTGGAGGGCGTTTTTCAGGGGGAAGCCAGAATGATGCTAACCGGACAGGTATTTTGCCTGATGTCCGGGGCGGCAAAGGAAGATCAGATTCTGCAGATTATGAAAGCGGCGGATACTTGTCTCTTTGATCAGTCTGTGGGCGGATACCGCTTAAACACAGATTTCCACGAGATAAAGATGGATCTGGGACGGATGTTTGGATTCGCCTACGGGCACAAAGAAAACGGAGCAGTCTTTTCCCATATGACCACGATGTTTGCAAATGCGCTGTATCAGCGGGGGGCGGTTAAGCAGGGATATCATGTGATAGAGACGCTGTTTCGCCATTGCAATGACTTTGGAAGAAGCAGAATCTACCCGGGGATTCCCGAATATTTTGACGCCAGGGGAAGGGGGATGTACCATTATCTTACCGGTGCCGCGAGCTGGATGCTGCTTACGGTTGTGACAGAAATGTTTGGCATACAGGGAGATTTGGGCAATCTTGTTTTCAGGCCAAAACTCTGTAAAACGCAGTTTGATGCATCCGGGGAGGCTTCCATAGAATTTACTTTTGCCCGCCGAAGGCTGCATGTGCGCTACATAAATGAAGATTGGTCAGGGCCGGAAGAATATAAAATAAAAGAGATCTGGGTAAATGGGAAAAAAGCGGATATAACGGAAATCTGCGGGATAAAAAGGGAAGAACTGCTTGGATTTCCAACAGAAGAAAGGATAGAAGTAAAAGTGATATTGGTGAAAGGATAAGATGCAGGAGATTGAAATAATTCCGTTTCGGGAGACGGGGAAATTGAGAAGTTCATAGGAGTGATTTTATTGAGTAAGAAAATGCGGATCAAAACAAAGATTGTGGTGGCGTACCTGTTGTTGCTGATGCTGTCCTTTGTACTTACTTTTAGCGCTGTTTTCTGGATTAACAGAATTTATACAAAAAAAGAAGTTGAAAAAGTGGGAACCCAGACAGTAAATGCCCTGACGGGAAACTTGTCTTTAATCTTTGACAATGTGACACAGTTTTCTGATCTTGTTTATTTTGACGACCAGGTTCAAAGGGCGCTGAAAAATGTGGAAGACATGCCTTCGGATCCGGGAATACACAGAATGGTGCAAAAGAGCCTCACCAATATGATACTGGCCTGCGACTATGCATCAGGAGTCTATATATGGGATTCCTGCGGGAATTTTTACAGTTCCTACAAAAAGGCGCCGGAAAAGACCAGCCCTGAGCGTATTCCGGAGACAGGATGGTATCAGAGCCTGCCGGAGCATAAAGGGAATGGTTTCTTTATCCATGGAAGCGAGGACATCGTGCGGTATTTTTCCGATACGGAATACATCACTTATATTCGGGAGATAAAGGACAAGAATACCTATAAGCCGCTGGCAGTGCTGATGGTAACGGTGAATGAGGAAACCATACAATCTTATTTTGATTCCGTAGGGGAGGGAGAGGACAGCAGTTTTTATATTGTGGATTCTAAAGGGGAACCTATTGTATATTCCGGAGACAGCAAAAAAGAGGGGGAATCCGGAGATATCCTGATTTCCCAGAGCCTTGGAATTGAAGACTGGGAATTGATCGGGCGCTTCAAGACAAACGGCAGCAGGGCGATGGCGCCGTATTACAAATGGATGATCATTTTGGTTGCCGCCATAAATATCCTGTTTGTCTTTGGGGCGTCCGTCCTGCTTACAAAACTGATTTTCGGCCCCCTGGAGAAAGTGGAAAAACATATGCTGATTGTGGAGACAGGGCAGCTTGTAAAAATGGAACAGGATGGACGCAAAGATGAAATAGCAAATTTAATCCGGGTTTATAACCGTATGATACAGTCTATTAAGGAGCTGATTATAAGGGTGAAGCAGGAGGAAAAAAATATTGCCAAGATGGAATTAAATCTCATTCAGGCACAGATTAACCCTCATTTTCTCTACAATACTTTAGATGCCGTTTCTGCCCTGGCCCTTGTAAGAGATTACGATAAGTGTTTTCTCATGACCCAGTCTTTAGGAGACTTTTACCGAAACAGCCTGAACAGCGGAGAGAACCTTATTACCGTGGAGGATGAATTAAACGGTATAAAAAGCTATCTGTCAATACTGAATATCCGGTATGATAATAAAATTCATGTGGAATATGACGTGGAAAAGCAGATTTTGGGCTGCCGGATCATTAAATTGCTGCTTCAGCCGGTGGTTGAAAATGCAGTGTATCATGGCATACACAAAAACCCGGAAGGGGGGAGGCTGTGGATCAGCGGATTTTTGGATGAGGATGAAATTGTTTTTATCGTAACCGACGACGGAGAGGGTATTGAGGAAGAGAAAATCCGGGAAATCATAGAGGGAAAGACAAAGACCGGGAAATTTGGCTTTGGAGTATACAGTATGATCCAGAGAATCCGGCTGTACTATGGAATTGAAAATCCTGTTATGATCCACAGTGAAGTGGGAAACGGCACAGAAGTTGCCCTTCGGATCAAAAAAAGGGTTCCGGAAGGAGAGGGAGAATATGAAGCTAAAGGTATTGCTGGTGGATGATGAGAAGTTAGAGAGAATTTTAATCCGCAAAGGGTTTCCCTGGGAAGAAAACGGCTTTGAGATTATCGGGGAGGCAGAATCCGGCAGGGATGCCCTGGAATTCATCCGTACAAGACGGCCGGATCTGGTTCTGACAGATATCAGTATGGCCAATATGGACGGGCTGGAATTTACAGAGAGGCTTATGGAAAAGTTTCCGGGCATCCATGTGGTCATGATCACCGGATACCGGGAGTTTGATTATGCAAGGCAGGCTGTAAAACTGGGAGTGGACGATTTTCTCCTGAAACCGATTAATGTGACGGAAGTGGGGAAGGTCGTCGAAAAAATAAAGGCGGAGATTTTTCAGAAAAGAGAAGTTTTAAAAGAGAAGGAAGAGTGGGAGAAAAGGAAAAACGAGGGGGAAGATATCTTAAGGGAGAGTTTTTTACAAAGGCTTATAGAAAACCGGATACCTGAGAAGGAGGTATTAAAAAAGCTGTCTGTTTACGGATGCAGCGCTTTGGAGGAGAATAGCTGCTGTATGCTTCTGGGGGTAAAAGAAGAAGAGAAAAAGAGCAGAAAAAACCGTGATAAGCTCATGGAAATCCTGAAAGAAAAAGAATTTTCGGACTGCATATGCTTCCTTCATTACATGGGAAGCATCGTCCTCCTTTTTATGAAGGGGGAAGAGACCTATGCCAGGGAATGCGCGGAGGAGATTCTCAGGATTGCCAGGGAGGAGAAACTGGAAGTTACCATTGGGATCAGCAGGAATAAGCAGGGTATCCCGGGAATTTCCCGGTCCTTTGAGGAGGCTGGCAACGTACATTCCGCATCTGTTATTTTGGGGCAGAACCGGATTCTAACTTATCAGGATTATGAACCCGTGATGGAGCAGGGACAGGCGTTTTTGGATTTCCCCTGGGAGGATTTCACCTTTTCCTTAAAAAACGGCATGGAGGAAAAGGTTTGCGATATGGTGGATTCTTATGTGGAGATGATGCGGAATTCCAAAAAAATGGATGTGGATTTTTTAAAACTCATGGTGATGAACATGATTTCCAAAGAAAGCTCTACCATGAACAAGTATGGGACAAACCTCTTTCAGACAGTGGGGGAGGACGGGCTGGTTCAGGAAATTCTTTCTCTTAGGACGATAGACGACTGCCGCAGGCTCTTACAAAAAAGCGCAGAGTGGGTGCTTAAGTTCCATGAGCAAAAAAGCAGGGCGGTCCGGCAGGAAAACCGGGTGGTTGCCCAGGCAGTAAAATATATCGAAGAAAATTTTTCCGACCCGGATATGTCCTTAAAACAAGCGGCGGATGCCGTGTTTTCCAACGCCAGTTATCTAAGCCGTATGTTAAAAAAGGAGACGGGGGAAAACCTGACGGATTATGTGACGAAGAAGAGGATTGAAAAGAGCATTGAACTTTTAAATACCACAGACATGAGAGTGTATGAGATAGCAGAGAAGGTGGGATTCCGCGATCCTCATTATTTCAGCATCAGCTTCCGGAAGCAGATGGGGGTAACGATAAAGGAGTTTCGCAGCCGGAATCAGGAGAAGTAAAAATAGTTACCTTTCGGGTCAAAATATTAAATTGAGAAAAAGGGGATTCTCCGGTATACTGAAATCACTTTAAAGCATGCAATAAATAAAACCGGATCCGGCATACAAAAAAGGAGGATTCCAAATGAAAAAGGACATGTTAAAAAAGGCCGCAGCAGTTTTTCTTACAGCGGCAATGACTGCAGGGCTTGCAGCCTGCGGCGCCAAAAGCGATGATACAGGGAATGCGAAACAGGAAGGCTCTGACAGTTCGGGGAAAGTTGTGTTAAATGTGTGGCATCAATGGTCCAATGATACGAATGAGCTGAAAAAGAAGTATGACGAGGCAGTGGAAGCCTATCTCTCAGAACATCAGAATGTGGAGATCAACACAGAGACCCTGGATACCGAGGCATATAAAACGAAAATAGCCGCAGAGTTTGCGGGGGATGCCGATGGAATCGATGTATTCTATTACTGGGGCGCAGGAATGGCAAAGAAACTGGTAACGGCGGATAAGCTTCTTCCTTTTGACGAATATCTGACGGATGAGACAAAGAGCAAAGTGCTGGAAGGCTCTACCGGGGCGTTTGAATTTGACGGGAAACTGTATTCCCTTCCATCTTTTTCCTGGTATATGACACTGTTTTGTAACAAGGAACTGTTTGAGCAGGCGAAAGCGGAAATTCCCACTACATACGATGAGCTGGTGGAAGCGGTGGAAAAGCTTCAGACACTGGATGGGGTGACGCCATTTGCATCCGGCGCTAAGGACGGATGGAATGCAGCGTTCATCTATCAGGCTCTGGCTCTCAGGGAAGTAGGAGCTGAGGACATCAATAAAATGTTAAACGGTGAAGAGGAGTTCGGGGCAAAGGGTTATGAGGAAGCGGCAAAGAAAGTCGCGGATTTATATGAGAAAGGCGCTTTCGGGACAAATCCTCTGGAGCAGAGCAGTGATGATGCGGACGCAGCCTTTGGAACCGGAAAAGCCGCTATGAGGCTTATGGGAAGCTGGTATGCCAATGGAATTTACACAGATAAAAATCTTACCATAGATCCTGAAAATGTTGTGGCAGTTAAGATTCCCATGATGGAGGGAACTGGAAATGAGACAGATTACTGCGGCGGTTTCGTAGAGTCTTTCTGGGTAAACAATTCTACAAAATATCCCCAGGAGGCTGTGGACTTTGCGGCATATATCAATGAAAAAATGGGTGTTGCAGCTTATGAGACGGGAACTGGATTTTCCGGCTGGAACAGCGAGGCAGACGAGAGTCAGTTAAATCCTCTGTTTATTCAGATTAAAGACCTTTTGAGTGAGGGAAAGACAGGAGTGCTTGCATGGGATACCTCTCTTGACGCAGAGCCTGCTACCGTCCATAACGAAATGGTTCAGACGCTTTTTGCGCCGGGTGCAGATGTGGATGCATTTATGGAAGAACATAAAATGGCTATTAATCAGTAACAGGTAAATGGCTGACCGGGTATCGCCGACAGAGGATTGGTGGTGCCCGGTTTGTCTGAAAGGAGGGTTTTTATGGATAAAATGTTAAGTCGTAAAAGCTATATTGCAATTTTTATTCTGCCGGCATTGCTTTTATTCGTGGGATTTACCATTATCCCATTAATTATTTCAGGAACGTACAGTCTGTTCGACTATGACGGTATCGGGACAATGAGTTTTGTGGGTCTTAGAAATTTTATTGATTTGTTTCAGAAAGACAGGTATTTTGGTAAAGCAGTGATCAATTCGCTGATTCTGGTTGCAGCGTCTTTGGTCATTCAGCTCCCTGTCTCTATGGCGCTGGCGCTTACTCTTTCCAGAGGGGTAAAAGGGGAAAAGTTTTTCCGCACAGTATATTTCCTTCCCGTGGTGATTTCCAGCATGGTTATCGGGCAGTTGTGGATGAAGATTTTTAACAGTGAATACGGATTGTTAAACAGCCTGATCCATGCGCTGGGATGGACGGATTTTAATTATTCCTGGCTGTCCAATCCTAAGACGGCTTTTTTATCCACTGTGGTGCCTGCCGTATGGCAGTATATTGGGTATCATATGCTGATTTTTTATGCGGGGATCAAATCCATATCTACGGACTACTATGAGGCGGCCCAGATTGACGGTGCCACAAGGTGGCAGGTGACAAGAAAGATTACGCTGCCCCTTTTAGCCCCTACCATTAAAACCTGCATGATTTTTTCTGTTACAGGCTCTTTAAAAGCATTCGATCTGATTTATGTCATGACAGGGGGCGGGCCTAATCATGCCAGTGAAGTTCCCGCCACGCTGATGTACAATAATCTCTTCCGCAAAGGGCTGTATGGTTATGGAAGCGCCCAGGCGTTTTTTGTCGTGATTGAAAGCCTGCTGTTTACATTTATCATGAACCGGATGTTTAAGAAGGCGGAAGAAAATGCATCAATTATATAGTAGGAGGGTCTATTATGGCAAATAAAAAAGTGGGAAAAGGATTAAAATTTACGGTTTTATGTTTGATTGCCCTGACGCAGCTATTTCCCCTGTACTGGCTTTTAACCTATTCTTTAAAAAGCAATGCGGAAATCTTCGGAGATAATATTGTTGGCCTGCCCCGGATGTGGAAATGGGAAAATTATATTTCCGCTTTCACAGGCACGAACCTTTCAAGATACTTTTTAAACTCTGTGTTTTACTCCGCTGCAACGGTAATCGTGGGAGGGGTTCTGGCGGCTATGGCGGCCTATGCCATGACCAGGATGAAATGGAAATTAAAAGAAAAGGTTTACAGTTTTTTCATGGTGGGGATTATGATCCCGGCTCAGGCGGCGCTTCTGCCCTTGTTTCAGATCTTGGATAAGACGGGATTAAAGGGGGGATACTTAGGGCTTTTGATTCCCTATATCGCAGGATCCCTGCCTATGAGCATTATGATTTTAAGCGGTTTTTACAAGGGGATTCCAAGGGAGATCGAGGAGGCTGCCTGTATTGACGGCTGCGGGATATTCCGGTGCTTTGTTATGATCATTCTGCCGATGATCAAGCCCGCCCTGGCCACGGCTTCTATTTTTTCTTTCCTGGGAACATGGAATGAGCTGATGTTAGCCAATACATTTGTAGACAGCGACATTTACCGGACGCTTCCGGTGGGGATCATGTCTTTTGCAGGACAGTATTCCACGGACTGGGGATTGATCGGTGCAGGCATGGTAATTGCCACACTGCCTACAATCGTCATCTATGCACTCCTGAGCAATCAGGTACAGCAGAGCCTGGTAGCCGGTGCGGTAAAGGGGTAAGCTTATGTTTGATGAAAAAGGGAGATATATCATTGAAAATTATCAGAAAAAACCGGTGTTTTCCAGTTTCCTTCCGGGGATCAGCGGTCTGACCGGGATTCCGGTGTGGAGTTTTTATGTGAACCGGGGACAGGGGATTGCCAGCTTTGGAGTGCAGGATAAAGACCATGCCATTATGGAATTTTATCCTGCCCATGAGGCATACCAGAATACAAAAAACAAGGGATTCCGCACATTTTTAAAGGTAAACGGTGTTTATTACGAGCCTTTCCACTCCCTGGACGGGGAGGCAGATATGTATATCGGCCTCAATGAACTGGAACTGGAGGAGGAAAACAAGGCTCTTGGAATTCGGGTGCGGGCGCTTTATTACACTCTGCCGAATGAAAAACTGGGAGGGATAGTAAGGCGTATCAGTGTGGAGAATCTTGGGGAAAAGCCCCTTGCCATTGAAATGTTAGACGGACTTCCGGCTGTTATTCCCTATGGGATCGGCATGGCGGATATGAAAGAGATGTGCCAGACTATGACGGCATGGATGCAGGTGGAAGATGTAAAGGAGCGAAGGCCTTATTATAGGGTGAGGTACAGTACAAAAGACAGCGCAAAAGTGGAGAAAATAAAAGAGGGAAATTTTATTCTTGCTTTTTCCGGGGAAGGTGAACTTCTTCCTGTTCTGGCAGATGCAAACGTGGTGTTTGGCTATGACACTTCCATGGAAATTCCTGTGGGATTTTTACAGGAACCGGTAAGTGTTTTGGCAGAGAAAAAACAGAATCTATCCAATCAGGTTCCGGCGGGATTTTCCTGCCGGAGTGTAATATTGCCTGAGAAGGGGCGCTATGTCTCCTATATGATAGCAGGCTCTGCATCGGGAAAAGGAATTTTGAAGGAATTTGCAGAAAAAAGGCAGGATCGCAGCTACTTTTCCCAAAAAGAAAAAGAAGCGGCAGAACTTGCCGTCCATATGACAGAAGCGGCGGCGGTGAAAACGGGAAATCCGGTTTTTGATGCTTATTGCAGACAGACATATCTGGACAATCTGCTCCGGGGAGGATATCCGGTTAAGCTGGGGAAAAAGGATGTGTTTTATGTCTATTCCAGAAAGCATGGGGATCTGGAACGTGATTACAATTACTTTTCTATTTCCCCGGAGTATTATTCCCAGGGGAACGGTAACTACAGGGATGTAAATCAAAACAGAAGATGCGATGTGTTGTTTGCCCCCTGGGTGGGAGATTACAATATTAAGCTTTTCTTTGATCTGATTCAGACGGACGGCTGCAATCCTCTTGTAATCCGTCCGGTTACTTACCATGTGAAAAACAGGGAAGCCATTTTAGAAGGCGTCTGCCCGCCGTCGAGAGATATGGTAAAACATTTTTTGGAACGGTCTTTTTCTCCGGGAGAGTTATTTCAGTTCCTTGAGGAAAACCATGTGGGTTTAACCTGTGATAAAAAAGATTTCTTAGACCTGATTGCAGATAACGGAATACAGGAATTTCATGCAGATTTTTCGGAAGGGTACTGGACAGATCACTGGACCTATAATCTCGATCTGATAGAGACCTATCTTGAAATTTTTCCTGACAGGGAAGAAGAATTGATCTTTCTTGATAAGGGGTATACATTTTATAAATCTCAGGCTGTGGTTCTGCCCAGGAAGGAACGCTATATGGTTTCTAAAGACGGGGTGAGGCAGAATGCGTTCCTGAAAGAGGTCTGCAGGCATTCGGGACAAAGGGAAAAACTCAGGACAAAAACAGGAGAGGTTTTTAAGACGACCCTTGCCGTAAAGCTTTTCACTGTGGCGGTGAATAAATTTGCCACCCTGGACACGCAGGGACTGGGGATTGAGATGGAGGCAGGAAAGCCGGGGTGGTATGACGCCCTAAACGGTATGCCGGGTATCTTTGGTTCTTCCATGTGCGAATCCTATGAACTTTTCCGGCTTATCCGCTTTCTGTTAAAAGAGATAAAGTGTTATAAAAGGCCGGTTGTAATGCCGGAGGAACTGGATGGCTTTATGAAAGATATTACACAGGCGCTTTTCTGTTATTATGAGGAAGGCTGCAGTAAGGAATGGCTGTGGGATGAAATGAATCTGGCAAAAGAAGCCTACAGGAAGAAAACCGAGGGAGAAATCAGCGGACGAGAAATAGAAAGAGACGGGGACGGACTGGCGGTATTTTTAGAGACATGCGGCAGATATCTGGCGGAGGGAATTTTCCCTGAAACCGGGAATGACAGGGGAATCCCCCTTTCGTATTTTTATTATCATTTCACAGATCTCAGGATGGAGGAAGGTAAGATGTATCTGGAAAACGGGAAGCGTTTTTCTATGCCCCTGTTTTTGGAGGGAGCGGTACATTATATGAAGCTCCTTGCCGGAAAGGAGGAAAGGCGCGGCTTATACACCCGGATAAAGGAAAGCCCCCTCTATGATAAAGAACTTTCGATGTATAAAGTAAACGCATCTTTAAAAGATGTTCCTTTCGAGGCAGGGCGGGCAAAAGCCTTTTCTCCCGGATGGCTGGAAAATGAGTCGGTATGGCTTCACATGGAGTACAAATATCTTTTAGAACTCTTAAAGGGAGAGCTTTATGAGGAATTCTTTGAAGATTTTTACAAGGCTGGAATTCCCTTCATGGAGGAGGACGTCTATGGCAGAAGCCCTTTGGAAAATGTTTCTTTCCTTGTAAGCAGCGCTAATGAGAACCGGAGTTTGTGGGGAAGGGGGTTTGTGGCAAGGCTTAGCGGAGCCACGGCGGAATTCCTCCAGATGTGGCATATTATGATGTTTGGAAAAGCGCCTTTTTTCATGATGGAGGGAAAGCTCGCCTGTGGGCTTCGCCCTGCAATCCCGCAGTATCTGATGCCGGAGGACAGAAAGCTTGCGTGTACTTTTTTAGGCAGGGTGAGAGTTGTTTATGATTTCGGAAATGTTAAAAAGGTCATTCCAGGGAGCTATCAATGGAGGAAAATCCATGTGTTGTATGCAGATGGAACGTGTGTGGAAGAAAAGGGAAGCGTGCTTTTGGGAAACGCTGCATTGGCAGTCCGGGAAGGCCTTGTAAAAGAGTTGGATTTATATGCTTAAGAAGGGATATTTGGAATCATTTTAGGGGCGGAAGTAGGATTATAATGTAAGTTTACGAAAAGGGCTGAAAATGCTGAGGAGGCATTTTTCGGTCCTTTTTCATGGGATTTTTTACATTTGTATGAGAGAGTATTTGCGGAAGTGATTGACATGGCGGTTAATTCTCCGTATAATAGTTATTGACTTGAAGTCAATAACTATTATAGGGGGTGGAGAAAATTGGCAAGGCCAGTGAAAAAACAGCCGGAACAATGGAAGAAAGAGATTTTGGATGCGGCAAAGGAGTTGTTTTTATCGAAAGGATATGAGGAAACTGCCATTACGGATATTATGGAGCTGGC
>CATKXR010000066.1 GCA_949840805.1 uncultured Lachnospiraceae bacterium | reverse complement strand
AATAGGTGAAAGACTAAAATCCACTTTATCCCCTTCAAAGTGGAAATAAACTTTTCACTTCAGCAGAGTAATAATCTTAGCAAAAATATTTGACAAATGGCAGGAATTGTGATACGGTTTATATATCGTAAAACCTATTTTTTCGAGGGGATTCGGGATTGACCTGGGACCTCTCATTTTTTTATAAAACAGAAGGCAGAAAGCAAAATAGACAGTTATAGGGACAACAGATGTGGAATGACCGATAAGAGGCGGACGCGGGAGGCGTACCGGGAAGGTGAGGACGGAACATGGAAAGAATAAAATTTGAGGAGCTGGGATTAGATGAAAGAATTCTTCAGGCAATAACAGATATGGGGTTTGAGGAGACCACCCCGATCCAGGCAAGGGCGATTCCGGTGCAGATGAGAGGAGCAGATATTATTGGACAGGCACAGACCGGGACAGGGAAGACGGCGGCATTTGGGATTCCCATACTTCACAAGCTGAATGCAAGAAACAGGAAGGTTCAGGCAGTGGTGCTGTGTCCTACCAGGGAGTTGGCTATCCAGGTGGCGGAGGAGCTTTGCAATCTGGCAAAACATATGCGTGGAATCCGGGTGCTGCCCGTTTACGGAGGGCAGGATATCGGTTGCCAGATTCGTTCCCTGAGGACAGGGGCGCAGGTTATCATCGGGACTCCGGGACGGGTTATGGATCACATGAGGCGTCAGACCATCAAATTTGATCAGGTTCATACCGTAGTCATGGATGAAGCGGACGAGATGCTGAATATGGGATTTCTTGAGGACATGGAGACGATCTTAAGCCAATTGCCCAGGGAGAGACAGACCATCCTTTTTTCGGCTACCATGCCGGATCCGATCATGAAGATAGCACGGAATTTTCAGAATGAGCCGGAAGTGGTACGGGTAGTGAAAAAGGATTTGACTGTGCCGAAGGTGGCTCAGTACTATTATGAAGTGAAGCCTAAGACAAAGGTGGAAGTAATGTGCCGCTTGTTAGATTTGTACGGGCCGAAGCTTTCCGTGGCTTTTTGTAATACGAAGCGGCAGGTGGATGTTCTGGTGGAGGAACTTCAGGGAAGGGGATATTTTGCAGAAGGGCTTCATGGAGATCTGAAGCAGGTTCAAAGGGACCGGGTGATGAATTCCTTTCGCAACGGACGCACGGAAATCCTGGTGGCCACGGATGTAGCAGCCAGAGGAATCGATGTAGATGATGTGGAAGCGGTGTTTAATTACGATATTCCCCAGGATGACGAGTATTATGTCCACCGGATCGGCAGGACTGGGCGGGCAGGGAGAGAAGGGATCGCTTTCAGTCTGGCAGTGGGGCGCGAGGTTTATAAACTGCGTGAGATCCAGCGGTACTGCAAGACCAGGATCATTCCCCAGGCAATTCCTTCCATAGACGATATTACACGGATTAAAGCCGAGAAAATGCTGGGTCAGGCGAAAGCCATAATTCGGGAGAAAGATATAAAAAAGACGCTCTCCATTGTGGAAAAAACACTTTTGGAGGAGGATTATACTTCTCTGGATCTGGCGGCGGCGCTTTTGCAAATGAGCATGGGAGATCAGAACCAGGATATTATTGATGATTACCGGGAGGCTCGTTCTCTGGAAACGTTAGGGCGCTATGAAAGGGAAAGCCGGGACGGCAGGCGCTGTGGAGGGAGGATTTTTGGGAGATCTGACGGCGTAAGAGGGGGAAAAAGAGAGTACGGAATGCAGGAGCCGGAAAGGCGGGCAGGAGGGAAAAAGGGAAGGACAGACCAGGCAGCCGGGATGGCAACGCTGTTTCTGAATGTGGGAAAGGATCAGAATCTGAAGCCGGGGGATATCCTGGGAGCTGTGGCAGGAGAGAGCGGCCTTCCGGGCAGAATGATCGGGAGTATCGATATGTATGGCCGGTACACCTTTGTGGAAGTGCCGAAGGATTGTGCGGACGAGGTTCTGGAGTGCATGAAAAAGGTGCGGATTCGGGGGAAGAGCGTGAAAGTGGAGAAAGCAAACCGGTAATATCCGTTGTCTTAAAGTTAGTAGACAGGTATAATGTGAACACTTATGGAAAACCGGAGCCGTCCGGCTTGTCCGGACGGCAGATAAATGATAAAGGAGTGTTGAAGCATGGAACGATATTTGATTGTCATTGATATGCAGAAGGATTTCATTGACGGGGCGCTGGGGAGCGATATGGCAAAAGCCATTGTTCCAAAGGTTGTGGAGAAGATGAAAGAGTATGAGCCAGGGCGAATCTATGCCACCAGGGATACTCATTTTGAAAATTATCTGGAAACCTTGGAAGGAAAGAAACTGCCGGTGGTCCATTGTATCAAAGAGAGCGAAGGATGGCAGATACATCCGGAGGTAAGCGCCGCTATGCCGGAGGCGAAGATTTATGATAAATACACGTTTGGTTCCGAGGAGCTGGCACAGGAGATGTACCGGCTGAGCCTGGGCCGGGATATGGAGATCGAGCTTGTGGGGCTTTGCACGGATATCTGTGTCGTGAGCAATGCCTTGCTTCTTCGCGCCAAACTTCCGGGGACGGTGATCAAGGTAGACCCGGCCTGCTGTGCGGGAGTCACAAAAGAGAGCCACAGGGCAGCGTTAGAGACGATGAAAATGTGCCAGATCGATATTCTCCCGGAAAAAGGGACGGATGGGCCGGAGAAAGAATGAAAGTGCAGATGTACCTGTTAGATGTGGCGCCTCTTTCCCGGGAGGGAAGTGAGGAGATGGCAGAATTTCAGGAATTGTGTGCCATGCTTTCGGAAAAACGGAGGGAAAAGATTCGGAAATTCCGGTTTGCCCAGGGAAAGGCCCTGTCTCTGGGAGCTGGGCTTTTGCTGGATTACGGGTTGAGAAAGTATGGAGTCCGGGAGAGGGATGCAGTCTTGGTCTATGGAAGAGATGAAAAGCCTTATCTCCGGGATTATCCGGAGATTTTTTTTAATTTGTCCCATTCCGGAACCATGGCTATGGCCGTTTTTGCAGACCGGGAGACAGGATGTGATGTGGAAAAGATCGGAAAGGCCGATTTTCGGGTGGCGCGGCGTTTTTTTGCAGAAAAAGAGAGGGAAATACTGGAAGGAACCAAAAAAGAGAGAGAGAGGACAGAACTGTTTTATCGGTTATGGGTTCTGAAAGAGAGCTTTTTAAAAGTGACCGGGAAGGGAATCCGGATGCCTATGGATGAATTTTGTATTCATATAGGACGGCAGATCCGGGTGGAGATGGGCGGAAAGTTCTGCAATTATGGTTTTCAGGAGTTTTCTCTGCCAGGATACCGGGCTGCGCTGTGCCTGGAGGGAGCGGAGACGGCAGAGGCCGGGACAGAGTGTCTCCAGATGGACGATATATGGCTGTCTGCAACCGGTACAAAAGGCCGCCTTGGCCAGCCCGGATAGATAACAGACAAGGCTTTTGGCTCAGCAATTATCCGGTCAGGATTACGGTGTCCCGTCACTCATAAGCGTCTTCATGACAAAGGCGTAGATCTCCTGGCTTTTCGCTTCCCAGTGGGAGCACATCAGTTCAGCCTGGTCTTTATCCGGAACAGAAAGTTCCAGGCTGATCAGGGAGCTGCGTCCTTCCCGCACTTCGCAGTGGACGATATAATCCTGATTGGTAGACTTATAGTAGTCGGAAAGGGTGCTGACCTCGTTGCGCATCCGGAAACGGTTTGCTTTCAGGTAATGATCCATGTCCTCCACAATGGCAGGGGAAATATTGCCCCCGAAAAAGGACAAGGTGTCTTCCCCCTCCCGTGTAATCTCATACCGGGTGCTGTTATGGGAAGACTGAGCGCGGACCAGGCCGGATTCCTGCAGCTCATTCAAAGCCTGCTGTAACGTGAAATAATTGGTATATTCATGCTGGAGAAAAAATTCCGTCAACTGGGCGTTGGTCAGCGGAAAGTTTACCTGCTTGAGCATATAGAGATTCATTAATTTGTATAAGGTCATGGGGTCCGATAACATAGCGCGCCTCTTTTCCTGTCATAGATGTTCAATATAAGGCCCGGACAGCAGTCCAGATGGCATGGATGCTTTGGGCAATTTAAACTTTTTCTTTATCATACCAATTTAAACCTTTTAAATCAAGTGAAAATATGCTAAGATAAGATGAAATGACGAATTCTTGAACAGGTGGTACTATGAGAGAAAGAATAAACCGGCTGGCAAAGGGGGTTGTTGACCCGGAAGCCCTGCGGCTGGTTATAAGCCCGGCAGAGCTGACGGACACAGTCTATGCCGGGGAAGTGACTAGAAAGACAATAACCGTGGCAGACGAGGAAAGCCGCTATGTCAAGGGGCTTGCCTATTCTTCCAATATTCGTGTCCGCGTTGCCAATAACGCATTCGGCGGCGTCCGCAATCGCATTACATTCGAGATCGACAGCATGTACCTGACCCAGAAGGATGTGATTACGGGGGCCTTTTATCTTGTGACCAATGCCGGGGAGCGGAAGGTGCCGTATTCTTTTTCCATAGCGGTGGAGGCGTCCGGCAGGACCCTGGAAAGCCTGAATACGGCAAAGGATTTTGCGGAACTGGCAGGAAAAGACCAGGAGACGGCTTTGAGGCTGTTTGAATATCAGGATTTTGTGGAAGCGGCTTTTATGCAGGATATCCATACCAGGGCTTTGTATGACGGTTTAAAGAGCAGGGGAAACCGACAGAATCTCCTGGAAGAGTTTTTGGTGGCTTTAAAGGCAAAAGAACCGGTAAAGCTTGAGGTCGAAAGCCATCATCTTTCGTTTGACAAACAGGAAAAACCTACCAAATACTGGCTTGAGGTCCATGCTAGCACCTGGGGGTATGTGCAGTTCCAGGTCAGGGCGGACGGGGATTTTTTGGAGCTTCCCAAGAAGTTTTTTACCTTGCAGGATTTTAAGGACGGCGTGTGCCGGGTGGAGTACATTGTAAATCCGGCCAGGCTTCATGCGGGAAGGAATTTAGGCGCTTTTTTGGTGGCTACCATCCGGGATGTGGTATTGATCCACGTGGAGGCACAGGGAGGCGATGAGGAGCTGAAGATCCCCAGAAGCGGGAACCGGGAGGATTTAAGCCGTTATCTGGCTGTGCGCCTGGATTATGAGCTGGAGCTTTTAAAACAGGCCGGTCAGGAAAGAGAAAGAGGATATCGGCAGGAGACGGAGGCCAGAGAAGAAGAGAAGGAAAAAGAGAGAGCCTCCATAGGGAACCTTGTTGGGAGACTGAAACAGGAAGCGGAGAATCTGCGCAGAAATAACGGGGATACGCTTTTATCCGTACTTTTGCAGGCGGAGCTTGCCGTTATGGAAGGGCAGGATGGCCGCGCGGACGGGCTTTTGGAAAGCCGGCGGGGAGAATTTCTTGACTTGAGACGGGAGGAACCGGAGCTTTATTGCTATTATCAATATCTGCTCCATGTGCAGAACAAGAAGGAGGGACAGAAGGAGAGCCTGGTAAGGCTGGTGAAGAGATGCCTGTGGGATGAGAACGGCCATCCATATCTTTTTCTGCTGTGGCTGAGGCTGGAGCCGAATTTAAGGGAAAATCCGGCAGAGCTTTTGGAGCGGATGAGAAAGCTCTTTGAGCGCGGATATCCCAGCCCTTTTTTGTATGCCCAGGCGTTCTTTCTCTATAAAAAGGAACCTCATCTTATCCATCGGCTTGGCAGGTTTGAGGTTCAGGTGCTGAATTTTGCTGTCCGGCGGGGGCTTATGGAGCGGGATGTGGCGTTGCGCGTTTCAGAGCTTGCCGGTATGGCGAAACATTATACCAGATCTTGTTACCGGCTTCTGTCAGCCCTCTATGAAAAATATCCGGAAAAGGAATTTTTGAGCGCTGTATGCGCGGTGCTGATCCGGGGAGACTGCCGGGAAGAAAAGTATTTTCCATGGTATGAGAAGGCATTGAAGGCCGGAGTCAGCCTGACCCGGCTGTATGAATACTATTTGTATTCTCTTCCCAGAGATTATCCGTACCTGCTGCCCAAGGAGGTGCTGCTGTATTTTTCCTATGAGAAATCCATGGATGACTACAGCCGCTCCCTTTTGTACATGAATATTATAAAATATATGAAGCCGGACGCGGAGCTCTACAAGCAGTATGAGAGGGACATTGAAAAATTTACCATGGACCAGCTTTTGAGCGCCCGGGTAAATCAGCGGCTTGTGGTGTTATACCAGCATATGATTTATAAAGAAATGATAGACCAGCGGGTGGCCCGGGTGCTGCCGGCGGTTCTCCGCTCCTGCCAGATTAAGGTGGACAATCCCAATATTAAATATGTGGTAGTGTGTTACGAGGAACTGGAAGAAGAGGACGCTTTTTTGGTTAAGGACGGGATGGCGTATGTGCCGCTGTTCAGAGAGCATTCGGTGATCCTGTTTCAGGACGGATATGGAAACCGCTATGCAAATATTCCCTGTGAAAAGCTTTTGGCCATGGAAAAGAAGGATATCCGGGAGTTGGAGGAGCGGTGCTATGAAGTATATCCCGGCCATGAGATGCTGCGTTTGCAGGAGTGCGGGGAGATTGTGGAAAGAGGAGCTTCCGATGAGAATGACGTGATGGCTTTGGAGAGGCTTTCTTCAGAACTGAAACTGAAGCCCATGTACAAGAGAAAGATTCTTGGCCGTGTGATCCAGTACTATCAGGGCCGTGCCGAGTCAGAAGGGAATGTGGCGGCAGGCGGCGGGGAATATTTGCTTGGGCTGGATATGGACAGGCTTACCCGCAAAGAGAGGGTGGGAATCTGCGAGACGTTGATCCAGCAGGATTATATCCGGGAGACATGGGCGCGGATCTGCAGATATGGTATTGAGGATATCAAAAAGACCAGGCTCATGAAATTGTGCAGCCAGATGATTCTTCAGCATGTCCTGGAGGAGGATGAGATGCTGCTTACCCTTTCCTGTGACCTGTTTTCAAAAGGAAAATATGATGGAGTAATGCTGGATTACCTTTGTGAGTATTTTAATGGTTCCGGAAAACAGATGTTTAAGATTCTAAACCAGGCGGTCCGGGAGAAGGCAGAGGTATATGACCTGCCGGAAAGGCTGCTGGCCCAGCAGCTTTTTACCGGAGAGACAGAACGGATGGATCAGGTATTTGACTGGTACGCGGCAGGGAAGAAGGCAGGGGAAATTCTGGTAAAGGCATATTTTACCATGAAATCCTCCGAGTATTTCCTGAAGGGCCAGCCTGCCAGGGACCGGGTGTTTGAATATCTGGAAAAGGCCATGAAGGGAATTACAGATCTTGATAAGGTGCCTACGGTATATCTGCTGGCTTTGTCCCGCTATTATTCCACGCTTCCCGTATTGGAGGGGCACAGGCTTAAGCTGTGCAGGGCGGCGGTGGAGTACCTGTTGTCAAAGGGCATGGTATTTTCCTGGTTCAGGGAGCTGGGAAAATGGATTCCCATGCCGGATTCGATTATGGAGCAGGTGATGGTGGAATATCAGGGAGAACGCAGTTCTACGCCGGCACTGCAGGTGCGGGTCCTGCCGGAGGAGGAGGAATATCACTGGGAGGAGATGCGCCGTGTCTATCCGGGGATTTTTATACGCCAGAAGGTGTTGTTTGAAGGAGAGATTATGGAGTACCGGGTGTATGAGAAGAAAGAGGATAAGCTGACGCTGGCAAAAGAAGGAAGTATTTCCTGGGAGCCGGACGGGCAGAAGAAGGAGGGAAGCCGGTTTACGGCACTCAACGAAATGGGGCTTTGCCTGGCCGTAAAGGAGGAGGGGGCCCTGAAAGAGAAGATGAGAAAATATGTGGAAGACAGTGTGGTAATGGAGGAGCTGTTTCAGGTAATGTAAGCAGCGGATATGGCAGGAAACGTGATTTGTAACTGTTTAGGGGGGAATCTGGACAGTTACCGGGATTTTTTGAAATCCGGATTCAGGTTGTATGAGATTATTGAGATGGGAAAGAGGAACAGATCTATGGACGGACTTTTGGTGGGGATTGATTTGTGTGACGAATATACACAGATAAATTGCCCGGATGAGGAGAAGACGTGGACGATTCCCACTGTGATCTGCCGCAATAAAAATGCGGATGAGTGGTATGTGGGGGAGGAGGCGTTTGCCCATACGCTTAAAGGGGACGGGATTATTGTGGACAAGCTGCTGAACCTTTCTATGCGGGATGGAACGGCAACCCTGGGGGAAGTGCGCTATGGAGGGAAGGAGCTTTTATATTTGTATCTGGAGCGGATTCTGAAGCTTCCGGAGGAGGAGTATAAAAAAGGAGAGATAGGCCAGTTGGTTTTCACCGTTAAAAAACTGGAGCCGAAGCTGAACCATATGCTGCGGGAATGTGCCGCCCGGATGGGGATTGCGGAGGACAGGGTACAGGTGGTAAGCCATTCAGAGGGATTTATCTATTATATTTTAAGCCAGAAAAAAGAAATCTGGAACAATACGGTAGGCATGTTTGATTTGTCTGAGGTGGGTCTCCGCTATTATGAGATGAAGGTCCAGAGGGGGATGAAAAAGATAACGGTGGTGGCGGAATATGAGGATCTGGAAGAGGGGTTTAATCTGGATATTTTAAAGAATTCTTCCGGATGCCGGCTGGCAGACCGTATCCTGACGGCCTGCGCGGAACGGATGATGGCAAGAAAGGCCTATTCCGCTATATTTCTGACCGGAAAGGGCTTTGAAAAACAGGACTGGGCAAAAGATTTGATGAAATTTTTGTGCAACAAGCGCAAGGTTTTTGTGGAACAAGGGCTGTTTGCCCACGGGGCTGCCTGCCGGGCGGCGGAAGGGCCGGAAGGAAAAACGGCCTCGCCGTTTACCTGCATCTGTGACGGGAGGCTGAAGACAACGGTGTCTATGAACGTTCTCCATCGGGGGCAGGAGACCAATGTGACGGTGGCAGCGGCAGGGGACTGCTGGTATGACAGGGTTTCTGTGATTGATGTGATACCGGACAAGCAGAAGACAGTGGATTTTATTGTTACATCGGTAGATGCCAAGAAGAGGAGGATGGTTTCCATTCCGCTGGAGGGATTTCCCAAACGCCCGGACAAAACCACACGGGTACAGATCCGAATTCTGTTTTTAGACGAGCGGACTATGGAAGTGACGTTACAGGATCGTGGATTTGGCGAATTATATCCCACTTCGGGAGTGCAGATCAGGCAAGAGGTTATGCTATGAGCTTATTGTTGTGCAGACAGGAGCATGTGAAACGGCCTTATTATATGGAGACGATGGGAGTTCATCTATATTCTTCCCAGGAGCTTTCTTATGTGATTTTTAATCATCCGCTTCTGGTGCTGGACGGGTTTGTGGACGAGCGGCTGTTGAATTTTTTGAGGGAGGAACTGAACCAGGGGCTTTTGGCGCTGAAACTGGAGCGATGGCTGAAAAACGGGGATAATCCCGACGAGGCCCTTCTGATCATCCTGCAGGAATGTGATTATTACAGTATGGCAGAGGTGGGACGTTTCCGGCAGATGGCGGCGGCTCTTCGGAAGAAGCACCCGGCGGATTTTAAAAGGATGAAGGCGGATGAACTGTTTTCCCTGCGGCAGTACGGGAGGGCGGTGAATATTTATAAAGAGCTTTTGGAGTATCCGGCGGGAGAGCATACAGACGATATGTTTTTTGCGAGGATCTGGAATAATCTGGGAGCCTGCTATGCCAGGATGTTCCAGATGGAGAAGGCCTTTGAAGCTTATGAAAATGCTTATAAAAAGAATGAGCAGGACGTGGTGCTGGAGCGGCTGTATGATCTGTCCAAGATGGACGGACGCCTTGTGTTAAGCGATGAGATAGCAAGTGAAATTACGGAACAGAAGAAAAAAATGTGGGACAAGAGGATAGAAAAGGCCAGGGAAAAAGCCAGGGAATCCGGGCAGGTGAAGGAGTTGGAGACGCTGTTCAAGGGCGATTGTGCAAAAAGGCTGGAGGGAGAAGCCCAGTTGGTATACCAATGGAAGCAGGAGTACCGAAATATGGCATAGGCAGGGAGAACCTGCGCAGAGGGACGGAAGCGTATTTTTGCTTGACAAACTTAAAAAAAGCTTTTATGATAGGGACTATATTGCAACGGCTGTGAAAAAGAGGAGTACATCGGAATACCCATCAGAGAGAACCGTTCGCCGGCTGAAAGACGGTTTTGGGGAAAACGCATGGAAGGTAGCTTTGGAGCCGGAGGTCTGAAAAGAAGCCTGAGAGGACATGGGTAAGTAAGATCTCACGTCAGATCCGCGTTAAGGAGAAATAGAGAGATATCGTCTTCGGCCAATGGGTTTTGGCTGCCAGGACGGTATAACAGAGGTGGTACCGCGGAATGGATTTTCGCCCTTTATGCAGATGGTTTTCTGGATAGGGGGTATTTTTTTATCTCAATTTATGATTAAATACCAGGAGGAAGCGTCATGAAGGAATTGGAAAAGAATTATAATCCATCTCAGATCGAGGAAAAGCTGTATAAGAAATGGCTGGATAACAAATATTTTCATGCAGATGCAGCGCGGGGAAAACGTGAAGGGAAGAAGCCGTTCACGATTGTAATGCCGCCGCCTAATGTTACCGGACAGCTTCATATGGGGCATGCACTGGATAATACCATGCAGGATATTTTGATCCGGTATAAGAGAATGCAGGGATACGAGGCTTTATGGCAGCCGGGGACCGACCATGCGGCCATCGCCACAGAGGTCAAGGTTATCGAGAAGCTGAAGTCCGAGGGGATTGACAAGAAGGATCTGGGAAGGGACGGCTTTTTGGAGAAATGCTGGGAATGGAAGAAAGAATACGGCACCAGGATTATTAATCAGCTTCACAAAATGGGATCATCCGCAGACTGGGACAGAGAGCGGTTTACCATGGATGAGGGCTGTTCGGACGCGGTGCTGGAGGTGTTTGTCAAGCTTTATGAGAAAGGATATATTTATAAGGGTTCCCGGATTATCAACTGGTGTCCGGTGTGCAAGACCTCCATATCGGATGCTGAGGTGGAACATGAAGAGCAGGACGGTTTTTTCTGGCATATTAATTACCCGATTGCAGGAGAGCAGGGGCGGTTTGTGGAGATTGCCACTACCCGGCCGGAGACTCTTTTAGGCGATACGGCGGTGGCGGTAAATCCGGAAGATGAAAGATATCAGGACCTGATCGGGAAAATGCTGATCCTGCCCCTGACCGGAAGACAGATTCCGGTGGTGGCGGACGAGTATGTGGACAAGGAATTCGGGACCGGTTGCGTGAAGATCACCCCGGCCCATGACCCCAATGATTTTGAAGTGGGACGGCGCCATGGCCTGGAGGAAATCTGCATCATGCACGATGACGCCACCATTGATTTCCCAGGCAGCCGGTATGACGGCATGGACCGGTACGAGGCGAGGAAAGCCATTGTGGAGGATTTAAAGAAACAGGGGCTTCTGGTGAAGGTGGTTCCCCATTCCCACAATGTGGGTACTCATGATAAGTGCAAGACAACCGTGGAACCTATGGTGAAGCCGCAGTGGTTTGTAAAGATGGAGGAGATGGCAAAGCCTGCCATAGAGGCCCTTAAAAACGGCGACCTTAAGATTGTGCCGGAGGGGTTTGGGAAAACGTATCTTCACTGGCTGGAGGGAATCCGCGACTGGTGTATTTCCCGGCAGCTTTGGTGGGGACACAGGATACCGGCATATACCTGTCAGGATTGCGGGGAACTGATTGTGGCCAAAAGGATGCCGGAGCAGTGTCCGAAATGCAAAAAGGCTCATTTTGTCCAGGAGGAGGACACGCTGGATACCTGGTTTTCGTCTGCATTATGGCCGTTTTCGACTCTGGGATGGCCGGAAAAGACAGAAGATCTGGAGTATTTCTATCCGACGGATGTGCTGGTAACGGGATATGACATTATTTTCTTCTGGGTTATCCGGATGGTATTTTCCGGACTGGAGCAGACGGGGAAATGCCCCTTCCACACCGTGCTGATCCATGGGCTGGTCCGGGACAGCCAGGGACGGAAGATGAGCAAATCTTTGGGTAATGGCATTGATCCTCTGGAGGTGATTGACAAATACGGAGCCGACGCCCTCCGCATGACCCTGATAACCGGAAACGCGCCCGGAAATGACATGCGCTTCTACTGGGAGAAAGTGGAAAACAGCAGAAATTTTGCAAACAAGGTGTGGAATGCGTCCAGGTTCATCATGATGAATATGGAAAATGCGCCGGAGGAAAAGATTAGGGAATACGAGCTGGCTTACGGAAAGAAAGGAGTAAGCGTTTCTGATAAGGAGAGGGAAAAACTGCCTCTTACCATGCCGGATAAATGGATCCTTTCTAAGGTAAACCGCCTGGCCAGAGATATGACAGAGAACTTTGACAAATATGAGCTTGGGATCGCTCTGCAGAAAGTATATGATTTTATATGGGAGGAATTCTGCGACTGGTATATCGAGATGGTGAAGCCACGGTTGTGGGATGAGAAAAATGAAACCAGGGCGGCGGCGTTGTGGACTTTGAGGACAGTGCTGGTTCAGTCCTTGAAGCTTCTGCATCCCTGCATGCCGTTTTTGACAGAGGAAATTTTCTGCAACCTTCAGGATGAGGAGGAATCCATTATGGTTTCCGCCTGGCCGGAGTACCGTAATGACTGGGATTTTGGGACCGAGGAGCAGGAGGTGGAGATGATCAAAGAGGCAGTTCGTGCAATCCGGAACGTGCGGACTTCCATGAATGTGCCTCCCAGCAGGAAGGCAAAGGTTTATGTGGTGTCAGAGGATGATAAGGTCCGGGGAATCTTTTGCCACAGCAGGGTGTTTTTTGCCACGCTGGGATTTGCCAGTGAGGTATGCATTCAGAAGGATAAGGCAGGGATTGCAGAAGACGCGGTATCTGCCGTTGTTTCCCAGGCTACGATCTACATGCCTTTTGCCGAGCTGGTAGATGTGGAAAAGGAGTTGGAGCGGCTGAAAAAGGAGCAGGAACGGCTGAAAAAGGAGCTGGCCCGTGTGAATGGGATGCTTTCCAATGAAAAATTTGTGAGCAAGGCTCCGGAGGCAAAGATTCAGGAAGAGAGACAAAAGCAGGAAAAGTATACGCAGATGATGAGCCAGGTGGAGGCGCGGCTGTCGCAACTTAAGGATAAAAGATGCTGATTGACAGTGTAATATCGTTAGCATTAAAAAAGCTGATGTCATAAACCGGAAAAATTCACATATATTATAGTTATGGATGAACAGGCGAAAGAATATCTTATAAAAATACCATTTTGGACAAAAAGGAAAAATTCTCTGGAACAGGTGAGGGATTTTCTCGTGGAGCTGGGAAACCCGGATGAGGGACTGGCCATGATTCATGTGGCGGGAACCAATGGGAAGGGTTCCGTATGCGCGGATTTGACAGCCATTTTGAAAGAAGCCGGATATCGGGTGGGGACTTTCATCTCTCCCCACCTGTCAGACATCCGGGAAAGGTTTTTGATTGACGGGGAACTGGCAGGAGAGGCGCTTTTTGAAGACTGCTTCAGGCAGGTTCTGGCTGTGGTCAGAAAAATGGAGGAGAGAGGATATTTTCATCCGACATTTTTTGAGTTTTTGTTTCTCATGGCCATGGTAATGTTTGAACGGGAAAAGATGGATTATGTAATCCTGGAGACAGGGCTGGGCGGGCGTCTGGATACAACTAATGTAATCCGATGCCCCAGGGCGTGTGTGATCACGTCCATCAGCCTGGATCATACCCAATATCTGGGAGAGACAATTCCGGAGATTGCGGCGGAAAAAGCAGGTATTATAAAGCCGGGGGTTCCGGTGGTTTATGACAACGGTAATCCTGCGGCTTCCGAAGTGATCCGCAGCCAGGCTAAGGCGGCGGATGCACCGGCATATCCGGTGGACGAGGCAGACGAGGCGGAGGAGGACATAAAAAGCTTTGCCGCTCCTTATCAGGTGAGAAATGCCGCCCTGGCAAGAATGGTGGTACGGATTTTGAAAATTCCCGGAGCCGGACAGGAGGTATGCCGCAGGGGACTTAAAAAAGTCCGATGGCCAGGCAGGATGGAAGAAGCAGGGCCGGGGATCTGGCTGGACGGCGCCCATAATCCGGGAGGAATCCAGGCGTTTGTGGAGGCGGTGAAGGAGCAGCAGAGGAAGGAAAAAAGACAGATCCATTTGTTGTTTGCCGCCGTGGAGGATAAAAATTATAAAGAAATGATCCGGTTGCTCTGCAATCAGCTTCCCATAAGAAGGGTAACTGTGGTACACTTAAAAGATGAGAGAGGAGCTGCCCAGGAGGAGCTTGCAAAGGAATTCAGGAAAACCGGCTGTACGGAGGTAGAGGCATATAGAACCACAAAAGAAGCCCTGGCGTCGGCTCTTGCCTGCAGATCAGAGAGGGACAGGCTGTATGTGGTGGGTTCTTTATATCTGATCGGGGAGATACGGGAGCTGCTGAACGAGAAGCTTTGGCAGGAGAGCAGCCATAATGGCACTCCCTGAAATCAATATGGGAGCAGCTTAAAAAAGGCTTTGATTACAGAAGGAGGAATGAGGATTGCTGGATTTTGAAGAGGAGCTGAAGAATTTTCAGCCCAGCCCGGAGATTGGAAATGTGGAGGATGCTATTGGCAGAGAAGATCTGACAGATATGACGGATTTGATGATGGAACTTTTGAACGACAAGAGAAATTAGCGGAGACGAAAGCATGGATACAGGAATGAGGAATCGTCAAATTTCCAATGCTTACTATAATGTGGGACTGGAAAAGGCAAAGCAGCGGGATCTGACCGGCGCGGCGGCGGCTTTAAAGAAGAGTCTCCGATTTTATAAATACCAGACGGATGCCCGGAATCTTCTGGGCCTGGTTTACCATGAAATGGGGGAGGTAGGGGCGGCTCTTGCCCAATGGATCATCAGCCTGAATCTGCAGGAAAGGGAAAATCTGGCGGAGGATTATTTAAGAGAGCTGCAGAATGCGCCGGGATATCTGGATATGGCAGACCAGGCTGCAAAGAAATATAACCAGTCCCTTCACTATGTCCGTAATGATAATGAAGATCTGGCAGTCCTTCTGCTGATGCGAATGGTGGAGGAGATGCCTAATTATGTAAAGGCACAGCAGCTTCTTGCCCTTTTATATATGCATCATGAGGATTATACAAAGGCAGGCCGTTGTCTGTTCCATGCCATGAAGGTGGACAGATATAACCCTCTTACCCAACGGTATATGGCTATTACTAAGGCCAATACCGGAAAAGCAGAGGTGGAAAAGCGGAAGCTGAAAAATGCATTTTCCCATCGTCAGATGCAGGATGATGATATTATTCTGCCGCCCAGTTATAAGGAGAATACAGGGCTTCAGTCCGTATTGAATATTTTGGCGGGGCTGGTGATGGGGGTAGTTGTGGTGTTTTTTCTTGTGACGCCTACCATGCGGGATTCTATTGTCAGTAAATATGAGGAGGAAATCCGGCTGGATCTGGAACTGGTGAACCAAAAAAGCCTAGAGATCGACGATCTGAACCGAAAGCTGGAGGAGGCAAGCGCAGCACAGCAGGAGGCGGAAACCAGCCTGGAGACAATGGTCAATGACAGCGGCGGCGTGATTGGACAATATCAGCGTCTGGCGCAGATTCTCCAGGCATACCGTTCTGAAGATATGAGGACAGCAGTACAGCTTTATGTGGAGACAGACTGTTCTGTTCTTACAGACGGAGTGTTGGATGGGATTGTGTCCTGGGTACAGCAGGATATGAAGGCTAATGGCTATCAGGTCCTGGAGCAGATGGGAGACGAAGCGGCCGCACAGGGCAATACGGATCAGGCTGTGGATTATTATCAGAAGAGCCTGCAGATTAACGGGGGAAATACAGGGGTCATTTTTAAGATTGGAATGGCTTATAAAAATGCAGGGAATACGGATGGGGCTAACCAATATTTCGGGGATATTATCATGAACCATCCCGATTCGGAATATGCGGCCCAGGCTAAGGAGCAGAGGGGATTTTAGGCGTGCTCCGTCAGGCTCCGCACGGAAAGGTATACCCTTTCGGGCATCCCATAATGCATGCCCTTCGGGCAGGCGTGCTCCGTCAAGCTTCGCACGATAAGGTATGCATTATCGTACAGTACTATCCATAGGCTAATATTGTTAAGTGAAAGATTATTCCGAAGGGTCCGCAGGAGAAGAGGCACAGAACGTTTTCAGACACGTTCTCACTCCGTTTTTCACGTAGCGGTACTAAGTGCCAACGTGAAAAGAGGGTCTTCAAACGTTCTGTCCCTCTTCTCCTGCTACGTTACCGGCAGCTTAATGGAAGGCGTTACCCCCCTAAAACAGCCGACAACGTAGCCTGGTCTGTTATCCGTACCCCGGGAAACCCTCGAAGAACGTCGGCGCTTAATGAGCCGGGATGGTTTTCCAGGCGAATTTAGCGTCCGCTACGTTCTTCACGGAGCGGGAGCGCGTTTTCCGGGGTACGGATAACAGACCAGGCGAACCTTTCGGAATCACTGTAAACAGCGTCAAACTCCGCACGACAAGGTATACTTTAGAAGAAAGACAGAAAGATACAACAAGAGAAGGTGTGCTTGTTGTATCTTTTTTAGTATACTTGACAGCATATGTATCTGTTAAACGACAGGGTGTTGACAACAATAAAATAAGAAGGGAATCTTGATACCTATGGAACAGTCATTTATCTATGAAGCACGGGGGCAGGTGCTGCTGATTCATATGCCCAGGGAACTGGATCACCATAACTGCAGGAATTTGAAGTATGAGACGGATCTGCTGATGGCAGAAAATTATATTAACCGTGTAGTGTTTGATTTTTCCAAAACAGAATTTATGGATTCGTCGGGAATCGGAGTTTTGCTGAACCGGTATAAGCAGATGATGGCCAACGGAGGAAAGGTGGCGCTTTATGGCGTGAATGAACGGGTGCGGCGGATTCTCACTATCGGGGGAATTACCCGGCTGATGGATCATTATGATACTAGGGAAGAGGCGCTGATCGGATAGGAGAAATTGGGAAAAAATCATATGGATTATTTACAGGGGAGTTTTTGGAAAGAAAGAAAAACGGATAACAATTCAGGGGAAAATGAGCTGTAATATTAATTTATAGCCGGTATGCAGGCTGTTGGAGGATAAGTGAACATGGAACGTTTTCGGATGGAGATTGAAAGTTTATCTAAGAATGAGGAGCTGGCGCGGGTGGTGGCGGCCGTTTTTATGAGCCGTTTAGACCCGACCTTAGAGGAGTTGGATGATGTGAAGACAGCGGTCTCAGAGGCTGTGACCAATGCAGTGATTCATGGATACCAGGAAGGAGAAGGGATCATTTATATGGAACTGCAGACAGAAGGGCAGGAGCTGACCGTTTTCGTGCGGGATACGGGAGTAGGAATCCAGGATGTGAAAAAGGCTATGGAACCTATGTATACCACAGATAAGACTGGTGAACGTTCCGGCATGGGATTTTCCTTTATGGAAGCCTTTATGGATCAGGTGCTGGTGGAATCGGAGCCGGGGCGAGGGACATTAGTGACCATGAAAAAGAAAATCGGCAGGTGAATAGGGCATGGAGGAAACCACGAAACTGATCCGGCTTGCCCATAATGGAGACCAGGGCGCCAGAGACCAGCTTGTCTTAGATAATGTGGGGCTGGTGTGGAGCATTGTGCGCCGTTTTGCAGGCAGGGGACATGAGCTGGAGGACTTATACCAGATTGGATGCATTGGGCTGATTAAGGCTATTGACAAATTTAATCTTGAATTTGATGTAAAATTTTCAACGTATGCAGTTCCCATGATCACCGGAGAGATCAAACGTTTCCTGAGGGATGACGGTATGATCAAGGTGAGCCGTTCCTTAAAGGAGCTGGGAATGCGTATCAGCAGCATTCGGGAACAGATGACCTGGGAGCTGGGAAGAGAACCGGGGCTGGAAGAGATTGCCCTGAGGGCGGGAGTCAGCCGTGAGGAGGCGGCTGCGTCCATGGAGGCTTCAACGGAGGTGGAATCGATCTACAGAACCGTAGGCTCCGGTGAAGACCAGAACCTGCGCCTTTTGGACAAGCTGCCTGATGAAAGACAGCAGCAGGAGGAGCTTTTAAATAAAATCGTATTAAAACAGTTATTGGAACAGCTCTCCGAAAAAGACCGGGAGATCATTATGCGGCGTTATTTTGACAATCAGACTCAGAGCCAGATTGCTGCTGATTTGAACATTTCCCAGGTTCAGGTATCGCGGCTGGAAAAAAAGATTCTTCGAAAAATGAGGGAATATCTAGGTTCATGACGGCACATACTAATTGCGGAGATTTTGGAACTGTCCCGAGATAATTTTTCATTAGCCCGCAGGATTTTTCCTCGAGAGTGCTGCTCAAAAAACAAGCGCGTAGCGGGCTGTGTAAATGATTTGAAACGGCATTTATATTCTTTATAACGGGAAGCTTTTACAGGTTATTACGCGATAGAAAAGGATGTGGGTATATGGACTTTTTAAAACATTTGATTGGAATTGTTACCATATTTTTGTGTCTGGCTGTGGCAGCTCTGATCGCCTGGTACTGCCTGTTTGGAAATATCCGGCGGGAGCCGGGGGGGACCCTGGTGAACCAGGGGTGGGAGGTGGTGCTTTGAGCAGTAAAACCAACACGGTTTATTTGAATTTATCTGAGATCACAGAGGTTCATTCAAAAGATGTGTTTGTTAAAGATGTGGCAAAGCTATATTGTAGTGATATTAATATTCAAAATAAATGCGAATGTGTAAAGATAAAGCATATCGCAGAGGATAGATCCAGACGATATGTGGAAAACGCACTGGATGTGATTGAAAAGCTGGAGAAAGTGGATCCGTCAATTTCTGTAAATAATGTGGGGAAGGTGGAATATATCATTGATTATCAGCCTTCCAAACAGCCAAAATATCTGTGGCAGTGGGGAAAGACGCTGTTTGTTTGTGTGGTCTGTTTTTGCGGGGCGGCATTTGCCATAATGACTTTTAATAATGATGCCAGTGTGCGTGACGTGTTTAAAGAGCTTTACCGCCTTGTTACCGGAAATGAAGCTCAGGGAACCACGATTCTGGATCTGACCTATTCCATTGGTCTTGCTCTTGGGATCACGGTATTTTTTAATCATTTTGCCAAATGGAAGCTAAGTACGGATCCAACGCCTTTGGAGGTGGAAATGCGCCTGTATGAGGACAATATCAGCAAAACTCTGATTCAGAACGATGGAAGAAAGGAGCAGGGGATTGATGTTCGATGAAATGATTGCCGGGGGCAGGAACGCCTATTGTCTTTACAGGGCGGCAGAAATATTCGGATTGCCCTGGTGGCAGGCGTCAGTACTCGGATTCCTGGGTTTGAGCGCAGGAGGAGTGATTGCTGCGGGCGTGTTTGCGTTTCTGGCAATTATTGGTGTATTTCCCCGGATAATGGGCAGAACCGGGACGAAACGTATTATGCTTTATGAGAGTCTGATTATATTAGGCGGAATTTTGGGAAATATATCGGATCTGTATGAGCTTCCGATTCCTGTCTGGTTTGGAAAGAATTTTGTAATGGGAATATTCGGTCTGGCATCTGGAATATTTGTAGGATGCCTTGTCATGTCTCTGGCAGAGACACTGAAGGCTTTGCCTGTGGTCAATCGGAGAATCCGGCTGGCGGTAGGGCTGCAGTATGTGATTTTGTCAGTGGCGTTGGGAAAACTGGTTGGAGCGCTGGTTTATTTTTATAAGGGGATGTGCCTGTGAGAGAGGTCGGGATGGTTCTGGGAAATTGACGGAGTGTTAGGAATTACAGATAAATAACCTGTGGCAGAACAGCGGCATTGTTTTCTTTCGGGAGCCGTCAGGCAAAAATCAGGCATATAACGGGCTGTTTAACTGATTTTTGTCTGGTATACCTGGAAGAAAGGCAGGGCAGATGGTATAGGTTATTTACCTACCATTTTTTAGGTTTTGCATGCAGAATGAAAGATGTTGTTAAAATTTTTACAGATTACCTATTTTTTACAGATTATCTATAAATTGTTTATATTTAAAGAAAATACAGGGAGAACGGATTATGGAATTGAATAAACAGGAATATGATAAATATGTAAAGCAAGTTACGCCGACTCATCCCCTTGGTGCGGATTTGGTGAGAGCTTTTGTGACTGGCGGAACCATCTGTCTGCTGGGGCAGATTTCAACTATGAGTATGATGAAGCTTTGGGGGATGGAGAGAGAGACTGCCATGACATGGACCCAGTTGGAGCTGATTCTTTTGAGTGTGGTGTTGACGGGGATGAATGTGTATCCGAAGATTGTGAAGTGGGGCGGCGCCGGGGCGCTGGTGCCGATTACGGGGTTTGCTAATTCGGTGGTGGCGCCGGCGATTGAGTATAAGGCGGAGGGGCAGGTGTTCGGGATTGGGTGTAAGATTTTTACGATTGCGGGGCCGGTGATACTTTATGGGATATTGGCAAGCTGGGTGCTTGGTGTGATTTATTGGGTTGGAGGGGTGATGGGGGTTATTTAGTAATTAAATAGCAGAAAAATAATGTGCAGGCAGAATGATGGGAGAAGACAATCTTTCATTATTCTGTCATTTTGCTTTTATGTAATGCAGTTTGTATAAAAAATGGACTGAGTACATTATAGGAGCGTAGGGATACATGCGAATGAGGAACATTTGTTCTTGCTATTAACATATTATTGTGATAAAATCATAAACGATGTAGGGTGAGAATCATTATATATTTAGGGGGACATTAAGAAAAAAATTTGAGCAGATATTAAAAGACGCCCAAATAGATATTAAGGTCGAATATCAAAAGTTATATGGAATGCTATTTGAGCGTAGTATTGAAGTATCAAATAGAAAGAGGATTTCTGTATATGAAGAATTAAGTGATAATTATATTGGCTTTTATTTTCGGGGGACATGTCTTTCTATAGATGAATTTGATAATATGTATGGCTTTCATTTTGAGAAAGAACCAGAAAATTTCAATATAGATCATTTGGTTTTATTATGTGAGTACATAGAAAATATGCTAGTGGGTTATCAAAGCGCGCTAAACATATCTGGATATGGTTATATGGCAATAACAGCACAGATTCCAATCAATATTCAATTATTACTTGCTTTTGAGGATTTGCTTGAACCACAGAGAAAAAGGCTGAATAGTATTGACGATAAATTTACAAGTGATTTGTTTTATGCATTCAACAACTTCAATATTCGACATAATAATATATCCCCAGAAAGTCCAAAGTATAAGAAGGCTATAGCTGATTTAACACAGGAACAGTTAGAGCATTGGTATGATGAAATTTATCAGGTGGCTCTTTTGGCATTCTTACAATTGGAACATGTTGAACGGAAGAAAGAGTTTGATGAAATAAAGCACAAGATAGAAAACAAGGATCTGCAAGGCCTTTGTATGAGGTAATGTTCTTATATAGTCAGATAAAAGGAGACAAAAAAACCAGTAAAATCAATGGGGTTGGTAATTTAACAATTGCCTAAATAATATATTTTGAGGGAGGATAAATGGAATACAATGAAAGTTGTTTTGTATCATATTAGCGATTTGCATATTGAAAAGAGCCAAGATATAAAAGTAAGTAACGTAAAGAAAATGATAGACGTTTTAAATGGACTTCAGCCATTTGATAAGATTATTCTTATCATTTCAGGAGATATTGCACAGGAAGGAAAGCATGACCAATACAATATTGCTTTTAAGATGTTTGGAACAATAATAAAAGAGATTAAGGATAACTTTTGCTTGAAATGGATTGATATATTATTAGTTCCAGGTAATCATGATGTAGATTTAGAATTAGATGATGAAGGACATGCTGGAATTCAGAATAAAATTCGTAAAGGCATTTCTCAGGATATGATAGATAATGAGTTGGAGAAGCAGAAAAACTATTTAAATTATGCTAAAGGAAACCATTGCTTGGATGAAGCTGATAAACTATGTTTTATTAAAACTATATTTTGTGGACAGAAAAAGATCAAAATATGTATGCTTAATACAGCCTTATTTTCAACTTTAGATGAAGATAAGGGATTACATTTTATGCCTGAGTATGTATTAGAAAAAATGTGTGAAGAGTTAAATGGGGATGTCAATATTACTGTGTTGCATCATGCTCATCATTGGATGCATGATTCAATAAAGAATAAATTTGAAAATATTCTTTTTTCAGTACAATAATGTGATATTATATGGTCATGAGCATGATATAGAATCGAGAGAAATAAAAAAGAATGGATGGAAGGTAGTTTATTTAACGGGTGGGGAACTTAGCAATTGCGGAGATTGGAGCAAAAGCGAATTTTATATAGATGTAATTGATACGGATCGAATGTCTATGAATTCTATCCAATATAAATGGGATGAAAAAAGACAGGTATATAACAAACAGAAGGAACAAGTTTATTCATTAAAAAATATGAATTCAAAATTTGGTTTTGAATTAGAAGAGGAATTTAACAAATGGCTATATAGTGACCAGGTTAATACTATATCGGATAGTATATTTGATTATTATGTGTTTCCTGATCTGGAAAGAATAAAGGAAACGTCTAATGCTGAGAATAAAGTGATAGGTGATGAGGAGAGCTTTGTAGATTTAATAATAGATAAAAAAAGAGTAGCAATAGTGGGAACCGAGGGATCAGGTAAAACATCTCTATTGAAAAAATTATTTATAGAATTTACTAGTAATGGGTATTTTTGTTTGTATTGTAATGCATCCTTATTGGAAAAACTTAGTTTAAAAAAGATTTTATTAACTGTTTTTAGAAATAATTACATAGATTTGAACGGAAGTTTCGATGAGTATATACAATTACCAAAAGAGAAGAAAATTTTTTTCCTGGATGATATAAATGATATCGATAAATCGCAAATTCTATCTTTGTTGGATTACTTAAAAGGAATTTTTGGAATGATAGTATATTCTACAAAGGAATTAATTGAATTTGATATTACAGAAAGAATGAAGCAAAGCGTTGATCTGGAAGATTATTCTCGTTTTAGATTAATGCCAATGTATCTAAAAAAAAGAAAACTTTTGATTACAAAAGTTGGAAAGCAACTAGACGATTCATTGACAGAAGAAACTAGTGAGAATATTGCGAAGTTATTAAAGCAACAAAGAAAATTTTATTCTATGAATCCATCATTTGTGATTCAATTTACCGATTTGTATCTAAAAAATTTTAAAGATGCTTTTGCTACAGATGGAAATATTTTTACACCAGTTTACAACTTTTGAAATTTTCTAAAACCTGATAAAATGTAGTCTTCTACAACCTTTATCAGGGCAGAACAATTTTTAATAGTTTCGAGAAATCTCCCGAAACTGCATAAAATTATATCC
>CATKXR010000065.1 GCA_949840805.1 uncultured Lachnospiraceae bacterium | reverse complement strand
AGGAACGGACAGCCTGACTGTTACCTAAGTATACAAAGCAAGCGGCTTTAAAACGGTTGTGTGAAATTTTTAAGGTACTATATGGAGGGTTATGGAGTTGTTTGCCAACTCTTTTGACCCTTACATCTATCCAAAGTATTAACTCAAATCCGGTATGGCCGTTAGCGCTACATACTTGTCAAATATTAAGTCATTTCACGATATCAAGGAAATTCATGCTTTTATTTTATCCACTGATACGGCGCTGCGGGGAGGTGACGCAACCGGATACACATTTGGCAGGCGTATAAAGCGTGAAAGGGAAGATGCGCGAGAAGAAGCCTTTGCAGAGGAGCGCGTCAACACGGAATGTGAAAGGCAGGCGAAAGAACAGGCAGAGAAAGAAGTACAGAGACTTCGTGCAGAACTGGAGCAATATAATAGACAGTTTTCAAGACCCATGAAATCAACAAAAATGATAAACGGAAAGCGAGGAGAGAAAAATGGATGTAAAGGAACAGATCACAAAGGCAGTAGACAGGATTACCAAGGACAAGAAGCTTCAGGAGCAGTTTCAGAAAGAGCCGGTAAAAGCATTGGAGAGTGTCCTGGGAGTTGACTTGCCGGATGAAGTCATCGAGCAGGTGGTGAATGGAGTGAAAGCGAAGCTGACCAAAGACAAGATTGAGGATTCCGTGGATGCGCTGAAAGGATTTCTAAAGAAATAAACCCTACCGAAAAACAGGCAATAGCCTGTTTTTCTTGTATTATCAGGCAAGGCTATGCTACAATAGGACATAAGAAAAATTCTTTTATGGAATTTTGAAATGTCAAAAAAGGTGAAAAAATATGGAATGGATGATGGATGTGGACAGAAGCCTCCTGCTTTTCATTCAGGAGGCGGTCAGAAACCCTGTGCTGACCCCGATATTTACAGTGATCACGACCCTGGGCAATGGAGCGGTCATATGGATCCTCATATCGTTGGGCCTGTTGATTCCCAGGAAGACCCGGGGAACCGCGCTTATGTGCGCGGTCGCCATGCTGGTGTCTTTGGTGGTCAACAATCTGATCTTGAAAAACATTGTGGCAAGAGTCCGGCCCTATGACATGATACAGGGCCTTGTACCGCTGGTAGTCCGGCCCAGGGACTATTCTTTCCCCTCCGGGCATACAGCCAGTTCCTTTGCGGCGGCATGGGTGCTGTACCGCAGGCTCCCCAAGCGCTTCGGAATCCCGGCGCTGGTGCTGGCAGGGCTGATAGGCGTTTCAAGGCTGTATGTGGGCGTACATTACCCTACGGATGTGCTGGTAGGCCTGGTCAGTGGAATAGGATGCGGATGGATTGCCTGTATGTGGGTTTCTGCGTTTCTGCGGGAAGCTTAAGATATGGTCTGCACTATGATGAAGAGGAGGTAGATTCACAAAGCAAAGGCAATGGATATCAGAATCGAAAGGAGAAAAAGGGATGGAAAACGGACAATTAGACATGGATCGGATTTTAGCACAGGTAGATGCGCTTTACGAGGAGAATAAAGGCGAGGAGGCAAGGCAGCTGATGCTGCGCTCCATAGAGGAGGCCCAGGCTCTCAAGGACGATGGCGCCCGCTTGCAGCTGCTCAATGAGCTGATGGGGTATTACCGGGAGACCAGCCAGGAGGAAGGCGTATATGACACCGCTGCCATGGCCATAGCCCACGCAAAAGCCATGGGGCTGGAGGGCACGGTTCCCTATGCCACTACGCTTCTGAACGTGGCCACTGCCTACCGCGCCTGCGGCAGGCTTCAGGAATCAAAAGAGTATTATGAGCAGGTACAGGAAATCTATGACAGCCAGTTAGAGCCGGACAGCATGCTCATGGCGGGGTTGAAAAACAATATCGCGCTTCTGTATCAGGAGACAGGGGACTTTGCCACGGCAAAGGAAAAACTCCTGGAGGCCCTAGCCATTGTGGCGGAAAAAGGAGTTGCCTACGAGACGGGAGTCACCTGTGCAAATCTGGCCAGTACCTGCATGCAGCTGAAACAGGACGAGGAAGCATGCGATTATGCACGGAAATCCGTCAAGATATTCGAGCGGGAGAAAGTAACAGACAGCCACTATGCCGCTGCCCTTTCTACGCTGGGGGCTTACAGCTACCATGGGAAAGACTTCAAAAAGGCGCTGGAGTACTACAGACAGGCCATGGAGGCCGTAGAGAAGAATCTGGGGAGGAACGAGTATTACCGCAGGCTTCAGGAGAATGCGGCCGCCTGTGAGAGGGCGCTGGGGAGAGAGGAACAGGGCGTGGGCCTTGAACTGGCCAGGCGATACTATGAAAGCTGCGGCAGACAGATGATAGAAGAGCGCTTTCCTGCCTGGGCGGGGAAGATCGCCGTGGGGCTTGCGGGCAGGGGATCGGACTGCTTCGGCTATGACGACAAGTTTTCCAGGGACCACGACTGGGGCCCGGATTTCTGCATGTGGGTCACGGATCAGACCTATGAGGAGATCGGAGAAGCCCTGCAGCAGGCTTATGAGAGCCTGCCGGAAGAATTTGACGGCTATAAGCGAGCTTCCCGGGTCAATGGACGCAGCAGGCGGGGCGTGATCCGCATCCCGGAATTCTATAAAAGCCTGGTGGGCGCCGGAAGCTATGAGGAGATCGACTGGCAGGACGTAAGCGATGCCGGCCTGGCGGCCGCCGTGAACGGTGAGGTGTTCAGGGATGATGAGGGCGTCTTCACAACCTTTCGCGAAAAACTGAAAGAAGGCTATCCGGAGAATGTCCGGTATCTGAAGCTGGCACAGAGCGCGGCCAGATTCTCCCAGACGGCCCAGTACAATTATCCCAGGATGCTGGGCAGAGGGGACATCCTCACCGCCCAGATGATGGTGTGGGACGGCATCAAAGAGGCCATGAAGCTGCAGCACTACATTGAGGGGAAATACCCGCCCCACGACAAATGGCTTTACCGGAGCCTGCAGACGTTGGAGAAAGCGCCCGAGATGGCAGGCATGCTGCAGGATGTTTCCAGCAGACTGGCGGGAAACGGGGTCATGAAGATTGCCTGGGAGGAGGAAACTATCGAGAAGAAGCTGGAGCGGGTGGCGTCCTACTTTGCGGCGCAGATGTACCAGGCAGGCTTCATCAGCGATACGGACAGCTATCTGGACGCCCACAGCGAGGAGCTGGTTTACAAGGCAGCCCTGTTGGGGAAAGAAAGAGAGGAGCTGGTGGAGGAAATCGCAAAGATGGAGTTCGAGGCCTTTGATAAGGTAAAGAACGAGGGAGGCAGGGCCAGCTGTCAGAATGACTGGGCCACTTTTTCCATCATGAGAAAAAGCCAGTATCTGACCTGGGACAAGGCCATGCTCATACAGTACCTCTATGACTTCCGCAGAGAGTACTTAAGAGGCCATAACCTCATCGAGGAAAAATATGGAAGAATGATGGAGAGCACCGCGCCGGAAAAATATGAGGAGATCAAGTCCCATTTCCCGGAGCTGGATCAGGAGAAAAAGGAAATCATCGAACAGATCGTCCGCTTTCAGGTGGGCTGGATGGAGAAATTTTCCCAGGATTATCCTGAACTTGCAGGCAATGCCAGAAATATCCATACTTACGAGGACAATAGCGAGGACACTTCCTATGAAACCTATCTGCGGGGAGAACTGGGAACCTATTCGGACAAGATGCTGGAACTGTACGGCAGATATGTGGTGGGATATGCCCGCAGCGGAAAGAACCTGACCTATGACATCATGGAGCTGAATGTAAAAATGTACGGCTATGAAAGCGTGGAGGACGCGGAGCGCAAGCTGGAAAAAGCCTGGAAAGGCTGATTTAGCTGATTTTATTAACATTGGCTTTTTCAGTCAAACCTGGGAGATTTCGCCTGCCCGCATAAAGGTCGAAAAACTGCACACTCTGTATAACGGGGACGTGAAAGGAGTGAGTGCAGAAAATGGATATCAACGGATTGGGCGGACCGGATGGCATGGGAATGCCCTATGGAATGCCTTTCGGAGCGGCAATGGCAGGGGCTCTGCCCATCGGCTTCGGGATGACGCCGGTTGCGAATGACGCTGCCATGAACGGTTATGCGGGCCTGACGGAGGCCGAGAAAGAGAGGCTGATCCTGCGCTGCAAGGACGCGAAGACCAAGGAGCAGAAGCAGGAAGCCGTGGATTCCCTCTCTCCCGGCACGGACATTCGGGAAGTGTACGAGGAAGAATGGGAAAGCATGTTTTGAGAGAGGGCGGATGGTATCTTAGGTATACCATCCGCCGTCCATTGTAATGATCTGTCCTGTGAGGTAGGATGGGGCCCGGGACAGCTGGAGAGCCAGAGCCGCCACTTCTTCCGGGCTGCCCAGCCGTCCTGCGGGGATTTCCTCCCGCAGACCCTCCAGTTCCTCCCCGGAGAGCACATGGTTCATGGCTGTGTCAATGACGCCGCAGGCAATGGCGTTGACCTGGATATTGCTGGGAGCCAGTTCTTTTGCCAGGGCTTTCGTGAATGCGTTCATGCCTCCCTTTGAGGCGGAATACGCCACTTCCATGGAAGCGCCCTGAATGCCCCAGACGGAGGAGATATTGATGATCCGGCCCGCGTGGCGCTGCAGCATCAGAGGAACGGCAGCACGGCAGGCATAAAAGCAGGAGTCCAGGTTCACCGCAAAGACCCTGTGCCACTGGGCGGCCGTCATGTCCTGGAGCAGGCCGAAATGTGCCATTCCGGCATTGTTTACCAGTATGTCAAGGCTTTGAAGACCGGAGAAGACGTTTTTGACGTTATCCTCGCTGCCCATGTCTGCCCGAACGGCCTGGCAGGGATTGCCGTAGGCGGCTGTAAGATGCGCTGCCAGTTCCTCTAAGGCCTCTATGGAATTATAGCAGGTAAGGGTCAGGCTGTACCCATCCGCCGCAAAAGCTTGTGCGACAGCCTTTCCGATGCCTCTGGAGGCGCCGGTGATGAGGGCAGTTTTTTCAGGGTTTGCTGTGGTCATGGTGGCTCCTTTCGTTTCGTGCGCAGTTGCTTTGAAAAGTTTAACATATTTTCCGCCGAAAGGCAATGCGCGGAGGGGCTTGTAAAAGGGAGAGGAAAGGAATATAATAACATCTGACGCTGGTGAGTCGGGTGACAATGGAAGAAGAGCATTCCATGGCAAATATTAGCGGCCGTCAATATAAATAAGGAAGAAACGGAGAAAGAAGACATGTATGACTTGATTATCATTGGTTCCGGCCCTGCCGGCCTCTCAGCTGCCGTGTACGGAAAGCGGGCGGGCTTAAGCCTCCTGGTGCTGGAGAAGAATCCCATGAGCGGCGGACAGGTGCTCAATACTTACGAGGTGGACAATTACCTGGGAATGCCCGGGATGGATGGCTTTGACATGGGCACGAAGTTCAGAGAGCATGCGGACAGGCTGGGCGTGGCGTTTCAGGAGGCGGAGGTTCTTTCCCTGGAGGACAAGGGGGAGAGCAAAATAGTACGCACAGAGGACGGGGAGCTGGAGGCGAAGACAGTGATCCTGGCTACGGGAGCCGTACATGCGCTGCTGGGTGTGCCCGGGGAGGAGAGGTTAAGCGGAAGAGGCGTGTCCTACTGCGCCACCTGTGACGGGGCGTTTTTCCGGGGCAGGACGGTGGCAGTGGCAGGAGGCGGGGACGTGGCGCTGGAAGATGCCATCTATCTGGCCCGCACCTGTGAGAAAGTGTACCTGATCCACAGGCGGGACGAACTGAGGGGAGCCATGGTGCTGCAGCAGGAGCTTAAGGCGCTGCCTAACGTGGAGATCCTCTATAGCCATGTGGTGGAGGAGATCCTGGGCGGAGATACGGTGGAAAGCCTGAGCCTGAAGAACAATAAGACAGGGGAACGCCTGACGCTGCCTGTGGCCGGCCTGTTCGTGGCGGTAGGCATCAGGCCTCTGACGGAACTGGTGCAGGGGCTTGCGGCCTGCGATGAGGGAGGCTATGTGCTGGCCGGGGAGGACTGCGCTACCAATGTGCCCGGGCTTTTTGCGGCGGGGGACGTGCGAAAGAAACCTATCCGCCAGATCGTGACGGCAGTGGCGGACGGAGCCAACGCTGCCGTGTCTGCCGGACTTTTCTGCAGATGAAAGGGTGCCTTGAAACTTTCTTGAGATTTGATTAAGAATTATAAAAGAATTTGAAAAAAGAATTGCCCCTGTGGCAGTTCTTTTTTTGCCAAAAATCTCGAAAAAGCTGATAAAATGGGCATTTTCACGAATTCCGATTTCTTTTTCCATGGGTTGACAAAATTAAGAATGCGTGCTATATTTAGTAACAGATGTAATAAATCTGTAATAACTTATAGATAAAGACGTAATGGTTCAGGATAAAAAGCATTCGGATACATAATTTCAACTTTGATAATTTCAGCATTGGAGAGGAGATCAAAATGGCACATAAGACGAAGAGAGCGGCAGCATGTTTATTGACAGCTACAATATTTTTTACGGGGATGGGCATGACAGCCCAGGCCTCTGTCCTGCCGGGCGGCGGTGTAAGCCTGGCGCTGTCCAACGGAAATAAGCTGGAGGACGTGGCTGCAAACAAGTCCTCGCTGCCCATCGAGTCTGTTATAGAGAGCATCCCCCTGGTAGAGTCCGCGGCTTCCGCGAAAGAGCCTACGGAGGAGGATGTGTTCCGGCATCTTGTGATCGCGCAGGTAAACAGCTATGTGAACGTGAGAAGTTTGCCCAGCGAGGAGGGCGAGGTTCTGGGAAAACTTTATGACAATTCTGTAGGCACCTTTATCTCGGAGGAGAATGGCTGGTATCAGATCAGCTCCGGCAGCGTCACGGGCTATGTGAAAGCGGAATACTGCGTCACGGGCGAGGCGGCCGTGGAAATCGCAAAGCAGGTGGGAAAGCGCCTTGCCACTGTTACCACGGAGACGCTTTATGTCAGGCAGGAGCCTAACACGGAATGCAATATCATAGGCATGGTGCCCCAGGCCGATGAGCTTATCGTCCTGGAAGAGGGAGACGGCTGGGTGAAAGTGGACGTGGAGGAAGGCCAGGGCTGGGTGTCCGGAGACTATGTAACGCTTCACAGCGAGTTCATCCAGGCGGAATCCAGAGAAGAAGAGGAGCGGCGTCTGGCCAAGGAGGCGGAGGAGCGCAGGAAAGCTCAGGCCGCAGCCCAAGCGGCAGCGGCAGCTCAGGCCGCAACCCAGGCGACGCAGAACACAGAGGCCCAGGAGCCAGTGACCTACACAGTCACCGGCGGCAGTGAGATGGGCCAGGCCGTAGCAGAATACGGACTGCAGTTTGTGGGCAATCCCTATGTGTACGGCGGCAGCAGCCTGACCAATGGTACGGACTGTTCCGGCTTTGTCATGAGCGTATATGCGAACTTCGGCGTTAGCCTCCCCCATAACGATGCGGCAGACCGTTCCCAGGGCTATGCGGTGGACGGCCTGGCGAACGCGCAGCCTGGCGACATCATCTGCTATTCAGGCCATGTGGCGCTCTACATCGGCGGTGGACAGATTGTGCACGCGTCCAACTCCAGGACCGGCATCATCGTCTCTAACGCGGATTACAGACAAATTCTGGCAATCAGAAGAATTTTCTAAAAAAAGCAGATTTGGGCCGCATCGGAAAGATGCGGCCTTTTTGTATAAAGTGCCTAAATTTTTCATGGAAAATGTTTTGAGAAATATTTCTATACGGAAAAAAGAAGCGGTTATCCACAGACTGAAAGCCTGGAAATACGGAAAAATCAACTTATACACGGAGTTATACACATAATCCACAGCTTTTAGAGGCTTCTGAGGGGACTTTGTGTGGATAGGAAAGAAAACATATGTTTTGTTAGAAATTGACAAAAAGAGCCTTTTTGACAGAAACAGACACCGTGAAATCCTGGCTTACGTATGACAAATCTTTCCATGTTTGAGCATAAATTGTTGCAAAAACCATGGCGGACATGTTATAATGTCTATACAATAAACAACCGAAAGGGATGATCATATGAAATTTATCATTGTAGGCAGAAATTTAGAGGTAACACCCGCATTAAAATCGGCTGTGGAGGACAAGATTGGCAAGCTGGCAAAATATTTCAATCCTGACACGGAGGTGCATGTGACCTTAAGCGTAGAAAAGGAACGCCAGAAGATTGAGGTGACGATTCCGGTAAAGGGCAACATCATCCGTTCCGAGCAGGTCAGCAGCGACATGTATGTCTCCATCGACCTGGTGGAGGAAATCATCGAGAGGCAGCTGAAGAAATACAAGACGAAGATAGTGGACAAGCAGCAGACAGCGGAATCTTTCAGCCAGATGTATGTGGACAACAATTATATGGACGATGAGGAGGTCAAGATCGTCCGCACCAAGAAGTTCGACATCAAGCCCATGTATCCGGAAGATGCCTGCATCCAGATGGAACTTTTGGGACACAGTTTCTATGTGTTCATAAATGCGGAGACGGATCAAGTGAACGTGGTATACAAGCGCAAGGGAGACACTTACGGACTCATTGAGCCGGAGAACTAATCGGATTGGGATCGTATCATAAAGATGGGAATGGAATACGATCCTGATTGTCTATCAGGACTTTGTCATAGGATTTTGTACAAGGAGCTGCCATGAGGAATGTGGCAGCTCCTGTATTGATGTTTGGCTCTTTTGCCATCCTGCCCGATGGGCCGCCTCACTGGCAGGACCCATGTCCTGGATTTTAATCCTGGATTTTTTCTATATCATCTCCGTTCTATGCTCCGACATGCCTGATAAATCAATCCGTAAAACAGAAATATAGATCGTATTGTACCAGCCGGGGAATCTGCCTCTCGTTTTCTGCATATATTTGCATTGACGGAATGTTTTGGAGCGAAAATGGGCAGAGGATGGGGGAAAAGATTCAGGGATTTCTTTCGGACAGGCAGCCAGTATGGAAGTGGAGAAAAAGGAGAGACGCGGCATGCCGGATGGATGAAAAGGGGCATTCTGGCAGAATGCCTGCTCTTGGCGGCGCTTGCGGTCTTTGCAGGATATCGGAAAGGATGGGCGGAAGCGGAGGGCGCTTCTGTTTCTGACGGGGGCGTGTTTTATTCCAGCGGGGATACGACTGCTCTTGGCGGGAATGCTTCTGGCGGGAGCACAGCTGCTCTTGACGCAACCGCCAATGCCTTTGACAGGGAAGCTGGCAGAAATGTGCTCTATATAGAGAATGACTACATAAAGTGGGTGGACTTCTCGGTGTCTTATGAAGCCCTCTGCAAGGCCTATGAATGGGATGTGGAGACTCATGGGACCGGGCATGAGATCGACTGGGTGGAGCTTTTGGCCTATACGGCGGCAAAGACCGGCGGGGAGTTTGGCAAGGATGCCCTGAAGACTCTGGACAAGGCGGCGGGGAAGCTCTCCGAGGGCGAAAAGACCATGGAAGAGCTGACGGAGGATCTGAAGTATTACTCCTATTACAAGGAGGCTTACGATGCGGCCATCGGCGGTCTGGTAGGGGAGTACTGGGAGGCGACGCAGGACGGCGCAGGAGACAATGGGGGGATGGGGCAGACGGCGGAGAACGCGGGAAGCCTCATCCCGGGACAGGAGCAGGGCGGCCCGGCGTACGCCGGAATGGAAGGATACGTAAAGAGATACGGACTTAAGGGATATTTCCCGCTGGCGAGAGGATTTGACTATACGCATTATGACGATTTTGGGGTAGGGCGAAGCTATGGGTATCAGAGGAAGCACTTGGGGCATGACATGATGGGGCTGGTGGGGACGCCAATCATGGCCATTGAGTCTGGGGTGGTAGAGGCCTTGGGGTGGAACCAGTATGGGGGCTGGCGGATCGGGATACGCAGCTTTGACGGGAAGCGGTATTATTACTATGCGCATCTGCGGCAGAATTATCCCTATGCGGAGGGGCTGGAAGAGGGCAGCGTGGTGACGGCGGGGGATGTGATTGGGTATATGGGGCATACCGGGTACAGTGCGAAAGAGAATGTGAATAATATTAAGGTGGTGCATTTGCACTGGGGGCTGCAGCTTATTTTTGACGAGTCGCAGAAGGAGGGGAATAACGAGATTTGGATTGATGTGTACCCGCTGACAAGGTTTCTGGCGAAACATACGCAGGCGGCGGTGAAGGTGGAGGGGACGAAAGAGTGGAGGCGGACGGTGGATATTGTGGATCCGGTGGTGGAAGAGTATGAGGCGGGGAACTCTGAAAAAGTGAATATGTCAGTAAAAGAGAATCCCTAAGAAAAGGACGGATTATTGGAAAAGCAGCCGGAAACTTCGGAGAGTTTGGAATTACAGAGGCCATTTCTACATATGATAAAAATGTAATTGCATTTTACTCAGTTATAAGGTAAGATGTAGTTAGAAAAGCTGTGAATCAGCGGTGGGTTGACACCTAAAATCTGATATGTTTTCCGAACGAAGGTGTCGGAGGTTGGCAGGCAACGGAAAAACCTGTTATTTTCCGGACATAGGTGTCGGAGGTTGGCAGACAACAGAAAAATCAACCATGGAAAGGGAATGTTTGGTGCTGCGGCATTGACATTCCTTAAATCTTGAGGATCAAAAGATTCTTTTTCTTTATGGTGTAGCATCAGAGGTCAGAAAACAGTTGAATTCAGAAGGAAACAGGCTGATGGCTATCAAAAGCTATGAGGTTGCTTTTCATCGATACAATTTCCTGCACTTGACAGGTGTTAAGGCGAATAACACAGGAGTAGATTCTGCTATTCATTTTTATGAAAAATGTCTGGTCAACCGTTTGACAGAAAATGATTTTGATTTTGCAAAAGATGGCTCAACAGCTCAAAAGCTTGATGTACTGGAAAATATGATGGGGATGAAACGTAATGCAATGATGATAGGGGATTTTACGGGCCGTGGGCCTAAATTGTTTACTGAAAAGGCAGCAGGAAACATATGTGGCTGTATTGGTTTTGTAAAAGACCGAAATACGGGATTGAATGTGCCTAATACGTTATTGAAAAAGGATATTCGAGATGTAGTTGCAAATCCGGTACAAAAGATTTAGTCCCTTTTCGGAATTGCGTACCCGTTAAAAATAGATTATAATTGCACTGATAATCAGGAGTTGTGGAGGATTACCTATGTTGGAAATACCCGAAAGAGTTAATTATGAAGAATGGGATAATCATGATTTTATCATTCCGGCAGAACTACAACTAACAGACAATAGTTTTCTTCATGAAGCTTTACAGGCTTTTTATAAAGCGGGAGGATATGACTTTTTTAAGGTTATTAACCCGGAAAAATATGCATCGAGATGGTTGGATTTTGTGGGTGGCTTGTACTCAGATATTGAAGATGGCAAATACAAAACGGATGGCAAATTTCATAAGATTCCCTTGTCTGATAAAGATAGGATATCACTGAAAGAACAAGGCGTTCCAGAATTATTTACAGACAATATTGATGTCTAAATTCAAAGTTGCGGAGTCGTTAATGGGAATGCTTTTCCGAAAAGGGAGAAGATTTATGCTGTGTTTTCAAAAATGTATATGGATGAAAAATACTCTGTAGCAGAGAAAATGGATAAAAGCTTTCGGGGGACGAAAATACTTTTTTTCGGAAGAAATTGAGAAGCTTTTGGAGAGAGAAAATCAGGAGATGGAATCGGATTGAACAGATAAAAGAGGTACAAAGCAAGATAAAACATGTGGGGGATTCATGAAATACGCAGTTGACAGATATGGAGTGGATTTAGAAAAGGAAGTAAGCGCAGATATATTTTATAATAAATATATCGCCCAGAGAGACAGCAGATTCTTTTGTCCGGAATGCGGTGAGCCGGTATTTTGGAGCTCCAGAGGCGGTTCATTGCCAGACAGGTTTTCTCATTATAAGAGGACGGAACGGACGCCTGAATGTGAAAAGCGTGTAGACGGATATTCCGAACTATATTTGTATGAGCGGGTGGGACTGCCGGTTTTCCTGACTGTCAGATTTGAAAACCAATTTTGCCTGAACATAGGTTTTCCGGCAATAGGCGGTCAGTTACTTTCCGAAGCGGCTGAGCAGGGGATGAAGGTTTGCATTTCGGGTTCGGAGCGCCGAAGAACGATATTGGTGGATCATGTCAATTTTATGGAGGATAATATTACCTTAGTACCGATTGATTTCATCCCGGATTCTGGGAAAAACTTTATGGTGGAAATGGAGCCTGATATAAGGGCAGTAAAGCTAAAAAAAGAATGGTCTGATTACGCAGAGGGTTTTTGGTGTGAGGGCGCAGTTTTTACATATGGGGAGACTGGGGGTAAAAAGATCAGGAGAGGTGACAACATTTCTCCAAACCGACAATACTATGTGATCGCAAGGCAATTTGCTCCTCCGCAGGAGATTTGTTCAAAAGAACTGGGAAAGATACGGTTGAATAGGAACAGCTATCATGTTTATTTGATGCACATTGATGTCTCTGTAGAAAATATAGATAGATACAAATATGTAAAAAATTATATGTCTAGACAATTTGGCGTATGGCTGTTGCCGACACCGCCTGAACTAATTCCCTTGTGGCCTCCCATGGTAGAGCAGGGGGGACTGATACCTGTTAAGAGCCATGCAAAGGTGTATTGTTCTGTATCCAGTGGGAATAAGGAGCCTAATGTATATAGATACGATGGACATAAAGTCTCGCCATTGATTGTGGACAGTGATGAAAAAGGGCTTCATACAGTTGATTTCTCTGTTTCTTCACAGGAAATGCTTTTGTCTGTGGATAGAAAATATGTAGGAAGAGAAATGGGCTTTCAAGCGAAGGACATTGCGTATTCGAAATTGGAGTATGATTTTTCTGCTGAGAAAGAAAACGGAAGTGTGTTGGAATGGAAATATGTCACGAGGGATGTTCTTTCGGAAGCCTTTTTTATAAACGCTAATGCCAGGATGGAAATGTATCTTGGCAGCCGGGACAAAGTGTTTCGCCACATAGCAATTCGGGAACCGAGGATATCGGTTGCTGCCTGGCATAATGCTGCGGAGGTTCTGTTTGTGGCGGAAAATGGTGTTCTAAGGTGCTTTCAAATAGGTAAAGCGAATAAGGCGGAAATCTTAAAAAACCAGTTGACAGTGGAAAAGATAAGGAAATACAGTGGAGGACAACAGGTTCCGGTCCCTTATTGGGTAACAAACATGCTTCTTGTGTGGAGAAAGGAGGGAGTTGCCGACATATTTGAGGAAGTAAAAAGAGTGATTGGTAACGGCAAAATATCAGTCCGGCTTTTGGAAATACTATATAATGATTATTGCGCAAGGGGGAATTACATATGACACAGATAAGGGAAAATGATTCTGTTATTTCCATGTCTGATTTTTCAGAAGAGGAAATAGATTATATTTGTCAACAGATTACACCATGTAGAATACGAGCCTATTTTAGGCGTTCTCCTAAAGAATTCAACAAGATTTCTCCAGGTTTTAGGGTAACTCACCTTTCTGATGAAAGTATAATAATGCTTGCAAGAAAGAATATTATGAAAGATTTTATTGCTTCATTTATCAGAAAGCAGCTTGAGGAATGGAGACAGGAAATCGAGGAATATCGGACAAGGCTTGAGAAAAAGGGAGAAACTCCTCAAAAGGCTATACTTAACACCATACCGAAAAGTGTATTTGCGGGAAATGTGCGTCTGTTTTTCAAAGTAATAGGGGAGCAGGAACAGTTTACGGAGGAATATATAGCATTAGCAGAAAGTGCGCTGCAGCTATTAAGCGAAACAGAAAACAGGACAAAGAACAGGATTGAGACTTTAGATGGCAATACAGAGAAGAGCGCGGAGAAATCCGAAATCGAAATCTTATATCAAAAACAAAATGAATTATCAGGTGAGATAACCAGATTAGAACAAGTGTTGGAAGCAGAAAAGATCGCCCGTTCTGAAGCGGAAAAAGCGATGGTAGGTTTATCTGAAAAAAATTATGGATTAGAAAGCGAATTGAGGTCTACGGAGGAGCAGCTCGAAGCTGCTGAGAGTAAGAGATATGAATTACAAACGGAACTTGAAAAATTTCGCAGGCTTTCAAAATATGCTGATGAGGAAGACGGGGAAGAGCGAAGTGAAGAATACCAGTATACTTCTATCTGTCAGGTTTTTACCGATTATAACGGGAACAAAAGATGCAGACGTCTGGCAGATATAGAAAACAGAAAAGTCAGCCAGTTTAGCAGGAATAAAGAGGAATTGCCCTATTTTGGCAATCGTGATAACCTGCCTTTATTTGACGGCCCCGATACAGAAGGGTTTATTGGCGTATGGGATTGGAGTGCTGTTCCCAATAATAAGGATTCCTCCCGAGATTATATACATATGCAGTATAATAGCAGTATGAAGTATATAGAAGTTGTAGAACTTACCGAATGCCGCAGTTGTGAGGAGATATCAGAGTGGCTTGCTGACAATGTTTTTTCTGGAATAACAAGCGGTAAGGTTTTATTAGTGTATCGGACTGCTGAAAATCAGATGAGCGGTCTGTTGTGTGGAATGAGAGAACTTGAAGCTTATGATGGAAATGTCAGATTGAAAAGGGATGTATATATATTGCCTCAATATACAATTGATACGGGAGATATATTAGAGGTGGCCGGGAAAAAGGTTTATAGATATATTAGTTTAGGTGTACCTCAAACTGTTTTTCAGGTAAAGAGCCCATTGAAAGTTGTAAGAGATATTGTGATAAAACGTGCCACAAGTGCCGTCTTGCGTCAACTTGACCTTAACAGAAAGGAAGCACAGCGCTGCCAGGCATTTTTGAAGAATTTGCCTGATAAAACAATTTATCAGGAGATTGTTGACACATATGGATGTACGGAAAAAGAAGCGGAAGAATATATAATCACTTTTATTGATCAGGCAGATTCTTATTTGACGGAAAGTGATATTGATGTGAAGACATTGGGGGCTGCTCTGGAGCGAAATGAAAGGTTTGTGGTAAAATGTAAAGAACTGCTTTCTGAAGACTGGAAAACGGAAAATGCAGAGAAGCTTTCTGTGGCGCAGAAGGAGTTGGAAGAAGTAAGGGAGAACGTTGCGGAAGGACAAGCTCTTTATCATACCTACCAAGAAAAATGCGAAAGAGTACAAGAGGAGTTGAAACAGGTTCAAGTGGAGATTTCCAGACAGGAGAAACTGGCTCGTGACGTAGAAGAAAAAATCGCTGTTCGTATTGCCGCTGCAAGAAAAGATGCCGCCGATTTTATATCCGAAATGGCATTTGCTATGCCAAATGTTATGCAGCAGAGAAATATGGTATCAGAAAAAAATTCCGATACGATTTCAGTTACATATCGGAAAAAGAAGTATACACATGGTGAGCAGATAACAGATATCGATTCTTTTGAAGAAGAGTTGGCAGACAATTTAAGTATGGCAGGATACGATGAGAACGTTGCGTTTCAGATGGCACAGATGATAGTATTTGCCATTTATAACAGAATGCCGGTTGTATGTGGGAATAATGCGGAAAGAATCGCAGGTTGTATTTCGGCAATGTTTGGCGAGGAAGGGGTTTGCATGCTTTCATTGCCCATGGGAGAGTCGTATTGTAAGGAAGTGTGCGATTTTATCAGACAGGAGACAAAAGAGGCAGAAAAGGTATTTCTGGTGAATGGTATTTTTGATGGATTTTCGCTGAATGCCTTTCATGAAATAAGGCAGTGTTCGGAAGAATGGGGGCAGAATGCGATTCTTGTTTTTCCTTTGAATGGTATCAATGCGGAGATGGTTTCGGGTCATGTGTGGGGCAGAACTATTTTTATCGATGGGGATATTGGAATTGTTAAGTTTGAATCGGACACATTAAATGCATTTCATACATCGGTTAATTTTGCTTTGGAATATGATGGAAAATACAATGAGGAGGATTGCAAAAAGAAACATAGGATTTTAAAGCAGTTTCGTGGAATCATTGATAATACGGTATTATTAAATTATGCAAAATATCTGGCGGCAACAGATAGAACGATAGAACCGGACGAAATGTTATTGCTTCAGATTTTGCTGAATGCAAAAGCTTCAGGGAAAAAAGAAGAATTGTTGGAGGCTTTCGCATCAATTGACTTTGACATAAAGTCGGATAAATATCTTGCAAAATATATATGAGGTGCGGCATATGGAGGATAGAATTTTGTGTGCCATGGCCGCCGATCTGGGGATATCCAAATATGAAAACGAATCTGAAAGCCAATACTGTAATAGGGTATTATATTCTGCCATGGCCAGTTGGATAAAAGCCGCCGCTTTGGATCAGCCTGTCACCAGTCAACAAAAGGATAATCCGGGAGTGAGCAGAAGGCATATCCTTGATAAATGTACAGCCATATTCAATGAAATGCTGAAAAGGTTTCCGGAATCAAAACCATGGTTTGAATCGGAAAAAACCAAGGAGAGTCCTATTGCACTTTTGTTAAGCAGACTGCTGCGGCATGGCGATATGCTGTATGTTGGATTTGAGACAAATTTGATTCTTGCCGGAAAGAAAGAGATACTGCTGTCGGACAGGATAAAGCGCAGAATGGGAGAAGTGCTTTCTGCGGGGACATTTTATTCCGGTATTGCCATGCTTCAGAAGACACAAAAAGATGAGATATTTGAGCCTGAAGCAGTGACAGAGACCACCGCCTGGTTTGGGGACTATGTGAAATCCGCCTGGTGGAAAGAAACAGGAATTGATGACGATATACAATATTTCAATGCCTATAAAAGGGCAAAAAATAATGATTCTTGCTGGCAGACAGAACAGCCTGAGCCGGTAAACGGAGTATGGCTTATTCGCCGTACTATTTACAAGAACGGTTATGAGTATTTCTTGCTTCGAAAAGACGAGCTTTTTTATAAGCATCAAATAGATTCGTTTCTTCAGGAGATGGGAGAACATAGGCGGTTTATGATAGTGATGAGGTATATGGCGGATAATGCGGTGCAGGTGCAGGTAAAGCGGTATTCCGATCATATTTTGGTAAAACTGAGGATTTATTTGCCGCAAAAGGAGAGTGCATTATTAGAAGCCTATGCATGGCCGCATAATACAGCCGCAGACAGGCTGGAATGGGATATGGATGAGGATGTATGGGCATTTATAAAACCGCATTTGTATCATTTGGGATTAAGTTTGACAGAAGAGGGGAATTTTTATGGATAAGTATGGGGTAAAAAGCACTTATGATGCAATCAGAAATCGGTTGTTGGACTACATTAATACAGAGTATCTTGGCAAAAACGATGCGTTGCGTATTGCTTGTGAGAAGGAATTGCAGAAATCTGGAATGGTTTTTCAGGAGCCTTATATAGAGGCGAATCCTGCCTATTTTGAGGTAGAGGACGGCATCAGGCATGCAGCGGTGGACAGGGACGCTAAAAAGATTTTGTTGAGAATGGCAGAACTGGACTTAGGTGTATTCAAGAATCCATATAGACATCAGCTTGAAGCTTTGGAGGCATTTTATCATGGGCGAGACCTTTTTGTGGCTACCGGCACAGGATCCGGAAAGACAGAATGTTTTATGTGGCCCATGGTAAGCAAACTGGTATTGGAACAGATCCATTCTCCGGCCACATGGGAAATTCGTGGCGTCCGGGCAATTATGCTGTATCCCATGAATGCGTTGGTTTCTGACCAGCTGGGAAGACTGCGCCGCATGATTGGCAATGGGGAAAAGGGATTTCATAGTTTGCTTCGAGAAATCGTTCCGGGAAAACGTGTTCCGCAGTTTGGAATGTATACTGGCCGTACTCCCTATTTTGGCAGGGCAGACATCAATAAAAACCGTAGTTTGGCTGATACAATGGAGAGGGATATTTTGTTACAGCCGGAGGATGTTAAGAACAAGCTTCGGGAGTTGGGGAAATATCCCTCTAAAAAGGATTTGAGGGCATTTATTGAGCGGTTGAGAAATCAGGAGGATTGTGTGACAGATCCGGAAGATGCGGAATTGATTACCCGCCATGAAATGCATCAGTATTGTCCGGATATCCTGATTACGAATTATTCCATGTTGGAATATATGCTGATGCGCCCTATTGAGAAGGACATTTGGAGCAGGACGAAACACTGGATTGAAAGCAGCCCGGAGAATAAGCTTTTGTTTATTATGGATGAAGCCCATATGTACCGCGGTTCAGCCGGAGGGGAAGTTTCTCTTTTGGTGCGGAGAGTATTACATAAGCTGGGCATCAGGCGCAGTCAGGTACAATTTATTCTTACCAGCGCCAGTGTCCCGCCGGGAAAAGAACAGGAGGCGGCAATCTATAAATTTGCCTGTGATTTAAGTGCGCAGCGGGAAAAAGGGAACAGGTTTGTATTGATCAAGGGAACAGAAGAAGAGATTCAGATAACGGGCAGAGAATTTGCGCCAGCTGTTCTGGAAGATTATGATATTGATTCCCTGCAGCAGGACTGGAACGAGAGATATAGGGCAATTTTAGATTTTGCAAGACGGGCAGACTTTCCCGGAATCCATGACTTTAAGGATGAAAAATCGGTTGAAACATGGCTGTACGATTGTCTGCGCCTATATAACCCAATGCTTCGTATTATGAAAGAGACCCGCGGACACGCAGTGCGTTTTCAGGAGTTAGCGAAAATTGCATTTCCGGGTAGAGAAACATTCGCGGCTGAAAAGGCAACCAGTGCTTTGCTTGCCATTGCTCCGTTGGCAAAGAATGCTGAAGGGAAAGTTTTGTATCCCGCCAGATTACACATGATGTTTCGTGGACTGCAGGGGATTTATGCCTGTGCTAATCCGACCTGTACGGAAAAAAGTTCTGAGGATGCAGGACTTGGCTTGGGGCGTGTTTATCTGCGCAGACCCGGAACGCGGTGTAAATGCGGAGGCATGATTTATGAGTTAATGAATGAGCGATCCTGTGGAGCGCTGTTCCTGCGTGGTTATCTGGACATATCGGAGTATCAAAACCCTTTTGTCTGGAATGAGCCGGGTATTCAATTTGCAGACAGCCTGAAAGAGGTTCTTTTTTATCCTATACCAAAGGATGGGAGCTTTAAGCGGACAGGAAAGATGCAAATAGCGTGGCTTAATTCCCTGACTGGGCATTTGGACAAATTTCACGAGGAAGCCGATGGGGAAAACAGTTGTCTTCAGGTAGCATATTGTGATAAAGAGGTCAAAGGAAGACCGGATTTATGGACTTTCAGCACTTGCCCCAAATGTGATAAAATGCGGTTTGAAGCAACGGATTTGGTGATAAAAGGAAATGAGCCATTTTTTAATTTAGTGTCGGAACAGTTTTATGTTCAACCGCCTGTTTCTAAATATAAGGAACTGGAAAATCAGGGGCGGAAAGTGCTGCTCTTTTCCGATAGCAGACAGAGAGCGGCAGTTTTGGCAAGAGATTTAACTCGTGCGGCAGATGAATGGGCTATGAAAAAGGCTTTGACGGTTGCGGCCAGTGAGCTTCAGGAATGGGCGAATCAAAATGATAAGGTACCAACTCTGGATATTCTGTATGCCGTTTTCCTGAAAGTTGCCTATCAGAACGGACTTAGATTTTTTTATGGGAATAATGAAACGGAACTGTTGGAAGACCGAAAAAAGATGGAGGAGCTGTATCAGAAAAAGAATGGTAAAATAAAGTACGATAAAGCCGTAATAAGGTATTTTAAGCATAAGCCTGAGCAGTATTATGAGCATCTTTTACGACAACTGTGCAGCAGTTTCCGGTCCTTAACGGATGCGGCATTATGTTGGGTGGAACCATGTGATATTGATGATGACACATTTGACGAAATTGAGGAGGAGTTGGAGGCGTCAAAGATTGAGATGTCTTTGGAGGAGTTCAAGATATTATTTGCCGCATGGGCCATGGAAATCATGACTTCACAGTATGCCATTGGCTCTGAAATTGATAATGATGTGCGGAGAGATATCACCGCATATCCTCGCTTTGGAGTGGAAGATGAGAATAAACTGCCTGCAAGAATCAGGAAAATATTGGAAAGGCAGGGACTTTCAAAGGAGCAGGTTGATGTTGTGACCAGACAGCTGGGAAGATATCTTGCAAAAGGCGATCATGTATCCACCAGATTTCTGAATCTGAATATGATATCTTTGCGTTTTGGAGAACAGCATGAATGGTATAAATGTCCCCGGTGCGGCGGAGTATTTCCGTTTACTTTGTGGGGAAAATGCGCACATTGTGGAAATGGTGTTCCCAGACGAATGACCCAGGAGGACTTTAAAGGCATCAAGTTCTGGAGGGAGCCTGTATTGGGGGCGATACATGGTGATCCGCAGGTACATATGACGCGTATCAACACGGAGGAGCACACGGCACAGCTTTCCCATAAGGATCAGCGGCAGAAGACATGGTCAACTACGGAAGACTTTGAGATGAGGTTTCAAAACGTCCATGTGGATAATGACCGCCCGGTGGATATATTGAGCTGTACCACAACTATGGAGGTAGGAATTGATATAGGTTCATTAACTGCGGTTGGTTTGAGGAATATTCCGCCCATGCGGGAAAATTATCAGCAGCGTGCGGGACGCGCAGGCAGGAGAAGCGCTGCCATATCCACCATTGTAACCTATACGGATAACAGGCCCCATGATAGTTACTATTTTCACAATCCTGAAAAAATTATATCCGGTGTTCCGAGGACGCCATGGATTGATGTAGGAAATAGAAAACTGGCATATCGGCACTTGAATGTAATCAGCACCACAGAGTTTTTTGATAAGATGGGGTCCGGTGCTGATGAGGCACATACTTGTAGTTTTTTTCAGTCGGAGTATGAAAGTTTCAGGCAATTTATCAGCAGCAAAGAAGAAAAGGATTTCGATAGGGAAACGCTTATTCCGGAGGATGTGCATTTCAGTATTACGGAATATCAAAAGGAATTTTTAGACCAACTGGAGGAATTGAGAAAAAGGGTGGAGGAATTCCCGGAAGAATATCGGGATGATGAAAATCAGGAAAAAAGCATACTGGACACTTTTCTGGAGAGCGGAATTTTTCCCACATATTCTTTTCCCAGGGATGTTGTAGGATTTTATGTAGAAGATGAAAAAGGGAAATCCATTGTTCAGAAACCGGAACGCGCTTTGGACATAGCAATCAGCGAATACGCCCCGGGGCGTTTGGTGGTGGTTAATAAGAATACCTATAAATCAGGAGGTATTTACAGTTTTCATTCCAAGTTTCGTCCGGAAGGGCAGGAACATCCGGCAAGACTCTTTTTTGAGAGCAAAAGCAGAGAGTATTTTAAAGATTTGTACTATTGTGATGATCCTGCATGCAATTGGATGGGATTACAATATCAAAGAAAATGTCCATTCTGCGGAAAAGAGACGATTCAACGGCAGAAAATGCTGAAGCCATGGGGATTTGCGCCTGTTAATGGGACAAGTGCAAGAGAAGCAGGCACAGAAGCGGAGATGTCCTATGCGGAGGAGCCTTGTTATTCTATTACGCCCAAGGAAAGTGAGATGAAGAGAGCAAGAGGCTTTGATTATTTGCGTTTTTCAAAGCGGGCAAACGATCCGTTGATCATTTTGAATAAGGGGCCAAAAGCCGCCGGTTTTATGGTTTGCATGGATTGCGGAGCTGCTGTCCCCGGGAATGATGAAACGATGCTTCGAAGGATTTATAAGCCATATCGGCATCCATATACAAGCTGCAATTGCCCTCACCCGGTGGGAAGAGCTGTAAATACCTATCTTGGGAGCCAGTTCAGGACAGATATGGTAGTGTACGAGATTACCCTTGATGCAGAACAAGTAAATGTAAATCCCAGTGGACTTTGGGTGCGGAGAGCGGGGCAGACTTTGGCAGAAGCAATGACTCTAGCCGGGGGACGCTTGTTGGATATTGAGTTTAATGAGATTAAAAGCGGATACCGGCTGCGTTATTCCGAAGATGGCCTGAAAGCATATGTAGATATCTTTTTATTTGACAGTCTTTCCAGCGGAGCGGGATATTGTTCGGCTTTGGCAGAGAATACGGAGGATTTGATGCACGAAACCAAAAAAGTTTTGGAAAGCTGTCATGCCGGGTGCGACAGTGCCTGCCATGAGTGCCTGATGCATTACTGGAATCAGCGTGTTCATGGTTTTCTGGATCGTTTTGCGGCATTGGAATTGTTAGAATGGTGTGAAAGTTCTGCACTTCCCTCAAAGCTGTCCTATGATCAGCAGGAAAGACTGCTGGAACCGCTGAATGCTTTGGGAGCGGAATATAAGATTACTGGTGACGGGACACAGCATTTTGTGGAGTTTCAGGATAAAAGGCGCAGAATTGTTTCCTATCCGGCAATGTGGAGTGATGACAGCAGTTTGTTGCCAATGGGAGCAATTGCCATTGCGGATAAACTTTTGAAGTATGCTCTGCCAAAAGCGGATGAGATTATCCGGGCGAAATTGTGCTAGGGAAGCCCACAACAAAAGAGGGAGTTGAAAGTAGAAAGTGAATAATAGGCAAGCGGATGATATGTTATCATGGAAGCAATGGGCAGAAGATATTCAGAAAACCAAAGATGACGGTTTTCGGGAGCTGTTTCAGGATAGAATAAGAGGTTCATTTTTGAACAGCATAAAAAAACAGGTACTCAGTAAAGTGGGAACAGAGATTTTTCAATTTTATGATTTTAGATGGTCAAACGAGAATATCCTCACGGGTAAGGATGACTTGCCAGAATACGATATTTGTCGATTTATTGTTGGGATTCATGAAGCCCACTCCATTTTTCTGTTACCGGATGAAATTCGGAAAAACGAAAGAGATACCAGGTATAGAGAACATTTGGTTGATGAAGTAATAGAAAAGATTAGGCTTCACAGATATGGCAGCTATTTCTTCAGGAAAAGGGCGCTGATTCGGGGAAGAGAATTTTTATACTATCCTATTCCATATGAATTATATGTGTTGTGTGCGCGGACGTATGAATTGCTTGTAAGCAAAAAGAATATCGAACAGGATGTGTGCTGGCGGCTTTATTATGACATAATAACCAAGGGGTTAGCAGCATTATCGCTTGTGGAGGACAATTTTTTGGGAAATGCTTATCCGTTGTGCCGTGGAGTTCTTGAGGCGTATTTTAGGCTTTTAATTCTCGATAATAATTTGAATGCTGCCCAGCAATATGAACTGTTTATGCAGTATGAGGTGGAGCAGTCCTGTTGTTCGCAGAGATATCCTAAAGAATTTATGGATATGTTTGAAAAGCGTAGGAAACAGGAAATTAATAGTAAAGTAGGTTATTTACACTATGGATGGCTTGACTGGGTGGAGGGGTATCATGATATTGTAAAGCATGCTCCGTATTCCATGAATGGAATGATTGCGTATTTGAAAAATAGTTTGCCGAATAAGAAGCAGGATGAACTATCTAAATTGGAGTATTTTTACAAAATGTGCCACGGCTATACCCATGGGAGTGTACAAGGGGCAATATATCCAGAATTGCATTATTTTGAGATATCAATTATGCTTTATTTTGCAATACGTAACACATTCATAATGCTTTGCCATAAACATAATGAGGAATTTACAATAAATGAAGTGGACATCATTGCAATGATAGACAGGGATATAGTTGAACTTATGGACCAGTATGAAAAGCGTTCTACAGAAAAATTTGAGCTTCAGCAGAGACGGCTTCAAAAGTAGGAGGAGAATTTTACGGATGCAAGCACAATATTGAATTTTTGATTTATGGTGAAACCATCATTTTGGAGTGTAAGGTGAATTCCTCCTGTCGAATGTTATAGTGCATAAGGGCAGACGGCTTTATAACAACCTAGTGGGTTGCAGGAATAACGGATTACTTTCACCCAAAAGGCTAATATTACGCTTGAACAGATGATGAAACAGAATTTGATTAAAAAGGTGCGCAGAGGGGAGCATTTTACTTATGAAATAAACTAGAATAGATATTGGGATATTTGGTGTACTCGGAAATAATTGCTGTATCAGTTGGTGTATAGCTGACACAATTTCCAGATATGATAAGAGAAATATTACGAAATTGTTAAAAAAGTGATAAGTTTTAGAATGAAATTCGACAAGAGGTTTTAAACCTCTGCCGAATTTCTTTTTTTATTGAAATAGCAGAGAAAAAGAGAGCGTGCAGAGTGTAGAAACTCTAGCACGCTTATTTTTTTACAACGAAAGAGAGGTAAAC
>CATKXR010000064.1 GCA_949840805.1 uncultured Lachnospiraceae bacterium | reverse complement strand
AGTTTTTACAGGCAGGGAGAATATTTGGAGATGTGCGCCGGCCCGCATGTGGCCTATACAAGTGCGGTCAGGGCATTCAAGCTGTTATCTGTTGCGGGCGCATACTGGCGCGGAGATGAAAAAAATAAAATGCTTACCAGAATTTATGGCACATCGTTTCCAAACGAAGAACTGCTGGAGGAGTATTTAAACCGGCTGGAGGAGGCAAAAAAGAGAGACCATAGAAAATTAGGAAAAGAATTAGGCTTATTCGCACTTTTGGAAGAAGGACCGGGTTTCCCTTTTTTTCTTCCAAAGGGATTGATATTAAAGAACCTGCTTATTGATTATTGGCGAAAGATTCATGCGAGAGAGGGATATATGGAAATATCCACTCCGGTCATGTTAAACCGTCAGCTTTGGGAGACATCCGGACATTGGGAACATTACATGGATAAAATGTATACAACGTTGATTGACGGAGAGGATTTTGCCATAAAACCCATGAGCTGCCCGGGCGGCATGCTGGTATATAAGACGGAACCCCGGTCATACCGGGAATTTCCCATGCGCATCAGCGAGCTGGGACTGATACACAGAAATGAAAAATCAGGTACTCTGCACGGTCTTATGCGTGTCCGCTGCTGTACGCAGGATGATGCCCATATTTTCATGAGGACAGAGCAGATCCAGGATGAGATAAAAGGCATTGTCCGTCTGATAGACGAGGTGTATTCAACTTTTGGATTCAAATATCATGTAGAGCTGTCCACAAGACCGGAAAACTCCATTGGAAGTGACGAGGATTGGAAAATGGCAACGGACAGTTTGACAAATGCATTGGAGGATCTGAAGCTGCAATATATTATAAACGAGGGAGACGGTGCATTTTACGGCCCGAAAATTGATTTCCATCTGGAAGATTCCATCGGAAGGACATGGCAATGCGGAACAATTCAGCTGGATTTTCAGCTTCCTCAGCGTTTTGAGGCGGAGTATATCGGGGAGGATGGAAATAAACACCGTCCGATTATGATACACAGGGTTGTATTCGGTTCAATAGAAAGGTTCATGGGTATATTAATTGAACATTTTGCCGGGAAATTTCCGCTGTGGCTCTCGCCTGTGCAAGTAAAAATATTACCTATTTCGGATAAATTCATTGGTTATGTGAAAGAAATCCAGTCACATCTGCAAAAGGAGGGATTGCGCTGTGAGATAGACGGACGGTCTGAAAAAATAGGCTTCAAAATAAGAACGGCACAGCTCGAAAAAGTACCCTATATGCTTATAGCTGGCGAAAAGGAGGTTAAAGCCGGCAGCGTTTCTGTCCGCAGGAGAGATGGCGGTGATTTGGGAAGTATGACGATAGACAGCCTGCTGGAAGCTCTCCATAAGGAAGGAATTCGGGAACAGTAGCTGTTTTCATGGAAATAAGGTGTGTAAGTCCCAAAACTTATACACCTCATTTCCGCAAGCAACGAGCCAAGCGGGCATGCTTGCATGCACATTTGGCGACTGCTGCGAGGGTCAAAGACCCCGCTGCAAGCAGCGGGGTCTTTGACTTCCGTGGAGCTGTTGACTTTACGCACTCATGCAATCCGCAAAAGATGATTCTGCAAAAATTCAAGACGCAGGGGAAAACGGAAGGCAGGTTTATATCTCCGCCTTTTTTATCATTTGAAACAGCTTACAGGCAATGCTCCAAATAAAGGCATGTGCAAGCAGCGCCGCCAGGGCAGGCCACAGCTTTGCCGGCTTCCCGTTCAATAAATCCATAATTCCGTAGAACGTCGCACTTGAAGGCAGAATATATGAAAGCCGAAAGGCGATGGTATTATCCGGAACGATCAGATAGAAAAAGATCGGCGGAGCAAGGAACAGGATCATTACGATTTTGATATAAACAATTCCAATCATCAGTCCGTTTGAAAGGGCTCCGATGAACAGTCCGATCAATGCTGAAATATAAGCGGAGAGTAGGATAATCAGAAGGAACGGCAGCGCTTGTGCCGATTCGAGCCGCATACAGATCAATGCCGTTACAATCGTTGAAGCCATTCCCCCGATAAAGCCCAACAGTATTTTCTGAACCACATAAGACCGGGTCGTCATAGGGAGCACCTGATTGATCAGCTCTATTCCGTCCTCCTTTTCGCTGATGATATTCATGGCATTGAAGGTGCAGCCCATGAACATGGCTGTAACGAGGGTAATTACGATCAGAAGGGATTTTAACCCGTCATTGTCCGTTCCCGCAGGGATAATCGTCAGGTCAACCGTCATTGGGCTTGTCCGATTTTTATAAACCTGCGGGAGCGTATCCGCAATCACTCTGTTTACTTCTAACTCGTCACCGGAAATAAGCGTCCGTATGGCTCCGCCTGTCTGTAAAACGCCAATCATCTGCGTGGACGGATCGTTGACGGCGTTGCGAAGATCATCCATCGTTTCATATTGTACAACGGTTCCGCTTTGGCGCAGCCATTCAACAGTATCCTCCGTTGCTTCGCCCTGCACAACGCCGAAAAGAGTTTCGCTGATTGACTGAAAGCTCACGCCTGAAAGCAGATTGATGATAAGGCCGACGATTACAGGGAGCAGGAATGTCAAGACGCACATCTTATCGCGGCGGATGCTTTTCAACTGGTATCTAAGTTCAATCATTTCTCATCCCTCCTTTGCCATCTCTCGGTTCAATGTCCGGCAGGCAAGCAGGAACAGCAGGATGATTGCGCCGGAACAGATCATATAATAAGGCGCGCCCGCTGTCGGATCGGAAAAGTAAGCGGATTTCATCGCCACGAACAGATGGTACATGGGATGGTAAGCGATCCACTCCCATGCGGCTCCGGTCTGTCCTGCCAGAAATACAGGTGTCGTCACAAAAACTGCCAGAATAAGATAAAATAAAGAAAACTGCTTGAAATCCGGCAAGCGAATGGCACAGAGGAAACCGGCCAGGGACATGATCAGCGACAAAATGCCTGCCTGCAGAAGAACAGACGGTAAAACCTCGAGAGTATGTGAAAAGCCGAGATTAATGCCTGTCAATAAAGCGGTAAACAGCAGGTCTGATCCCAGTAACAGAAACAGCTTGGAGAAAATGAACAGAGGACGGCGGACGGGGAGTATCCCGTGTACCCGTATCACGCCCATTTGCTTCTCCTTAAAGAGCATGGATGCCAACCCAAGAAAGCCCACTGCGGATAATTCAAAAAACAGAAATTCAGCGGTAATTTCACGGCGGTTTTTCATTTCCTTATCGTTGATGCCGATCACCGCCGCCTGCCCGTCCATATCTCCGTTCAGAACAGCCCCGCCCCAGATCATCCGATAGTGATCGGCAGTTTTCAGACCCGAAGAGAGCAGATACAGCTCCGGCCTATCCTCTGAAATGTCAATTCCCACGGAATATTGATCGGCACAGGCCGCCTCCAGAGCCTCCCGGCTGTCCACCCTTGTGACATATTCGGAATCTGCCTGCGTATTTTGCGGATCGTAGAGATAAACGGGGTAGATCTTCTGATCCAGCTTCACATACACAAAATTGATGTAACAGGAATACAAGACGAGAGAGCCCAGAGCCAGCAGAAAAAACTTACTGGAGAGCATCAATTTGAAATCCTTTTTCAGCAGTCCCCAAAAAACTTTCCGCATCAGACAAGCCCCCTTCCCGTATATTGAATAAACATATCCTCCAATGTCGGCTCCTGAGAATGAACGCTGATAAGCTCATCATACACGAAAGGAATACCGGATTTTAGCTCTTGCGCCGCTATTGTCTTTTCGCTGCGCTCGCCCTGATACAGATAATCAATGACGATGCTGTGATTACTGTTTTTTTCCTTCAGATTTCCGGGTGTGTCAAGTGCGGCAATATTTCCGCCTGAGATAAACGCCACCCTGTCGCAGAGCAAATCGGCATCCAGCATATTGTGGGTCGTCAGAAATATCGTTGTTCCCTTTTTCCGTTCCTTTTCTATGATTTTGCGAAAAAGGACGGCTCCGGCAGGGTCAAGGCCGCTGGTCGGTTCGTCAAGAAACAGGAGTTTGGGACTGCTGATCAGGGCCCTTGCCATGCTGATGCGCTGCCGCATCCCTTTTGAGTAGGAGGACACCGGTTTTTTCAGAAAGTCTTTCTTAAAATCCAGCTCATCCAGCAATTCCTCCGCATCCCGCCTCTGCTCCTTTGGATAGAACGAGGCAAAGTAATTCAGATTATCGAGGGCGCTCAAATTGGCGTACAAATAAGGAAATTCAAACAGAACACCGATTTTTTGAAAGAATTCCTGCGTATGTGTGCTCCGCATATCTTTTCCAAACAGGGACACCGTTCCGCCGTGACCCTTCAATATGCCGGTCAATATCTTTTGTGTCGTGGATTTTCCGGAGCCGTTCGGCCCCAAGAAGCCGAAGATCTCCCCGTCCCTTACGGAAAAAGTCAGGCCGTGCAGCGTCTGCTTATCCTTTCGATAAGAAAAAACCAAATCTCTTACCTCGATCATGTGTCATCCCCCCCATTTCCCATACTGCTCCTTTTTCTTCTCCTTCTGGCGCCTGCTCCACCATTTCGCAAATTTAACCTTGAACGGAATAGAGAGCGCCAGCAGTGCCGCGACAGCAATCCACCAATACCATTCCAAACCCAAAAACATAATCGTATCCTCCTTGTTTTAAGGGGCATGCCCTTTTGTTGAGATAAAATTATAAAAATGAGTTGAAGCCGGTGTGATATCGCTGTGAAGTCGGTGTGAAAAGGCTTTTCACAAGGGATGAGTTTTTATTTTACAGAGGGAATGGAAAAGAAAAAAGCGACACCTCCGGGCTGATTTGCGGCACCATAAGACAGGCTCTGCATGGACAGGATCTGTGCGATGATTGCGAGCCCCAATCCGGAACCGCTATACCCGGAATTTGTGTTACGATAGAATTTTGTCCAAATTTTTGACATGCTTTCCTCAGGGATCGGCGACCCCTGATTAAAAATTGAGAAATCCAGCGAGCCGTTATTTGCTTTCAGCGTAAGCTTCAGAACACCGCCCGGATGGACGTTCCGCTTCGCATTGACGAGCAGATTGTTTAATACCTGCTCCATCCGGCCTTTATCCGCGTCAACATAAACAGGATGCTCCGGCAGCTCGTACTGCAATTCATAATCCGCATCCGGCGCGTCAACCAGCAGGCGGCCGGCGACGGTTTCCACAAACGCAACAAAGTCAAAGCGTTCTGGGTGAAGCTGCACGGCTCCGTTTTCCAGTGCGGAGAGATCAAGCAGCGTTGTGATCAGACTGGCCATCCGCTCTGTCTCAGCAATGATGATGTCCGAATATTTCCGCCTTTTTTCCTCGTTCTGCTCGTCCTGCAGTCCCTCCGCATAAGCCCGGATCACTCCCAAAGGTGTTTTCATTTCATGAGATAGATTGTCCACCAGCTCTTTGCGCTCATTAAGGAGACGCTTTTCCTGCTCCACATCCCTCTCAAGCTGACAATTCGCAGCTTGCAGCTGTGAAAGGGCCTGCTGAAGATTCTGCGCCATTTTGTTGAGACTTTGAGATATCTCGCCAAACTCGTCATTTGTACGGATTTCGCAGGGAGAGGAAAAGTCAAGCTGTGCCATCTTCCGGGCCGTGCGGCTTAGCTTGTCAATCGGCTTTGAAATAAAACGCCCCATCAAACAGTCAACTGCCAGAACCAGCAATGTAATAAAGAAAAGCCAGAGAAGAAAGGAAAAATCCTGTTCAATGGGCAGTCCTGTGGATATGACATAAGAAATAATCAGGATGATGCCCGCCGCTTTGGAAACCATAATGATTTTTTTGCGGACTGTCCGCAATGAAAAGCTGTCCTTAATCTTCATACCGCCGCCTCAAATTTATAACCGGAACGAATCAGTGTGACAATATGTTTCCCCTCGTCGCCTAATTTCTGACGCAGGGTTTTGATATGCGTGTCAACCGTTCTGGTGGTTCCCTCAAAGTCGTATCCCCATATTCGATTTAACAGCTGCTCACGGCTGAAGATCTGCTCGGGATTTACCATAAAGAAGTGAAGCAGTTCATATTCCTTATGGGTCAGTACGATTTCCTGTCCATCCACGAAAACTTTATGAGAAGCCGGAGTAAGAGAGATTTTCCCCGCGTTTATGGTATCGGCCAGAAGCACGGGAGAACGCCGCAATAAAGCGTTTGCCTTTGCCAGAAGCACTTTGGGACTGAACGGCTTTGTCATATAGTCGTCAGCGCCCAGATCGTAGCCTTTCAGCTTGTCATCCTCGCTTCCTTTGGCGGTCAGCATAATAATGGGAAGATTGCTTATTTCCCTTGCCAGTTTACATACGGTAAAGCCGTCAAGGTTTGGCATCATGATGTCCAGTATCATCAAATCCATGGGATTGTTTTTCAGTATCATCAAAGCGTCTGTTCCGTCGTCAGCCGTAAAGCAGGTATGGTTGCTTCGGCGCATATATTCCGCAATGATTTCCTGCATATTCTTTTCGTCTTCAACAATTAAAATATTCGCCATGAGGCAGGCCCCTTTCAAAATTTGAGACTGTCGCCGTGTTTATCTAAATATGCAGATCTTTTCTTTCAAACAGCAAAATTCCCAACAGGTACAGGATAACAGAGCCCGCAAAAAGCATAAATATGCCGGCGGCCGCGCCGCTTTCGCCGGCGATAATGCCGTCCGGATCAAACAGGGTGAAAAATGTGAAATACTTTGCGTTTTCCGCATTTCCGCCGACATTTGCAAGCATCTGCAATACATACATAAAGGCCGGTATACCGGCTCCAAAGGCAACGCTGTATTTGGTGTCGGAAAAAATGCAGGAAGAAAGAAAGCATATGCTTCCGATAAATAAATGCAGGCATAATAATCCCGTGTTCAATACAAGTAATGCCGTGAGATCTAATTCCCCCGGAAAGCCGCTTACGACACAGATTAATTCTACAATTGTACTATAAATAACAAGCAGCAGAATTCCGCTCACAAGCACTGTCATTTGTGTAAATGCGATGGTACGGCGCTTTATGGGTGCGGCGACCAGCGAAACCATGGAACCCTTATCCACATATTTTGCAATCAGGGCATTTCCCCGCAGTATGCAAAACAGCATAGGAAAAATCAGCAGTATAAATCCATAGAGGTAAGATACCATAAAGCCCAAAAGGCTTGCGGCGTTTGCCTTCATGCCGACAGCCGCCATCAGCTCCGGCATGGCTTCCGCAAAGCTGTCCAGCATTTTCATCATTTGAGGGTCGTACATATTGATGATAATAGAAACATACATGGTAATAATTGCGCAAAAGATGATAAGCAGCTTTACGCTTCCCCGTATCTCGCGTTTGTATAATGTCATTTGCCACCTCCGTAATAACTCATAAAGATTTCCTCCAGACTTTGCTTTGTCGTAACGGTGACCTTTTCCCCGCTGCATATACCGCCGAAATCAGCGGCAAATGCTTTTGCGGAGGCTTCGTTTTCAAGCGTTACCGTGTAACTGCGGGTATGACGTTCATGCAATGCCGCAGCAGAATCAACGGATATCATTCTGCCTTTCCGTATAATCCCGATGCGGTCGCAGGTCCGTTCCACTTCCTCAAACATATGGCTTGACATCAAAACCGTTTTTCCCCGTTCCTTTTCTTCCGCGACTAAATCAACAAACCTGCTTTGCATCAGCGGGTCAAGTCCGCTGGTTGGCTCGTCGAGAATCAGAATATCCGGATCATGCATAAATGCGGCAACGATTCCAAGCTTTTGTTTCATTCCTTTGCTCATTTTTTTAATCTTGCTTTTGGGGTCTAATTCAAAACGCTCCAGCAATTCCCCCATACGGCTCTGTGTACCGATTTTACGATATTCTGCTATGAATTTCAAAAACTCCGTACCCGACAGGTCATCAAAAAAGCTGATTTCACCGGGAATATACCCAAGCCTTGCCTGTACCTTATCACGTTCACGCCAACAGTCCAGGCCGTTAATGGAGCATTTTCCTGACTGGGGTTTTAGAAATCCCATCAGATGGCGTATGGTTGTCGTCTTTCCTGCGCCATTGGGGCCCAAAAAGCCAAAAGCTTCCCCCTGATTCACATGGAAAGATATATCGAATATTCCTTTTCCGCCTCCGTAGTCACGTGCGAGGTTTTCGATTTTAATGACGCTCATAAATATTTCTCCTTATATGCGATTTGCTTAATCTAAATATACCTGTTTGATTTAATTTTTCAAGCTTTTTTTGCCGATATAAGTAACAGATAATTTTCCACGGTGAAAATGGCAGTGTGTTTCTATAACTTTCCCCTCCCTTTTGACCGAACCGTGCAGAAGCATTTTGTTGTTGAAATCCGGATGGATCTGCCGGACGGATGTGCAGTCTCACTGTGTATGATGAATACGGCAATCAGGAGGGGAAGGCGCAAGTAAGACGGGTAAGGCCGGAAAACGCGGCTATACCGAATGGGAAAAGCTGATACAGCGGAAAGGGAGAAGGAGCGGGATGACGGAAATCGTATTTGAATCTATTTACAGAGAAAGATTTCCCTTTTGGGAGAAGATATCGGATGAGGACAGGGAGTATATCTGCCGGAATTCGTATAGTGTTGCCTATCCCAGGGGCAGGAATATTCATGATGGCAGCGACTGCTCCGGCGTAATCCTTGTCTGTTCAGGATGCCTGCGCCTCTATATGATGTCAGATGAGGGAAAGGATATCACGCTTTACCGCCTGCACGAAGGCGACCTGTGCATGCTCTCTGCATCCTGCGTGCTGGATGCCATCACGTTTGAGGTGTTTGTGGATGCGGAACAGGACAGCCAGTGCTGCGTAGTCAGCGGGCCTGCTTTTGCGGCGGTTTCTCAGCGCAATCCGGACATCCGCATATTTGCGTTGGAAGCTGCTGTCAGCCGTTTTTCGGACGTGATGTGGGTGATGCAGCAAATTTTGTTTATGAGTATGGATAAACGGCTGGCAATTTTCCTTTTTGACGAATCAGTCAGAACCGGTTCGGATATCCTTACATTGACACACGGGCAGATTGCCCGGTATATGGGATCTGCCCGTGAAGTGGTGTCAAGAATGCTGAAATATTTTGCCGGTGAGGGGATCGTGGAGGTTTCGAGAGGCGGCGTTACCATCCTGGATCGGAAACGCCTTCAGAAATTAACCCTTTAACATGGCAAGAATATCCGCTTTCGGCCGTGCTCCTGCCGACTGGCTTACGACGTTCCCGTTTTTAATTACGGCCAGCGTGGGGATGCTTAAGACCTTGAATTTCTCTGCCAGCTCCGGCTCCTTGTCTACGTTAATCTTGCCTATCAGGTATTGCGGATTTTCCGCTGCGATTTCTTCCACTATAGGGGATACCATTCGACAGGGGCCGCACCAGTCGGCGTAGAAATCCAGCAGCACGGTTTTTTCGCTGGTTCTCACAGAATCAAAATTGTCTTTGTTTACAATAAGTACGGACATAATTAGTACCTTCCTTTCTTTCCATCTGACAGCAGTGTATCATATTCTTCCCATTGCTTCTGTGACATAGTCACATACCATAAAAAATAAAGATGCCGTTAAGATCTGGTTTTACAGGCTGTTAATCAATGAATGCCTGACGGTATTAAAAAAGCGGAAGATATGCAGGAGGCAGAGGCGTTCGCGCGTCGACAGTATAACAGACAATAAAGCAAAACCAAGCGGAGGGGGGAAGGAATTTAATGAAAATTCGATAGAAATAGGAGAGTGATTGTGTTATTCTGTCAGAAGTGCAAATCGGGCAAATCGGATTTGGAGGTGTCAGTGTGAAAAAAATATATTGTATTATAGCACAGTTGATATTGTTGCTATGGTTTTTTTTGGATATGACAGGATTGTGTTTTGGAAATAAATGTTTAGTTTCGAGGTCATATAAAGATGATGGTATATTTTTTCTGATTTATTTAATAGTTGAGATATTATTCATTGTTAAAGAACAAATTGGTAAATGGTTTGTAATTGTATGGCTTTCGATGTGGTTTGTGATACAGTTTATCTGCCACGAATGGTACACTATTTTTAATGATGGATTTATGGGTGCATTAGAAAGAAAAATTGAGTATTTTTCAGGTACAATACAGTGGCTACAAATAGATGGTAAATATATACCCGATGTATATCATACTATATTGCATATTCTCATATTGTGCGCCTTAATCAGTACCATTGTATATTCCATAAAGATTACAAAAAAGAAATAGCTATTCCCGTTTTGTCTAAACATCAATTACCGCGATCACAACAAGCGGCCGCCCCCGTTGAGGAACTGATTTTCTCGCAAGATATTACCCTCAGTGTATCCCCCCCCTTGTACACTGAGGGTACATGACCCCGTTTATGCAGGAAACCTTACCGTGGCGGAAAGACCGACCAAGATCCAACTATCCAACAGATGCTGGCACGGTGGAGACTGAGGATGCCTCTGAAGCTGGGTGCCGAAGCCGTGTTTACGGATGAACTGCTCAAATCCATGGAAGCGGCTGATATTAATTAACAGTTTTCAGCCCAGTATGGCAGGATTTCCCATCTGCAGTGCCGATATTTTCGGGCTTTTATGCTTTGTGTATTTCTCCGGAGAGTTCAAATCCTTTTTTTGCGGCAATCACGGCGATAAATTCGTTGATGATTGCCGCAGAGGCAATAGTGCCCTGCACGATCTGTACAAGCTCCGGGGTGCGGACCAGTGTTGAGCAGATGATTCCGGGTAAATCCATTTTTTCCTCCAGAGAAATGTTGCAGAAGGCCGGACCGCTGAAATATCCGTTGAGCATGGTCTGCATCATGTGAAAATAGGAAACGGCATCCTCCCGTGCGACTGTATCCCGCAGGGTAACCGGATTTTTTGCCCGCTCTTCTCCTGGATATGATGTATCAGCTTTTTGCAGCTGAGGTTCAGGCGGGTAAGATAAAGCCCGTCTTTCCCGCTGAAATTGTGGTAGAGCAGCCCCTTGTTGATACCGGTTTTGCAGATATTGTTTATGGTGCCTCCGGAATATCCGTTTCTGCCGAATTCGTTTATGGCGGCTTTGATAATTTTTGAGACTGTGAGCTCTGTCTTGTCGCTTTTCTTCATTTTTATACCCATTCCTTTCCCGCATGGGCCCTTTCCATGTGGAAACAGGCCCGAATGCGTAGATTGAGAATTTCAATTTTCAATCTAACCTTCATGCCGCATACGGCTGCGAGTGAACAGTGACCTTTTTTGAATTCCCGAAGCGGTTCAGATATGCGGACAATTGAAAGATCACTCTTTTTCTGCTATGATTGGCAGTAACAGGGATGATAAAAGGAGGGTGTGCAATGAGCGATATAATGGAATTTGCCTGCAGAGAAGAATTCAGGAGATGGCTTAATGATCATTGTCAGTCAGAGGAGGGAGTCTGGCTTTTATTCGGTAAAGCCGGAGGCCCCAAAACAATAAAGGCCGGAGAGGCGTTAGAGGAAGCTCTTTGCTTTGGGTGGATTGATGGACAGATGCAGAGCATTGACGATAAATCTTACAGGAAATATTTTTCCATGCGCAGGGAGAAAAGCAAGTGGTCAGAGAAAAATAAGGCATTGGCGGGGAGGCTTGAAGAGAGGGGGCTTATGACCGATTTTGGCAGAAAGAAGATAGAGGAGGCCAAGAAGAACGGTCAGTGGTATGCGCCTAACCCCATGGCGGTTACGGAGGAACAGATTGCCTGCGTTTGTGCGGTGCTGGAGGGATATGAGCCCGCCTTCTCAAATTTTCAGGCCATGCCGCAGTCTGTGAAGAAAACCTACACGAGAGCGTATTTTGACGCAAAGACCGAGGACGGGCGTAAAAAGCGGATTGCATGGATGGTGGACAGGCTCAATAAAAATCTTAAACCCATGTAGCATGCGTAAAAGAGGATCTCTCCGTAGTTATGAATGTTACCATAGAACAGATCTTGCGGTTGGCTGCTGTGAATCTGAGAATACAGTCGGTTTTCCTGTTCATAGATGACACTATGGGCTCAAAATTAGGAAAGAAAGAGAGACATTTAAATGATACCATTAAAAATAGAAACTTTACTGGAAGGGCGTGTCGTTGAACATGACCGTGTAGAGTATAAAACCGGATGGAATCCAAATGACATTATTCGTTCTATTTGTGCCTTTGCAAATGACTATGATAATATTAATGGAGGATATATCGTCATAGGAGTAAAAGAGAAAAATGGTATGCCAGTGTTTCCGCTGGATTAATCTTGAGCGTTTTACATCAGGTAAAGTTAAAGGAAGGAAATATCGTAACAGAAGAATTGGAGAATTGTTCAAGGAGATTGAATTATCTGAAAAAAAGGGAACAGGTATTCCCAAAATATTAAGGGAATTGAAACAAAATGGTTCACCAGAGCCTGAGTTTGATATGGATGAGGGAAGAACCTATTTGAATGCGATTATTCGCATAAGAGACGGGTTTAAAAGAATAGATAAAATGTCCGAATCAATGTCCGAATTGGAAAGAGCGAGAATGCGGATTATTTTGCTCTATATGGAAACGAATAGAGAAATAAACAGTTCTGTTGCGGCGAAATTGCTGGAAGTTGAGATAAAGACGGCAAGTCGTTTGCTGCTGAAAGCGGAAAAGCTGGATCTTCTCAAAGGAGCTGGAAAAACAAAAAATAAAGTATATTTTAGAGAATCTGATTAAATTCCGCCATCAGTGATCCTGAAATTGATGGTTAGATTTTTATGTTTGTTGCTCACTGCAATACTCCTTCTATCAACACCTTGCCAGATCGTTGTTTGCAAGTGCAAAAGGCGTAATTTCATTCCATTCAAGAGGGAATTCATTCCACTTCGGCTGAATATAAAAAATTTCTGCCGATATAATTGATAAACCCGCATTAATTATCGTGGGCTGTTCTGAGGAAAGGAGCACTTGAGAAATGGGAATTAACGGAATAGGAACGGCAGGCGGTCCGGCGGCATGGTATGGAGCAAGGAGGACACAGCAGAATGCGGCCGGAAAGAACTTTGCAGAGCAGGTGAATAATATCCCGGCTGAAAAAGGATATACCGTTTTTATGAAAACGGATGATATGCTGTATTCAGGCGGAAATGGGTCGGGATTATCCTTTTACATCAAATATGCGGAAGGCTCCACGGAGGATGATCCCACTGTGATCGCAAAAGGCATAGATGAAAACGGAGAGGAATTCGAGCAGACAATACATATCAACAGGATCAATCCCAAGTCTGCAACGATCGTGGAGATGAGAGCGCTGGAAGCCTATATAGGCGTGGATAAGAACGGAGGACTTTCGTCTCTGCCGCCGGAAACAGGGATGATGGGTCTGCGTGACAGGACGGATTTCATGGACATGTTTCGGGGGCAGATCCGCGATATGAAGCTTCTCGGCCAGTCCGGGGCGGCGGCATATTATCAGTACAGCATGCAGGCATATTGGAATTTTTTGTACAGGAAGATGTAAAGGAGCAATCGGAAATCCTAAGGCCCAAGCTCCCTTGTCAGATCCTGGATCCATTTATATTTCCGAAACCGGGCCATCACCCAGGGGATTTTGCCCACCTCGTCCAGACAGGTGCATGCATAGACCGCAAGGGGCGGCAGGTGCAGGACAAACGCCCCTGCAAGAGCCAGAGGAATGGCGATCAGCCACATACAGACAATCAGACTGTACATGTCGAACAGGGTGTCGCCGCCGCCGTCCAGCACGCCGTTTATGGTGACGGTATTTACACAGCGTCCGATCATGTAAAAGGACATGATCACCATCATTCCCGTGAGATATCCTCTGGCCTGATCGGTCAGAATCACCATCCGCACAACCAGCGGGGTTACGGCAAGCACAAGCCCGGTGGACAGGAAGCCGATAATATAGGAGATGTTTTTCAGCTTGATGCCATAAGCCCGGCCTCTGTCAAGCCGTCCAGCGCCCAGCTCGTTCCCCACCATGATTCCGGCGGCGCTTCCGATTCCGTTGCACATGCAGCAGATCAGATCCCGGACAACTGCGGCAACGGAGTTTGCAGCAGCGGCATCAGTCCCCATATGCCCCATGATTGCGGTATAGGACGTGAAGCCGATTCCCCAGCACAGGGAACCGCCCATGAGAGGAAGACATTGCTTTATGAAATCTGACCGCAGCTGCCCGGGAAGCTTGAAAAATCTATCAAAGGCCGGACGGATATAGGATGTCCCTGAGGATACCGCAATGCACAGTACCAGCTCGATTATACGGGAAATGGTAGTTGCGAGTGCGGCCCCTCTTGCCTGCATCCTGGGCGCACCCAGAAGTCCGAATATGAATACCGCATTCAGCGCTATGTTCAGGAGCACGGCACAGGAGCTGATGAGAGCTCCCGGCTTTACATGGTCCGACACCTTCATCATAGTCAGATAACACTGAGAAATACCCGTGAGCAGATATGACCAGCCCGCAATGCGAAGATAGGAGCTGCCGATGGCGATCAACGGAGCGTCGTGAGTGAAAATATGCATGAGCAGCTCGGGCATCAGTTCGCATGCCAAAAAGAACAGGACGGACACGATTCCGCAGAATCGGAGCGTCATATTAAAAAGATCCTCCAGGGTATGCCGGTCCCCCTTTCCATAGTACTGGGCTCCCAGAATGGCACCCGCAGCCGTGGCGGAGGAGAGAAACATATTTTGGACAAACTGGATCTGAGTCGCCAGGGATACGGCGGTCATCTCGTTCTGAGCGACCTTTCCCAGCATCAGAGCATCGCCGGCGGCCACCGATGCCAGCATCAGACTCTGAAGCGCAATCGGCAGGGCGAGTCTCGTCAGATTCCTGTAAAATTCCTTCTTATTAATCAGCACATCCGTTTTCTTCTCGTTCATAAGAACCTCACATTACAAATTGCGAACCGTTTCGCCAGATTTTGAATCATTTTCTTATAATATCATATCAGAGGCTTTATTACTACTATAAATATTATGACGAGACTGATTTTGAAAAAGGTATTTCTTGTTGCAAACAAATATGAGGATAGCTTATAATAGCCTCAGACTTAAAAATTTTTTACCAGGAGGAACTAAAATGAGTGTTTATTTCAAGCACACAAAAACAGAGTCAATCAAAGTGCCGTATTCATTCAAATGTGAGCAGTGTATGAAGGACAGCGGACCGCTCATGGCGACAATAACCGGTATGGAAGCGGACATCAACAGTAATTTCAAGGACCTGGATGAGAAGGGAGCGGAAACGTTAAATAAGATAGCGCACAAGTATCTTGTGAGAGCCGTGAAGGATGCGCACCGCAATGTCACGGAAAAACATATTTACCCCACGGATTTTAAGGATGAATGTCCTTACTGCCACAAGCCGCAGTCATGGGCGGTCAGCGGCGTAAAGGACGAGATGTTCGGGACACCGGTCGTCTTACTGATTGTCGGCATCATTCTCGGTGTGGGTTGTTACTTTTTCTCAGGGGTGGAGAACAGCCTGACAATCGCGATCGTTGTGGCAGGAATCTGCTTCGCCCTGGCGGTGGGAAGCCTTATTCTGAATATTATAAAGGTAGGCAGCAAAAAGAGAAAGACAGCTGTTTCTTACCAGAAAAATGTGCCGGTTATTGAATGGAGCGCCGTTCAGGATCTGTTGGATGAAAAGTAATGCTTTACGGCTTCTATTTATTTCGCAAGAGGAGTACGGTGATCATCGGACGGGTATCTCGATCTGCACGATATAATCCTCAATCCGGTCAATCACGGTCTCGTTGATGCCTTTTTCAAAGGAAAATCCGTATGGATTCAGCCCGTGTGTGCGGGCATAGGAGATAATCTCCTGATACCGTGCCGGAAGCTTGTCCCAGGAGCCTTTATGGAAGGCTCTGATATAGCTTCCGGCGGGCTGGACATACAGGCCGGATTCCCCTCCGGAGGAGGAAGCGGGAATTTCAAAAAAGGGGATTTCTATAAAGAGTCTTGTATAATTGTCAAAATTTCCCTCAAGCAGGCTGGACACCGGGAGCATGGAGCCATAGGAGGCGTCATGAAGACGGCCAAGTCCGTACCGGGTCGTCTCGGCGGTGATCAGCTCCACCTCTTTTTCAAAGGAAATGTCCTGATCAATCTCCACGGTTACGAGATGGCGCTCCTTCTTTTCCATAATACTGATTTCGGACAGATCTATGGAGAGCAGAGTGTCCATGTCCTGACAATGATTGTGCAGAGTTTTCCGAACCGCATTCAGGTGCATGATCTGTGCGTCCAGGTCAGCGATTCTTTCATCCAGAAGTCGTTTCATATTTTCGGCAGATCGGTTTTTCATGAATTCCTGTATTTCTGTCAGGGAAACGTCCAGCTCCCGCAAAAGCAGAATCGTTTCCAGAACAGGGCTTTGATGGTAGCTATAACACCGGTACCCGTTGTCCGCCGTGGCGGCAGGCTTAAAAAGCCCGATCTCGTCATACCACATCAGCGTTTTCTTGTTAATCCCATGTAGAGCGGCAAATTGGCCTATGGTCAGAAGCTTGCTTTTTTTCTCCATTTTCCCCTCATTTCAAAAATCTTTCCGGCCGTGCGGTTATTATGAAAAAGATGGGAAAGCACAAAAGTGATGAGGCGAAAGAAGACTTTACGTTCCTGATTCTGGTGAATATTCTGGTGGGAATCGTTGTGTGTGCGGTGGGATATCTTGCGATGGATCATATTTTTGCAGGGATGGATCTGTCTGCGGACGTGGAGGGATTCTGTGTGGAATATTTAAGCCGTTATCTGGTATTCACAGTTCCCATTCTTCTGATGAATAACTTTACGCTTTACATGATTGCCAGCGACAAGGCGGCTCTTTCCCTGATCTGTTCCGTGGTGGGAGGAGTTCTGAACATGGTTCTGGATTATGTGCTTCTGGCGGGGTTCCATATGGGGATCGGCGGTGCCGCCATGGCAACAGGCCTTGGATATTCTGTGACAGCGGTAGTGGGATTGTTTGTATTTGGCAGTAAAAAGAGTCTGCTGCATTTTACAAAACCGGCATTCCGCATCAGGGTTCTGGTCAATGCCGCCACAAACGGCTGTTCGGAGATGGCTACCGCACTCGTGACCGGAATCATCACCATGATGTTTAACTGGACAATGCTTCACTATGTGGGGGAGGAAGGTGTTGCTGCCGTTACCATTATCATGTATGTGCTCATGTTTGCCAGCTCACTGTATACGGGGTATTCCTACGGCGTGGCACCCATGCTCAGCTATTACCATGGAGAGCGGAACCGGGAGAAGCTGAAAAAGCTTGTGGCGCTCAGTCTCAGGGTGATCGCCTTCATTTCAGTGGTTACGGTGGCGGCCTCCTTTTTACTGACAAAGCCCCTGGTTTCGATCTTTGCCCGCCCGGATAATCCGGTGTATGAGCTGGCGGTGACAGGCAACAAGGTCTGTACTATAGCGCTGCTTTTCGTTGGCTTTAATATTTTTGCCAGCGGCATGTTCACCGCACTGTCAAACGGAGTGGTTTCTGCCGTTCTTGCCTTTTCCAGATCCTTTGTGTTTATGCTGATCACTATGCTCGTGCTTCCAGTATTCCTTGGTGTGAACGGAATCTGGCTGGCGACTCCTGCGGCGGAGCTGATGGCGTTAGCCCTGTCGGGTTTTATGTTTGTGAAATACAGGAAGCGGTATGAATATTAGGGAATATATTCCTTCCGGCAGCAAGACTGGACTGTGACCGCACAGGAAGGATTCCGCACACCGCTATCTGCGTTGCGAGTTCCTTCCTGTGCGGCAGGCTTTTCCCGCTTGAAAGTATGGGTTAGGGCGGGTTACAGAAGAAGGTCCAGCTGTGCATTGAGACGCCGCTTTAAATCCTCCAGCTCTTCCTCGGTGGGATAATATTCTTTAGCGTGCAGCTCGCTTCCAAGCTGCCAGACAGGGCCGGGTTTCGGCACATCCCCGGCTCTTCGAGGGAAAAAATGCCAGTGCATGTGGACACCCGCACCTGCACCAAGGAGCTCATAATTCAGCTTTTCCGCATCAAAGGCCCGGTAGACCGCCTCCGCAACCAGTGACATCTCCCACAGAAACTTTGCACGGAATTCCGGTTCCAGAAAATGCAGCTCGGTTGCGTGCTCCCTGCACAGGAAGAGAGAGTAGCCCCGGATGCGCTGGCAGTCCCCGATCACCACATATCCTGTGCTCAGCTCTCTCACAAAGTACGGATTCTCTCCGTTTTTAGTCAATTCAATTCTCTCGCAGACCAGACAGTTATTCATGACTTTTGGCACCTCCTGTAATCTCAATGATTCCGGAACAGAATGAAAACGGCTCGAATCTCATTTGCGGAAACGACCTGGCCAGCTCGTCAGCCACAAAGTAGATCTCTTCGTCATCCCATTCTTTGTCCAGAAGGATCCTGTGTTTCTCGAGCTCTGTACGGGTCTCAAACATCACATCCCCGATATAGACAGTGCCGCCGTCGTTCAACAGGGGCAGAAGATTTTCCAAAAGGCTGATCTTCTGCTCGTCTGTCAGATGGTGTAGGGAATAGGTAGCTATGATTGCGTCATACTTGTTCTGCCTTAATTCCTCCACAAGGCCCCTGGAAAAGTCGCCCTGATACAGCTTTGCCCCTGGCATTTTCTCTCTGGCCAGCTCCATCATTCTCCGGGAGAAATCCTGACCCCAGATGCCGCATCCCTGTTCATACAGTTTGGCGGTAAGGGTTCCCGTCCCAAAGCCGATATCCAGCACGGCTTTTCCGCACCTTGCCAGCACTCTGTTATAAATCTCGTTCATAATCTGTCTGTATGCGGCGAACGGATAAGTGCCGACTTCATCCGATATTCCCACGCTCCGGTCATAACCATCCGCCCATAAATCAAAATCATGATTGCTAAGCATATTTTTCTTTCCCTTCATAATGAATCCTGTGAATCTGATTATACCATGTTTTGAGTCGGGGCACAATTTCAGAAGAAGTAAAAGAAAACGGGTTTTCAGGATTTTTTTATGGTATACTGATACAAAAAGGCCGAACTCTGCGGGATGAGCGGAGGGTCAGATTAAGTGCCGAGGCCGGTGCGGGCTGCAGCGATATCAGTGCGGCATTAAAGCAGATTGAAGAATTGAGTTTGGAGGATTACTATGGTTTTGGAAAATAAACTGTGCATTACTAATTCGGCAGAGCTTGCGAGAGCGGAAGAGAAAATAAGCAAAATGAAAGCAATTGCATTGTATGAAAGCAATCTTGTTGACGAATCTGAAATTGGAAAGTTTTCAGGGCTTGCAAAAATTCATAAATTTTTATTTGAAGAGATATATGATTTCGCCGGAAAAATAAGAACAGTAAATATTGCAAAAGGTAATTTCCGGTTCGCACCCGTAATGTATTTGAATGCCGCATTAAAACATATTGATGATATGCCTCAAGCAACATATGATGAAATTATTGAGAAATATGTAGAAATGAATGTTGCTCATCCCTTCCGGGAAGGAAATGGCAGAAGCATACGCATTTGGCTTGATCTGATCCTAAAAAAAGAATTAAAATTAGTTGTTGACTGGAATAAAGTCGATAAGGAAGACTATTTGCTTGCTATGGAAAGAAGTCCGATTAAGGATGTGGAAATCAAGGTTTTACTTAAGAACGCATTAACAGATGAGATAGATGACAGGGAAATGTACATGAAGGGCATTGATGCCAGCTATTATTATGAAGGCTACAATACTTTTAAAGCGGAAGACTTGTAGAGAGAGTCACAAAATCAGAAGTGGAAAAAATCCGGAATGGCTGAGAGCAGACCGCGCTGCTTTCGGCCATTTTCAGGTATCCGCAAGGGTCAATACCAGGCAGAAAAAATTACCGGGAACCTTTTTGGCCCCTGGGTGGTCATAATATACAGAAGCCGGTAAAATTAACGTTGATGTTATATTCTGCAGAATGGAGTCCGGTGGATCACAAAAACCGGAAAGGAGGAGACAGGCCAATGAAGGAGGAAGTGTTTGAGGAGCGGATCCGGGAATACACGCCGAATATGTACAGGCTTGCCTACGGTATTTTACAAAACCATGAGGACGCACAGGATGCCGTGGGCGAGACAATCCTGAGAGCCTTTGAAAAAATACATACGCTGCGCCGTCCCGAGTGCTTTCGGGCGTGGCTGATGCAGATTGCGGCAAACGAGGCGAAAAAAATCTATGCCGGAAACAAACGGAGGATACCGGCGGAGAATATGGAAGATCTCATGCCGGACTTCTGCGATGATTATCACGAGCTCTGGGACGTGGTGATGGGGTTGGAGATGGTTTACCGGGAGGCGATTCTGCTCTATTTCTATGAGAGTCTTACTATCCGGGAGATCGCAAAGGCGCTTCATGTTCCGGAGGGTACGGTAAAGTCCCGGCTTTTCAGGGGAAAGAAGCTGCTGCGGGAAAAGTTGTCGGATCAATGATACATGTGGAAGTTTTTCGATGGAAAAGGAGGCCAGAAGCAAATGAAAAATAAAGCGGATCAGTTGGAACAGGATTTATTCCGAATGGCACAGCGGGAAAAAATGATACTGCCGGAGACAGTATACAAAGAAGTGGATGATAAGCTTTCCGAAATACACCGGTCAAAACGCCTGGGCAGGATGACATGGAAAAGGGCGGTGATTCTGGCGGCGGCGCTTGTGGCTATGTGTTCCCTTACCGTGACGGCAGCGGTGGGAGCCCTGCAGCGGCGTATGGAAGCCATGAACGAACGGGAGATGGAGGACTATTTTGTACAGATTTATACCAGCAGGCTGGGAGCGGATAATTACAGCCGTCCGCTGACAGACACGGAGCGGGAGCGTATGGGCAGGCTGCGCACCTCCTATGAGGAGGAGGCGGTATTTCCGGATAGGACCCTGACCATGATTTCCGACCCGGAGGAATATAAGGGAAAGGGCGTGGCCTTTTACAAGGATACGTCCACCTTTTTCCTCCCGGAAGAGAGTATGAGCGACGAGGAGCTTCTTGAGGTGATTGATTTCGTGTATAAGCGGGATTACAGTCTGCAGGCCATGAATCAAAAGATTGAGGAGGGAGAAATTCCCTTTCCGGAGCAGCAGATCGCACAGCAGGCTGCACAGCAGGAAGCGGCAGGAGAAAAAGAGACACGAGAGGAGAATGCGGCCGTCCCGAATGATATGATCCGAAATCCGGGGCAGGAGCTGACGATTCCCTATACGGGAGATTTGGAATTTCAGAATATTGCGGCAGGGCAGAACTGCATTTTCCTGACAGGAGAGAGCAGTATCCACAAAATGGAGATCGGAAGCGGTGATTCCGAACTGTTTTTTGACGATTTTGAGACGGGAACCTATGTAAACGCAATGTACGAGGATAAAAAGGGGAATCTTTATCTGGGTCTGAATGTGCGCATGGATGAAAATGATGACAGCGCATACAGCGGGATCACAATAGGGGGAGTGCGTTATAAGACTTGGCTCTGGATTCTGAATGCGGACAGAGAGGTAATCCGGAAGGTGGATATCGCATCACTTCTGGAACAGGAATATGGGGTGCAGAGCCGTATGATAACGAGAATTGTTGTGGATGAACAGGGTTACGTCTATGTCCGGGCAGCATTTTTGTGGGATGTGCTCCTCCTTATCCTGGATGAACAGGGGAATTATATCAGAAGCGTCACCTCCGAGGAATTTAATTGTCATGACCTGGGCGGGCTCGGAATCGGAAAGGACGGCAGGGTTTATACCCAGATACAGACAAAAGACAGGATGGGGATCGCCTCCGTTGACCCGGTAAAAGGCGCTCTGGATGAAATCTATATGGACATCGTGCCGGAGGGAACAATCATGCTGGATATTGTCGCAGCGGGGGCTGACACGGATTTTGTGTTCTGGGGATATGACGGTATTTTCACCTATAATCTGGGAGAAGATAAGGCGGTTAATGTTTTGCCCGCCTATGAGGCACCCTGTAACTGGGAAGGCGTGATGTACTGCGCCCTTCCCGACGGCAGAATCGTGTTTGCGGACTGTTCGCAGTACCGCAATGAAGGAGACAAAATAAAAAGCGTTCCGGAGAACATCACTTTTTACTACAAATCCACTTTAACCGATTAGATCTCTTTCCCGGAGAATGCAAACCCGTATTTGCGGATGCGTTCTTCGGGAATTCTTTTTTTGATTATAAAAAATAGCAACGCAAAAACGTAAATTATTTTTGCCGTTGCTAATTATATAGTTTACAACAAAAATAAATACAAGTCTACTATTTTTTTCGGAAAATGATATTATTTTTATGGAACAACAGACATGGAAGAAACAATAAAGGAGGTGTGGTGCCATGATAGAATTTTCAGGCGTAAGTAAGACTTACCGTGTGGCAAAGCGGCAGGCAGGCATGGGAAATGCGTTGAAATCCTTTTTTTCCAGAGAATATAATCTGGTGCATGCCCTGCGGGACGTAAGCTTTACCATAGGAGACGGAGAAATGGTTGGGTATATCGGTCCGAACGGGGCGGGGAAAAGCACCACGATCAAGATCATGTGCGGGGTGCTTACACCGGATGACGGAGCCTGTACGGTTAACGGCAGAATTCCCTACAGGGAGAGAGTGGCCCATGTGCGGGACATCGGCGTGGTGTTCGGGCAGAGAAGCCAGCTGTGGTGGGACGTGCCGGTGGCAGACAGCTTTGAACTGATTCGCGACATTTACAAGGTAAAGGAAGACAGATACCGGAAAAACCTAAGTGACCTGTCAGAGCTCCTGAATCTGGGCGATATCCTGCAGACCCCGGTCCGTAATCTGAGTCTGGGACAGCGGATGCGCTGCGAGATAGCGGCATCTCTCTTGCATGATCCCGGGGTGTTGTTTCTGGACGAGCCCACTATCGGGCTTGACGCGGTCTCCAAAATCGCAGTGCGCAGATTCCTGCGCAGACTGAATGAGGAAAAAGGAACCACGATTCTGCTGACCACCCATGACATGCAGGATATCGAGGCCCTGACCCGGCGTGTGCTGTTGATCGGAAAGGGAAGGGTTCTCATGGACGGAAATCTTGCTGAACTGAAAAAGCATATCAGCTCCCGAAAGACCATGACTGCGGAATACCGGGGGCCGGCTCCTGCGCTCAGGGAAGGAATGGAGCTGGTGCAATCCGGTGAGGGACGGATTGTCATCCGGTTTGACCCTTCCGAAATCCCGGTGTCTGAGGCGGTCACTTATTTTGCGCAGCTCACGGAGCTGACGGATGTATCCGTCTCGGACATTACTGCGGAGGAGATGGCTGCGGGATTATATAAGGAGTATGACCTATGAGAGCAAACATAAAAATTTATTTTTCCCTGTTCAGGATTCGGTTTAACCAGAATCTGCAGTATCGGGCGGTTGTATTGGGCGCTGTTGTGAAGGGCTTTTTCTGGGCTCTGCTGGAGGTTCTGGGATATCTGGCGCTGTACCGGAGAGCCGGGGCATTTCCCATGGAACTGTCTCAGACAATTACCTATGTGTGGGCCTTCCAGGCGTTTATCGTGCTGTTTACAGTGGTCTTTGGGGATGGCGAGATCTATTCTGCCATACGCTCCGGGGCCGTGGCATACGATCTGGTGCGTCCCGTGGATTTGTATGGAAGGTGGTTCTGCCAGTCTGCCTCCAACCGCCTGTCCTTTGCCCTGGTAAACTGTTTTCCGGTTCTGCTCATGGGCGCATTGCTGCCAAAGCCCTACGGGCTGACGCTTCCGGGATCACTGCGGCAGCTTATCCTGTTTGCGGTTTCCGCACTGCTTGCCTTTGGTGTCACGGTAGCATTATCCATGCTGATGTATATTTCTCTCTTTTATCTGATTTCCCAGAGAGGGATTCAGATGATGGTGCGCCTTACCACCATCTTTTTGTCGGGAGGCATTGTACCGCTTCCCTTTTTTCCGGAACCGGTACTTCGGATCGTGCGATGGCTTCCCTTTGCCGCCATGCAGAACATGCCCCTGCAGATTTTCTGCGGTTATCTCTCGGGAACGGATGCGCTTAGAGGGATCGTCTTTCAGGTCATCTGGCTGTCCGCGCTGGTGCTGGCGGGAAGAGCCGCAATGGGGCACGCTGAGAGAAAAGTGATTGTGAATGGAGGTTAATGTGAGATTAAAATCTTAGACCGATATCGGTCTAAGATTTTTCATGCCGCTTAATTTTTTATGCCGATAAAATGTTTCCAGACACTTTCATAGCCTTGTTTGAGTCAAAAAACATCGGTCTAATTTTTTGATAGTTAGTTAT
>CATKXR010000063.1 GCA_949840805.1 uncultured Lachnospiraceae bacterium | reverse complement strand
TCAACATGGGAAGGAGGGGAGTTTTATGCCAAAGCAGATACTAAGAATTGAACCCATCCATTCCAGTCAGGCGTTTGCCTCCAAATGGAAGCACAACATGCGGCTTGGAGACATTCCTAACGCGGATTCATCAAAGACATGGAAAAATGAGCAGCTGATCCGGCTTCCGGTAGGGGAGACTTATCTGACTTGTTTTGAAAGAAAGATAGCCAGTCTTCCTTATTATGATACACACAAAATACGCAAAAACGGGATACGGGGATTTGAAGTGTTTTTATCTTTCGGCCAAGGAGAACTGCCCCCGGAATTTACTCTGGGGCAGTGGAAAAGGAATTCGATTCAGTTTTTGAGGGATGTGTTCGGCAAAGAGAACGTGGCGGCGGCTACCCTCCATATGGATGAACGGGCTCCCCATATCCATGCCATTGTATTTCCTGTCAGGGAAGGCAGACTCCGGGCCCGTGCCTTCCTTCCGGACCGTCAGGCCATGCGCGACCTTCATGTGAAATACCATGAATATACCAGAGAGTGCGGGTTGGAACCGGAAAGCAGGTATATGCATATCGAACATGAAAAGGTGGGAAGGTTTTATTCCAATATTAACCTGGCACTGGAAAAACAGCTGCCAAGTCCCATGGAAGGGGAAAGCCTGGAAGCATACGCTGTCCGGGCTGATGAATGTTATAAGGACCAGATGCTTAGGAGTCTGGGGAGGGAGCACAGGATACGGCAGCTGGAAAAGGAAAAGGAAGCTCTGGAAAAAGCGAACCGGACAATGGAGGAAACGATTCGGAAAAGCTATGAAGGGCGGATAAACCGGATACTAAAGGAGATCGGTTCCGTACAGAATGCCAGTCATGCCATCCATTATCGGGACTGTCTGCAGAAGGCCATAGAGTGGAAGAGGGAGAGCAATCCGGAGCTGGCGGCTTCGGTGGAGCAGATGATTACGAATGTGCAGCAGGGGTATGAGAAGGCTGTGAGGGAGAGGGAAAGGCAGGGGGAAGAAAAACAGTGAAATTTTATAAACGATAATCCTTCTGAAAAGCGGATATTCTCAGAAGGATTGTTTGTCAATTTTTTATACGGCCTGGTAAACCCGTATGTCAGCAATATCTTTTGCCATGCTGACTTTCAGATTCCGAATTTCAATATCATTCTGTAGATCCAGGAAATATTTATCAGACACTCCAAAAAATTTCGCGAGTCTCAGAGATGTATCAGCAGTAATCTTTCTACGGTTGTGCAGGATATCCTGTATTCTGGACACAGGGACATGGATCTCCTGTGCCAGTTTATAAGCAGAAAGATTCATGGGTTCTAAAAATTCTTCCTGAAGGATTTCCCCGATTGTCGGAGCTGGAATAAAATCAGCCATGTGAGCCCTCCCTTCTGAACAAAAGTCCTTCATTGATAACATATTCTTATATCAATGATAATCAACGATTTCTACATGAAAAAAATTATTTCCCTCAACATGGAAACATATACGATACTGATCATTAATTCTAATGCTGTATTGTCCCGCCCGGTTACCCTGCAGCAATTCCAGATGGTTTGACGGCGGAACCCGCAGATCCTCCAAACATCCTGCATTATCAATCATGATCAGCTTTCGCAGTGCAGTCCGCTGTATTGACTGTGGAAGTTTCTTTGAAAACATTTGATGATAAATCTTTTCTGTTTCTTTATCCGCAAAGCTTTTAATCATAAATCGATTATACCTGATTTTCGTGTATATGTCAACCAGGTATAATATTTCAAGAAAAAAGACCGCCAAGGCCAGTCACTCCCGGCGGGGTGGTCTTTTCATAAAATGAGAAAAATTTGATATTCCTGATCTCTGTTTTATCGAAAATCACGCTTCATCAGAAAGGAGAGCCAGGATTTCTTCCGCGGACTTTCCTGATTCCTCAATAGCCTTTAACAGTTTGGCCTTATTTTCTCTCATGGCCTTTTTAGCGACGGCAGCGGCGGCTTTCTTTTCCTTAATGGCAGCAGCTTTTTCCGCTTTTAACTGCTCTTTGTAGGCGATTTTTAATTCTTCTTTTGCGGCTTTCAGATCCGATTCCATTTTCAAGATTTTCTCATGCAGCTTTAAAGCCTTCCCGGTATAAACGATTTCCTTTTTTACTCCTCTTGGCATTTGAACAGCCTCCTTGAACGAAAATATATTTAGAAATTGATAAAATAATCATACAATAACTTGCCATGGTTGTAAAGGAGCGGTTTTTCTTATGGCAAATCTTTTCCCAGACAAAAAGCAGGGCATGATGTTATGAACGGCCCCTTATTTCCTGGTACTGTGCTACCACAGCCTCATATTGTTTCCTCTCAAACTTCCACCCAGAGCTCCATATCCATTCTATATTCTGCTCATCCTGCATAAAGGGTTTTATATAATTCCGCTGTCTCCGCATGTGTTCCTCATAACCGTTTTCACTTACCCATTTCCAATATTCCGCGCTCCCGTATGGCTCCAGAGCAATGTTATCCCCATAGTTTTCCCAGTCTTCCTCCGTATAGGCCTCCAGGCAGAGAATCCCGCTTTGGTTATATTCCAGAAGATCAAAATGGGAATGGTCCAGTCTGCCGAGTCTGTCCCAATAAACCATGGATTCTGTCTTGCGGATATGGGCGGTAATGACAATACAGGAGAGATCACAGTCGTCTTCACAGACAAGAAGGGGCACATTCAGTTCCTCTTCACTTAAGACCATTTCCCAGACCAGATCGTTTTCCCACTGCCATATGAGTTTCCCGCTCCATGCGGGGAGCAGTCCGGACAATGAGCCGAAGGCGGAAAGGCTCTCCGGCCTGTGCAGCTCCAGATACGTGGTAATGGGCTGGCCGTCAATGACCCAATAGAATTCGTCATAACCGTAACAGGTTTTTACCAGCTTTGCTTCCAGAGTATTCATATTTAGTCGTTCCATTTTCATATGTTGATTTTGTGTGCCGTGATAATGGTATAGCTGTGTGCGTTCACAGTTATTTTGCAGTCACTGGCAATAGCGTACCAATTCTTCCCGGTTCTTTCGATTTTGGTGTCCTTGTCTGTGATTCGTACTTTGCACCAGGAAACCACATCATCAGTTTCAAGCTGTAAGTTCCTTTTTATCCGTTCCATACCCAGCTGTGTTGTATGAAGCTTATCCATGTTTTCAATCAGACTATGCATGTGATTGTCACACCCCAAAATGATTTCTTATCGATTATGATATCACGGATCGGAAACAGGGATATCCATTATGACCAGCTCTGAAGTTCAAGGATATTCCCTTCCGGGTCTGTGGCGTAGACAAAGACAGCGTTTCTTCCGTCCTTATAGGCTGCCTTTACCAGTTCGCCCACCTGGGTTCCGCCTTTTTCAACGAGGAGTCTCAGTGTTTCTTCCACATCATCCACTTCAAAGGCAAGGTGCGCGATTCCACACCGGTTGATGTGACGGCAGGCTTCCTCCATTGAGTCATAGGAAAAGATTTCAAGGGTAGGATGGTCTTTTTCGTAACCTGGCAGGCAGAGATGTTCCCCCACGATGTGGGCGCCCGAAATCCCGGTGAGACGGTCCAGCCATTCCCCCCGGAGATCCCTTGTCTCCCCGATGCTTTTGCAGTGAAATACTTCTTTATAAAAGGTTATCAGACTTTGATAGTCTTTTGCGATGATATTTGTATGTACATATCGGAACATATCTGAGTCTCCTTTTCGTGCGTGTCATATTTCCTGCCATTTATTCTAGCAAACTTCCCTACTGCTTTCAATCACAGAAATGTCAGGATGGCAAATTTTCATTTAACCGTTCTCTTTTATGAAAAATCATCCGTATCCATAATTGAATCGGCATTATGAAGGAATTGAGAAAGGAAAGCATAAAAAGAACATTGATCACAGTAGGGAGGATGACATAATGTCAGCCCCTGAGGAGGACAAAAATGATGGAAGAGACCAAAAAAGAGATCATCAACGCGGTAAAGGAAGAACTTGGGACAGAATTTGAAGTGTTCTTCACCCAAACCAGCCAAAACAATGGAGCAGAACAGAAATCTATAACAGTCATACCAAAGGGCAATATCATGGGAGCAGAGATTCGTATCGAATTGCAATTCAAAGACGGTCTGGCTGAGGAAACGGGAATAAAGGACATGGCCCGGAAACTTGTGGATGACTGCATGGGATATCATGGAAGAGAGCCGATATCAGGATTGATTGCAGGTCTTGACAAACGAACGATTCTCATGAAGGTTGGATATCAAATGATCAATGCAGAAAAGAACAAGGCACGTCTTACAGAAATGCCCCATGAAAGACTGCTTGACCTTGCCGCAATCTACCGGGTGGTTTTGTCAGAAGACGCGGAGAGGAAAATCAGTTTTGAGGTCACCCATAGTTTTTGCGAGGCGTACAAGATCAGTGAGGAAGAACTGGATTACGCGGCAAGACAGAACATGGAAACCCAGGGATTCCGTGCGCAGACCATGGAAGAGTATTTATCAGAGCTTATAGGGGTTCCAAAGGAAATGGTTGAGGGAGGCATCCCGCTGTATATTATCCGTAACCGACACGGGAATAACGGAGCGGCCGCTATGCTCTGCAGTCGCCTGTTTGGAATACTGGCCGGAAAACTGGAAAGCGACCTCCGTATCCTGCCATGCAGCGTTGATGAAATCATCGCGATCCCCGCAGACTGGCATGATGCGGCAGAATTGAGAAACACAGTTGGATTCATAAACAGCAGTGAAGTCCCTGAAAGTATGGTACTGAGCGACAACGTGTACCGGTACTGCCGCAAGTCAGGCCAGTTGATGATCGAGTGAGGCGGGACGCTTGTAAAATGACGCTTCACAAATTAAAATGCGTTCCGATGACCTGACAGGTGACGTATCATGGCATACAACGATACAACAATACAAGGAGAATACAGGAATGAACCATATTGTGAATATCAGTACCGACCGGCTCTGGCCGCATCCGGAAAATCCCAGGAAAGATCTGGGTGACTTAACGGAGCTGGCAGAGTCAGTCAGAAAAAACGGAATCATGCAGAACCTGACTATTGTGCCACTGGAGATGGCGGACCCTGACGCTGCCAGACAGCGGGAAGGGAAGAATTACACGGTTCTCATCGGGCACCGCCGCCTTGCCGCCGCAAAATTGGCAGGAATAACGGAACTCCCCTGCAGGATTGAGGAGGGCATGGATAAAAGGGAACAGGTTTCGACCATGCTGGAAGAGAACATGCATAGAAGTGACCTCACCATTTATGAACAGGCCCAGGGCTTCCAACTGATGATGGATTTGGGAGAGACGGAGGCTTCCATCGCGGAAAAAACAGGATTCAGTAAAAGGACCATCCGGCACCGGCTGAATATCGCCAGGCTGGATCAGGAAGAGCTGCAGCGGAAGGAAAAGGATGGGAGTTTCCAACTGTCTATCAAAGATCTGTATGAACTGGAAAGGGTAAAGGACATCCGTGTAAGAAACAGGATCCTGAAAGAAGCATCCAGCTCAAGGGATCTGGTGAGCCGGGCACACAGCGCCGTAGGGGAAGCGAAAAGGGAGCAAAACGCCAGGGCCATTGGGGCTACGCTGGAAGGACTGGGGGTGGGCAAGGCCCCGGAGGAGGCCAAAAACGAACTGTACTCCGGAAAGTGGAAAACCCTGAAAGAGTTTGAACTGGAAGAGGATGTCCCGAAAGAAATCACACTGCCAAAGGAAGACAGCCCCATGTATTATCTGGTCTCTTACAGACGCCTCCTGGTAATTATGAAAATACCGAAAGGAAACAGAACCCTTTCTCCGATGGAGCAGGAGGAGAAGCGGAAAGCCAAGGCCAAGCGGGAGATCAAGGCAATCCTGAAAGAGAGTTCTGCCAGAAGAAAGGAGCTCATAGAGGATATCCTTTCCGGAAAGGTTGACGCGGTAAAGGACGAGGCGGAGGAGATCAGGCGGGTATGGCAGGCCCTGGTGTCCCTCGGCGCTGGTATTTACGGGTCAACACTGAGGAAACTTTTTCTCGATAAAGAAGAGTGGACCTGTACCGATGAAGAACGGCAGGAGGCCCAGAAGAAGGCAGACGCCCTTAGTATGCTCCATCAGATGCTGCTTATTCTGGACGCCTCTATGGCGAGCACCAATGAAACCTTCGATTATAAACTGAATTTTAATCCGTCAAAAGGGAAGGCGCTTTTGATGGGATATGAAGCCCTGGAGCCTTATGGATGGTATTTTGAGAGCGAGGAGGAAAAGAAGGTGCTGGACGGCACCCATGAGTTGTATGAGAAAGAACCAGGGAAGGAAAACGGCAGCAGCTGAGAGAGAAATGGCAGGTGCAGAAGACGAAAAGGACGTCTTAAGGTGTGCCGTGTCAGGAAAATATATGCTGAAAACCAAGGCAGTCTGTGAAAACCAGGCTGCCTTTTGACTGTAGGGATTTCCTTCTGTATATCTTTAAATCTCCATATATTTGCGTTTGATATATTGCTATTGCATTGCAAATGACATATAGTATAGATGCAATAGCAGTGAAAGGAGTTGATAAATTTGGCTAACACAACGAATTTCAGTGTCCGTCTGGACAGCGATATTAAAAAACAATGTGAAGCCTTATATGGTGAGTTGGGGCTTAATCTTACAACCGCTATTAATGTATTTCTCCGTCAGTCTCTTCGTGTTGGCGGTTTCCCTTTTGATGTTCGCATAGAACAGCCTAACAAAGAAACGATTGCGGCAATGCTGGAAGCAGAGCGCATTGCACGCAATCCGTCTGTAAAACGCTATTCTGATGTAGAGGAAGCGTTGCGGGAATTAAAAGAATGATATTATCCGTAAGCTGGCAGGCGGCGAACAGCTGCCAGAAAAAAATAAAGACCATGCATTAACCGGAAACTGGGCGGGGCATCGTGAGTGCTACATTCAACCGGACTGGCTGCTTGTCTACCGCATTGAAAATGACTGGCTTATATTGACTTTGGCGAGAACAGGAACACACAGTGATTTATTTGGGAAATAAGACAAAAGGCACTCGGTTTTCGGGTGCCTTTTGTCTTGCGTCCTCTCTTTTTCTTTGGTATACATAAAAGCCTTCGGATTGGTAACTGCTTTACCCCTCCAGCTTTTTTCTAACCAGTATGTCTGAAACAAAATTTTTTTGACCTTTTTATCCGTGGAGCATTCCTCTATTTCCTGTCAGCAATGATCTTATCCGCAATCTGTTCCAACGTAGCCTGCAAGTTAAGGCCCACCAGATTGGGGTAAAAGATATAGTCACTCAGGTTGACTAATCCTGTATTGATCTTCAGATATTCCAGCCACCAGTCCATTTCGGCCTCGCTGTGTTTCAAAATGCCTAAAACGATTTCTTTGATCTCTTCGTTTGTTACATTGCTTTTGGAAGGCGGGGCCATTAACGCCTTTCGCGCTATGGTCTCCAGGCTTGTGTAACTCCAATATCTCTGAAAATCCGTTATCCGCAGCCTTTCATTTCCGGAAAGCTCCCTTAAATCCTGTTGCAGCCCTGCCAGTTCCTCACTGGCTCCCTGGTCCTGTCCGCAATCCCTTTCTGCCATGAGGGAGGCGGCTTTTTCAATGATTTCCATGGCCTCCCCAAGATTTGTCTCGTCAATCCTGATTTCGTTCAATGATCCCGCCTCCATTTCCATGTGTTTATTCAATCCATCCCATTTTCCGTCCCATGATATCCGGGTTATCCGGCGCTTTCGGCAGCTGCACCGTCTCAGAAAAGCTGAAATACTCATTACTCCCAAGACCCGCGGTCCGGTCCGCCCAATACTCCAGCCAGTCCAGGAAACGGAAGGGCTTTCTGGTCTCCTTGTCACGCATGGGGATAATCCCGCAGTCATTGGCAAGGTCGTAATACCAGACCGTGCCGTAAGTATCCGGGTCCGGACTGTTTACCACCAGAACGCTGTCCATGCCGTCCCCCTCGGTACACAGGGCCAACAGCCCGTTGTCAGCGGTAAAGGGGGCATCCTCGTCATAAAACTGGTCCATCTCTTCCTCGGTCATGTGAAGGAAGTAGAGGATGTGGTCCGGCGTATAGGGAAATGGCTGCTCCACAGTGCTTTCTTTCTGGCACAGGGGCAGCAGACCATAAAAGGGCTGGCTTCCGGCGCCGGCAATGGTAGTGATGAAACGGCGGTAGTCCTCGGGAAGACGGATCCCTTTTTCCACCTCAAAAGCGGCCACATCCTCCTTACTCATGGGTGGTTCCCAGACCGGCGGCCACTTCCCGCAGGAAAAGGAAAACTGTCTGTCATGCATTGCCTCGATTTTGGACATGATGCGGGCAATGCGCTGGTCGTATTGTTCTATCTGGCTCATTGATCATTCCTCCGTGAAACGTTTTTTATCTAAGCATTATTCTATCAAAGTTCTATACAGCTTTCAATCCGAGAACCGTGAAATTTAAACATGGAACCACTATAAACAAACCTAAAAGAAAAACCGGTTTCCGCCGCATATTCCCCATAATTGAAACCAAGGAGGTGAACATTAAAATGATAAAATTGGTCAGGATATTCTTATCTGCGTGTTTTATGGCGGTCATGCTTTCGGCAGCCAGCTATGGGGCAGCCGCTTTCCCAGACAGCTACGGGACAACTGTTTCCCCGGACAGCATGATCAATACGGCAGAGGGCGGAAAGGAAGACAGCATTATGATGGTTGAGGAGGAGCCTGTGCCCGATGATTCCGGAAATGTGACCGTAACCATGTCTGTCGCGGATGGTGTGATTCTTCCGGTCACCATGATACTGAAAGGCCGTGAAGGAAGGTTATCCCTTACCGTTACCTATGATAGGCAAGGGGTAAACATAAAACCCGGTACATACCAGCTGACCAGGGTAACGGACGGGAATGGGAAAAAGATGGATGCCGGCGCCACGCTCACGATTCCGGAGATGGGAGGACAGGTTTATTTGGATTTTCATAAGCCGGATCATGGGGGAGGCAGCGCATTAAAACAGTTTATCCTGTCAAATCTGCTGTTTATTCCGATTGCGCTGTTTTTATATGCCTGCTATCGGTGGTATGAAACCTGTTTCCTGCATTGATATTTTGTAGAAAGGAGTCCCGTATCAGGGGAACATGAGGAATGAAAGAAACATTAACAACACTTATAGAAGAAATGAACCAGTCAGAAGAGATAAAGGAAGAACAGATTACGGAACTTTTATCCTGTTTTCAGGACGCTGACACAAGAAGCGAGACGCAGCTTCTCGTGGAGACTGAGAAGACAGTGGCGGAAATCCTTACCAATGAACGGATCAAAATGCTTGACCGGCGTTTGATTTCCTCCCGTATGGCAGAGCTGCTGACGGTAGCAGGAAATGTAAAGTCCTGTGAAAATCTGGCAGCCTATCAGATCGAAGGGGAAGAGGAAGAAACGGTACGCTGTGTCCTGCAGGTTATCCGGCTGGAGCTGGATGACGGTACAGAAGTTTATGTCGCCAATGCGAGAGAGGGGAGATTATGAAGAAAAAACTGTTTGTGTTTGCCGTTTTTACCTCCTGTATGGGCCTGATGCTTTCCGGCTGTAAAAAGGAGCAGCAAGCGGAAGGGCCAAAAGAAGAGATTCTTTCCGCTGTATCCTTAAATGATCTGGAACCCGGCCATTTTTATGTAAAATCCGGAGATTCCTTCTATCTGCTCCCGGTGGAGGACTGCAATTTTGACCCTGCAAGACCGGCGCAGTCTACGGACAGCAAGGGAAGCGGAATAACCAGTCAGGCCGAAAACCGGCTTCTGGGATTTGTCCACAGGGATATGGCAGTCCCGACCCTGTATAAAAATGACCAGCTAATCTACGTTTCCGAAGGCTCCATATCCGCGTTTACCTGGGAACGGTTCCGGGACTGCGGCTATTCTATCGGCTTTTCCGGACTTGTTTTAAGTGAATCCGGTAAGATTAAGTCTGCTCCTCAGACCGTCTGTTGTGAAGGTTCCACCATGAAAACAACCCTGGAAACACTGGGCCTTGGCAGGGATACGGATGTCACGGTAGACGCCATCAATGGGACAACCCTTTCCCCGCAGTATTTAAACAGCGCAGGTATTATCACCGGAATGAGCAGGGACGCGGCGGCAAAGGTGGATCTGTATCTGGGCACGCAGCATACCCCGGTTTCAGTTGCTGCCGACACCAAGTATTACCAGTCCTTTGAGCTTTACCAGACTGCAAAATACACCCTTTCCACAGACGGATACGCCATCATCGAGGTGCCGGCGTACTTTAGAAGCGGATATTATCTGATTAACAATACAGGATTTGTAAAATTTCTAAATGTAGACAGGGGAGTGGATGAGAGCGGGATTGATTTAAATTCTGCCTATTATTACGAAGGGAAAGAGGGAAAAACCCTGACGTTCTATGAATGGCAGGAAGAAAACGGAATCCAAACGTCAGGAGGACAGTCTCCGGCGCAGACACAGGCGGTTCTTGACGCGGAGGATTATGAAGAACGGTATCTGATCTCCGTAGACAGCACCCATGAGTCCATGGCGGTGACTGTGGCATACCGGTATATGGATGAGGAAAGCCGGATAAGCGCCGGCCAGAACGGGACATTTCCAAAGGTATATCTGGTAAGCCCCACAGGGGAAAGCGTAACGCTAACAGAGGATGAAAGCAGAACATACAGCGCCGGCAATCCGGAGAGCGATACCTACCTGGAGGCAACGGTCAACGGAGTTGTGGCAGGGGAGTGGCAGCTCCTTTATTCCAATTTTGACAAGATCTATAAGCGTGTGGAGGTAAGCCTTAACAGCGGAAACGCCACCAGTTATGTCCATAATGGGAGCAGCGGCAGCATCCGGATTTATTATGAGCCGTCCGGCCAGGCCCATGCTTTACCATTACCTGGGAGCACGCAGACCGGGCCCTGGCAGATCTTAAACTGACTGCACCGGATGGAACCATCTATTCAAAAAGCACCACGCCCGGGAATATCATGGCGGATGAGTATGGAAAATATGTGATTAAGGTTCCGAATCTGATAAAGGGAGATTACCGGTTTGATGTGAAAGGGGAAAGCCTTGGGCGTGTATGGGTAACCTGTGATGAGTCTGTCTTCTTCCACCGGGAAGAAATGGACCATACAGAGGAGCCAGCCGAAACCCAGGAAGAATCATCAGAAAGTGCCGGGACAGAAGAATGATTCCGGTTTCGGACATGAGCAGACAAAATAGTAATAGGAATGATGGAAGATAGAATTTTATATGGTTGTGATAAACCGCCTTGGTGAGCTGATCACCCTGGCGGTTTTTTCACTTACTGATCTTATTCTTTGTGGCTTGCAATATAAAAAGGAAATCAGGACAGGATACCCTGTATTTTTGCATAGGGGTGATCTGTTTTGCACCTTGGAATGAATTATTCATTCATGTCATACAGAACATCCCTTTATGATATCAATCCAGAACCATAATTTTATTGAATCACATCACAGGAATCAGGAGAGGAGAGTACTAATGGATTACTATATCACGAACATGGAAACCCACAAACTGGAGCTTCATTTTGAGAAGGAAGATTACCTGGCACTGCCAGAAGATCTGAAAAAGGAAATCAACCGCAACTTTCTCTTCAGCAGGAAATCCAACGCATGGGTGAGCCGGGCAAAATTCCCAAATCTCTGGCAGGCTGAGGCGGTAGCAAAAAAACTTGGGCTTACAGATGGTGGAAAGACCGGGGAAAGGCTGAGTTTTGAAGAGCAGATGGAGCGGAAGGCGAAACGGGCGGAAGAACGGGCGGAGCGATATGAGTTTAAATCCGGCCGGGCTGCCGAAAGAGGAAAAGCACTGCAGAAACCGGTAGAAGACATGAGAGGAGATATTGCTTTTTTCACCCAGCCTTTTATAAACAGCAGCGCAGGCAGAGCCTTTGCAAATAAGAGGAACCGGATGTTCGCTGCCTGGGACAAAGGGCTGGAAGAATTTAAAAAATCGGAATACTATGCCAGGAAGGCAGAAACTGCCAGGCGGACAGCCAAAGGAACAATGCCCACGGACAGAGCGTTCCTTGACCGGAGAATCAAGAATGCGGAGAGAATCATAAGAGCGCAGAGAAAGAATCTGGAAAGTTATCAGAAAAAGCTGGAGAAGATCGGGCAGGGAGAAGTCTTTAAAAGTTATGATGGCCGTGTCCTTACAGCAGAAACCGTGCAGGGATGGATAGAAGATACAGAACTGATCATCGAAAATGAGATCAGTAAATTCATTTATTATCAGGAATGCCTGGAGGCTGCCGGAGGCGTGAAGTTTTCCCAGGAAAATATCAAAGTTGGATATACGGTGGAACTTAACCAGTGGGGAAAATGTAAGGTCATAGGAACCGGAAGAGTCAACCTGACTTATCGGATTTTGGAAGGCGGCGCTGTCGGGATGAGTGGCCAGGCCGCCTATGCGGAGATAAACAGGATTCTTTCTGATCAGATCCGGATTGACCCGCATCCGTTTCAGGTTGGGGAAGTGTACACCATAAAGGCGTGGAATGGACAGACTTACGCGGACAAAGAGTACCGGGTCACCAAGATAACGGAAGAAAAGGTCACATTAAAATCAGGAACCGAGAGGGCGATAACGAGAAAGCCAAGGAAACTTTGGAATGGTTCCGGCCCCAATGGCTGTGCCTGGGCATTGGGAATTGTGGACGGCTTAAATGGCACTGTTTATAAACACGATGAGGAGACGAAATGAGATTAACTGACAGTGATAAGGAATACCTGAAAGCATGGGGATATCTGGAACAGGATATGAAACAGATTGAGGAGGCAATGAGAAAGACTGTCTATAAGATTAATCATAAGAGACGGATTTCCGCAAAGAAGGCCAGTAAGCTTCTGGGAAGAGAAGCCTATTTAAGCGGACTTTCCAGGAGCGCCTTTCATTGGAGTGCTTCCAGAGACATTGGCGACAGCGGAAATACCGTATCATTTGACTCGTCAAGTCTGTTTCAAGAAAGCGGGATTGATTTGAGAAGAAAGGAATGGCTGTGAACAGAGAACAGGTAAAGCAGGAACTGTTAAAAGGGCGGGTTTTGGAGGAGCTATTTGAATTCCAGCCTGGCCAGGGATGTGATATCTATAAAGGTGAATTTTCTCTGTCGGATGAGATTATTTATATTCCGGATCTTGATCTGAATGAGATACCGATACATGAGGCTGTTGAAAAAGAAGAAGTGGATTGGGTTGTAAATGCGATGTACAGCGGCCTGGATTTTCTGGAGCAGTGCGGTGGAAAGGAAGAACTGGCAAAGGAATTGTTCTGGTATTGTGACTGGCAGCACCCCTCCAGCGCATGGTATGCGGATTTTTTGTGGGATATGGAAGAATAATGATATCGAAATATATCTATATCACGTAACTGATAAGGGAATCATATCACGAAGCTGATAGCGATTTCTATCATGTAACTGATATACTGAAGAGAAATACATTATGAAATTGATGGATGTGGGTAATGTGGTTTTAAGACAATTGATTTTATTTACTGTACATCCCAGAGATTTCGGGAGATGTAGAAAAATTTAAGGAATTTTGGCATTATATTGCCATAGACAGTCTTTTTGGGTAAAATAGCATCAGGACAAGGAAAAGCAGGGATTCCTGCCAAACTGGAGGTCTATTTAATGAAAACAGTCAATAGCAAGATCGTCAATATCCCCTATGATGATGTGTTCCGTACTCTGCTGAATGTCTACAGCAGGCTGATTATTGCTGTTATTGACGAAGCCTTCAAGGAATGCTAGCATGTCAGGGAAGGAGTGAAGTCAGTTATGGGCGGAAAGGTTCTTGAACATGAGGCGAAAACAATTTTGAGAGAGGGCTGGATGCAAGGACGTGAGGAAGGCCGCAGAGAAGGCGAAGATTATGGAAGAATGGAACAAGCGAAGGAAACTGCTTTCAATCTGAGAACAATTGGATTGGGAGAGGAGACCATTGCCAAAATGGTGAATGTTCAGGTTTCTGTTATTAAAAAATGGTTTACAGAAGGTAAGTAACAAATGTAAAGGTCATAGAAAACAGCCAGAAAAATCCGTGCATATACAATACAATTGGCTGTATAAATGATATATTATTTGTGGTTTACACGGAAAGAAAATATCCGATTGATATCGGCAAGACTTGCGACCAAACGGGAAAGGAGTGTTTACTATGATCAAGACAGCTACTTTGGATAAAGATCAGAAGCCAACGGACGAGATGTTCCGTGAGATAAGGGAGGCGGCGAAAAAAGAAATTGTTTTTGATGAGGATTCCCCAGAGATGACACCAGCGATGGAAAAATCTTTTCGTCTGGCCACAAAAAATAGAAATACTCAGAAAAAAATGACGGTATCCTGAAGAAGATTTACCTGTGTGCCGTAATGAGCACTAAAATATTGGAACACCTTATGCTCTGATTGCCAAAGTGGTGAATGTCCAGTTTTCTGTTATCAGAGAGTGGTTTGTTGAAGTTGATTCGTGAAAATGTTACTCTATGTTATTTGAAATGTATATGAGCCCAGGTATTTCCAGCAATATAATTTGCAAGAAATAGCTGGGTAATATTATGTAATAAATAGTAAAATAATCAATATGTTGGCGAAAAAGTGATTTTAGTTGTGAGTGGAAGAGTTCTTGAACATGACATGGAAAGGACTAAGAGAGGATAGAATGCACGGACGTGGGCAAGAACGCAGAGAAACCAGAGTGGGTTTTTGATATTGTCTTGCCACAAACACAAGTTTTATGGTAAGATGAAACCAGAAATAGCATACAGGTGAGAATACCCGTCCAAGGGAGATATGACAAGAACCGGTCTGGGGAGAATTGGAGTGCCAGAGCAGGAGGTAGAACTTATGGGGCTGTATCTGAATCCGGGAAACGAAGCGTTCCGACAGGCAGTGACTGATGACATTTACATTGATAAGACAAAGTTAATTGCCCTCATAAACCAGAGGATCAATCGATCAAGAGTAAAATATATCTGCGTAAGTCGCCCCCGCCGTTTTGGAAAGTCTATGGCAGCGGATATGCTTGCTGCCTATTATGGGAAGGGCTGCGATTCCAGAGAATTGTTTGCAGGCAGAAAAATTGAAAAAGAAGAGTCTTTTCCGACACATTTAAACCGGCATAATGTAATACGGCTGGATATTCAGCGTTTCCTCTTTGACGAATCACATCTTGATATTTTTATCGACAAGATACAGGAAGCAGTGATCCGGGAACTGGAAGCGGAATATGGGGGTTGCTTTGTCGCGGATCAATATGGGCTGCCTGGCGTGTTAGGACAAATATACGCTCATACAAAAGAAGGATTTATATTTATCATTGATGAATGGGACTGCGTGTTTCGGTTCGCGAAAGAGCGGCAGGAGATACAAAAAGGTTATCTGGATTTCCTCCGAGGGCTTTTTAAGGGCGCGGAATATGTGGAACTGGCGTATATGACCGGGATACTCCCTGTTAAAAAATATGGGGAACACTCCGCTATTAATATTTTTAAGGAATATTCCATGCTAAATCCAGGGCCCTTTGCGGAATACTTCGGTTTTACGGAAGAGGAAGTAAAAAGTCTTTGCAGGAAGTATGGCATAGACTATGGAAAGACAAGGGAATGGTATGACGGCTATTTGATTGGAGATTTTCATATTTATAATCCTCAGGCCGTAACAGAACTGATGGACAGCGGAGCCTTTCGGAGTTATTGGACAGGGACGGAGACATATGAGGCCTTAAAGATTTATATTGACATGAATTTTGACGGATTAAAGGAATCCATCATTGGCATGCTCAGTAATGTGCGCTGCGAAATCGACCCGTCAACCAGCCAAAATGATATGACGACTTTTAAAAGTAAAGATGATGTGCTTACGTTGTTGCTGCACCTTGGATATCTGTCCTTTGATGAAAAGACTTCAGAAGTATTTATCCCGAACCAGGAGATTGCCAGAGAGTTTATGAGATCCGTAAAAGCAGGAGGATGGGATGGACTTGTACAGGCGCTTCGGCGTTCAGACGGACTGCTTCAAAAAACCTGGGAACTGGATGGGGAAGCAGTTGCCCAAGGAGTGGCCGCAATTCACAACGAGACGGCCTCCATGCTCAAATACAACAATGAGAATTCTCTTACCTGCACGGTTCTGATGGCCTATTACAGCGCAAAAGCTTATTATATGAATCCGCTTCTGGAACTGCCATCTGGAAAAGGCTTTGCGGATGTGGCGTATCTGCCCAAGCGGGATATGGACAGACCAGCCTTGGTAGTGGAATTGAAATGGAATCAATCAGCCAAAGGAGCGATAGCTCAGATTAAGGATAAACAGTATATAGACTGGCTGGAGGGGTATACAGGGAAGATCCTGCTGGTAGGAATCAATTATGACAAGAAAAAGGGCCATACTTGTGTGATTGAGGAATATAAAAAGAACAAATAGTCAATATCTTGCATGATATATGGTTACATGATGATAATTCCTATGATTATGTTGGATTGGCATAGTGTACGCCGCTGGGGGACATCATGTTGGAATTTTTGCCCTGCCTAAAGTCTGGAAAAATGATAGTTCTTAATGGATGAAGACGTTTGAAAAAGATGGAGACAGGCGACTATCATAAAAATCCAAAGAATACTATTTTTTCAAAAAAATATTGCGAAGTGGGGGAAAATGTGTTATATTGTGGGGGAAAAGAAATTCTGATGCATGATCATTGCCCATTTCCCCCGTAAATACAAGAAAAATATAATAAACGGCATAAGCATTCGTAATGCGTAGGTCGCCGGTTCGAATCCGGCCGGGAGCTTTTAGAATAAGGGGTTTTAAGAGGCAAAAAAGGGGTTGTCGGTTAATACCAATTTTTAGTCTCTGACAGTTGAAAAGGAGACGATCCTGCAGAATTGAGCTTTTTTAAGGCTGGATTTCATTGCGGGATCGCCTCCTTCTTTTTATAACCTCTATTTTAGGGCGCAAAATCCCCCTTGTTTGGATTTTTCGGGGCACGCTTCCGGTTAAGCCGCCCTCTGCTCCTTTTTCCTTCATATTTTTCGATTTCATGATGTAAAAACCGACGGTATTTCATAAGATTCCGCCCCATTGCATACAGCATGAACTCTTTATATACTTTATCTGCACAACGATAGTTGAACCGCCGGAAGCCCTCGTTCTCTTTGATATCACCGAAATGTCCTTCTGTCCGGATGGAACGTATCTGCCGTTTCAAAATCCCTTCCTCACTCTGGATATTTGCGTTCGATTCTTCTCGCAGTTCCCTTCCGTCATGGCAGATGTAATAGGGCTCATCCTCAAAGATGGCGTATGTCATGTTGTAATACTTCCCGATATGTTCTTTATAAGCCCGGGTTTTGCGCTTCTCATGATCCTGAAGTTTGATATAGCTTCGGCTCCCGTTCTCTTTGAGATACAGAAGATTCTTTTCACTGCAGTAGCCGCTGTCGGCAGTCACCGCCTCCAGCGTATCTCCAAATAAAATATAATCAATCGGCTTCGCCGCAAATTTTGAGAGATTTGTCAAGCGTTTTTTGAAAAAAAGTGGGTGATTTTTTGAAATAAGGGTCTGAAAGCCTTATAAAATCAGGGCTTAAGATTCCGAAAAGTTATTTAAAAGGACAGGAGGAAGAACTATATGAAAGTATTGATGATCAACGGAAGTCCCCACAGGGAGGGCAATACCAGCATAGCATTAAAGGAGATGGAGAAGATCTTTGGCGGGGAAGGCATTGAGACGGAGAGCGTTCACATGGGCAATAAGGATATCAGAGGATGCATCGCCTGCGGCTCCTGTATGGAGAAAGGGAAATGTGCCTTTGACGAACTGAACAAATTCTTTACCATCTGCGGAATGCCGGTGGCCTCGGGGCAGTACTGGAACAGCATCCACGGCAGGAGCCAGGGGGAGGCCGCTGAGGATAAGGAGGGGCTGCAGTCCATGCGGACCCTGGCCCGGAACATGGCGTTCCTTATGAAGAGCATCGCCCTGGGGAAGGAGCAGCTGGGGCTGCCTGGGAAGGAGGAGCCTGTGAGGACGAATTTTATCAGGTAGGTAAAATGGTGAAGGCCGGCCGGGAACAGCCGGGGAATCAGTCGTGCAGGTGGTTTCAGGATAAAATTCTTTGATGGATCACAATCAGATTTGCCGCATTGGTGACTACGCCACATGGGGCAAATCTTTTTTTGTTTCATAAAATATTCGGATTCTGCAACTGTTAAAAAAAATGACTCTATATAGTAAATAAGAAACGAAAGGAAGGAGGAGGATGACAGAGCAGAGCATAAATATAGAAATTATAGGAAGAACGCTGGAACAATATAACGATTAACAGGAAGATACGAAAGGGAGGTACTCAATATGTTATTACTTTTAGGCGCATTAGCAACCATAGCAGAAACGGCCGCAGTAGTTACAGGAACCATTGTCGCTTCGACCGGAACCATAGGCGCGGCAGTGGCAACGGCGACGACGACATTGGGGGGAATAGCAGGAACGGCAACAGTAGCAGCGGCGACTACGGCAGGGGCAGAGGCGGCAGTAGCAACAACGTTGGGAACATTGGCAATGGGGGGCACAACGACGGCGTTGAATGTGGGCGCAATAGAAGCAGGCAAGGCGCTGACCGAAAATCTATAAGCCAAGGGAGGATAACAGCAGCGGAATACTTCAGTAAAGTGTCAAAATATGGAAAGGAGATAGAGATGGATATTTTTGTAAATTTCACTAATCATCCTTCGACAAAATGGGAAAGGAAACAGAGGACGGAAGCTTTAAAGTATGGGATGATTCAGGATGTACCGTTCCCGGCTGTGGATTCCGGAGGAGACGAGGAATATATTGAGAGCCTGGCCGGCCGGTGCGTGGAACAGATAGAACAATTAGACCCGAAAGCGGTTCTGTGCCAGGGGGAATTCTGCCTATCGTATCAGGTGATAAAAAGGCTGAAGGAAAAGGGGATTCCGGTGCTGGCGGCGTGCAGTGAGCGTGTGGTCAATGATACAGGGGAGAAAAAGGAGGTGGTGTTTACATTTCGAAGATTCCGAAGATATTGAAGCAGACATTTCTGATGAAGAAAGTAAAGAAGATTGTCTGCCCATAAGAACTGTGATAAAATAAAGTAGCTATCCTATGGGGACATGGCATTTGGACCATGGCCTGCAGGGATGAAGATCGCACCGAAAAGAGATGTATGATAGGGGAGGCGCCATATGAACGAAAGAGAAAATTACCTGCTGTTCGTACCGAGTCTGCTGACGGAGAGAGCGGAGACACTCACGTATATTGCCGACGGAGAGAAGTACGAAGGGATGCAGACCAACGAGGCGGTCACCAAGTATTTGGCAGATCATCTTCATGGGAAAGGGACGAAACTCAATAAGATCATTATGCTGTCCAGCAAAGAAGTGACGGACAATAAGATCGGTAAAGCAAATGGCCGGACGACACAGGAGTATTATCAGGAGGTCATATGGGACTTTCTGGGGAAATACAGGGATGATTACGGGGACAGGGACAGCCTTTTTCAGATGATTCCTTTTAAGATCGAGAGTGAGCCCACTGCAGAAAGTATTGTGGAACCGATCAAACAGATACTGAAGGTCACCGAGGAAACGAAGCCGGAGAAACAGGCGCACGGGTATACAGATAAATATCTGTATGTGGATTTTACAGGCGGTATGAGAAATGCGGCCCTGATGCTGGTGTTCGCATGCCGTATCCTGCAGCGCCTGGGGGTCACGGTGGATAAGATATTGTACAGCAATGTAGGAGCCGGGACGGTGGAGGAGTGTACAAAGACCTATGCATACTTTGACTTTTTTGAGCATTTGGTGAAGCGGGAGTCCGGCCAGGAGAGCAGTGAATGGTATACGGAATACATCCACAAGCATTCGCTTTCCCAAGAGGAACAAGAAGAGGTGCAGATGCTTGCGGAGGGCTTTAAGACCTTGAATGAAAGCAAGGAACAGAATCAGTTCGGCAAAGTGGCGGATACATCCAAACAGCTGTTTACCAAGCTGAAACAGATGGAGAAGAAGGCCAAAAAGGATTCTTCATCTAAGGACTTGGAGAAACTTGTGATGCAGATGAAGGAGGATGTCAAAGAGGTCCAGACATTCGTGGACAATGACAAGTATCCGGAGCTGCCTATGATAGAAGATCTTTTAAAGAAAAAGCAGTATGAGAGAGCATTTAACCTTTACCGTGAAAAAATCATCAATATTATGTATGAGGGACAGATCATACAGGTGGATAAGAGGTTTTTGAAAAATAGCAAAGACGGGAAGAGAAAGGAATTAAAAGAATACGAGATCACACAGGAGATCATCGGTGTGTATTGTTACTATGAACATCCGGATAAGAAGAATTATCCGCATAAAGTATTTATGGATGCCGTTTCCTATGGGTTGGAGCAGCTGAGGCAGAGGCCCTGCGATTCTCCGAAAAAAGTCATTGAGGAGACCATGGGGGACTGGTTCTATGATGCGACCTGGTATCTGAATAAAGGCGACATTCCCTCAAAAAGTTTTATGCACACCGATTTCAGCCGGAGCATTTCCCATAAAAAAATTCTGCCCTATTTGGAGCAGGATTATGGGAAAAGTCAGATAGACGAATTTGTTGACAAGTACAATAAGCTGGACAGGATCTATATGGGCCATGGATTCCCCTTTGCCGCTACCTATGATAAGTGGTTCCTCAACGGGTACGACCGGACTTACAGGGAAATCCTGAATAATGGGTGGAGCTGTCTGCAGGACTTTTATGAAGGAAGGAGCAACCGGACGATTCAGAGAATGCTTAGATGCTTCCCGGAAGAATCGTTTACATATGAGACGCTGATCGAGGCACTGCCGGATGAGAGATATGAGAAAATGCTCCATATCCTTTTTCCATATCGTGTGGATAAGTGGAAGGTCTCGTCCAATGTGTTCAAAGGCGAAGAGTGGGATACCTTTATCTATGAATTTGCAAAATCATTCTGCTTCATTAAAAATGTGAGGAATAAGAAAATTCATAAGAGCGATCTGGATTCAGAGGAGATGAAGCAGGCAGTGAAGAAGATGGAACATAGCCTGGAGATGATCAGGAAATATATACGTTAAGGAAAAGGACCGGCCATATGGAGAGGATGCCATGTGGCCAGTCTTTTTGATGCTTTGGATGAAGGTAGGGAAAATATGCTCTTTGGATGGGGCGGAATGCGAGATGAACAGCGTCTGATTGTGTAAACGGGATATGGATATGAGGGGGAGACGTACAGAGAGAGGCCGGGAGAGATGCTGGAAGGAAAGTTTGGCTTGCCTAAAAGCAGGTTTTGTGGTAGTATAAAAGCAAGTAAATTATGAACAAATTGTAAACATGCCATTTTTTTATGGAAAAACCGTAATTTTCAGAATATTCTGTGAAATACCCCCTAAAATTGAGCCTGGAATTGCCGATTTTATCGGGGGTTTGAAGGGGATACCGTAGAAATGGAATGAGCCCGACTGAGGGCATTGAAACATGAACCGTGTCACCCTGCTTTATCGTTTCACTGGCAGTAGAAATGGAATGAGCCCGACTGAGGGCATTGAAACAGACTGGAATGAGCATATGGATCGTGTGTAAATGCTGTAGAAATGGAATGAGCCCGACTGAGGGCATTGAAACATTTCTCGAACATGATAGTTCCTCCTTAATAGTTGGAGGTAGAAATGGAATGAGCCCGACTGAGGGCATTGAAACTCTCACACAACTCAAATGGCATATGCTTGATAGTGTTGTAGAAATGGAATGAGCCCGACTGAGGGCATTGAAACTCTGTCGTACGCTATCACATTATTAGTCCTTTCCCGGGTAGAAATGGAATGAGCCCGACTGAGGGCATTGAAACACCTCCTCTCTTACTGTATTAAGTAGTTTGTTTTTTCGTAGAAATGGAATGAGCCCGACTGAGGGCATTGAAACGCGTGGGGGGTGAGGTTGATGATTTTCTTTTCCATGTAGAAATGGAATGAGCCCGACTGAGGGCATTGAAACCTCCTTTGAGGTCGTCGGGTGAACCGGTGCATTCGTGTAGAAATGGAATGAGCCCGACTGAGGGCATTGAAACATATGTAGTCATGATACCCAGTAGTGTATTAGCGTAGAAATGGAATGAGCCCGACTGAGGGCATTGAAACAGTACGCAGCGTACGTCATAAATAACTTTTTTCCCATGTAGAAATGGAATGAGCCCGACTGAGGGCATTGAAACAAAAGTTCTCAACAGCCCAGGGTCTTTTGCTTACGTCGTAGAAATGGAATGAGCCCGACTGAGGGCATTGAAACAAGGTGATAAACATCATCTTTACTTCCTTTTTTCCCAGTAGAAATGGAATGAGCCCGACTGAGGGCATTGAAACAATTAACCATTTTCTTTTTCATAATAATATCCCCCGTAGAAATGGAATGAGCCCGACTGAGGGCATTGAAACATCCATCGCAGTTGCAGCTGTGTAGCTTAACATAAGTAGAAATGGAATGAGCCCGACTGAGGGCATTGAAACAATTGATCCCGCTCTCTTTGTCCTCCCAGCGAGTCTTGTGTAGAAATGGAATGAGCCCGACTGAGGGCATTGAAACAATTGCGTGAGGAGTGAGATTGATAATTCTTTTTTTGTAGAAATGGAATGAGCCCGACTGAGGGCATTGAAACCGTCAACCAACTCCAATTCCACGTAACCGATCTCGCCGTAGAAATGGAATGAGCCCGACTGAGGGCATTGAAACGTTTCTTCCTCACCTGCTTGAACTTCGGCAACCCAAGTAGAAATGGAATGAGCCCGACTGAGGGCATTGAAACCTCTCTTCAGCAGAAGATTCCTCTGTGCTCTCTTCGTAGAAATGGAATGAGCCCGACTGAGGGCATTGAAACATCAAATGTGGATTCGGCGTTGATGGGACCTCCTTGTAGAAATGGAATGAGCCCGACTGAGGGCATTGAAACCGAATGAGGGGTGAGATTTACCATTTTTTTCATAATGAGTAGAAATGGAATGAGCCCGACTGAGGGCATTGAAACCTGAGAGAATACATTAGAACCTCCTTGTCCTAACTCGTAGAAATGGAATGAGCCCAACCAAGCCCATTGAAACTCATCCTCCTCTTCAGCATCGCTGATAATGGCATCATCGTAGAAATGAAATAATCCCGATTTAAGCCATTGCAACAATCCAACATACCATTCTTCTCCAGTGATTCTGCGATGCAGAACTGGAAAAATCCCGAATAAGGGAATCAGTATATGATTAAATCTGTCGTATCAGTGATGGAATATCACAGGCGGCAGATTTTTTATTCCATAAAAACCATCCCAATAAAGTAAAAAAACACTTTATGAAGATTCCGGTTCCGCCCGAAGAAAGCAGTCTGCTTTTTTCACATATCTGTTCCTCTCTAAGGATAGTGGCCCCTGTTCAGAGTAAAAAGACATCTGATACAGCCGTATTCCCGCATGAAAGCCGTGCAGTTCCCGCGTTTCGCTGCTATATCTCATTGCCATCCCCAATCTCGATTTTTTAAAACACAATTTCTTCACCTTCGCCCTGCGATTAGCAAAATACAAAAATAATTAAAAAAATTCCGTCATTCTGCAACTCGCCTGCGGAACCAGGCCTATTTAATAGATAGAAAGGGACAGGGCAGCACCGAAAAAGAAGGAGGGAGATAGAAAGAATGTAACGATTCAGTCATATGACGATTTGTACAAAAATGCACCCAGGCGAGCCGGCCTGCAACACACATTTCCGCACAAATTGCCCCGTGGCTGAATCGCTGTAAAAAATCAAAAAACCTGTAGCTTTTTGCAACCGGCTTTAAAGAAGGAACTATATATAAAGTATAAGGCAGACAGAAAGGAGATGTTCGGATGGAATTATTAGAAGAATATGGCGGTAACGGATTGCTCACCGGTCTCAGCAGCTGCGCTCCGGCACAGCTGCGGTCGCTCCCCGTAAATCCGACGGTCATAGTAACAAAACTTATGGACTGTTACAGGGATATTGAGAACCAGCGGGAACAGCAGGCAACGCTTCGGACCCAGATACGCGAGTATTCCCGTATGTGCATCGCAACCATAGAGTCTAACACAAGGATGTTCGAAGCAAAATTAAATGCCGTGAAAGAGGAAAGGATGGAACTGGTCAGGACGGTCTGCGACATAGCAAGAAGAAAGGAGATAGACGAAATGTCGTTAAGGCTTTGCGAAATGTTTTTGAATATTCTTTTTAAGGACAGCTCCTGGGATGAGGCAGAAAGGTTCTTGCAGATACCGTCCGGCATTCCGGGCCTGACAGAAAGGAGAGTGATATAAGCGACATGAAAGGTATGACGGCGGAGGTAAAGGAGGTGGTAGGAAGAAGACGGGAATTAGCAGCCAGGCAGAACAGGTGGTCATAACAATCAGGGCGGAGCACAAGAAGACAGATCAAATAAAAAAATTCGAAAGGTAAAGGTGAACATATGGGATTATTTGGTGGCTTTGGCGGTTTATTTAGCGGCACGGTATTTGACGGCGGTTTTTCGGGCCTGTGGTCCGACGGAGGAGGTTTTAGTTCAGGTTCTGGCATAGGCTCTGGTTTGAGTTCCATCATCAGAAATCCCATGGGTGATCCCATCGGAGGTCACGGTACGCTGCTGGGAGAGCTGGATGAGATTCTTGAAGATGCAAAGAAGGAGTTCTTTGAGCTTTGTACCGATGGTTTCGTGGAGATGGTGATCAAGGGCAATAAAGATTACAAGACTTCATATGAGATCAGAGACGAAGCGGATTCCAGAATCGGGGAGGCAAACTGTAAGTACGGGGAGAGGTGCTGTGAGTTCAATCGATACTTAAAAGAACTGAATGATTTTATAAATGCGCTCTATCGGGACAAAGTAAAGCTGGCGCAGCGGATGGGAAGAACCGTTCAAAAACTCCCGGGCCTGCCGTCGTACGAACGGTCCATGTATGCGCCTGTATATTCCTATACGGAATCCACTATTGAGAGAATCTGCACCTGCATCGGCCTGAGGGAAGGATTTGATATTAAGAACAGGAAGGAGTGCGCAAAAGAGTACCTGGAAGATGCCAAAGATTATGAGACGGAAGTAATGGGACAGATAGCAAAGATCAATAGAGCGGAGGTATTTCTTGAGGGAGTCAGGGCGCAGCTGGAGGAGGAAAGGATGATGATCGATGCCCTCTATGATTCTCTGAACATGAAGCGGGAGTTGGAATATCTTGAGATCGGCAGCAGATTGAATATACTGATTTCCGAGTTTGTTCTGGAGGATGGAGGGAAAAAGAATCAGAGGTATTTAAAGGCACTGGAACAGCTGAAGGCAATTTGCTGACGGAAAGGAGAGGACAAATGAAAAAGAGCGTGAAAAAAGAAGGACCGGAGACCAACAAGACATTGAACGAACTTGCGGAGCATTGGAAGCAGCTGGAACGAAAGACCGTAGAACAGAGGCAGAAGGCGG
>CATKXR010000062.1 GCA_949840805.1 uncultured Lachnospiraceae bacterium | reverse complement strand
TCCTCCCTTTCCATTATACCATAAAAAGCCCAAAAAGCCTATATATAAAAACAAAAAAGTTGACAAAAAAATATAGGCTTTATGCGGCCTGTAGAGATTTTTCTTTAATTTAGCTGTCAAACGCCCGGGGATGACTTCCCGATGCACCATCCCGTATTCCTCCAGGTCATGAAGCTGTTGTTTAAATATTCCATGATTGGTATTCACTCCTTTTTTCGCTATGCTTTTGAAAAGCAACTACCTTAAAAGTGCGTTCTTGCAAAATATGTTTGTTCTGTTAAAATAAAGACAACCGTTCATGATAAAGACGGCAGTTCCTTAACAGCCTGTCTCGAGATGACTTATTTAGTATAAAACAGAAAGGAAGGATTTACTACCATGAATTTTATCGAAATTGCAAAGAGGCGTTATTCTGTCCGGAGCTATCAGGAGAAAGAGGTGGAGGAGGAAAAACTGCATAAGATTCTGGAAGCCGCCCATGTCGCCCCGACAGCCGCCAATCTTCAGCCGGTCCGCCTGATTGTTGTCCGGAAAAAAGAGGGGCTTGAGAAAATAGGAAAAGGCGCGAATCTTTATGGAGCTCCCTTAGCGATCCTTGTATGCGCCGACCACAGCAAGGCATGGGTGCGCCCTTTTGACAAAAAACAGACCGCCGACATAGATGCCTCTATCCTGACGGACCACATGATGCTGCAGGCGACGGAACTGGGGCTTGGTTCCGTCTGGATATGCTATTTCAAGCCGGATGTGATACAAAAGGAGTTTGAGCTTCCGGACAATATGGAACCGGTCAATATCCTTGCGGTCGGATACCCGGCCGGGGAAGCGGCGGACATGGAACGCCATTCACAGACCCGGATTCCGGTGGAAGAACTGGTTTCTTTTGAAATTTTTTAGGTACGTGAAATTCAGCAGATACATGAAATTCTTCAGACACGAATGGGGGAAAGCAGCGATGCCGCAACGGTTCAAGAGAAATCCGAAATGTTACGGGAACGCTGTAAAAGACGCTGTAAAAAGAAGGAAATATTTCCTCTATCAAGGTTGACTTTTAATTCACAAAGTGAGATAATAGTAACAAATTTCGATTTACGAAATTTCAGATTAAAGGAGGAAATAGAATGGCAACAAAAGCTTATTATCCAATTAGCGAGATCGGAAAGGGAAAGACAGGTTTTTCCAAGACCAGATCTATCATCGAGGCTGCTTTCTACGGGAACAACGTGGTGAAGGTCAATACCCTGAAGGAAGCATATGAGTTAGCAAAGAACTCACCAGGAACCATTGTAACCGATATGCCGGTTTACAGAGGCGAGGAATTCGGCCTGGAGAAAGATGCCAAAGTATTGTTGTTCAACGACGGCGCCATTACCGGCCGTTACGCTACTGCCCGCCGTATTGCAGGAGAACCTGGCGTGGACTGCAATGCCCTGGACATTGTTGCCATGGATGCAGTCTATGAGTCACGCTGGAAAACCATGTACCATGCCGAGGTGTTCGTAGGCCTGGATCCGGAGTTTATGGTGAAAGCCCACCTGCTGCTGCCGGAAGGCGAGGAGAACATCATGTACAACTGGATGCTGAATTTCCAGTATATGTCTGATGAGTACGTGAAGATGTATAAGAATTCCAAGCCGGTTGGCGACGGAAAAGAAGCTGACATTTATATTTTCTCTGATCCCCAGTGGACAGGCTCTGACCGTCCCAATGTATCTTTAGACTGCCTGTCTGACCCGCAGAAGAAGACCCTGTGCTATTTTAACACAGAGACCAACTGCGCGTGCATCCTGGGTATGAGATATTTCGGAGAGCACAAGAAGGGTACTTTGACCATGGCATGGGCGATTGCTAATCGGAACGGTTATGCTTCCTGCCACGGCGGCCAGAAAGAATATCTGCTGGCTGACGGCAAAAAGTATGTGGCTTCCGTATACGGCCTGTCCGGTTCCGGAAAGTCTACTTTGACTCATGCAAAGCATGGCGGCAAGTATGAGATCAAAGTGCTTCATGACGATGCATTCGTTATCAACACCGATACCTGCGCGTCCATCGCTCTGGAGCCCACCTATTTTGATAAGACGGCCGACTATCCTACAGGATGTGACGACAACAAGTATCTTCTGACCGCGCAGAACTGTTCGGCAACCTTAGACGACGAGGGTAAGCTGCAGCTTGTGACAGAGGATATCCGCAACGGCAACGGCCGCGCCATCAAGTCCAAATTGTGGTCCCCGAACCGTGTTGACAAGATCGATGCCCCGGTTAACGCCATTTTCTGGATTATGAAAGACCCGACCATCCCGCCGGTAGTGAAGTTAAAAGGCGCTTCCCTGGCTTCTGTTATGGGCGCAACCCTGGCTACCAAGCGTTCTTCCGCAGAGCGTCTGGCTCCTGGCGTAGATCCCAATAAGCTGGTAGTGGTTCCTTATGCGAACCCGTTCCGCACCTATCCTCTGGCGAATGACTATGAGAAGTTCAAAAAGCTGGTGGAAGAGAAGAACGTTGACTGCTACATTGTCAACACCGGCGATTTCATGGGCAAGAAGGTAAAACCGGCTGATACCCTGGGTATTCTGGAAGCTATCGTAGAGGGTAAGGCTGATTTCCATAAATGGGGTCCGTTCTCTGATATTGAGATTCTGGATTGGGAAGGCTTTGTACCGGATATGGACGATAAGGAGTACGTGGATCAGTTAAAGGCCCGTATGAACGACCGTGTAAATGAGATCAAGAACTTTGCCGAGGCAAAGGAAGGCTATGACAAGCTGCCGGATGACGCGCTGGCTGCGATTCAGAAGGTAGTGGACGAATTAGGTTAATGAAGAAAAGATGAACCGGGAGCTTTATAGCTTCCGGTTTCCTCTTATTTGTGAATTTATACAAGAAAATGGGCAAGAATATGAATATAAAATATATACTGTTTGATCTGGATGGCACGCTGACGGATTCCCGGGAAGGGATTGTCAATTCTATTGAATATATGCTGGGGGCTTATGGGATTTCGGTGGAAGACAGGGAGAGCCTTCGTCCCTGGCTGGGGCCTCCTTTAAAGGAGAGCCTGATGAAGTACTGCGGCTTTGAAGAAAAGATGGCTTTAGAGGGAGTTGGAAAGTACCGGGAATATTTTGACAGGCAGGGGATATTTGAAAACCGGGTATACCCGGGGATAGAAGAGATGCTTCGATGCCTGAAAGAAAGGGGGTATGTTCTTCTGGTAGCCACCTCCAAGCCGGAGACGGCGGCAGTGCGCGTGCTGGAACATTTTGGCCTTGCAGGGTATTTTGATTATATCGGAGGGGCTACTTTGGATGACAGCAGGGTAAAGAAAAGTGACGTAATCCGGTATGTGCTTGAGGCCTGCGGCGTAAAGGACGTCAGGCAGGCGGTCATGGTAGGAGACAGGGAACATGATGTCTTCGGGGCAAAGGAGAATGGCCTGGAGGCAATCGGCGTGCTTTACGGGTACGGTTCCCGCGAAGAACTAGCGATGGCAGGCGCCGGTTATATAGCGGAGACTCCCAAAAAGCTGGTGCAGTTTTTACAGGATGAGGAAGAAATGGACAAAACCTGAACAGGGAAAAGCAGGGTTATGGCCGGATGAATATGGGAAATGAAGGAAGAAACCGGTTTTCGTTTCCGGCTGGTTATAATATATGCACAAAACATGTCAGATAATGAAAGGGCAATATTCACGAAAATCAAAAATTCGGAAAAATTCATTAGAAATACCAGTGCTTTTTCTGGTAAAATGAAATGGGAATCTTAATGTCGGCCAGGTATTGGCCTCTGCATTTTTCAGGAAAGGAAAGGTGCTAAATGTTTGTTAAAGGAGAATATATTGTATATGGCGCTTCGGGAGTGTGTCAGGTAGAGGACATTACCACTATGAATATGAAAGGGATCCCCAGAGACCGCCTGTTTTATGTCCTGGCCCCGTCGAGCCAGAAGGGCGGGAAAATCTTTACCCCTGTGGATAATGAGAAGACTCATATGCGCCCGGTACTGACCCAGGAAGAGGCGTCAAAACTGATTGACGAGATTCCGGAGATAGAGGAGCTGTGGATTTCCAATGAAAAGCTGAGAGAAGCCCAGTATAAGGAGTGCATGAAATCCTGCGACTGTAAAGAGTGGATCAAGATTATCAAGACCCTGTATCTGCGAAAAAGGGCGAGGAGCGCTCAGGGAAAAAAGATTACTTCCACAGACGAAAAATATCTTCGGATGGCGGAAGAGTATTTGTATTCGGAGCTGGAGATTCCTCTTGGGATTCCGAAAGCCAGAATGGAAGAATATATTGGGGAGCGGGTAAGAAAAAGGGAAGAGAAGGGATGAACGGAAAGCAGGGCGCGCCAGCCATGGAGACGGCCGGTCCGCCCTGCACGAGTCTTTTATTATTTTCCGTATTTTTCTTCACAGTACATACACCGGTAGGTTTCCGTTTTCTCGTCAGTTAAATAAAATACATGGGGCAACTCCTGTTCAATGGAGGTGATGCACCGTGGATTTTTACATTTAATGATGTTGGTAATCTTTTTAGGCAGTTTCAAGGCCTTTTTTTCTACAATCCGGTTGTCTTTGATGATATTGACGGTAATGTTATGGTCAATGTAGCCAAGGACATGGAGATCCAGCTTGTCCAGCCCTCCTTCAATTTTGATAATGTCCTTGCGCCCCATCTTGCTGCTGCGGGCGTTTTTGATGATAGCCACCTGGCATTCCAGTTTGTCCAGCCCCAGATGATAATAGATGTCCAGGCTCCTGCCTGCCTCGATATGGTCCAGTACAATGCCTTCGTTTAATCCGCTGATATTTAACATGGCTTTTCCACCTCCAGTAATGTCATAATCAGTGCCATCCGCACATAGACGCCGTACTGCACCTGCCTGAAATAGGCGGCCCTGGGATCGTTGTCAACCTCGATGGAGATTTCATTGACCCGGGGAAGAGGATGGAGCACATACATGGTTTCTTTGGCGAGCTTCATTTTCTTTTTATCCAGGATATAGCAGTCTTTCAGGCGGATGTAATCATCTTCATTGAAGAAGCGTTCCCTCTGGACGCGGGTCATGTACAGAATGTCAAGCTCCGGCATAGCGTCGTCTAAATGGTTTACTTCCCTGAACCGGATGTTTTTTGCTTTTAACACGTCTTCCCGGATATAGCTTGGGATCCGCAGTTCGTCAGGAGCGATCAGGACAAAACGGATATCCGGGTAGCGGACCATAGCGTTTATAAGGGAATGGACGGTACGGCCGAATTTTAAGTCTCCGCACAGGCCTATGGTCATATTGCCCAGGCGCCCGGTCAGGGAGCGGATGGTCATCAGGTCAGTCAGGGTCTGGGTAGGGTGCTGGTGGCCGCCGTCTCCCGCGTTAATCACCGGGATGGAGGAGTGCTGGGAGGCTACCAGGGCAGAACCTTCTTTCGGATGGCGCATGGCCGCGATATCCGCATAGCAGGAGATGGCACGGATCGTGTCGGCAACACTCTCTCCCTTTGCCGCAGAACTGGAGTCAGCCGAAGAAAAACCAAGTACACTGCCGCCTAAGCTTAACATCGCGGATTCAAAGCTTAGCCGGGTGCGGGTACTTGGTTCATAAAATAAAGTAGCCAGTTTTTTGCCGTCGCAGACATGGGCGTATTTGGGAAGGTTGTGTTCGATATCTGACGCCAGGGACAGCAATCGGTCAATCTCTTCCACAGAAAAATCCAAGGGGTTTAACATATGTCTCATAGTGAATCTCCTTTGGGTGGGCTTTTGATGTTGTTTGTTGTTCGAGGGATATTATAACGGATTTCGGGTGGAATTTCCAGTCTTTTTTTATGAAATGGCAGCGCAGAATAACCTGTAATGAATATTTAAGAAAATAACTCTTTATCCCTATCAAAAATAGTGTATAATGAAGTGGAGGTTTGACCGACAAAAAGATTTGGAGAGGCAGGCCAGTGATGGAAGAGATGGAAGAAGGGCAGAGCCAGGCAGCAGAAGAAAAGGCACCGGCGGCAAAAGAAAAGATTCCTGTTATCCGGGTGAAAAATTTATATAAGATATATAAGATTGGCTCCAACAAGGTCTATGCCTTAAACGGTGTGGATTTTACTATGTATAAAGGGGAATTCTGTGCTATTGTAGGCCCGTCCGGTTCGGGAAAATCGACCTTGCTGAATATGCTGGCAGGTCTGGAGAAGCCCACCAGGGGTGAGGTCATCATAGCCGGAAAGCATATGGAGAAGATGAATGAGAACCAGCTTGTGGGTTTTAGAAGGGAGAATGTAGGATTTATTTTCCAGTCCTACAATCTTCTCCAGACCTTGAACGCCGTGGAAAATGTGGCCCTTCCCCTGTCGTTCAGAGGAATTCCAAAAAAGATCCGGAATGAGAAGGCAAAGAAATACTTAAAGCTGGTAGGCCTGGAAAAGCAGATGAAGCATATGGCCAATGAGATGTCCGGCGGCCAGCAGCAGCGGGTGGGCATTGCCAGGGCCCTGGTGGTGAACCCGAAGATCATTTTTGCAGATGAGCCCACGGGAAATCTGGATTCCAGGACTACTATGGAAGTGCTGGCTTTGATGAAAAAGATCGTCAGGGAGCAGAACCAGACCTTGGTGATGGTCACGCATGACAATCATCTTGCCACCTATGCGGACAGGCAGTTCCACATTGTGGACGGGAAGATATTAAAGATCGAAGAGCAGAACAGGGATTTCACGGAGAATTTTGAAAGACAGGAGGCGCGTCATTTGGATGGCAGTTCCGAAGAAGCGTAAAAAACCGGCAAACCGCAGCGAGAGGCATCCGGCTTCCTATGACGGATACGGAAAGAACCGATTAACAATTCTCATACGGGAACGGTTGCGGAATGAGACTAAGGAGCATCAGACAATGGAATGGAAAACGGAAGACAGACATAAGGGACAAAAGAATTTTCCAAAAAGGAAGGTCTCAGGCAGAGTGGATTGTATGTATGCCATAAGGCGGCTGCTGGCCGTGTTTCTGGCGGCAGTGATGGTGATGGCATCTGTCCCGTTTCCGGGGCGGATTACGGCCTGGGCGGCGGAGCTGGACGTATATGCAGATAAGATTCCACATGGAAAGACCGGGAAGAATCTTACCATTACTTTTAAAATCCAGAGGAATTTCGGAAGTGAAACAAAGGAATTGTATGCCGGTTTTGACGTCAGCGGCGGTGAAATCTGGGATGAAGACGAGGAAGACCGCCAGTATGGATATGCCTTTCCTTTTGAAGTGACCAAGTCCCTTCCCACCACGGAAAATCCCAAATCCATCGGAAAGTTAAGCGGGGATACCAAGACCGCTTCCCTTACGGGACGGGTGCGGCGGGATCTGACGGAAGGATATTATAAGGTTCCGGTGGCTATCTTAGAGGAGGACGGGAACCAGATCGGATGGACGGATCTTCGTGTATGGATCACAAAATCGACCGGCTCGGACAGCGACGATGAGGAAGATGAAAATAAGACCTATGATTTTGTCCTGGGAGAAGGGCAGAGCACGCCTGACGGTATTTACCCCAATGTAATGGATTTTGCCATAAACCTGCGCAACAACAGCCCGGCCAATGTGTACAATGTGAAGGCTTCGATTGTGCCGGACGCGGATAAGGAGAAATTTCCCTTTGAGATCAACGATGTGAATTATGACAGGATGTTTGAAAAGATCGGCGTGGATGAGACGGTAGAGCTTGGATACAGCTTTGCCATACGGGAGGACGCCTACAGCGGGTATTATCCCATCGCCATGAAGATTTTTTACTCCAACAGTTCAACAGGCGAGGAGCTAAAGACTTTTGAGACTTCTTTTTTCGTGCGGGTCCATAACAAGGATAAAGAGGATGAGTACGGGGAGTTCAATGAGCATGACCGCACCCGGGCAAGGATCATTATTGACGGGTTTTCCACCTTTCCGGAGACGATCATTGCAGGGGAAGAGTTTGACCTGGTTTTAAAGATCAAAAATGCTTCCAGCAGCATCACGGCAACAAATCTTTTATTCTCCATGGAATCGGAAAAGGTTTCGGACAGCGCGGTATTTACCACGGAATCCGGCTCGTCGTCCGTGGCCGTCAACTCGCTGCCTCCGGGCGGGGTGACAGAACTGCGGTACAGGCTCTTGTCCAGGCCGGGGGTGGACCAGCGCTCTTACGGGATTACCGTCAAGGCCAAGTTTGACAGTCCGGAATACAAGAACGCGGAAGAGGATCTGAGTGTGGATATCCCGGTCAACCAGATTGCCAGGCTCAGTACGGGGACTTTTGAGGTGATGCCGGAATCGATTACGGTAGGCGGCGAAGCCAACGTGATGTTTGGAATCAACAATACGGGCAAGGTAATGCTTTACAATGTAACCGTGTCCTTTGAGGCAGATTCCGTCCAGGCCGTGGATTCTTATGTGGGAAATATCAAACCGGGGGAGACCGGGAATGTAGACTGCATGGTAACAGGCATGGCGACTACGGAGGATGAGGGCAAAGTAAAGGTCCTGATCTCCTATGAGGATGAGGCGGGGAATATTTTCACAGAGGAAAAGGAGATGATGCTGTATGTGACGGAGGACATGTCTTTCATGGAAGATGTGGATGCAGGCATGTTTGAGGAAATGCCGGAAGATGAAAAGACAGGATTTCTGGCGGATTTTCTGGGAAAATATCAGGACAAGCTCCTGCCTGTGGCCATGGCGGTGATTCTCGTCCTGGTAATCGTTATTGCAGCCATGGTCATAAAGCAGCGCAGAGCAAAGGCAGAGCTGGAATCGGATGAGGATGAGGAAGAATGAGGTTTGCTGACCTGTTTGCCATGAGCATAAATAATCTGAGAAGAAGAAAGCTGCGTACCGCCCTGACGGTGTTGGGCGTCATCATCGGCACGGCATCGATTGTGGTGATGATGTCCTTGGGTATCGGCCTCCGGGAGCTGAATAAAGAGCTGATTGAATCCTATGGAAGCCTTACGGCTATCAATGTGCGGGGAGAGTACTGGGGAGGAGAAGACAGCGGGGAACCTAATTATCTGACGGATGACAGGGTTCGGCAGATGGAGAAGATGGAACATGTGGAGAGTGTCTATCCTATGTTGGAGACGGATGTAATCTTTATGCAGGGCAAATACTCTACCGGCACAACCCTGACCGGGGCGCCGAGAGAATATCTGGAGCAGATTCCTTTAGGAGAAGGAAGCCTGCCGGAGCCGGGGGATAAGGAACTGAAGCTGATCTATGGCAATTCCGTGATTCAGTGGTTTGACAATGGCAGAGGAGGCGGTTATTGGGAGACCGGGGAGCTGCCGGACGTAGATTTTATGGGACGTCCCATGTTTGTTATCTTTGACACAAACCAGTATTACCAGTCTATGGGAGACGGCGCGGGGAAGGCTCCTAAAAAGTATCTGGTGGAGACGGCCGGGGTTGTGGAAGGGGAAGTGAACAGCGGGGGTACTTATGCCTATTCCGTGTATGCGGATTTGGATTTGCTGAAAGAGCAGCTTCGCCGTATTTTCCGGAAAAATGTGATCCCGGGTCAGCCGACCAATAAAAAGGGAAAGGCATATCCTTATTTTATTTATAATGCCTGTGTGGTGAATGTAGATAAGATGGAACATGTGAAGGAAGTCCAGGAACAGCTTTTGGAGATGGGATTCCGGGCGTACAGCAGTTCGGAGTGGATGGAGCAGACCCAGCAGCAGTCCATGATGATCCAGGCGGTTTTAGGAGGGATCGGGGCAATCTCCCTGTTTGTGGCGGCTATCGGGATTGCCAATACCATGATGATGTCGATCTATGAAAGAACGAAAGAGATCGGGGTGATCAAAGTGCTGGGATGTGATATGGGAGCCATAAGGAATATGTTTCTGATAGAGTCCGGATGTATCGGGCTTCTGGGGGGAGTGATAGGGATCGGATTCAGTTACGGGATATCCCTTGCCATGAACCGGTTCCAGTCCATTGGAGAGATGATGGTAGGGCAGGCGGGAGATATCTCCCGGATACCGGCATGGCTTTCTTTGATGGCAGTAGGATTTGCCGTCCTGGTAGGGATGGTGGCCGGGTTCTTCCCGGCTATGCGGGCCATGAAGCTCAGCCCGCTGGCTGCGATACGGAATGAGTAAAATCACATATGGCCGCTAAAAAGCGTCGGAAGCCTGTATATTTAAGCGAGGAGGATAAAAGATGAACAAGTTGTCATTGGAGCAGGAGTTAAAGGGGAATGTTTATCCGGGGCGGGGGATTGTGATCGGAAAGTCGCCTGACGGGACGAAGGCGGTAACAGCCTATTTTATTATGGGAAGGAGTGAGAACAGCAGGAACCGGGTTTTTGTAGAGGATGGAGAGGGCATCCGCACCCAGGCATTTGACCCGGCTAAATTAAAGGATCCCAGTCTTATTATCTACGCGCCGGTGCGGGTGCTGGGGAACAAGACGATTGTTACCAACGGGGACCAGACGGATACCATTTATGAGGGAATGGATAAGCAGCTTACTTTTGAGCAGGCTTTGCGCAGCCGTGAGTTTGAGCCGGACGGGCCTAATTATACGCCGAGGATTTCAGGGATTATGCATATTGAAAACGGGAAATACAATTATGCCATGTCCATTTTAAAGAGCAGTCACGGGGATCCCTCTTCCTGCTGCCGGTATACCTTTGCCTACGAGAATCCCGTGGCCGGAGAGGGGCATTTTATCCACACTTATAAGAATGACGGGAATCCGCTGCCAAGCTTTGAAGGGGAGCCGAAGCTGGTAGGAATAGTGGATGATATGGACGCTTTTACGGATATGCTGTGGAAAAGCCTGAATGAGGAGAATAAAGTATCTCTGTTTGTGCGGTATATCGATCTTGCTTCCGGGAAGTATGAAAGCAGGATTGTGAATAAAAATTCGTGACAAAAGGCATATTTGAGAAAGGACGGGTAAGGAAATGAAGGAGATGGAATTAAAATACGGCTGTAATCCCAATCAGAAACCGGCAAGAATTTTTCTGGATGGGGCAGGGGAGCTTCCCATTAAAGTTTTGTCAGGAAAGCCAGGGTATATTAACCTGCTGGACGCTTTTAACGGATGGCAGCTTGTGCGGGAGCTAAAGAAAGCCTGCGGCCTTCCGGCGGCGGCTTCTTTTAAGCATGTGTCCCCGGCGGGGGCGGCAGTAGGGCTTCCTTTAAGCGAGACTCTTGCAAAGATTTACTGGGTGGACGATATGGGGGATTTATCGCCTTTAGCAAGCGCTTATGCCCGTGCAAGAGGGGCTGACAGGATGTCTTCTTTCGGGGATTTTATCTCTCTTTCCGATGTGTGCGACGTGGATACGGCAAGGCTGATCAAGAGGGAAGTCTCGGACGGCGTGATCGCGCCCGGGTATGAGCCGGAGGCCCTTGAGATTTTAAAGTCAAAAAAGAACGGCAATTACTGTGTGATTGAGATGGACGAGGCTTACGAGCCGGAGAAACTTGAGAAAAAGCAGGTGTTTGGAATTACGTTTGAGCAGGGTAGGAATGACCTGGATATTAACCATGAGCTGATCTCTAATGTGGTTACAGAAAATAAGGAGATTCCGGATTCGGCAAAGCGGGATCTGGTGATTTCTCTGATTACGCTGAAATATACTCAGTCTAATTCGGTCTGCTATGCCAAAGACGGCCAGGCAATCGGCATTGGGGCGGGACAGCAGTCGCGGGTACACTGCACCCGTCTGGCAGGGCAGAAGGCGGACAACTGGTTTCTGCGGCAGGCTCCCCAGGTATTGGGACTGAAGTTTGTGGACGGGATACGCAGGGCTGACCGGGACAACGCCATTGATGTCTATATCGGCGAGGAATACATGGATGTGCTGGCGGACGGGGCCTGGGAGAAAATATTTAAAGAGAAACCGCCGGTGTTTACCCGGGAGGAAAAAAGGGCCTGGCTGGACCAGATGAAAGATGTGGCTTTGGGTTCCGACGCTTTCTTCCCCTTTGGGGACAATATTGAACGGGCTTATAAAAGCGGCGTAAAATATATTGCTCAGCCGGGTGGGTCCGTGCGGGATGACCATGTGATTGAGACTTGCAATAAATATGGAATGGCTATGGCATTTACGGGGATTCGGCTGTTCCATCATTAGGGAATGTATGACAGCCTGTCTGGGAGCAAAAGACCGCTTCCGGGCAGGCTGTTTGGATATTTTCAAGTTCTCTGGATTGCAAAAGTAATTGCGCTATGTTATGCTGTAAATGATAAAAGTATATCAGCAAAACGTGAAAAGGACAAGCATAAGTATGCCAGAGATTGGACAAGCAGATTTTTTAGAAACATTACAAAGAATGTATAAGGATTCAAGAATTTTATATGGAAAAGGGGAATACTATAACTGTTGTTATCTGTGTGGGTATATTTTGGAATGCGCATTAAAATACATTTTACAAAATCATGGAAAGAAACAAGACGGATCTCCGTATTCTGTGAATGATTTGAAGGCATTGGCGCATAGTACTTCAAAGCTTAATCAGGCGCTGGATGATTGGTTATCTATGACTGGCGGCATTTCATCGGCTTATCGTTTGGACTGCAGGAGGAAATGTCCTTGTATTTTTATCGGCCAAGAGGGATATCCCCATTGGGATCCGGCTTATCGGTATGGGGGCCATTTCAAATGGTATGAAAAAGAATATTGTGAAAAATATATAGAGGAAAGCGAATATATTTTTCAGTTTGTGTCAAAAATTGTAACTGGAGGTGGATTATGATACATAATGACAGAGTGCTGGACAGAACCATTGAAGCGGCAGGTATTCTTGCGGATAAATATCCTGAGTTGGAATTGTATATTGTACAGAATATATATGGGAAAATCATAGCGTATGTGGATAAAGATAAAGAAGGGCTTATAGATGAGATTAAAAAAAGATTGACAGATGCGATTGATATTTGGCTGAATACTTGCGAATCATTAAAAGATAATTTTTTTGCAAAAACAGAGATTGAAAGCTGGAAAAAGGACAGTACACCAGTAAGGGATCGGGTATGGGTATTTGAGAAATATATTACAAACGTATATTGGGATGCGAAAAAAAAGAAAAAAGCAAAGTGTTCATTGCTTGGCAGGTTGGTGAGCTTTTACTCTTTTAAGGGCGGAGTTGGCAGGACTACCACTATGATGATGTGCGCAATCGGTGCTGCAAAAAGAGGAAAAAAGGTTATTTTATTGGATTTTGATCTGGAGGCGCCTGGAGTTTCCAGCTTCTTTCCAGAAGATGCAATATCGCAATACGGGATATTAGATTTTTTTGTGGAAAATAATGTATATTCAGAAGAAATTAATATTGATGAATACTTATATTCAGTAGGTGAATATTGCCATGTAAATCAATATGGGGGCGAGATTTATATTATGCCTGCTGTGGGAACGGCGGCACGAAATGATGTTGAATCTTACCGGAAAAACCTAATGAGGTTTGATCTGGATATTCCTGCATATGAAGAAGAAGAAACTCCTATTGATGTGCTGCTGAAAAAAATAGACTCTTTTATAAAGCCGGATTATATTTTGATTGATACGCGATCCGGGATTCATCAGATTGGGGGGATTACCTTAACAAGATATTCGGATTTGGCCATATTGTTTTTTTATGGAAGTATGCAGAATGTGGAGGGGATGAGAATGACCCTTCCTATTATGAAAGCCAGCAGGACACCCTTTTTGCTGATTAACAGCAAGGTTCCTGTAAATGAATCATTGGCTCAGATTGAAAAGAGAATGTACGTGGAGGGGGCATATAATGCCTTGAGTATGTGTGACAGGGAGTATCAGGATAATGATATCCTTATAGAGGATGAAACAGCAGAGCATTATCCGATTCATATCACTTATAATGCCGGATTAGAAGTAGTTGCATCCATTGAACAGCTTTTAAAGGGATATGAGGAACAAGAGGCAGAATACATCAGAATTGTGAATGTGATGGAAGATACATTACAGAATGAGATTTTAAATACAGCTATAACAGATGAAATCCGATCTGGAGAAATCACGAAAGCATTTTCTGATATTATGGGAGGATTAGGGACGGCAGCAGCAGAAGATGAATTTGTAACGGAAAAGGTTTTACAGAATAATTTCTATCCGTTAAAAGGGTATACTTTTATTTTTGATCAAAGGAAGTTTTTGATTCTCGGCCAAAAGGGAGTAGGGAAGACGGCGCTGTTTAGCGCTTTAAAGAACAATGAATATGCCAAAGCGCTTGCAAAATACTTGAATGTAAGTACAGAACAATACGAGCATACCCAATGGATCGTAGGGACTTCACAGGCTACAAATTATGTTGATATTTTTAGCTGCCTGGTTAATGAAGAACAGATCCGAGGATTTCTGTATTATGAAACGCTGCGGATTCTGGTGGAAAATGACAGCCTTTTGAATGGGCTTGTTGAGAAAAGCCCGGTTAGGGAAATGTTTTCTGAACCTTTTAAAATAGAAAAATGTGCCTTACTGTCAGGCGAGACAGCCTATGAACTCAAAAAGTTATTGGAGGCGGTCAATCAATTTTATTTTGAAAAAAGCAGAGTAGTTACGATTATCTATGATGCGTTGGACCGGGTTGTGGCATCTAAGGAGCGTGGGAAATTTGTCAGTGCTTTAGTTGATATGTGGTATAGGAATGAGAATACCATGAATAATATCCGAACCAAGATTTTTCTGCGAAAAGACATTTATGAGCGGGAAATAGACGTCTCAGATAAGGTAAAGCTGAAGAACTATTCTGTCACAATAGCATGGGAATATGACCAGTTGTTTGCCATGATTTGGAAACGGGCAATGAGTATGTCAGAACCAGTGAAAAAGTTGTATGAGAAAGCAACAGAAAAACAAATTGGTGAAATACCTGGATTGGGATATATTCCTATTGTAAATGAGGAAGATAACAGGAGAATGCTGTCAGTGCTTATTGGGGTGAAGATGGGAAGCGGCAATAAAGCATCGACTTATAACTGGTTTAAAAACAGGCTGTCAGATACCCAGGGTGTCATCGTTCCAAGAAGTATGATTGATATTTTTGCCAAAGCTGCAGATAAGGAGCTGGAATTGGAAAAGGACGGATATCAGACTATGGGAAAAAGCATCATACGGCCAAGATGCTTTGAAGATATGCTTCCGGAGGTTTCAGAAAAAAGAGTGATTGATTTAAAAGAAGAATTTCGGGAATATGCTGCGTTTTTGGATGGTCTGAAAGATACCATACAGAGATCTCCGGTTGATGAGGAAATTATTCTTGGCGCTTTGCAAAGAAGCGGCTTCTCAAATTTAAAGGAGGAAATAACGAATTTAATTAATATTGGGGTTTTGAAAAAATATCAAAGGAGGATATCTGATCCGATTCGTTATCATTTTCCTGATATATATTTACGGGGGCTGGGGCTGCAGAGAGCCGGTATGCGATGACATCATTGTTTGTTGTTTTCTGAATAAAAGTATTTTGGCAGCCTGCCTGGGAGCAAAAAACGCTTTCAGGCAGGCTGTTAGAGCAAAAGGACATATTTCCCAAAAATCTTAAGTTTTCATAAAATGTTTCATACACCTTGCATAAAAAGTACTTTCACGGTAAAATAGACGTGTTATGTTGACAATATTTTCACAAGGAAAAGATTGACAGGAGAAACCGTATGAATGGTAGTAAGAATCCATATGAAGATTTATGGAAAGCGATGGCCGGAGGCAATGCTTCTGGCAGGAATCCGTTTGGAGGAGGACAGGCAGGTACAGGCGGGGAGGGCTGCCCGAAGAAGGAGCCGGAACCGGAACGGTTTGATTCCGACGGAAATCCGGTGAAGAAGTTTCGCCCCTTTCGGGGAGCCGGTGTTTTTCTGGCAGTGATGATACTGGTTTTACTTGGGATGAACAGCTATTATATGCTGGATGAGGAAAATTATGCGGTAGTGACGACTTTGGGAAGCGCCGAGGCGGTCTCCCAGGCAGGGCTGCATTTTAAGATCCCCTTTGTGCAGAATGTGCGGAAGGTATCCAAGGGGATCATGGGAATGCCGATCGGATACAGCCTGGATACCGGGGTTTCGGTGTCAATTGACGAAGAGTCGGTGATGATTACCAAGGATTTTAACTTTGTCAATACGGATTTTTACCTGGAATATATGGTGAATGACCCGGTAAAGTATCTTTATGCGTCGGCTGAACCGGAGGCGACCTTAAAGATGTTAGCCCAGTCTTATATCCGTGATACGGTGGGAATCTATAATGTGGATGACGTGATCACCACAGGCAAGACCACCATCCAGTCTGAGATCAAGGAAAAGCTGACCAACCGGATGATCGAGGAAGATATCGGGCTTTCCGTAGTCAATATTACGATCCAGGATGCATTTCCGCCTACCACGGAGGTGATGAATGCTTTTAAGAATGTAGAGAACGCCAAGCAGGGGAAAGAGACGGCCATTAATAATGCCAACAAGGACCGGAACGAGAAGATCCCCCAGGCAGAGGCGGAATGCGACCAGATCATCAAGAACGCGGAGGCGGAGAAGGAGGCCAGGATTAATGAGGCCCAGGGGCAGGTATCCCGGTTTGAGCAGATGTACGCGGAGTACAGCAAGTATCCGCTGATCACGAAACAGAGGATGTTTTATGAGGCCATGGAGGAACTGCTGCCAGGGATGAAAGTGTATATTGTAGATGAGAACGGCACTCAGAAGATGCTGCCTTTGGACAGTTTTACTTCTTCCATGCAGGCTTTTGGGGCGGGGAGCACAAGAGAACCGCAAAATTCTTTGACGGAGCCCCCGAAGCCTGTGCCGGCAGAACAGCCGCAGCCGGAAGGCAATGAGGAAGGGTAACGAGAAAGAGAGGTAGAAGAATGAAAAAAGCAGGCAAGGCGACAGGGATGCTGCTGGTGGCGCTGGTTCTGGTGATACTGGCCTCCTCCGTGGTAGTCACCTATCCCAATGAATATAAGCTTATCCGGCAGTTCGGGGAGATCGTCCGGGTGGTGGAGACGCCCGGTGTGTCTTTTAAGGTTCCTTTTATCCAGACCAGCGCTTCCCTTCCTAAGGAACTGCAGATTTATGACATTCCGAAATCAGATGTGATTACGAAAGACAAGAAAAGCATGATTGCCGATGCGTTTGTGCTGTGGAGGATTTCTGATCCGACCCTTTTTACCCGCCATCTTAACGGGCAGGTGGCCCAGGCCCAGTCCAGGATTTCCGCATCCGTGTTTTCTTCCATGAAGTCCGTGATCTCCAATATGGACCAGGCGGAGATCATCGAGAACCGGGACGGGAAGCTGGCTCTTGATATCCGGGATTATATCGGCAATTCCCTGGACGGATATGGCATCGCGGTGCTGGCAGTGGAGACCAAGTCTTTAGATATGCCGGATGACAACAAGCAGGCAGTCTATGACCGCATGATCTCGGAGCGGAATAATATTGCGGCTTCTTTTACGGCACAGGGGAATTCTTCCGCGCAAAAGATCAAGAATGATACGACAAAGGAAGTGTCTGTGATGAAATCGGGAGCCTTAGCGGAGGCGGAGAAGATCAAGGCGGAGGGCGAGGCCCAATATATGCAGATTTTGTCCAATGCCTATAACGATGCCAGTAAGGCGGATTTTTATAATTTTGTCCGGTCGCTGGACGCGGCCAAGGCGTCTTTGAAGAATGGGAATAATACGCTGATATTAGATAAGAGTTCTCCTATGGCGCAGATTTTTTACGGGTATTGAAAATACGGGATGTGAGGAAGGTTGCAGGGGCTGTTAAAAAATCAGCCCCTTTTTGTTTTTTTTCAAGAAGAAAATCTTTTTCATTGCAATTCCTGATCTATGAGAAAGAGTACAATCTGAACACAAAGCCTCTTGAAAAGATGAAGCCATGTGCCGGGCATTATTAGAGATCATGGAGCCGGAGACCAGGCAGATCATATGGGAGGCAACAAAAGAGGCAAATAGGGAGAGGGAAGAAGCTGTCAGGCAAATGAAGGAGAGGAAAAGGAAAAATCAGTTGACGGTATCTGGAAAACATTGTATCATATTTCATAAGCAATACTTTATGAATTACATATATTTATAAGATACACTTATAAAAAGTGACGTATTAAGAAATAAAACAACACTGGGTTTTTTTGAAAAATGGCACAGAAAATGTGACGTCGGAAAAAGCCGGAAAGCAGCGGGGAAGGCACCTGGCAGCTACAATGGAAGATGGAAAGGAGCGGTATTATGGCAAAGGTTGGCATTGTGATGGGAAGTGATTCGGATATGCCGGTGATGGCGAAGGCGGCGGAGATTCTGGATAAATTTGGGATCGAGTATGAGATGACGATTATTTCCGCCCATCGGCAGCCGGATATTTTTTTCGAGTGGGCGAAGGCAGCGGAAGGAAAAGGGATTAAGGTAATCATCGCAGGAGCGGGCAAGGCAGCCCATCTGCCTGGAATGTGCGCAGCCATTTTTCCCATGCCGGTGATCGGGATTCCTATGAAGACCTCCGATCTGGGGGGAGTGGATTCTCTCTATTCGATCGTCCAGATGCCTTCCGGGATCCCGGTGGCGACCGTGGCGATCAACGGCGGCGCCAATGCAGGGATTTTAGCGGCCAAGATGCTGGCGGTGTCGGATGAGGGGCTTTTGGATAAAGTCAAGGCTTATGCAGAGTCTCTGAAGAATGATGTGGAGAAGAAGGCAAAAAAGCTGGAGAGCATCGGCTATAAGGAGTATCTGGCGCAGATGTAGGCAACGGTTTGTCAGGACGGGCGTCGCCATAACCGTCCAGGGAAGAACGGAAAGAGTTAGGAAAGACGGATATCTGTGAAAAGAACAGGAGGGTATTGCCATGGATTATAAAAAAGCCGGAGTGGACATAGAGGCAGGCTATCAGTCTGTCGAGCTGATGAAGGAGCATGTGAAAAAGACCATGCGGGAGGAGGTACTGGGGGGACTGGGCGGATTTTCCGGGGCATTTTCCCTGTCTAAGATCAAAGAGATGGAAGAGCCGGTGCTGTTGTCCGGTACGGACGGCTGCGGCACTAAGGTCAAGCTGGCCATTATCATGGACAGGCATGATACCATCGGCATCGATGCGGTGGCCATGTGTGTCAACGATATTGCCTGTGCCGGCGGGGAACCGCTGTTTTTCCTGGATTACATTGCCTGCGGGAAGAATTATCCGGAGAAGATTGCGCAGATTGTGAAGGGAGTGGCAGAGGGGTGTATCCAGTCGGAGGCCGCTTTGGTCGGCGGGGAGACGGCGGAGCATCCGGGACTGATGCCGGAGGAGGACTATGACCTGGCTGGATTTGCAGTGGGGGTTTGTGATAAGAAGGATATGATTACCGGAGAGCATCTGAGAGCCGGGGACGTCCTGATCGGCATGGCTTCCACAGGCGTACACAGCAACGGTTTTTCCCTGGTGCGGAAGGTGTTTGAGAAGGAGATGACAAGGGAAGGGCTGGATACCGTCTATGATGAGCTGGGAAAGACTTTGGGAGACGCCCTGCTGGCGCCGACGAGGATTTATGTAAAGGCGTTAAAGAGCCTGAAAAATGCAGGGGTCGTAGTGAAGGCGTGCAGCCATATTACCGGCGGCGGCTTTTATGAGAATGTACCCCGTATGCTGAAAGAGGGTACACGGGCAGTCATTAAGAAGGACAGTTATCCGGTGCCGGCGATTTTTAAGCTTCTGGCAGAAAAGGGAGACATTGCGGAAGAAATGATGTACAACACCTTTAATATGGGCCTGGGCATGGTGGTGGCCGTGGATCCGGCCGATGTGGACAAGGCCATAAACGCCATCCGGGCAGCCGGGGATACTCCTTATGTGGTTGGTTCCGTGGAGGCAGGAGAAAAGGGAGTGGACTTATGCTGAGAGTAGGGGTGATGGTGTCCGGGGGAGGCACGAACCTGCAGGCTATTTTAGATGCCCTGGACGCAGGGAAAATCACAGGAGCTTCCATCGAGGTGGTCGTCAGCAACAATCCGAACGCCTATGCCCTGGAGCGGGCGAGAAAACATGGGGTTGAGGCTGTGTGCCTGTCGCCGAAGGATTTTTCAGACAGGGATGCTTTTGAGAAGGCATTTCTTGAAAAGGTGGACTCCTACAATCTGGATCTGATTGTCCTTGCCGGGTTCCTTGTAAGGATTCCGGAGGCGATGGTAAGAAAATATGAGAGAAGGATCATCAATATCCATCCGTCCCTGATCCCCTCCTTCTGCGGCGTGGGATTTTATGGGCTGAAGGTTCATGAGGCCGCCCTGGCAAGAGGGGTGAAGGTGACAGGAGCCACGGTCCATTATGTGGACGGCGGCATGGATACAGGGCCGATTCTTCTGCAGAAGGCAGTAGAGGTGAAGGACGGGGATACACCGGAAATTTTGCAGCGGCGGGTGATGGAGGAGGCGGAGTGGATTCTTCTGCCGGAGGCCATTAACCGGATCGCTAACGGGCAGATACAGGAGGAAGAGAAATGAAGGTTTTGATTGTGGGCGGAGGAGGCCGGGAACATGCTATTGCGTGGAAGGCGGCGAAAAGTCCCAGAGTGGATAAGCTTTACTGCGCGCCGGGAAATGCAGGGATTGCACAGGTGGCGGAATGTGTGGATATCGGTGTCATGGATTTTGACAGGCTGGTGGATTTTGCTAAAAGGGAACAGATCGACCTGACTGTCGTGGCTCCGGACGACCCTCTGGCGGCAGGGGCGGTGGACGCCTTTGAGGCGGCGGGGCTCCGGGCCTTTGGGCCGCGGAAGAATGCGGCGGTTCTGGAAGGTTCCAAGGCTTTCTCAAAAGACCTGATGAAAAAATATGGGATCCCTACCGCTGCCTATGAAACCTTTGATTCTGCGCAGGAGGCCCTCTCCTATCTGGAAACGGCAGATATGCCGATTGTGCTGAAGGCGGACGGGCTGGCGTTAGGAAAGGGCGTGCTGATCTGCAATACTCTGGAAGAAGCCAGGGCAGGCGTACAGGCATTGATGCTGGACAAGCAGTTCGGGGCGGCCGGAAACCGGATCGTGATCGAGGAGTTTATGACCGGCCGTGAGGTTTCGGTGCTTTCTTTTGCGGACGGGAAAAATATCAGGATCATGGCTTCCGCCCAGGACCACAAGCGGGCAAAGGACGGGGACCGGGGATTGAATACAGGAGGGATGGGGACTTTTTCTCCCAGTCCTTTTTACACGGAAGAGATCGATGCTTTCTGCCGGGAACATATTTATCAGCCTACCGTGGATGCCATGAGGGCAGAAGGCAGGGAGTTTAAGGGGGTTATTTTCTTTGGTCTTATGCTGACAGAGAAAGGGCCCCGGGTACTGGAATATAACGCCCGGTTCGGGGATCCGGAGACACAGGTAGTGCTGCCGCGGATGAAGAATGATATAATAGACGTGTTTGAGGCCTGTATTGACGGCGCTCTTGACCAGGTGGAGTTAGAGTTTGAGGATAATGCGGCGGTGTGTGTGGTGCTGGCATCGGACGGTTATCCGGAGCACTATGAGAAGGGATACAAGATTTCCGGGCTGGAAAAGTTTTCGGATGAGGACGGGTACTATGCGTTCCATGCAGGAAGCCGGCTGGACGAGGAGGGGAATATCGTCACCAATGGCGGCCGGGTCTTAGGGATTACGGCGAAAGGCGTCAGCCTGAAGGAAGCCCGGTCCAATGCCTATAAGGCGGCCGAATGGGTGGAATTTGCCAATAAATATATGCGTCATGATATCGGGAAGGCGATTGACGAGGTTTCGTAACAGTTCAGGGGTTATTGGAACTGTTACGAGGTTTAGCGTATTGACTTGCCTTATATGCCCGCAGATGCTTGAATTAAACCAGGATTAATAGTATAATGATTTAGGCATGTGTCAGGGCTGCCCGGCGCGTATGGATTTGAGCGTTTATCAAACGCCTAAATATATTAATATCCAAGGAGGAGAAGATAATGGTCAACTGGAACAATATGGATACGCTTGCTTCATTCCAGGAGCTTTTAAAGGCAAAGCAGGTGGATCTTGCTCAGGTGATGGACGGGGAGAGCGGCGCGGAGCGCGTGAAAAAGTACAGTGTTCCCATGGCGGAGGGTATGGTATTTAACTATGCGGCAAAGCAGGTGGACGACGATGTGCTGGAGATTCTCGGAAAACTTGCCCGGGAAGCCCAGCTTACGGAAAAGTTTCAAGCCCTTTACAACGGAGAGGTGATCAACACCGGGGAGAAGCGTCTGGTGCTTCATCATCTGACCCGCGGGCAGCTTGGAGATGCAGTTGTGGCCGATGGCGTTGACAAACGTGATTTTTATACCGGGGTGCAGCAGAAGGTGGCGGAATTCGCCAAAAAAGTACATGCAGGCGAGATTACAAACGCGGCAGGCGAGAAATTCACTACGGTGGTCCAGATCGGGATCGGCGGCAGTGACTTAGGACCCCGTGCCATTTATCTTGCCCTTGAGAACTGGGCGAAGAAGCATGATACCCTGAAGATGGAGGCGAAATTTATCAGCAACGTGGATCCGGATGACGCAGCGGCTGTTTTAAATTCCATCGATGTGGCTCATTCTCTCTTTGTCCTTGTGTCAAAGTCGGGGACGACCCTTGAGACCCTGACCAATGAATCTTTCGTGAAGGATGCCTTAAAGAAAGCAGGTCTGGACGCCTCCAGGCATATGGTGGCAGTTACCAGCGAGACTTCTCCTTTGGCCAAGAGCGACGACTATCTGGCCGCTTTCTTTATGGATGATTATATCGGAGGACGTTATTCTTCCAGCTCCGCAGTGGGCGGGGCAGTGTTATCCCTGGCTTTTGGGCCGGAGGTGTTTGCCCAGTTCCTGGAAGGCGCCGCAGAAGAGGATAAGCTGTCCAGGAATGAGGATCTGTTCAAGAACCCGGCCATGCTGGACGCCCTGATCGGGGTATACGAGCGCAATGTTCTGGGATATCTGTGTACGGCAGTCCTTCCTTACTCCCAGGCTCTGAGCCGTTTCCCAGCCCATTTACAGCAGTTGGATATGGAATCCAACGGCAAGTGCGTGAACCGTTTCGGCGAGCGGGTAAGCTATGAGACAGGCCCGGTGATCTTTGGAGAGCCAGGGACCAATGGGCAGCATTCTTTCTATCAGCTGCTTCATCAGGGTACGTCCATTGTGCCTTTGCAGTTCATCGGGTTTAAGAACAGCCAGATCGGCACGGATGTGGTCATCCAGGACAGCACCAGCCAGCAGAAGCTGTGCGCGAATGTGGCGGCTCAGATTATCGCTTTTGCGTGCGGCAAGTCGGATGAGAACCGGAATAAGAATTTTGAGGGAGGACGTCCTTCCAGCATTATTATCGGCGACCACTTAAATCCCAGGACATTAGGAGCCCTTTTGTCACACTTTGAGAATAAGGTAATGTTCCAGGGATTTGTATGGAATGTAAACAGCTTTGACCAGGAGGGCGTGCAGCTTGGAAAAGTTCTGGCAAAGCGCGTACTGGCCCATGAGACCGATGGGGCTCTTAAGATGTTCAGTGATTTGCTGAATATCTAAGGATCTAAATCATGAAAGGCGGACATACTCAACAGGGGTGTCCGCCCTTTTCATGCACAGGCCTGCATATGGAAGTTTGCTGCTGTTGCAGCATGCGGGCCGCGCAGCGAGCAGGGAGAAAATCTTCCCACTCGATTGATTTTATGTCTGTGTTCTTTTCTTTTTTCCGTTCAGCTCCGGCCAGACGGTTATAATCATGGTTCCAAAACAGGCAAGGCCTCCTGCAAAGTTGGAGATCGGCTCTGCCATGAAAATCCCGCTGACGCCAAGACGGAACAGGCCGGGCAGGATCAGGATCAGAGGAACGACGATGATGACCTTCCGGAAAATAGAGAAGAACACGGCATTTTTTGATTTCCCCAAGGCCACAAATACAGACTGTCCGGCAAACTGCAGGGACATCATAAAAAAGCCGAAATAATAAATCCGCATAGCAGGAATCCCCGCGGCCACCAGATCTCCCTCATGGTTAAAGATGCGGATGAAAAATTCGGGAAAGCCGTGAACCAGCCCCCACATGATGGTGGTGTAGGAGATGGAAACCACGGACATAAAGAGGATGGCTTTTTTGACCCTTCCATATTGGCCGGCCCCGTAATTATACCCCATGACAGGCTGTGTACTGTTGGTGAGCCCGCTGATCGGAAGGGAGACGACTTCCCGGACCGAGTTGATTACCGTCATGATTCCGATATACACATCGCCTCCGTAACGACCTAAGCTGGCGTTATACATAATCTGGACCAGGCTGTTGGTGATGGACATGGTAAAGCCGGAAAGCCCCAGGCCAATAATGCTAAGGACCCGCTGGCGTTTCAGGGAAAACGCCTTTTTCTGCAGTTTTAAAATGGTCTTATCCCCAGTCAGAAAGCGGACGATCCAGAAAGCGGAAAGGCCCTGGGAGAGGATGGTGGCCCAGGCAGCTCCCTGGACGCCAAGCCCCAGGACGAAAATAAAGACAGGGTCTAATATAATATTGGCAGCAGCTCCTAAAAGCACCGTCAGCATTCCGACTTTCCCAAAGCCCTGGGAATTGATAAAGCTGTTCATGCCAAGGCCGGTCATCACAAAGACGCTGCCAAGGAGGTAGATGGTAATATAGGAATCGGCATAGGGCATCGTGGCATCGGAGGCGCCGAACAGGCGGAGCATGGGGCGTTTTAAAATCAGGCCAAGGATGGTCAGGATCAAGCCGCACAACACCATCATGACAAAGGAATTGCCCATGATGTTTTCCGCTTCTTCCTCATTTCCCCGTCCCCGCTCAATGGAGCAAAGAGGCGCGCCGCCCATACCAAAAAGATTGGCAAAGGCAATTACCATGGAAATAATGGGGAGGCAGAGCCCCAGGCCGGTCAGGGCCAAAGTGGCGTCCTTTGGAATACGACCGATATAGATCCGGTCGACAATATTGTAGAGGACGTTGATCAATTGGGCCAGTGTCATAGGCAGGGCCAGGCCAAGAATATTCTTGATGACACTTCCCTGGGAAAAGTCATTTTTGCTGGTTGTGTGTACAGCAGGAGACATAGTAGGATACCGCCTTTCCGGGAATTGCTTGAAATCGCTGATATACCAGGTAATATTAGCACAATTTGGATTTTTCTTCAACTGCTGGGGAAGGAGCGGGAGTTTTTGCAGAAACAGAAGATCAATGTCTGACGGAATCAAGAGAATTTAATTTATGAAAATGGAGAATTATCAAATGCGCATTTTATTTGAAATGGACAAAAAAGATTATATTCCTGATGGGAGCGTTTTTTACAGGCCTTCGGCAAGAGCCGTCATTATTAAAGACGGCAAAATAGCAATGGTGCATAGTAAGAAATACAATTATTACAAATTTCCGGGCGGAGGGATAGAGCCTGATGAATGTATGGAAGATGCCTTGATAAGAGAAGTTTCAGAAGAAACAGGTTTATGCGTGATTAAAAATTCCATCCAGGAATATGGTCAGGTCCATCGAGTCCAGAAAAGTACAAAAGAGGATATTTTTATACAGGATAATTATTATTTCTTATGTTGTGTGAAAGAGGATTTGGGACAACAAAATTTGGACATGTATGAAGCGGAAGAAGGTTTTACGCTTGAATTTTTGAAACCGCAGTTTGCAATAGATGTAAACAGAAAAACCATACTGGATGATTTCAGTCAGGTAATGGTGGAACGAGAAGCGCTTGTATTGGAATTATTGATACAAGAGGGATACTTTTGAGGGGGGATAAAGAGATAGCGTATGCGGGGAGCAGAAAATGATGAATGAACGGTTTTATGCCTGATTCATCAAAAAAGGCTCTGCGCAAAAGCAAGGCATGATGAGACACAGGCATTGTATAATGCAAGGAAGGAAAGAAATATTGAAATTGCTAAAAAACTTCTTAAGCGGAACAGGCCAATGGATGAAATGGTGGAGGATACTGGATTGACCTATGAGGAAGTTGAAAATTTGTGTATAAAAAATTGAGTGTATCTAAAATAGAACCGGGAATGCATTAACGGCACTCCTGGTTCTATTATTATGGACCGGGAACGAAATATTAAAAAGTGGTCGCTATATTCACAAAACCGAGGTTATTTTTTATAATTCAATCCATTGTTTTACTGTTTCCACTGGTACTTCGGAAATGTCAGCAATTTCTTCAGCAGAAAATCCTTTTTGGCATAGTTTTCTTACTGACCGCCTTTCTTTTTCCCTTACTTTTTCTTTTACCTCCGCTGCCACCTTTGCTTTTACCTCCGCTTTTATCTCCGCTGTCACCTCCGCTTTAATTTCTCTTTGAAGTCTTTTATGGTAAGCCATCTGAATATACTCTTCATCAAATAATTCCACCATATTTCCTTACCTGTTCTGTGTATACTTTTGAAAATTCAACGTATTGGCTCACGATGTCCCTGCCCTTACCTCCGTACAATACTTTGGCCTTTATCTCAACAGAACATTCCCTTCCATGAAAAAATTCCTCTGATAAGGTAATGTATTCGGGCTGGTTTACTCTCTTTCCTGTGAAAATAACGTATAACTCAGCTTTTGGCATGGATACTTTCGTGCTGTTGTATAAGTCCGCGGCTTCCCTTCTGAAATAATTATGGTACGTCTCTGCCAGATATAGGAGCATCCGGACCAGGATATTCATTGACCAAGTTGACTGGGATTCAGCCAGGATGATGATTTTCTCCCATAGTCCCTCCCTCGTATGAACTTCCTGTTTATATTATATACTGTCCATGAGCCTGTTTCAAACTTTTTTGAGGATTCTGTCACATGATGCCGTTCCTCATCCCTCTCGCGTACAGAGAGATGACATTCTCTTCAATCCTGGAAACGTTGCATTGATATTTGGAGATCAGCTTTGGTTCGAATTCCCCGTTGCGATCTCTGGGTACATTCACCTGGTATTCGCTATACTGGCTTTTTAGGGTTTTAGAGGAAAAATACTCCCAGTTTTACAGCACTTTATCGGCAGTATTCACGCTATCACTAACTCCATTGGCATTATTCTGGCAGTATTCCTGTTCCAGTTCTTCTGCCAGATACGCATCACTCATACAGTGCATATCGGAAACGCCATCCCGAATCAGAGGATAGACCTCGGAATGGTAGAAAAAGTCCAGTGCCGCATCCAGAGAGATCCCCTGCTGTCTGGCGAAGCGCTCAATCACACGGCTGTATCTTTTCCGATGCGGCAATTCAGGATAAAGTCAAGCCAATCTTCGGAATAAGAATCGAATTTCAGTGTTTTCAGCTCATGTTCCCGGCTTTCCTCAAACACATACCGGGAAATAATTCCGTCTTTCCCACGGCGTTTGAACTTGCCGCACCACTTCGCTGCCTGCACGTGCAGAGGAGTAACATAAAAGCCACGTCCAAAATCCACATTAGGGCGGGAATGAATCAGGTCGGGCTTTGCAATTTCCAGATAGGAACCGTGATAAAGAGTTATATTTCCACACCCCTTTCTTTCATCAGATCAAGGAGATCGTCTACGATATATTCCCGGCTCTGGGTGTGCAGGACTTCATATTCCGGCACGATGTAACCATGTAAAATATTACTTTTTTCAGTAAATGCCTGATAGACCCGTTCTGCATCAATACCCAGTTTTGCCGCAACATTTTCAATGCAGAATATGGCAAATTCCAATTCTTTGGAGTTCTTGATTTTCTCGTCCGGCATCATACTCTGTTTCTCCCTTACTTTATTTTAGCCAAAATATTCCGGAAAATGGTATACATTATCGTGCGGAGGTTGACGCTTTTTACAGTGATTCCGAAGGGTCCGCCTGTTCTGTTACCCGTACCCCGGAAAACGCGCTCCCGCTCCGTGAAGAACGTAGCGGACGCTAAATTCGCCGGGAAAAGCATCCCGGCTCATTAAGCGCCGACGTTCTTCGAGGGTTTCCCGGGGTACGGG
>CATKXR010000061.1 GCA_949840805.1 uncultured Lachnospiraceae bacterium | reverse complement strand
TACGGACGCTAAGTCCTGAAAGGAGGAGGCCAGACCTATTGCCTTACTCATTCTAACAGCTTAAGCAACAAGATGGGTAATTCCTTACTGGCTGTAAGGGGTATTAACCATAAATATATTGTAGTAGTATGGATGATGGGTATGGATAAAAAGAAAATAACAAATATGGAAGTAAAGAAGAAAAACAGGAATGAGGTTTTTCGTTACATCTGCAAACATGAAACAGTATCAAATCCCGATATCTCATATAATATGAAGATCAGTCTGCCTACAGCAACACAGATCACAAGGGAACTGATAGCGGAAGGCTTGTTGGAGGAAAAGGGGGAGCTGCAGTCAACCGGGGGAAGAAGGGCGAAAGCATTATCGGCGGTTGTCAATGCGAAACTGGCGGTTGGGCTGGATATTACCAAAAACCATATCACATTGCTGCTTACCAATATTGTGGGGGAAATATTAAAATATGAGCGGGTCTGCCAGCCATATGCTTCGCAGGACGTTTATTATCAAAAGGTAAATGAAAGACTGGAGCTTTTTCTGGATGAAAGCGGCGCTGACAGGGAAAAAATTTTGGGGGTGGGAATTTCTTTTCCGGGAATAATAGATTTGGAGAAAGAACTGATAACGTATTCCCATATATTGGGCGTGGAGGCGGTACCGCTTGATCAAGTGAGTCGTTTTTTTTCTTACCCGTGTTTCTTCCTTAATGATGCCAATGCGGGGGCATATGCGGAAGGGTTTCATGGAGATGAGGCGGACCGGTTTTTCTATCTTTCCCTGAGCAATACGGTCGGCGGCGCTATTTATGACAGGAATGAACTGATTCAGGGCAAGAATTTCCGGTGCGGCGAAGTCGGGCATATGACGGTTGTCATAGATGGGGAAAGCTGCTATTGCGGAAAAAAAGGGTGTTTGGACGCTTATTGTGCCGCATGGCGTTTATCCGGCATGGCGGATGGAAAGCTGGAACGGTTTTTCTCCCTGCTGGACCAAGAGGATGAAGAAGCGGCAAAGATATGGGATTCCTACACGGATTATCTGGCTATTGCAGTAAATAATATCCATATGGTGCTGGATTGTGATATAGTTTTAGGCGGGTATGTGGGAAGCTGCATGGATACGCACCTTCAGAAGCTATGGGACAAAGCGGCCGGGAGAAATATTTTTTTGGAAAAAGAGCCTTATGTGAAGGTCTGCAATTATAAGGTGGCTGCTGCGGCATTAGGAGCCGCATTGAAGGTGATAGAGACGTTTGTCAGTCAGATCTAAAATAAGGGCTGACTGCTACAGGAAGAGGTTTCAGAAATGAAGCTTCTTTTTTTGTGTATTTTTAATGAAAACCTGGACCCAATTTTGGCGTAAATGATGAAAGTACAGGGTTTGATGAAAATCTCTTGACAAATGAGCGGCAGGTAAATAAAATTATATACATAATAAAACTAATTAATAAAGTGATAAATAAAGTAATATAAAAAGGAGACAATCAGATGGAAGGAAAAATGAAAGTGGCGGTAATGCTGGGGATTGGCAGGATGGGATTTGAGGAAAGGGATATCCCGAAAGCAAAGGACAACGAGGTGCTTGTCAGACTGGAGTATGTGGGAATCTGCGGCAGCGACCTGCATTACTATGAGACGGGGGCGATCGGCGACTATGTGGTAAAGCCGCCCTTTGTACTTGGCCATGAGCCGGGCGGAACCGTTGTGGAAGTGGGGAAGGATGTGAAGCACCTGAAAGTCGGAGACAGGGTTGCGTTGGAGCCGGGGAAGACCTGCGGCCATTGCGAGTTCTGTAAAACAGGGAATTACAATCTCTGCCCGGATGTGGTGTTTTTCGCAACGCCGCCGGTGGACGGGGTCTTTCAGGAGTATGTGGCTCACGAAGCGGATCTTTGCTTTAAGCTGCCAGATCATGTAAGCACCATGGAGGGCGCATTGATTGAGCCTCTGGCAGTGGGCTTCCATGCGGCAATGCAGGGCGGCGCAAGGGCGGGACAGACAGCGGTTGTCATGGGGGCGGGCTGTATCGGTCTCGTGACAATGATGGCATTAAAGGCAATGGGAGTGTCAAAGGTGTATGTGGTGGATATCATGGAAAAACGTCTCCGGAAAGCGTTGGAACTGGGGGCGGACGGGGTAATCGATGCCGGCCGGACGGATGCGGTGGAAGAAGTAAGGAGGCTGACAGAGGGCAGAGGATGCGATCTGGCAATAGAGACTGCAGGCACACAGGTGACAACGGTGCAGACGATACATATGACGAAGAAGGGTGCGACAATCGTGCTGGTGGGCTACAGTAAGAGCGGGGAAATGACGCTGCCCGTGAGTCTTGCTCTGGATAAGGAACTGACCTTCAAGACGGTATTCCGTTACCGCCACATCTACCCCATGGCGATTGAGGCTGTTGCGGCAGGCAAGGTAAACCTGAAGGGTATTGTGACGGATGTCTTCGGGCTTGATGAGGTGCAGAAAGCCATGGACTACAGCGTGAACAATAAAGCCGATATTGTAAAAGCGGTGATACGCATTGCGGACCAGACAATTTGAGATTTGAATTCAGCCGGTATTAACAGAAGGTGAGGAGGATTGTGATGGAGCAGAAAAACACAGATGTAAAGGTGCCGTTGATCAGTAAGGTCGCCTATGGCATGGGGGATGTGGGATGTAATTTCAGCTGGATGTTTGTGGGAAATTTCCTGATGATATTTTATACGGATGTTTTTGGGATAGGGATGAGCGCGGTTGCAGGACTGATGCTGTTCTCAAGATTTTGGGATGCGGTCAACGATCCTGTAATCGGCGGCCTGAGCGACAAGACGCATAGCAGGTGGGGGAGATACCGTCCCTGGCTGTTGTTCGCGGCACCGCTGACCGCCCTTGTATTGATGCTGACTTTTTGGGCGCATCCGGACTGGTCGTCTACGGCAAAGATTGTGTACATGGCAGTTACCTACTGCGTTCTGGTATTGGGCTATACCTGTGTCAACATTCCTTACGGAACTTTGTGCGGCGCAATGACACAGAATATTGAAGAACGGGCGAAAATCAATACATTCCGTTCTGTCAGTGCGATGATTGCCATCGGCATTATCAATATCATAACGGTTCCCCTGATTGCGGCGCTTGGAAAGGGGAATGACAAGAGGGGATATCTCCTGATAGCGGTTATATACGGGTGTATTTTTGCGGCATGCCATATCTTCTGTTTTGCAAAGACAAAAGAGGTGGTGGAGGTGCCGGAGAAAGAAAAAACATCCCTGAAGGTGCAGTTATCTGCTGTTGTGAAAAACAGGCCGTACTTAATTGCGGTGGCAGGGCAGTTTCTGTTCGGGGTGACGCTTTATGGGAGAAATGCGGATGCGCTCTACTATTTTACCTATGTGGAGGGAAATCAGGCATTATTCAGTACCTATTCTCTTTTTATCATCATCCCTTCCATTATTGGCGCGGCCTGCTTCCCGGTGGTGTTCCGGCTGACAAACAATAAAGGGCGCTCTGCTTCCATATTTGCGCTGCTTACGGGGATCAGCATGTTTTGTATGTATTTTTTTACGGCTGGAAAATCACCTGTGCCGTTTTACCTGTTTTCCTGTCTGGCACAATTTTTCTTTTCAGGGTTTAACACGGCGATCTATGCAATCGTACCGGACTGCGTGGAGTACGGGGAATGGAAGACGGGACTCCGTAATGACGGCTTCCAGTATGCGTTCATTTCTTTGGGAAATAAGATAGGAATGGCAATCGGAACTTCTGTGCTTGCAGGTGTTTTGGGCGGCTTCGGATATGTGGCGAACAGGCAGCAGAACCCGGCAGTGCTGGCCGTGATCAAACATTCTTTTACCACGGTTCCCGGCGTACTGTGGATCATAACAGCGGCAGTTTTATTTTTCTACCGCCTGAATAAGAAAGCCTATAACAAGATCGTGCAGGAGATTCAGGAAAGAAAGGGGAGCGGAGACGGCTCTCAAACTCCTTTGAAATAAGCATGGCAGTTACCTGCCGGCTGACGATTGAAATGCTGCTTCAACCCTGATATGCCGGGATGGAGCAGCATTTCGATTCCGCGAAATTTATTGAATTATGCTGTCCGATATGCTATAATTAACAAAATTCAGTGAATTGCGAAAGGAGGACTATAATATGACTGTTTTTTACGAGGTGACTGAGACGTAAAACTGAATATGTGGTACAGACAATTACCGGGGAGATCCCCTCTTTTGTTGTACTGTTTTTAAGTAACCTTTCGTGAATACTATAACTTTCGGTTGTAGCACACTCAAAGGGTGTGTTATTTTTATACCCATAATCAGCCGCAGTAAGTACCCGCAGGTAAGGGACGCTTTTTGCGGCGTTTTTGCACCCGTTTTCAGGTGCCGTTTAAAGAAAGGAGATGTTTCGTATGAGAGTATTTCAGATTATCAGAGCAACAAAAAAGATTAAGGAGGATTTTAGGATTGGATTTGAGAAAATATGGCTTTATGCCAAACATGATGCCGGAGAATATGCAGGGTATCCCGGCAAGAATAACCGCTGTTCATAAAGAGAGGTATGCGCTGGTTTGTGAGTATGGGGAAGCATACGGGAGACTAAAGACAAAAGAATATTTTGCCGGCTCTGAGGAATTCCCGACGACCGGTGATTTTGTCATGATAAACCATTACCCCGGCGGCGACAGCCAGATTATAAGAACATTGCCCCGAAGAACCTTTTTCTCCCGCAGAGATCCCGCACCGGGCCGAGGCGAGCAGGCGGTTGCGTCAAACTTTGATTATGTATTTATCATACAGTCATTAAATCAGGATTTCAATGTCAGGCGCCTGGAACGGTATCTTACTTTGGCATGGCAGTCAGGAGCTGTTCCTGTTGTAGTATTGACAAAAGCGGATCTTGTGGACGAATATGGATCGTTTATCCGAGTCGTGGAAGGTCTGGCGGCAGGCGTGTCCGTACATGCGGTAAGCTCAAAAACAGGGGCGGGTCTTGATGGTGTCGCTCCTTATATGGCACCCGGAAAAACAATTGTGTTTCTCGGCTCGTCCGGAGTGGGCAAATCGAGTCTTGTGAATGCGCTTGCGGGCGAAGAGGTCATGGCTGTCAACGGGATCCGTGAGGATGACGGTAAAGGGCGGCACACCACAACCCATCGGCAGCTGATTATGCTGCAAAACGAAGCGATGATCATTGATACGCCGGGGATGCGTGAACTGGGAATGTGGGATGTTTCCGAAGGGCTGGGAGAGGCGTTTTCCGATGTTGAGCAATACTTGGGCAAATGCAGGTTCAGCGATTGTAGACATGAGACTGAACCGGGCTGTGCGGTCAAGGAGGCCATTGCAAACGGTGTCTTATCCCGTAAACGCTGGGAGAGCTATATCGGCCTCAAAACGGAGGCAAAATATTCGGATGACAAGACTGCCTTCCTGCGGCAAAAACAGCAGCGGAATAAGAATCTTGCAAAGTTTGGCAGGCAGAAGAAATTTGAAAACATGGGCAAAGGCCGTATTTGAAGAACTGAAAAACGTCTCTATATTAAAGCATCTGAAAGAATGGCTCAATATAGAGACGTTATCCGGGATCAGGCGGTAAAGATCAGACGGATATCATTTTTATTTCCTCTGCAATGTGCTGAATTGGCGCACCGTATATTCCCAGAGCCTGTGCCTGCGCTGTCAAGGAATCATATAAAGCCCGAAGCATATCCTGCAGACGGTCGGCATCCGATTGATCAGCGGCGCACATTGCCAGCCGGATGGCTTTGTTAAATTCATCGCAGACCGCATTCAGGGCCGCTTCCTGGTCTTCTTTTAAAATGCGGCCGCCCAGCTTTTGGATTTCGCCCTTGAGATAAAACAGCAGGATATTTCCCTGAAACGCTATATTACGGTATTTGCTTTCCGGTGTATATTCCGGCATGGAGGATCCTTTGGCCTCTGCGGCCGCCTGTACGTCACCTGGAAGGCTCTGGAAAAATTCCGTGGTTTCCCGCAGCTGTTCCCTGAGCTGGCTGATGCTGCCAAGGAGCTGATGGTGGGAGGGACAGCGCCGGGCATCCAGGTCGGCGGAAAAGGCAATGATATCCAGCCGGAAGAGGCAGTCCTCCAAGAACCGGGCGGTAATTTCCGGAAAGGGCGCGGCTGAAAGCTCCTGCGTGATATTGCTGATTTCCTCTGCAATATAGGAATAGGGGAGCCCGGTATCGGCGGACAGGATTTTGGCGGTGCTTTCCCCCTTTTTGATTATTTCCTGAAGCCTTTGCTGCGCATTATCCTTCATCTCCTGAAAAATCAGTGAGGACAGTTCCCCCAAAAAGCTCACGATTTTATCCGCCCTGATTCTGGCATCCCTGGCAAGTTTGTCATATCTGCCGCATATGGGCAAAAACAGGCTGCGGTGCTCCGGCACTGCCCTTTTGACGGTAAGCCCTGTCTGGAAGGCTATGAGGCCATACCAGAAGACGGCATCATCAATCACCTTGACGATCATAAAGCGGGCGGATATTTCGTCGGGTTTTTGGGTGATGGACGTAATGCGGTCCAGTGCGGCTGACAATTCATCCGTCACCTTGTCGGTTTTGGAAATGATAAAGCTCCAAAACGGAGAGTAAGCCGTGACATTCTCGGATGCGGCGTGCCTTTTGGCGTAAGCGGCGGTTTCCTTTGCCTGGACGATCAGTCCGTTTAATTCCCGGATCATCTCGCCTGCAGAGTCTGAAATAAACATATTTGATTTCTCCTTTCTGATGAGAGGGGAGGAGATGGCATGGCAGTATTTCCTGTATTCCGCCGGGGTTACTCCCATGGCGGTCCGGAAGCTGCGGGTAAAGCCTTCGTGGGAATCGTAGCCGTATTTCAGCGCAATCTCCAGAATATTGGAATCCGTCCCGGCCAGCTCTCCGGCGGCGAGGGAGATTCTGCGCCTTGTCACATACTGCATGACGCTCTCGCCCACGGCCTCGCGGAACATACGCTGATAATGATATTTGGAAAAGTGTGCATTCCGAGCCAGATTTTCCACGGTCAGTCTTTCATGAATTTTTTCCTCGATCAGCGCAAGTGAGCGAAAGATGGGGTTTTCCTGATCCATGTTGTTCCTCCTTGAGATGTTGACAGTGCTTTGTGCTCCTGTACAGGTGAAAGCTGATTGTTTTGCCGGCGTTCACTTTCTGTTATCAGTATACAACGGACGGGAAAGGATTTCTTGACGAAAAGTGCTGTTGACAGAACGAATTGATAAATAAAGGAATTTTGTGTATAATAAATCCAGCGGAGCTTTATCAGCCTTCGGTGAAGTATTTGCTGAAAAATTTGTTTTTGTGCAAAAGGAGATTAAGACAATGAAAAAGATGGCAATGTTATTGGCGGCGGCAGTGATGATTTTCCCCCTGATTGGCTGCGGTGGAAAAGAGGCAAATCAGGGAGCGGCCAAGTCCCAATATGCGGATTCACTGGAAATACTGAATAAGGTGGTTGAGTCCTATGATGAAAATGATCTGTTCGCTATGTATGGCGGAGACCAGCAGAACGCAGTGATGGATGCGCCGGGAAAATTCGATATCAGCAAGACCGAGGAGCTGGATTTTACATTGGGGCTGCCTGCGGATCAATTTTCCAACATAGAGGATGCGGCCTCCATGGTACATCTGATGAACGCAAACACCTTTACCGGAGCGGTGTACCGTCTGAAGGAGGATGTGGATTTAGACGCCTTCACAGATTCGGTGAAATCCAATATTCTGGCAAAGCAATGGATCTGCGGACAGCCTGACACGCTGATCATCATAAACGTGGACGGCAGATATGTGATAACCGCTTACGGCCAGGAACAGATCATGGAAACCTTCAAAAATAATGCGCTGGGAGCGCTTGACGGGGCACAGGTGGTTACAGAAGCGCCCACTGTCTGATGGATGCTTGTGATTTGGGCGGCTTCCTGCCGTCCGTGATCCGGAGAGAGATATCATGCTGTTTTCGAGTATTTCATTTTTATATTATTTTCTGCCTCTGACGCTGGTTTTGTATTTTCTGGCTCCAAAGAGAGGAAAAAATGCGGTTCTCCTGCTGGCAAGCCTGATATTTTACGGGTGGGGAGAGCCGAAATACGTTCTGCTGATGGGGCTTTCCATTCTGCTGGGATACGGATTCGGACTATTAGTGGAAAAATACAGGGAAAGAAAGGCCGGTAAGGTTATCTGCGGGATTTCCGCAGGCATCAGCCTTTCTTTCCTGCTGTGTTTTAAGTATGCGGATTTTTTTATCGGAAATTTTAATGCTGTGACAGGGCTGGGACTGCCGCTTTGGCGCCTTGCCCTGCCAATCGGCATCAGTTTCTATACCTTTCAGATCATAAGCTACACGGTGGATGTGTACCGGGGACAGGCCGCGCAGAGGAATCTGCTTCATCTTGCGGCCTACGTGGCCATGTTTCCCCAGCTGATTGCCGGACCTATCGTGCGTTATTGTGACATTGCGGAGCAATTGACAAAAAGAAAGCATTCCTTTCACGGAGCGGCCCTGGGAATCCGCCGTTTTGTGATTGGGCTTGGGAAGAAAATCCTGATCGCAAACCAGTTAGGAGAGCTGTGTGCGGTCTTTCGGGCCTCTCAGGAGAAGTCCGTGCTGTTCTACTGGCTGTATGCGGTTTCCTTTGCCCTGCATATCTACTTTGACTTTTCCGGCTACAGCGACATGGCTATCGGGCTTGGAAGGGTGTTCGGGTTTCAATTTCCGGAGAACTTTAATTATCCCTATATTTCCGCAAGTATCACGGAATTCTGGCGCAGATGGCATATCTCCCTTGGAACCTGGTTTCGGGACTACGTCTATATCCCTCTCGGGGGAAACCGCAGGGGCCGGGGAAGGCAGCTTGTAAATATCCTGATCGTGTGGATGCTGACCGGATTCTGGCACGGAGCGGCCTGGAACTTCATTCTGTGGGGGCTTATTTTTGCGTTTCTTTTGACCGTTGAAAAGATCTGGCTCCTTACTCTGTTGGAAAAGAGCCGTTTTCTGTCCCATGCCTATACTCTGTTTTTTGTCATGATAAGCTTTGTGATCTTCAACGGGGAGAGCCTTGAACAGGCGTTTTCCGATCTGGCAGGCCTTGCGGGAGCGGGAGGGATTCCCCTCGTCTCAGCCGAGGCTCTGTACTGTCTTCGCAGCTTTGCCGTTGTCCTTGTGACCGGAGTGATCGGGGCTGCGCCAGCAGTGCGCTCTCTGGCAGGAAAAATCGCACGAAAGCCGGCAGGCGGAAGGCTCTTGAACCTTCTGGAGCCCGTGGCGCTGGCAGGACTGCTGCTTGTTATGACGGCTTATCTGGTGGACGGATCCTTTAATCCGTTTTTGTATTTTCGATTTTAGGGAGGCCGGCTTATGGATATGAAAAAGAAAGATATCATACTTTGTGTCACATTTGCCCTGCTGCTTGCAGGAGGCCTTGTGTTTTGCCTGTTTTTGCCAAAAAGCTCGTATTCTGACAGTGAACGGCGGATGCTTTCACCCATGCCGGAGCTGTCGGCGGAAAATGTGTGGAGCGGCCGCTTTATGTCTGACTTTGAGGGACATGCGGCGGATGCCTTCCCCTTCCGGGAGTCCTTCCGGAGATTGAAAGCAATGACGGCGCTTAAGGTTTTTGCCCGGCAGGATAATAACGGGATTTATGTGTCAGATGGATTTCTTGCCTCTATGGAGTATCCCGTGAATGAGGATTCCCTGGTGCGGGCGGCCGGGAGATTCCGCTATATCTGTGAGAAATATCTGACGGATGGAAACAAGGTTTATCTCTCCGTTATTCCGGATAAGAACTGCTTTCTGGCGAGCGAGAGCGGACATCCGTCCATGGACTATGAGGAATTTGAGAAGCGGATAGAGGAGCTTGCGGATTTCGCGGAGTATATTCCGATCTCGGATTTGCTGGAGAGGGACGACTATTACAGAACCGACACCCACTGGAGGCAGGAGAGAATCACGGATGTGGCGCAGCGCCTCCTGCAGGTCATGGGGGCGGCGGCTTTACAGGATTATGAAATCCATACGCTGGATCAGGATTTCTACGGAGTTTACCATGGGCAGGCGGCGTTGCCTCTTGCCCCGGATCGTCTGCAGTATGTGACAGGAGATGCGATCTTTGACAGTCAGGTCTATGACTGGCAGAATAAGTGGGAGATACCGGTCTACGACATGGAAAAGGCGGCGGGACGTGATCCTTACGAAATGTTTCTGTCAGGTTCCCTGTCTCTTATTACCATAAAGAACCCCGGTGCTGGGACAGATAAAAAGCTTGTCCTGTTCCGGGATTCCTTCGGTTCAAGCATCGCCCCGCTGTTAATCTGCGGCTATTCGCAGATCACCCTGGTAGACATCCGCTATATCCAGCCGGATTTATTGGGCCGTTTTATTGATTTTCAAAACTGTGACGTGCTGTTTCTGTACAGCACCCTGGTGTTGAATCACGGCGATACGCTGCGGTAATCTCATGCTTCAAAGGTAATCTCATATCTTTTGCCCTGTGAGAAGAGAATCCCGTCCTTTAAGCGGATACGGAGGATGCAGGTATTCTCATCGCCAAAATCGTTGTGCCCGTTGTCGATCCACTCCGCAAAGGCCTCTCTCAGCTTTGCAGCCATAGGCGCATTTTCCGGCTTGCCGAAATATCCCAGATTTTCCGCTGTGCCGTGTGCGGTAAACCAGTCCCCGGCAATAGCCACAAGGGGATTTTCTGCGATCTGTCTCATTTTGCCGGAAAGTGCGTACGTGATCACATAAAAGGCCCTGTCTTCGTAGAAAGCATCCACGCTTCGCACATGGGGAACGTTGTCCTGTGCAGTGGCAAGTGCGATCACGTTGTCCTTTCCAAAACGTTCCTTCATGATTTGTTCGGTTTCCTTGTTTAGTTTTTCCATGATTATATTCATTCCTTTCCCGCATTTAAGTGTCTTTTCTGTAAAAATCTCCGATAGCGCCCAGATATTTCCCAACGGAATGATAATTCCCTGAGTAGATGATGGGATCGAAAGCTGTCAGGTCAATTCCTCTGGTATCCACGTCAATCCGCTCATCCACCTGCACATTTTTGATGCGGCAGAAAAAGGTATCGGATTCTCCCGTGGTGACGGTTGAAGCAACCTCGCACTCGCAGACCCAGGGACTTATGTCCAGAGCGGGCGCATCCACGCACTCCGCCCTGGAAACGTCATAGTGCAGGGCATCCTTTTTTCCCTTCTTTCCCGAGGTCTGCCCGAAGTAATCCACCAGGGTGATCATCCGGGTGGTGGCGAGATTGATACAGAACTGTCCCGTACGCTGTACATTCTGTTTTGTCTTTTTGGTGCCGTACATGCTGATGACGATCAGATAGTCGTAATCCTTCTCGCAGGTTTTGCTCACCCAGGTGATGGGCGCAAAGTCAGGAGAACCGTCCTCATTGTAGGTGCCGATCAGGAAGGTTGGCTGTACAATCATTTCGTGGCGGGTTCCGATTGATTTTCTTTTCATAGAATAGTCTTGCTCCTTTTAAAATCCTGAGACTTCTCTCTTTTGTGTATGGCTGCGCATATTTGTTCCGGCCGTCTGTTATTTGACGGCGGCCGTCTCGATCGTCAGCCTGAAAATCACAAAGAAGATTTCATCCTGATTCGTATACTCCTGTCTGATCATAGGGTATAAATCCAAAATGGCCTCCCGGATATCCCGGGAGTTTTCCTCCTGTGTGCGTCCGCTGACCCGGATCCACATGCGGGTATACAGATTGTAGCTGGAAAGCTCTGCGAAAGGGTGCGTTATCAGATCCTCATAGACGCTTTTCCTCTTGTCCGTTACAAGAAACAGCGCTTTGCCGTCCGAGTAAATCATTCCCATGGGCCGAAGATGCGGCTTTTCCGCAGATATGGTGGCCAGGAAAAAGTACCCGCATTCCCGAATGAACTGAAAGCAGTCGTCGGCGGAGAGCTCCCGGTGGCGTTCCTTCTGTGTCTGGTCTTCCTCAACCTCGTCGTTTAATAGAAAGTCGATGCTGCATTCCAAAAGCCTGCTCAGCTTGATCAGCTTTTCCGTTTCGGGAAATGCCGCATTCAGCTCCCAGCGGGAAACCGACTGCCGGGAAACATTCAGAATTTCCGAAAGACACTCCTGCGTGATGCCTTTTCTTTTGCGCAGAGCGGCCAGCTTTTCTCCCATGGTCATGGTGATTTTCTCCTTTCCGTCCCCTTGGTGGATAACTATATCCTATTGTAAAGCCTGCGGTACAAAAAGAGAAGTCCTTTATGGGTGCTGTATGTAAAGTTTGGAGTGCGCAGTTGTTTTCCTGTGCCGGGAACGGACTGTCAGCATGTGCAAAGCTGAGTTTTCATGGCCGCCCTGCAATAGATACAGATCTCTGCGGGGCACGCTCTCGCTACTTGTCGCTCGCAGCGGTGCGTAAGGCGCTAAAGTACAGCGCCTAAACACCGGCGGCTCCAAAGTGCCCTTGCAGAGATCTGTATCTATTGTAAGGCTTACGTCAAGAAAAAACGCAACTTTGCATATGTCCATGCGGGCAGTCCGTTCCCGGCGCAGGAAAACAACTGTATACGGGGCTATGGAGGCAGGCAGTTTTCGTTTGGGCGGGGGATGGTATTTCAAAGATCCTGCTGCTTGGAGGGTTATAGGTAAACAGCAGAAAGCAGACCAGAAGAAGGAACACGATGGTACCCAGTAAACGGGTGATAGGTTTCAGCCTGCAGGATAAGGTAAATTCGTAGGAAAGCCGGAAGGCGGCAAGAACGCTGAGCAGGAAGATCCCAATATCCAAAAACAGCAGATTTTTTCCAAGGACTGCGGTATAAGCATAGTAAAGGACGGGAATCAGAAGGGTTCCCGCTAAAAGTCCAAAGAGCAGGGAAGAAGTGATACAGGGGTATTCTTCCCTCAGCCTGCAAATCATGAACAGTGTGTACAGCAGCATGGGAAAGAACAATAATTTCGCATGCTCCCATACGGATTCGTTAATCGGCGTTACAAATCCCACAATACGGCTGTTTCCGGACCAGTCATAGAAAAAGTGGGCAAGGGTGCCTGTAATGATGACAAATAGGATTCCGATTATGGTATAAGTTTTTAACTGTTTCATGGAAAGTACCTCATGAAAAGTATATGCATTTTATGGGGTGGTTAATCCTCAGGGGATTCTTTTCTTTTAATAATCTGTCTGCTATGGTATGATATTTGTGGCAGGACAATCGGGAAGAAGTGATGGATCTTGAAAGACGATATCAGAGAAAATCTGGCGCGGAAAATATTCGATATGCGGGAGACGGAAATCGCACATAATCCATATGATCATGAACAACGGAAAATTGCCAGCATAAAAGCGGGAGATGTGCGCCAGCTGAAAAAATGCCAGAGAGAAAAGTTTAAGGGAAAACTGGGACGGGTAGCGCAGGACGATTTGAGAAATGAAAAAAACCTGGCCATCATTGTGCTTACGCTGGCATCAAGAGCGGCAATTCATGGAGGCTTAAGCCCGGAGCTTGCGTTTACCATGACGGATAACTATATCTGCCATATTGAAAAGCTCTCGGACCGGAAGCTGATTTCTCAAAAAACAGAGGAATATGAGGAAGAATTTGCGAGGCAGGTTTCCCTGCTGAAAAAATCCCCCGAAACCAACCATTATGTGGAAAAGGCAAAAGATTATATTTATAAGCATCTGCATAATGTGGATATCCATAATGTCTGGGAGGAGGCGGGGGTGAATGGGGATTATCTGTGCAGGCTTTTCCGCAAATACGAGGGATGTTCCCTGGAGGGCTATATCCGCAGGGAGAAGATGAAGCAGGCCATGGAGCTTTTGCAGTATTCCAGTTACAGAATCCAGGAGATATCGGAATACCTGTCTTTTTCCAATCAGAGCTCTTTTACAAAGAGCTTTAAGGAAGAGGCCGGGATGACACCGAAGCAGTTCAGAGAAAACTGCTATAACGCAAACCGGTTTTAGACAGACAGGTCGGTACGGGCAAAGAAATATCGGTATACTGGTATGAAAAAGCGTTTCACAGGATTATATTCTGAATTAGCAGAGAAAAAATATGATTTTGGAGGAAAAACATATGAAGCTTCATGTAAATACCAGAAGAGCGATCGGTAAAAGAAGCCCTATGCTGTATGGACATTTCATCGAACATTTTCACAGACAGATTTATGATGGAATTTATGATCCGGGGAATCCTTTGTCGGACGAGGACGGATTCCGCAGCGACATCATAGAAGCGATGCGGCGGATCAGGGTTCCGGTTATGCGCTGGCCGGGCGGATGCTTTGTCTCATCCTATCATTGGAAGGATGCGGTGGGAGCAAAGAGGCAGCCTTTTTTCGACAAGGCCTGGCGTGTGGAAGACCCGAATACATTCGGCACGGATGAATATATCCGCATGTGCAGGAAGATTGGCTGTGAGCCGTATATCTGCACGAATGCGGGAACCGGGACATCGGAGGAGATGAGCGACTGGGTTGAGTACTGCAATCTGGAAACCGAGGGAAAGTATGCAAAATGGAGGATTGAAAACGGCCATGCGCAGCCATATCATGTAAAATACTGGAGTATCGGAAATGAAAACTACGGCAGCTGGGAGATTGGAGCGAAAAGCTCTGAGGAATGGTGGAGGCTCGTAAAAGAATCTGCCAAAATGATCAGGCATGTCTCCCCGGAGGTGGAGTTGTCTGCGGCAGCGCTTCCGGATATCGACTGGACCATGAACCTGCTCAAAAACTGCGGGCAATATCTTGACTGGATCTCTCTTCACGGATACTGGGACATGGTTCCGGAAAAAAATGAACTGGCAGACTATGAGCAGTGTATGGCATACACGGAGCAGGTGGACCGGGCGGTTATGGATGTGAAAGGACTGCTCACGGCCCTGCATCTGGAAAACAGAATAAAAATTGCCTTTGACGAATGGAATCTGCGCAGCTGGCACCATCCCAATGTACATACGATTCAGCAAGGCGTTGGGAAGGAAAGTTATCTGGCACCAAGGGATAAAAATGATGATAATTCCTCCTACACAATGGCGGATGCGGTCTTTTCGGCATGCTTTTTGAATGCAATGAACCGAAACTGCGATATGGTAGGGATGGCGAATTTTGCACCGATTTTGAACACCAGGGGATGCATTTACAGCCATAAGGAAGGTATCGTATTAAGAAGCACTTATTATGTGTTTGAACTGTATGTAAATCATATGGGAGACATTGTCCTGGATTCCTGGAACGAGGGACAGGAGCAGCGGCTGACCGTGACGGGTAAGGATGGGAAAAAAGCGGATATACAGACGCTTGATATCCTTGCGACACAGAGGTCGGACAATGGAGCCGTTTCCATCGCCATTGTGAACAAGGATCCGGGCATGGAGCAGAGGTTACAGATCAGTCTGGACGGGATGAAAAAAGGCTCCTGTACCGTGCGGGAGTACCGAATTGCCGGCAAAACGACAGATTCCTATAACGATATTGACAGAAATGAGGTGTTTATTGAGACACTTCCCCAAAAACAGGCGGGAGATGATTATGAGGCTGTTCTGCCGCCGCATTCCGTCAATGTGATTGTCTTTTCAGAAGAGAGATAAAACGATCCCCAAAACGCCGGCTCCGATCATCACATAGACAGGATTCACTTTCCATTTCCGCAGCACCAGAAAGCCTGCCGCAAAAATGAAAACGGATCTGTAGTTGATGCCGTTCAAATTTTCAGGTAAAGACCGCTGACCAAAAAAGGACAGGATCAGAAGGGAGATTCCCGCCGATGCGATCATGGCAACCACCGCAGGACGCAGACCGGCCAGAACTCCCTGTACCATGGACAGCTTGCGGAATCGGTAGTAGACATAAGCCAGCGTCATAACGATGATGCAGGACGGCAAAATACAACCCAGAGTGGCAATGATTGCCCCGGGGATTCCGGCCACCTGGATTCCGACAAAGGTGGCTGAGTTGACAGCGATAGGGCCGGGAGTCATTTCGGCAATGGTCATAATGTCCGCAAACTGGGACATGGTCAGCCATGGATGGACATCGACTACCTGGTGCTGAATCAGCGGCATGGCGGCATACCCGCCTCCGATGCTGAACAGCCCGATTTGAAAGAAGCTCCAGAATAGTTCTGTAAAAATCATGTCCGATTCCTCCTTGCCCGTTCCCGGCAGAATGTGTCGATGGCCCCGATCACACCGCAGATCAGGATAATCAATATAATGTTTATGTTCAAAAAGCGCACGGCGACAAAGGAGGAGAGCAGGACGATAACAGGTAAGAGACGGGCCTCCTTAAGGATTCCCTTTACCATTGTGACTACCACATCGCAGATAACGGCGGCAACCCCTGCCAGCATTCCCGTCATTGCCAGGCTGACAATGACATTGTCCCGGAAGGCAGTATAGAAAAACGAGATCACAGAAATGATGATCAGCGGAGGCAGAACCGTGCCGAGCACGGTGGTAAGTGCCCCGGGAATTCCGGCAGCGTGATATCCTATAAGGATAGCGGCGTTTACGGCTATGGCTCCCGGCGAGGACTGCGCAATTGCGGTTAAGTCCAGCATTTCCTGTTCCTCAATCCATTTCAGCTCCTCCACGAAACGTTTCCGCATAAGCGGGATGATGACAAACCCGCCGCCGAACGTGCAGGCGCTCAGACGGAAGGTTTCTCCGAACAGTCGGATGTAGAGTCCCTTTTTCATAGGCCGAGATCCTCGTTGACCAGCAGAACCTCGGCTTCCATTCCGAACATGGGCTCCCATAAGGTTACCATTCCACGGCAGATGCGGTCCGGACTCTTGCAGTCATAGCATTTGTCGCAGTGTGCGGCGCAGGGGGTCTTCCGGTTAAGCTCCCTGGCCCGTCTGGGCGCGGCGATATTCCTGGCGCGCCACACGGCCTGCTCGCAGGTATCCGTCAGCTTGTTGCGGCCGATCACAAAATAGATTTTTCTATGGCCGAACAGCATGGAGGAAAGACGGTTTCCCACACCGTCTATGCTGATCATTTCTCCTGTCCGGGCAATCGCATTTACGCTGGTCAGGTAAACATCCGTGGTCATGGCCTCTTTTCTTGCCAGATCCGCATCCTGCTTCCAGTGCCAGAAGACGGTATTGTGAGTAAGGAGTCTTTCATAGATGCCGATTTTGTCGATTGTGGAGGAACCGCCGATTCCCGCTGTCTGTCCGTCAATCTTTGAGTTGAGATATTCGCAGGCATCTTTGCCCGTCTCAAAGACTGCGGCCGTGTATCCCCTGCTTTGCAATACGCTGGCTGTATCTTTCAATATTTGTGTCGTCATAGTTTTCCCCCGGATTTGTCGATTTAGTTATATCTTATCAGCGGGAGGATATGATGTCAATTGTCTGTAAAAAAGGGAGGAGACGAAGAAAATGAAAAATCCATGGGAGGAAATACCCTTAGATGCTTATGAAAACCATATGAAGCTTGCTTCCGTCATGCAGCTGCAGGCTATGAACGAGATGATGAAAGGTCAATTTGATAGACGAAACGGATAAATTGCCAAAAGCGGATATGATCATTGCAAATTTGCTGATTGAATATATCGGATATGAGTGTTTTCAAAACGCTGTGAGACAGGCAGATCCGAAATATGTTTCCTGTATTATTCAGATAAACATGGAGGATAGCTGGGTGTCGGATTCTCCATATCTTCATGTGTTTGACAATTTGCAGCAGGTGCATCATCAGATGGAGGCGCACACATTGGAGAACATAATGCTTGAAATTGATTATCATGTCATCAGAAAATTGGAGCGTGTCCTGCCCAATGGGAAAAAATTGGTACAGATAGATTTCGTAAGATAACTGCCGCTTTACAGAATATGTCGGAAATATACAATACAGGATATGACAAATTTTATAAAATTATTTCAGTTGTGTGGTTGGCATTCCGGCGCTGGAAATCTTTTCAGGATTACATATATGTCCGCTTGCCCCCAAATATGAAGAGGAGAAATTGCGATGGAAAAAAAGAAGATATCTCTGGATGAATTTTTGAGATTGAGAAAGCTGGTCTTCCGCAGCGCAAGACCCCTTGACTATACGAAATGGAAATTCCTTTTTGAAAATGGCAGCTGCGACGATTTTCTGTCAGTTTTGTCCGGCTACCAAAATGAGGACGGAGGTTTTGGGCACAACATAGAGTGCAACAACTGGAACCCGGGATCCTCTCCCTATACAGTATGCATTGCGCTGGATTATCTGGATACGGCAGATAGTCATGAAAGCCGTATAAAAAATAAAATTATCGCAGGTATTATCAGATACCTGGATTCCGGGGCGTATTTATTGGAGGACGGCTGGGTGGGGATGCAGGGAATCCCTGGCAATAATGACTTTGCACATATGCCATGGTTTCATTTCGATTCCGGGAAAGCGGGGGAAGCCGATATCGGAGTGACTAAGCGCCTTGCGGATTTTATCCTCAAACATGCAAAGGAGGGCAGCGGTATCTACTGCAAGGCAAAGGGTTTGAAAGACCGGTATAGGCAATGCGGACAGGTTCTTCTCCATGGCTATCCCGATTATGATCCGGCGGCGCTTAACATTAAAGAGTTTGATCCTGCCACATATCCGTCCTGGCTGCCGTTGCCGGTATATTTTGTCGGCTCGCCGGGGAGCGGCTTTTATGAGGAGTGCAGACGCACTGTGGATATGAATCTGGATACAATCATGGAATCTCTGCTTGGCACACATGAGATTCAGCTCCCGTCTGCCAGGGAGCTTGAAGAATATGAGCGAAGCAACCCCCATCCGGATGGCAAACGCTGGTGTGTGGCGGAGCAGACGATTGGAAACTATTATTGGGGAAGCAATTTTATCATACGGGATTTGGACATACTGAGGAAATTTGGCAGATTGGATTTTGGTTTGCCTGTTCTCATACAGTAAATGCAGACAAAAAGAAGATACAGGGGGTATCAGATTGAAAATTGAAATATTTGAAAAGGCAAGGACGTTTATGTACCGAAATGCGAGACCGTTAGAAATGGCGCGGTTTCAGTATCATTTTGAGGATGGAAGTAAAGAGGCGGTGATGCGGACGCTGTCTTATTACCAGAACGAGGACGGAGGCTTCGGACATGCGGTGGAAGCGGACTGCTGGAATCCTAATTCCACACCGCTTCACTGCAGCACGGCAGGAGAAATTATTCATGAAATTGATTATGAGAATGCCGGACATCCCGTGATTCGTAAGCTGCTGAAGTGGTATGTGAGCGGGGCTTGTTTCAACGGAAGATCCTGGGATATTACTGTGAAAAGCAATAACGACTATCCCCATGCGCCCTGGTGGCATACGGAAAGCGAGAGCTCCTGTCATACGGATTACAATGGTACGGCGCAGATTGCGGGCTTTCTGATTCGTTATGGGGAAGTGGGAAGCGAGCCGTATCAGCTTGGCGTGCGTATTGCCAATGAGGCTGTGGAGGCATTTGACCCCTTAGAGAATACGGACATGCATACATGTGCCTGTTACGTACACATGCTGGAACAGATCATAAAGGCGGGAGCACAGGAGCAGGTTCCCTACAGACTGTTAGAGGAGCGGCTGCATGCGGCGGTTAACAGTATGATTACTGCTGATCCATCAAAATGGGGAGGATATGTCTGCAGGCCTTCTCAGTTTATGAAATCCAGAGACAGCGTGTTTTATCCTGAAAATAAAGAAATTGCCGAATATGAGTGCGGGTTTATAACGGATACACAGCTTTCAGACGGCTCCTGGGATATTCCATGGGGCTGGGAGGACTTTCCGGAGGAATGGGCGCTCAGCAAAAACTGGTGGAAGGGTCAGGTGATTATTGAGAATTTATTGTATCTGAAAGGTTTTCGATGTTGAAAAAGGCAGGCGTGCATGAGCGGTTACAGGATTATCAGAGGAAAAAGAATGCAGATTACCAAGTAGAGCGGATTCCTAAAAGTAATATGAGAGGGGCGAGATAATCGCCCCTTTATTTGTTACGTTTCCACCAGTTGACAATCATGCTTTTTAAAGAAATCTACTCTCGGCTCCAGATACTTCAATTTATGTTTCGGCATGTTTGCAATATAAAAAGAAACCGGCTCAAATATATAATTCCAATCCCACAATTCGTCTCCCAAATTCAGATATTCTCTAAACATTTCACATCCTTCCGGTGCGATTGGATGAATTAGTATTGCCATAACCTTACAAGCATAAAAACAATCAACGACAAGCTGTTTTCTGAATTCTGCGTTATTCGTGGCATCTGCAATCTTTACATTATTTACCCAATGCTTGTTTATTGACCGAATAAAGTCATCTAAAACATAAGAGATGCGATGAAACTCATGGTTATACATATAACGCTCATAATCAAGAACGGTTTTCTCTGTCATAAGTCTTATTTGTTCACTCACAGCGCCCTTGGGAATTTTTCCGTCACAATTATTCTGAATAGCATAGAAGCAGGTTCGGATTAGCCGGTTAAACACATTTGTTATAAGATTACCATCTTTCAGTACCATATCTAGACCAACCCGGTCTTCCTTTTTTCTGAATACCTGCGGTTTAAAACCTACACTTTTGGAAGACAGCCCCAAACTCATAAAATGCATTCGCAACTGATCTTTAGTGTAATAGTGAAGCAATTCATCTGCCATAGGAGGCTTTAATTCGGAACTGCTGCTGGCTTTTGCATCCATATACAATAAATGTCGATTAGCTATGATATGAGATAAGTGTACTTTCTCCATATCCGGGACTTTTCCTTTGGGAACCTGTAATCCTGTAAATAAGCCTGTCTGAGCGATGGCATAGAAATAGATGTTATCTTCTCCAATAAACTGATAAACTATAGATTCCTCATCATACCACCACCTGAATAAGTCGTCTTCTTTTCCCTGCTCTTTCAAATATGCTAAAGTAAAGGAAATCGGTGCCCATAGCGATTCCGGCCATACCCAAAAGGTGAGGTCTTTTAATTCTTCACATTCAGGGAATGGTATACCCCATTCTACATTACCGGACAGCCGAAAGGGAACCAGGGTCTTTCCGGAAGTATAATGAATGTTGTTTACTTCCAATACATTTTTAGCCTTGTCACGGTCATCCAGATTTTCAAATTCAAATACAACAGACGGTTTCTTTTCTTCATTGATTAATTTATGAGGGGGCAGCTTTGCTGCCAATTCTGCCAGGTCGTCTACATACTTTCTTGGTACATATATTAAGGGTTTTTTCAAAAATTCTTCTACGATTTCTAACTGATACTTACGCGTATTTGTATTTTTCCGTAAGAAATCGTTATATTCCTTTACTGCATGAATACAATATTCTAAATCAAAATACCAGTTTTCCACATCCCTGAGGACAGGTTTTTTATTTGATAAGCAGCTGACGGGATTGATAAGTTCCGAAGGCAAAAACTGATGTCCTGATGAACACTCATCGGCATATGCTTTTTCCGAAGTGCATCCCGGTATAGGACATTTGCCTGTTACTTGTCTTCCATTTAAAAATATCTTTTTTTCTTCATCATAAAACTGTGGCATGGACATTTTCTTGATATATCCATTTTTGTATAAAGTATGAAACACATTTGCAGATATCTGTTTGTGAATCGAACCTGCTTCTCCCAGAGCCGATGCTCCGAAGAAATCTAAACTGATACCATAGTTTTCCAACGTTTTTTTCTGATTCTCATGGTTAACACGTACATAATCTTCCAAAGTACATTCATATCCTGCCTCCTGCAGCTTACGATAGCTTTCCATGATAGGAGAACCATAACAATCTGTTCCTGAAAGAAAGATAACATTGTCTTTTCCGATTCGATCTCTTAAAAATCGTGCGAAAATATCTGCGTGTATAAACATACCGCCTACATGTCCGAAATGTAAATTTTTATTTCCATAAGGCATACCTGCAGTAATAATTGCCCGCTTGGGAAATGTGGGGCGTTCATTTGAAGTTATCCGCTTACATATCATATTATTTTGTTCCTTTCTGTTATTTGTTTTAGTTATCACTTGCTTCCCTTTTTGCTGGGGAAGCTCTGACTGTTCCGGCATAGTATACCTCCTTTCCGAATCCCAAACAGATGGAGATTTTATAAAATAAAAACGGCCAAAAACTCGTATCGAGCCTTCGACCGTTTGGTTCAGTTTAACTAAGATAAGACACTTGTTATGAACACAGCCCAAAAAGCCCGTTGTCAATTTTGACAATAAGCTGCTGTTGCTGGTTCATTTTGTTCATGGTAATTGAAAGTTTAATCATAGGTTTATTCTTCCTTTATTTTGTGTGTGATTTTAACAGTATATGCTTTAGTTGTCAATATGAATATTTGTTTTTTTCGGTAATTCTAAAGAATCTGTTTGTAATTCCATATCGCATGACCGCCCGGCAAGCTTCTATTACAATTACGTCATATGCATTGTTTTTAAGATTGCTCCTTTCTGATTTGTGGCATACCAATATGGCGAGGCTGTGGGAGCTTTATCTGGGCAAACGTATATCAGATGCCTGAAACTTAGGCATGGAGTATTCGTATGCCTATTGAGGATCAGCATAAAAAATTTTAAAGTGGATTCATAAAAATCAACAGGAGGATTTGATTATGAATGATATGTTTGTCACTTTTTTTGGCACAGGGCTGTGGGCGGTGATAAAAGCCGTGCTGATTCTGCTGCTTGCGTTTCTTGTCACGGGGATTGTGAAGTCGCTCGTGGTGAAACTGCTTACAAAGACGAAGCTGAGCATTTTGGTAGGAAAGACCGATGCATCACCGGACGGGGGAAAGCGAATGCTGGAGCATATCAGCAAACTGGTACACCTGGGTGTATTTCTGCTTTTTGTGCCGGGAATTTTCGGAAGTTTAGGTATGGATGAAATTTCCATGCCGATCCTGAATCTTTTGGATACCATGTGGGGATATCTGCCCAACATACTGGCTGCAGTCGTTGTTTTGTGGGTGGGGCTTTTCATTGCGAGGCTGGTACGTGAAATACTGACACCTGCATTTGCCCGGATAAAGGTAAACCGGTTGCAGGAAATGGCCGGCATCGAAGTGGAAGGGACTGCAAAATTGTCCTATACACTGGCTTACATCGTATATGTGCTGATTCTGATTCCTGTCATTATTTCCGCATTGCAGGCGCTTGACATGAAAGCTGTATCAGAACCCGCAATCCAGATGCTTAATATCATATTCGGCTTTATTCCTTACATCCTCGTTGCATTAGTGATTATTGTTGTAGGATGCATGGTGGCTAAAATGTCCGGGAGCATAGTGGAGAGCCTGATTGCGGCATCCGGGCTGGATGCGAAACTGATAAAGCTTTTCAGTGATGAAAGGAAAAACTTCATGCTTTCAAAAGTAGCCGGAAGAACAGTACATACGGTAATGGTGATATTTTTCGTAGTAGAAAGTTTTGGAGTTCTTCGGCTGCAGGTGCTGAATGACATCGGCAGAAATGTGATAAGCTATATGCCTTATGTGCTTGCCGCCGTTTTGATTTTAATGCTCTGCTATATAGGTAGCATGGCTGCTGAGAAAGCCATGAGGAAAAATGGGCATACAGGATATGCATTATTGTGTAAATGCGCAATTTATACAGTAGGCGGGTTTATGGTGCTGAATGAACTCGGAATTGCAGAGGAGATTGTGAATTCAGCATTTTTGCTTATCATTGCGGCCATTGCCACAGCCTTTGCAATATCCTTTGGAATTGGAGGAAAGGAGGCAGCGGCAAGGCTTTTAAAGAAATTAGAAGACAGATGCAGCGAGAACCATCATTGACGAAGGATGGCAGTGTGAATATCAAATATATTCTTAATATGGAACCAGACGAGAAAAGAGAGGATAATCGGCATGGATGTATCAACAACAATAAAAAAATTCGGCTTGGAACAGGCGTTTCGGTATCTGCATAAAGATCCTGAAAAAAATCTTGTTAAAATCATGGATTGGGCAGATAAATTTGCCGGAAACGAATTTGTACCACAGCGCAGGATGATCAGGGAGGCAATGACAAATCCGAAACATCCGTACTATGGGTATGTACGGCATATTCTGGAGGACATTGATCCCCATGTTATGCAGACAACGGCAGTAAATTTTTTTATCAATGCCGGACTTATAGGCTGGCCTAAGCAGGAGGAGTGCCGTAAAAAGTACGGATGCAATATTCCATGGACGATTCTGTTGGACCCAACCAGCGCCTGTAACCTCCACTGTACCGGATGCTGGGCGGCAGAATATGGAAATAAGCTAAACCTGTCTTATGATGAGATGGATGATATTATACGACAGGGCAAAGAGCTGGGTGTTTACCTGTACCTTTATACGGGCGGGGAGCCTTTGGTACGGAAAACGGATTTGATACGGTTGTGTGAAAGGCATTCGGATTGTGTATTCCTGTGCTTTACCAACGCTACTCTGATCGATGAGGCATTCACAGATGAAATGCTGAGAGTAGGGAATTTTATTCCGGCTATTTCGCTGGAAGGTTTTGAAGAGGCCACGGACGGACGGCGCGGGGACGGGGTGTACCATAAAGTAACAAAAGCTATGGAACTGTTACGGCGTAAAAAGCTGTTTTATGGGATATCAGCCTGTTATACAAGTGCAAATTTCAGCTCTATTACTTCGGAAGAGTTTCTGAACAGTGTAATTGATATGGGAGCTTATTTTATCTGGTATTTCCACTATATGCCTGTTGGAAATGATGCGCAGCCTGAACTGATGCCGACCCCTGTCCAGAGGGAGGAAACTTATTGGCGCATCAGAAAATACAGAGCGGAAAAACCATTGTTTGCAATGGATTTTCAAAATGACGCAGAGTATGTAGGCGGATGTATTGCGGGAGGACGCCGTTATTTTCATATTAATGCGAACGGGGATATAGATCCGTGTGTATTTGTGCATTACTCCGATTCCAATATCCGAGAAAAGTCCCTGCTTGAGGCGCTGCAATCTCCAATCATGATGGCGTACCATGACAATCAGCCTTTTAATGAAAATATGCTGCAGCCTTGCCCGATGCTGGAAAATCCGCAAAAACTGCGCAGGATGGTTTCAGAAACAGACGTTCATTCCACGGACTTGCAGTCTCCGGAAACAGTAGAGCATCTTTGTGCCAAATGTGACAAATATGCACAGGAATGGAAGCCCACCGCAGACAGGCTGTGGAAAGAAAAAGAAAGGTAAACAGGAACAGGGAGAATGTTTATGCGGACTGCAATTGTTACAGACAGTAATAGTGGGATTTTTGAAGAAGAAGTGCGGACAGATTTCGGGAAGGAGGTGACCAGATATATATTGGGGCGGCAGGAAGCTTTGTGGAACCGGAAGAGCATACAGAATGGCTTGAGATGGTGCGGGAAATGTTTGCGGGGGAAGAAATATGCTATGATCCATTGACCATCAGCATTGGATGCCATGTAGGGGCAGGGGCTTTCGGCATGGGAATCAGCCGAAGAATATATTGATACAAATCACTGTTTTTGCATCAATTCTGCGGATTTGAGGAAAGCCTGTTTGCCTGCATCGTCAAATAAGCAGCAAATGCGCATAAAAGGGGCGGAAAGGTCATATTCCATTCCGGCATTCAGCCAGTGAAGGAAAATGCCGGTAAGGGTACATTTATAGAAACGTATAAACAGTTCACGATCCTCTGCGGGAAGCGTCAGATCAGCAGTAACCGTATTGATATATTGTGTTACACCATAATAAATAATCCGGTCCAGTTCGTTTAAAAAAGCTTCACGGTGTACGGAACGGTAAATATGGAGGATTGCTTTCCGACGGCCAACGCAGCTTTCAAGAAGCGGGGTAAGACAGTCCATTGGCGAACCAAAATTATGGTAAGTCCGGATAATGGAATCGGCATCCCTTTTCACAATAAACTCCAAAAGTTCAGGAATGTCGTGAAAATGGTAATAAAATGTATTCCGGTTCAATTGACATAGATCTACAATGTCCTTAACTGTAATCTTGCTGAATGGTTTTTGCTCCAGAAGCTGCCAGAAGGCATCTATAATTATGCTTTTTGTATGGTTCATAGGATCAACTCACTTTTAAAAGAATAGGATAATTATACTATGAAAACAGAACCATTTCAATGGAAGGATTGACTGAATGGGAAAGCGGGGATTAAATCGAAAAAAGGTTATTTTGAATATCCTTATGGCAGCAGGCATTATAGCTCTTATGATGTTCGTGTTCAGAAAGGACTTTGAGGAAATATTGAGAAGCATACGCGGTGTATCAGTGCCCGGACTGCTTGTGACCATGGGTGCGGGGATCGGATACCAGTTTTGGGATGCCGCAATGTGCTATATGCTGCTCCATAAAAAGAACCCCGCTTTTCGATACAGGCAGGCTGTTGACATTACCTTTCTTGGCGTATTCGGGAACGCTTTGACTTCTTCTGCCGGAAATATCCCATTGCAAAGCTATTATCTTTATGAACATGGAGTGCAGATCGGGGATGGGGTAGGACTGTTAGCGTTAAAGTATGTTTTTCATAAGACAGCCATATGCCTTTATGCGGCAATTATGGTATTTACACAGAGAAGGTGGCTGCAGTCTACGATTCCGGAGGCGATGGGTTATATTCACTTAGGTATGGCAGTATGCGTGTCGATTGTTGTATTCCTGCTGGATTTTTTTACATGGGAAAGAGTATATAAGCTGTCGCTGTATGTTATAAGGAAGCTTCCGGATACGGGAAAGTGGAAGCAGTGGAAAGTATCATGGAGTAATCAGATAGAAGCGCTTTTTAAGGAATCAAGAACAATTGTAAGAGATCATTCCACCTGCTGCAAGGTGATGCTTTTGAATTTACTGAAATTATTCTGGCTGTATCTGACTCCGTTCCTGTGTATGGAAGCGCTGAATATATCCAATCCGGGATGGGGGAGGACTCAGGCTTTGGCTTCCATTATGCTGGTTATTATAGGTGTGCTGCCAAACGTAGCCGGGATGGGACCTTCTGAATTTGCTTTTTTAAAACTTTTTACTCCATATATAGGGCGCGTGTCCGCATCTTCTTCATTGGTCTTGTATAGGACGGCTACCTACTTTTTTCCGGTTGCTATAAGCGCAGGGGTTACGATCAAGATTCAAAAAAAGATGTCAAGATGATTTCGGGAAAACGGATATTCCGGCATTCTTGGAACCGTGGCAGAGAGAAAGAAGGCGTTGGCGGCAGAGGCCGATATTTATGTGATCAATTGTGAAAATCTGCAATGGCTTGTAGAGCAGAGTGGTGTTCCTTTTAACTTCGATATGGTGGTGCTGGATGATCTTGTTTTTGTTTTTACGGATAAAAAGCATTTCTTTATGTATGAGAGCTTTATAAAATAAATCTTGTTCATGCTCCATATCATACAGGGTTAATTACGATGCAGGAACAGGAATCATATTGCTCGGTTTCAAGGTTCCCTTTAATTCCGGTTCCCGGGATGAAGATCGGGCAGTGATTAGGAAATTCCTCTTGCCGGAGGAATCTTGAATAAAAAAGTGTCGAAGACACTTTTTTACTTTGAAATGAAAAGAGGATATGATATACTAAATTCACGTTTGGAATTTTTGAATTGCGAGTATTTCGTGAAGAATCGGGGATTGATTATGAGCATTGGCGATATTGGACAGAATATGTTAATATGAGTTATTTCGGGAATAATTTCTAGTATAACTCACGCTAATTAACTTTATGTTTTATTACGCTTTATCCTCCTGGGTCCGTTTACTCCTTTTACGGGGTTTAGGCGCCCTTTTATCTTTATCACATGCTTTGGCCGCTTTATGGTTGACGACCTCTATGATCTGGCTGATATCCTCTCTTCCAGTTCCTCTTTGTTTGTCACATGGATTCCAGACAGCATTTGTTTCGTCAGCTTACTGAAAAATCCCTCCACCATATTCAGCCATGAACCATGCGTCGGAGTAAATACAAATTCAAACCTGCCCGGAACTTTATTCAGGTATTCCTGAGT
>CATKXR010000060.1 GCA_949840805.1 uncultured Lachnospiraceae bacterium | reverse complement strand
CAGAGGGAATGCTGGAGAAATTTAAAGATCTGATAAAATCTTTTGAACAAAATGGATTACAGAAAGATTCCTATATCGTCTGTGATGAAAAACTGAGAATTATGGATGGCGCCCACAGGACAGCGTGGAACTGCCGTATAAGATTAGAATATTTAGATTATTTAATTTATCAGTTTGATATTTCAGCAGAAATTCAAGATTTTAATGGACAGTTTATCAAAGATGCCATTATTAATAGAAAGGATTCTGGAAAAGGATATTATCAAATAACTTCGGATTATGAAGTTCTGGTAAGATTAAATGAAATATTACGGCATCCACAAAAAATACATCATATGCAGTATTTAAAAGACAAGAAGCTAAATAGAAAGTGGATAGAAAAGTATTTTCTAAATGATAATGTGATGCTTGGTAAAATGATAGACGAGACAATGGATAAAATTTCATGTGATATATCAAAAGGGGAAAAATAGTATGCTTAGTAATCGATTCGTAAATGACGGAAAACCGGATATATGTATTAACCAAGTCCAAAAATGTGCATTGTATACGTTTCAGAAAGAAATAGATAGCGGTATCTATGAATTTGAGTATTGTGACTGCGATTGTGGGACACCATTTAAGAATTTGATTACATTAGGCGAAAAAGACCGGTATGGTTTAAACGTTGTAACAAAAATATGTCCTGACTGCGGGATGGTAATGACAAATCCCAGAATGACGCAAAAAAGTTACAATAGATTTTATGACCTATATTATAGAAAAATTTATCTTGGTAAACGTTGCGCCGAAAATGAATATTTTGAAAAACAGCAGAAGCATGGAAAGAAAATCTACGAATATATAAACAAGAATGCCAATTTGAAAAATATTCACAGTATTTTGGATATCGGATGTGCGGCAGGCGGTATCCTGAGCGTTTTTAAAGAGAAAGGAATTGAAAAGTGCAAAGGGATTGATCTGGGGTCAGAGTATATACACTTTGGAATCAAAAAAGGATTGGATTTAGAAAACTGCTCATCAGAATCCCTGGCCAATCGAGAAGAAAAGTACGATTTAATTATATTAAGCCATGTATTAGAACATTTTTTAAATATACAAAAAGAATTGGAGATTATTGACAGATTGTTGTCAGATCATGGAGTTGTGTATATAGAAGTACCAGGAATAAAAAATATGAATAAGGACTGGTATGGCAATAATTTTTTGAGATATTTGCAGAATGCACATATCAGACATTTTACATATGAGACATTGGTCCAAGTGATGGCCTGGAATAGATATGAGAATATATCTGGCAATGATAAAATACAAAGTTTGTTTGTAAAAGGAAAACAGCGGGCATATATAAAAAATTTTTATAATGATGTAAAGGATTTCATTTTTCAAAATGAAGAAGAATATATTCATTCAAATAGCGAATATGCAGAAAAGAAAATAGCTGATAAAAATTTTGACATAATGACAATTTTGGATTGCTGGATGACAATAAACAGAAATTCAAAGAAAATATCAGATTACTTATACAACAAATCCATTAGAAGAATAGCAATATATGGAATGGGAATTTTAGGAAGACAATTGTATGAAGAATTAAAGATATCTGATATTGAAGTGTGTTTTGTGATTGATAAAAGAGAGATAGAAGAAATTGCAATACCTGTTTTTAAACCAGAAGAAAATTTCCCGGTTGTAGATATGATTATAATGGCAACAACAGATGAATATACAGAAATCAGAAGGATGATAGAAAGAAACGATATAGAAATTGTACCCTTGGCAGAAATCATTTATTCATTGCTGTTTGAATAAATAAAAAAGAAATATTTAATATTTTTAATTTGGGGAGATAAAATGAGTTTAAAACCGGCATTTTTAAATAAAAATATTGCAATTGTATGCAGCAGCAACGATAATTACGTTCCATATTTAGACACACTAATTTGTTCAATTGTTTCAAATGCTTCTAATGATAATAATTATGATATTGTTGTTCTGGATGATCTGATTTCTGATGAAAACAAGGAAATCATAAAGAAAAAACAGAAAAGAAATATTTCTATTAGATTTTTTGATATATTGCAGTATATTGACGATAAAGATATGGTCTGGCCGATTCCGGAAGGAAGAAGCTGGACCAGAGCAACCTATTACAGAATGCTTGTTCCCTATGTATTATCGGAATATAAAAAAGTAATTTATTTAGACTGTGATGTCATAAATTTATGGGATATTGCGGAATTATACAAAACAGATATACAGGATTATTTACTTGGAGCGGTAAGGATATGCGGTTGCGTGGTTATTGCAAAAAATAATATGCTTAACGGCACCTATAGCTATAATCATTACTTTTTACCGGAAGTAGAGCTTGAAAATTATTTTAATGCCGGTGTTTTATTATTCAATACGGAAAAATTCAGAGAAACATTTTCCAGAAGTCATGTGTTGAAATGTATAGCTAATCAAAAATATGAATTGGTAGATCAGGATGTATTAAATGTATTATGTGCCAATCAAGTTAAATATATCGATGCAGGATGGAATTGGTATCCGTATGCCAGTCAGGAACTGGCTAATGTGATGGAATTATGTCCTGATAACAGAAAATCTTATTATTTTGATAGCAGTGTTATTCCTAAAAACATTCATTATACAATTCCTGTAAAACCATGGCTGGAACCATATGGAGTGTATTCCTCTGCAGCTTCTTTATTTTGGAAATATGCAATTCGTTCTGCCTTTTTTGAAAAAATATTAGAAAAAATGCAAAAATATCAGGAAGAAAAAAAGGAATCTATTTCATTAATAAAGAGGACATTTGAAGAGCTGTATGAATGTGCAAAGAATAAAAAAATATTTTTATATGGTTTTGGGAATAGGGGAAAGGAGTTCTGGAAATTATTTGGAGATAAGATTCCGATAGCCGGCATAATTGACAAAGATAAAAGCAAACAGCAGTTGTCCCATTCTGCAGCAATTATGGAATTGGAAGATTTAATGGATATAGATAAAGAAAAAGTTGCAATTATCGTCTCTAATGACAATTTTGAAGATATAGTGAGAGAATTGCGAATAAAAGGTTTCAGAAATTTGTTTTTATATAAGTATCTGGCAAAAAGAGACTGGATTGCCTGGAATCCGGATATAGGAAATTTTAAGGAGATCGAGTATGCAGGAAGTATACTAAACGATAAAAAATCCATAGATGTCTATTGGAATATTATTCAAAAAAGAGAACAAATTATTTATGACCGAAATATAAAATATCTGGATATTTATGAGGGAAATACATATTTCAGGGATGACGTCTATCATATTTTTGATGAAGAAATATATGTAGATATAGGAAGTGGCAGAGGTCTCACTATAGAAAAATTCAAAAAATATGTAGACGGAAAATACAAAAAAATCATCTCTTTTGAAGAAAATAAGGATTGTTTTGTACATTTGAAAGCCAATACAACTGATAATAATGTATATGTTTATAATATTAAATTAAGTAATGAAGATGAGGAAAACGTTGAAATAAAATACAAAGAAGAAACCGTGAAAACTATAAAGTTAGACAGTTTTATAAAAGATGAAAAAGTGACTTTTATAAAAGTTAATGTGCAAAATACTATGGATGTATTAAGCGGGGCAAAAAAAACAATAATGAGGTTTACGCCCAAACTGGCCATAAGTGTTTCAAACAATTATGATGATTTATGGAATGTACCGATATTTTTAAAGAAACTGGTTCCGGATTATAAATTTTATTTACGGCATCATTCACCTGGAAAAGATTTATCCGTTATATATGCCTCTGTATCGTATAATTATACAGATTTATAAGATTAGTTGTTTGAAACTGTCAGAGAAAAAGAGGGTTGAGAGAATGGGAATAAGATTTTCGTTCATGGCAATTGAAAATAGTAAAGCATGGTTAGTTCCCACAGGAATTTCAGGCATAGTAGAAGTAGATTTGTGTACATGTAAAAGTAAATTGCTCACCGGATTTGACGAATATAAAATATTCGATACGCTTAAATTAGGCACGCTGCAAAAAAAGGATAATTACATAGCAGCCGCGCCTTTACATGGAGAATTTATCTACTTATTTAATACGACAATGAACCAACTGGAAAAATTTTCAATTGCTGACTATGAAAAAAATAAAAATCCAAAAAAAGATGAGATAAAATTCTGGTCTTCTTTTTGCAGGGACAAGTATATCTATTTTGTTGGCGAAGGATATCCCGGAATCATAAAAATAAACACGGAAGAAGAGCAAATTAAAATAATAGATATAAATATAGAAAATAGAAATCAGCTTGAAAATACATGTGGAATTTTGGGTCGTTCTGCCAGTATCATTGCCGGAAATGTTTATATACCTTTACAGAATAGTAAAGAATTTGTGGTTTTTAATCTGGAGAGAGAGGAATATGAGATTCAAAAAATCGGGAATCATTGTTGCGTGGCGGCCTGCTGTGATCGTCAAAATTTATGTTTGATGCCAATGAAAAATGGCGTTATTGAGATTTTTGACACAGATAAACAGACAGTGAGAAAACCTGTAAAATTCCCCCGTGATTTTACAGGAGAACGAGAAGAACGCTGGTATTGTACAGCATTATGCCACTGTGGATATATATGGATACTTCCATGGAAATCCAATATGATTTTGCGTTTGGATTTACAGACAGAGGAAATGATTTGCGTTAAAAATTTTGATGAAACAGACAATATTAAATATTTGAATGCAGGAATATATGATAAAAATAAAATTTGGGCATTTTATCAAAGTGAAAATCGTTTGGACATAATAGATTGCCGATCGCTTCAAATAGAATCAAAATGCTTTCCTTTGCCTTATAATCTTGGTGATTTCATTTCAAGAGAAGAGATTTTGGAATGCTGCAGACATCAAGGGATGAAAGAAGAATATTTGGATGTCAAAGATTATATTTCTTTCATTTGCCAAGAAAAAGGACCATCACTGAATTGTAAAGAGACAGAATATACAGGTATAAAGATTTGGAACAAAATAAAAAATGCATAGTTTAAGAAAAAGGATAAAATGAAGTATTTAAAACCTACAGTAGTTGCGGAAATTGGGTGCAATCATAAAGGCAGCATGAATATTGCAAAAGAATTAATAAAGACAGCGGCGATTTACTGTAAAGCGGATGCAGTAAAATTTCAAAAAAGATGCAACCACGAGTTGCTGACAGCGGAGCAGTATAATAGTCCTCATCCACATCCGGAAAATTCTTATGGGAAAACATATGGAGAACATAGGGAATTTTTGGAGTTTACTGTGGAGCAGCATAAAGAATTAAAAGAATATTGTGAACAATTGGGAATTATTTATAGTACTTCCGTATGGGATTTAACATCGGCTAAAGAGATCGTGGAATTAAATCCTCAGTTTATCAAAATTCCATCTGCATGTAATAATAATTATAAAATGTTAGAGTGGCTCTGTAATAATTATCCGGGAGAAATCCATGTATCATTGGGTATGACAACACATATAGAAGAGCAGAAATTAATACGATTGTTTGAAGAAAAAAAACGAAACAGAGATCTTGTGATTTATATGTGTACTTCCGGATATCCGGTAGCATTTGAAGATGTTTGCTTATTGGAGATAAGCCGAATAAAAAATGATTATGCGGATCGGGTGAAAAGAATCGGTTTTTCAGGCCATCATTTAGGGATAGCAGTAGATATGGCTGCTTATGCGTTAGGAGCTTCCGTATTTGAGAGACACTATACGCTTGACCGGACCTGGAAAGGGACAGATCATGCAGCATCTTTGGAGCCGGAAGGTATCAGAAAACTGAAAAGAGATTTGATGGCTACATATGCTTCTATGAAATATAAAGAAAAAGAAATTTTAGATGTTGAAATGACCCAAAGAGATAAACTGAAATACAGGGAGCACTAGAAAGGAAGTTATGAACATAGCATTTATACCAGTTCGGGGAGGAAGTAAATCCATTCCTTTAAAAAATATCCGTATAATTGCGGGAAAGCCATTAATATATTGGACACTAAAAGCAGCGAATGACTGTCCGATGATCGACAGGGTTTATGTGGCGACAGACAGTGATAAAATAAAGGAAATCGTAGAAGGTTTCAGGTTTGATAAGGCAGTTATCGTTGGAAGAAGCGCTGACAGTGCATCCGATACTGCGTCAACAGAGCTTGTCATGTCGGAATTTATAGAAAATCATGAATTTACTAATATTGTATTAATCCAGGCGACCTCTCCTTTGCTTTCCTCAAAAGATTTGTCAGGAGGATTTTCAGAATTTAATAAATCAGATACGGATAGCGTATTATCCGTTGTAAGGCAAAAAAGATTTCTTTGGTCAGAAGATAACCAAGGTTTTGTATTGCCTGATAATTATGATATTTTCCACAGACCGCGGCGGCAAGAGTTTAAAGGATATTTAGTAGAGAACGGTGCTTTTTATATTACCAGCAGAAAAAGATTCCTTGAATCACATAACAGGATATCAGGAAATATTCGCGCGTATGTCATGGAAGAATCTACATATTTTGAGATCGATGAACCGGGTGACTGGACGATTGTTGAAAAGCTGTTAGAGGATAAAATGAAAGAGACCGGCAGGGTGATACCGTAAATTGGTGGGATAAGCCATGCAATCGAAATATTAGACAAGCATAATAACTGATATGAAGTACAGGGGAGGAATATAAAATGAATCGAATCTTAGTAACCGGCGGCGCAGGCTTCCTAGGCTCTCACCTATGCGACCGCTTAATCAAAGAAGGCAACGAAGTAATCTGTGTGGACAACCTGTTCACGGGAAGCAAAGACAACATCCGTCATTTGCTGTCCCATCCTGATTTTGAATTTATCCGTCACGATATAACAGAACCGCTGTACATAGAGGTGGATCAGATCTATAACCTGGCCTGCCCGGCCAGCCCGCCTCATTATCAGTACAACCCGATCAAAACCGCCAAGACGAGCGTATATGGCGCCATGAACATGCTGGGACTGGCGAAACGTGTGAAGGCCCGCATTCTCCAGGCCAGCACTTCGGAGGTATACGGAGATCCGGAGATTCATCCTCAGCCGGAAGCTTACCGGGGCTGTGTGAATCCCATAGGGATTCGTTCTTGTTATGATGAGGGAAAACGGATGTCAGAAACATTATTTTTTGACTATCACAGGGAGCATGGAGTGGATATCAAGGTGATCCGTATTTTTAACACCTATGGACCGCGGATGAATCCAGATGACGGGAGAGTAGTGTCCAATTTTATCGTGCAGGCTTTAAAGGGAGAAGACATTACGGTTTATGGAGACGGAAGACAGACCCGCAGTTTTTGCTATGTGGATGATCTGATTGACGGAATGTACCGGATGATGAATTCGGAAGATTTTACCGGGCCGGTGAATCTGGGAAATCCGGGAGAGTTCACGATGATCGAGCTGGCGGAAAAAGTGATGGAACTGACCCGGTCCTCTTCCAGGATTGTTCATTGCCCGCTTCCGAGTGATGACCCCACGCAGCGTCAGCCTGTCATTGGCCTTGCAAAGGAAAAGCTGGGATGGGAGCCGAAAGTTGCGTTGGAGGACGGACTGAAGAAGACCATTGAATATTTTAAAACGGTAATGGAATGATCTGCAGCGATGACAGAGACGAGAATATTTGAGGAGCAGGCAGGAAAGCAGGCCAAGGCAGATTGGAGCAGTATGAGTATTTTGATTTTTGGGGCAAAATCTGTGGCAATCGGTGTGTACAGGGCGATGAAAAGCTTATATCCGGAAAAACAAATCCTGGGCTTTTTGGTTTCTTCTCTCGAAAATAATCCTGGTGAGTTAGAAGGAATTTCAGTCAGGGAAATCAGTGATGTCTCTGCTGAACTCAGCGATGCGGAAAAAAAGAATATTTGTGTATATGTTGCCACTCCGGAGATCGTACATAAACAGATTGAAGAAGTTTTAAAAAATTACGGTTTTCTCAATTATAAGCTGGTGGATTCCAGGACGGAAGCGGATTTGATGGAAAGATACTTTGAAAAATCGGGAAGATTTCCGTCATTGCACCGGCTGGCGCCGGGAAGGGAGAAGGCAGGCCTGTCCGTATATTCCGCCCAGTTTTATAAGGACAAAAAGCTGGAGAATCCTCCCCGGTTTCCCAAATACGTGCATTCGATGTTACTTGGATGTGCCGGCAATTCCGATAAAGAATTGGAGAAAAATGCGGATTTTTGTGACAATACCGGAGACCACATATCGGTGAAAAACCCGGATTATTGCGAGATGACGGCGTTTTACTGGATATGGAAAAACAGGCTTCCAAAAGAAACGGATTATGTGGGAGTTTATCATTATCGGAGAATGCTTGACATCACAGAAGAAGACAGGAAAAGGCTGGGGGAGAATCAGGTGGATGTCGTCCTCCCTTTTCCAATGGTCCATCTTCCGGATATCCGGGAACATCACAGCAGATATGTTAATGAAGCAGAGTGGCAGGCAATGCGGACGGCTTTGGAAGAATTGTACCCGGATTATGCAAAAGCTTTTGAAGATATTTTTTCTCAGGAATACTTTTACAACTATAATATATTGATTGCAAAAAAGAAAATATTTGCGGATTATTGCGGCTGGCTTTTCCCACTGCTTTTCAGGACAGAGGAATTGGTTTTATCGGGAAAAGCAGAAAAAACGGGCAGATATAATGCTTATATGAGCGAGAGCCTTTTGACACTGTATTTTCTTTACCACAAAGAATTGAATATTTTCCATACGGGAAGGCTCGTATTTACATAATAAAACCAAAAGGAACGAGGTATACGATATGAAAATTTCGGTAGTAGGCACAGGATATGTAGGTTTGGTGACAGGAACCTGTTTTGCGGAAATGGGAAATAATGTCTGGTGCGTGGATGTGGACGAGAACAAAATAAACCGTTTAAAAAAAGGAATCATTCCGATCTATGAACCCGGGCTGGAGCCGATGGTACAGCGCAACCATGCAATGGGCCATCTTCATTTTACAACAGATATCAATGAAGCGCTTAAGGAAACGGAAATTTGTTTTATTGCAGTCGGAACTCCCATGGGTGAGGACGGAAGCGCAGATCTGCAGTATGTCTCGGCAGTTGCGGCAGAGATTGGAAAGGGGATGGTCCATCATATGTATGTGGTGGACAAATCTACCGTCCCGGTGGGGACAGCCAATATAGTGCGGCGGACGATACAGGCTGAACTGGACAAAAGATCTTCCGGTCTGACCTTTGACGTGATTTCCAACCCGGAATTCCTGAAGGAAGGGACGGCAGTGGCGGACTGCATGAAGCCAGACCGGGTTGTAATCGGCGTTGACAACAGCCAGGCGGCAGATATGATGAGGGAATTGTACAGCGCGTATCTCAGAAACACGGACAATTTTATACTGATGGATATTGCCAGCGCGGAGATGACGAAATATACAGCCAATGCGATGCTGGCTACAAAAATCAGCTTTATGAATGAAATCAGCAATATCTGCGAGCGGGTCGGGGCTGATGTAAATAAGGTTCGTCTGGGAATTGGAAGCGATACGCGCATCGGTTACAGTTTTATTTATCCGGGATGCGGGTATGGCGGAAGCTGTTTCCCGAAAGACGTGAAGGCTTTGATTAAAACAAGCCATGAATACGACTATGAGCCGGAGATGCTGGAGGCGGTGGAAGCGGTGAATTACCGACAGAAGCGGGTGATACCGGAGAAAATCATAAAGAAATTCGGAGAAGATCTGCAGGGAAAACGTTTTGCCGTATGGGGCCTTGCCTTTAAACCGGATACGGATGATATGCGGGAATCGGCGGCGATTACCATCATCAATGAGCTGACCAGGCTGGGAGCGGAGGTGACAGCTTATGACCCGAAAGCTGTCGAAGAAGCAAAGACCTGTTACCTGAAAGATAATAAAAAGATTTCTTATGCAGACAGCAAATATGAAGCATTAAAAGGCGCGGATGCATTGATTCTGATTACAGAGTGGAAGGAATTCCGGCAGCCGGATTTTGGCGAAATCGCAAAGCTTTTAAAACAGCCTGTCATTTTTGACGGAAGAAACCAATATGACAGAAAGCGGCTGAAAAAGACAGGAATCGAATACTACCAGATTGGCGTCAGGAGTGAGATGGCCTCGGAAGAGAACGCTTCCTGACCAATCGGGCGGCAATATAAGCGAGATAAAGAAGCATAGAAATGCCGGGTTTATAACGCAGAGAAGGAGTCCGAAGAAAATGGAATTTGAATTGACAGCCTCCATGATGTGCGCCGACTATGGCAATCTGGAGAGGGAGGTAAAGGAGCTGAGTGAAGGGGGAATTGATTCGTTTCATATCGATATTATGGATGGCCGGTATGTCCCTAATTTCGCCATGTCTTTAAATGATATGAGGTACATAGCAGGAGCAACCGAAAAGAATCTGGACGTCCATCTGATGATTGAACACCCTAATAATTGTATCGGCTTGTTTCTGAAAAATTTGCGGAAGGGGGATACCGTCTACATCCATCCGGAAGCAGAGTACCATCCGTCTACCACGCTCCAGAAAATTATCAATGCGGAGATGATCCCGGGGATTGCCATCAACCCGGGGACTTCCGTGGAGACGGTCATGGAGATGCTGCGCATTGTAAAAAAGGTGCTTGTCATGTCGGTCAATCCGGGAAACGCCGGGCAGATGTACCTGCCATATGTTGGAAAGAAAATCACAAAGCTTTTGGCATTAAAAGAGGATATGGACTTTGAAATTTATTGGGACGGGGCCTGCAGCGCAGACAAGATTATCGAATACGCGCCCAAAGGTGTGAAAGGGTTCGTGCTGGGGACAACCTTGCTGTTCGGTAAGGGAAAGCCATATGGGGAAACTCTGAAAAATATACGGGAATTAAAATTTTAAGGTTTCTGTCAGGGAGAGGGGCAAAAAGGCTTTCTCTCCCTGAATTTTATCTGCATATCTTTGACAATTCCCTGAAAAAAAACAAACATTTTCCTTTTAAATGTTACAAAACATTAAAAATATTACAATCTCTTGAACTTTTCCTCATTTCCTCTTATAATAGGGGAAGCGGTATAAGGAATTTGCCGAAGGGAGCGATATTTTGCGCAGGAAGAAAAGGGATATAAAAGATTTGGCACGCTATCGTCACCCTCTGAACATTAACGTAGGTATGATTATATTCGCCATCATATTTGTCTATATGACATTTAGCGTTTATACTTACGTGAAAAAGGAAAAAGTTCAGTTTTACGAAGTCATAGAAGGAGACATCGTCACAGATTATGGATATGCCGGCATCATCGTAAGGGAGGAGACCGTCCAGTATGCGGACCGCGCCGGATATATCCACTATTATGTGAGGGAGGGAAAACGGGCCGCTGTAGGGGCGCGGATCTACTCGATTGACGAGACCGGAAGCCTGGCAACTCTTTTAGAGGAAAAAAACGAATCAAATGCTATCTTAACAGATGATAACCTGGCAGAAGTCAAGCGTCTGCTTTCTTCGTTTGCCGTAAATTACTCCGATATGGATTTTGATATGACGTATTCCCTGCGTTCTTCTTTGGATGCGTCCGTATCGGAGTATGTAAATTTCAACACGCTGGAGAGCCTGGACAGCATGATAGGGCAGACTGGCGTGGTGTTCTGGCAGGTGCAGGCGCCTTCCTCCGGTGTGGTGTCCTACGGGATAGACCAGTATGAGGGCCTGGATCCGTCTCAGATTACTTCTGCTGATTTTGACCGTTCTTCTTATTCCAGACAGATCACGAAAGCAGGACAGCGGATTGCCATCGGCGACCCGGTTTACAAATTAATTACATCGGACGACTGGAGCATTATTTTTCCTTTAACAGAGGATCAGTTAGAGGAATACGGCGGCAGGACCCGGCTTCATGTGACTTTTAATTCCAGAAATTTAGAGACGGACGGGGCGTTTTCCATTATCACCGGCGCGGACGGGAACTCTTACGGGAAGCTGGATTTTAACCAGTACATGGTTCAGTTTATCTCTGACCGGTATGTGAATTTTGAGGTGGAAGCGGAACGGGCGGACGGCCTTAAGATTCCGGTAACAGCCGTTACCACCAAAGATTTTTACCTGATTCCTTTAGAGTACATGGTACAGGGAGGGGACAGCAGCGATACCGGTTTTATGAAGGAGACTTATTCGGAAAAGGGAACTTCTGCAGAGTTTGTCCCTGTGACGATCTATAACTCTACAGATGAATATTATTATATTGATATGGGGGAGAAAAGCCCGATTCAGGCAGGTGATTTTGTGGTCAAGCCCGATTCGGACGAAAGATACCAGGTGGGCGCCCGCGATTCCCTGCAGGGAGTTTATAATATTAATAAAGGATACGCGGTCTTTAAATTGATCGAAATACTCAAGTCCAACGATGAGTATTATACGGTTCAGAAAGGTATGAGTTACGGGCTGTCCGTGTATGACCATATTGTGTTAAATGCCAGTACCGTATACGAGGGACAGTTGATTTATCAATAAAAAGTAAATGGGGCGATTATGATGAGGAAAGATATTTTTGAAAATTTAGGGCAGGTACATAAGAATATAGAGGCCGCCTGCGCCCGCAGCGGGAGAGACCCGAAAGAAGTGACTTTGATTGCCGTAAGCAAGACAAAGCCCATAGAAGACCTTCAGGAAGCTTATCAGTGTGGCGAAAGGAATTTCGGGGAAAATAAAGTCCAGGAGATCGTACAGAAGCAGCCGCAGATTCCATCGGACGCCCGGTTCCATATGATCGGGCATCTTCAGAGAAATAAAGTCAGGCAGGTGCTTCCCTTGGTCTCTATGATCCATTCCGTAGATTCTCTGCGCCTGGCCCAGGAAATCCAGCAGGAGGGAGAGCGGATCGGACGGATCGTTGATATTCTTCTTGAGGTAAATGTGGCGGGAGAAGAGAGCAAGTTTGGCTTTGCCCCGGAAGAGGTGTTGGAAATCCTGATGAAGATTCACAATTTTTCTCATATCCGGGTATGCGGATTGATGACAATTGCACCTTTTGTCGAGAATTCTGAACAAAATCGTCCCGTTTTTAAAAAATTATTTCAATTATATGTTGACATCAAACGGAAAAACATTGATAATGTTAGTATGAGCGTCTTGTCCATGGGTATGACCGGCGACTATGAGGTAGCCGTGGAAGAGGGCGCCACCATGATTAGAGTTGGCATCGGCATTTTTGGGGTCAGATAAGAAATGGAGAGTAGATAATATGAGCCTGATTAGCAGACTGATGGAAATGACACGGTTAAACGACGATGACGATGAGGACTACTTTGGACCGGAAGACGACTATGAGCTGGATAGGCCAGGCAGAAGAAATACGTTTAATAATTCCCGTGACGATATGGATGAGGAGGAGGAAGAGCCAAGGCCGCGCTTTTTCTCAAGGCCTTCGCCAAAAGTAGTACCCATGAGAAGGGCCGAGGTTTCCATGATTAAGCCTACCTCGATCGAAGATGCAAGAGAAATCAGTGATCTGTTAATCGCAGGTAAGGCAGTCGTGCTGAATATGGAAGGCATCCATATGGAGATTGCGCAGCGGATTATTGATTTTACCTCCGGGGCTACCTACTCTATGAATGGAAATCTTCAGAAGATTTCCAGTTACATCTTTATAGCGACTCCGGAGTCGGTAGAATTATCCGGGGATTTTCAGGATTTGCTGGGGAACGGGAACCTGGATGTTTCAGGGATGAATATCCGGATATAATCTTATATTAATTATTAATCTTATATAAGGTACAAGGGGAATTCAGGCCGATTCGGGCCACAGATAATAATGCTGTATTTATTATTACAGGAAATGGGCAGACAATTTTCTGATAGACGGCAGATGATTGTTTGCTTGTTTGTTATGCTTGCGGGCATACTTATTTGCCAAATGATAGGGAGGAAATGATGTCAGACCGAATTACCGTTCAGGATAAAGGCAGGGATATTTATGATATTGTGTTGGAGCATTCCTTTTCCCGGCTGGGAGAGGAGGTTTCCCGGCTGCCCGTAAAGGGCAGGAAGATGTGTATCGTTACAGACAGCAACGTGGCTCCTCTCTATCTGCAGCAGGTGGAGGCAGAGCTGCAGCCTCATTGTAAAAAAGCGGATTCCTTTGTGTTTCCGGCCGGGGAGGAACAGAAGAACCTGGATACGGTCAGGGAGCTATACCGTTTTCTGATTCTGAACCAATATGACCGGAATGACGTGCTGGTGGCCTTAGGAGGCGGCGTTGTGGGGGATCTGTGCGGCTATGGAGCCGCTACTTATCTTCGAGGCATCCGTTTTATCCAGGTGCCTACCACATTGCTTTCCCAGGTGGACAGCAGCATCGGCGGGAAAACCGGCGTGGATTTTGACGCCTATAAAAATATGGTGGGGGCTTTTCACATGCCTTCCCTGGTCTATACGAATACGGATACGCTTTTAACCCTGACAGAAGAACAGTATCTTTCCGGCATGGGGGAGATCCTCAAGCACGGGCTGATCAAAAGCCGTGAATATTATGGCTGGGTCCGGGAACATGCGGACGAAATCTTAAAAAGGGACAAAGAAACATGCTGTGCAATGATCTTAGAAAGCGATAAAATCAAGCGGGCTGTGGTAGAGCTGGACCCGACGGAAAAAGGGGAGCGGGCTTTATTGAATTTTGGCCATACCCTTGGCCACGCGATTGAAAAACTGATGAATTTTCAGTTGCTTCACGGCCAGTGCGTCGCGTTAGGGTGCGTGGGCGCCGCCTGTTTGTCCGCTAAGCGGGGGGAGATTTCCATGGAAGAAGCATATGCTGTCCGCAGGGATTTTCTCCGTTTCGGCCTTCCGGTAAGCCTTAAGAATTTTCTTTTGAAACCGGAAGATATCCTTGCCGCCAGCAAAAAGGATAAAAAAATGGATTCCGGTATGATTAAATTTGTTCTACTTCATCGGATCGGCGAAGCGTTTATTGATTCTTCGGTAAGCGATCAGGAAATTTTAGACGCCTTACGGTGGATGGCAGGAGGAGAGGATGAATAGGAGCAAAAGGCAGGGAAATAAAAGCGGAACCGTAAATATTATTCTGTGGGCTTTTTTTTCCTGTATCCTGGTATGGCTGGACCAATATACCAAAAAGCTTGCGGTGGTTCATCTGAAAGGGCAGGGTTCCCTGGTGATTTTTCCGCACGTTTTTGAGCTGCTTTATTCCGAAAACCGGGGAGCTGCTTTCGGGATGCTTCAGGGACAGCAGTTTTTCTTCTTTGTAATAGGAATCGTGGTTCTTGCGGCTGCTTCTTACGGAATGTGGAGGCTCCCGTCCTGGAGAGACCGCCATTATTGCTGGATGGCATTCTGCATTATTTTTATTACCTCAGGCGCTATGGGAAATATGGTGGACCGGGTAAGCCAGGGATATGTGGTGGACTTTTTGTATTTCAGTCTGATCAATTTTCCGATTTTTAACGTGGCAGATATTTATGTCACTACAGCTACGGCAGCGCTGCTTTTTTTGATGTTGTTTTATTATACGGAGGAAGATCTGGAGATCTTCCGTCTGTCTCCCGAAGCTGCCGGGAAGAAAGCAAAAGATCTGCCTGAGAAGAAGTCCGATACAAAAGAGTGAGGAAGGGAGGGGGCATCTTGAATCGGGAGATCATAGTGGGAGAGGAAGACGGCATCCGCATTGACCGCTATTTAAGCGCCCTTTATACAGAGCTTTCCCGGTCTTACCTGCAAAAGCTTTTGAAAGAAGAATGCGTGGCGGTAGACGGAAAGACGGTAAAAAGCAATTATAAGGTGTCGGAGGGGGAAAGGATCCTTCTTAATGTCCCGGAGGCAACAGAGCCGGAGATTTTACCGGAGGAAATGGAGTTGGACATTCTATATGAGGATGCCGATCTGATCATGGTCAACAAACCGAAGGGGATGGTGGTCCATCCGGCGGCAGGGCATATGTCGGGGACACTGGTAAACGGCCTTCTGGCCCACTGTAAAGATTTATCCGGGATCAACGGCATCCTTCGCCCGGGAATCGTCCATCGGATCGATATGGACACTACAGGAGTCCTTGTTGTCTGTAAAAACGATTTTTCTCACAATCACATCGCCCGGCAGTTAAAGGAACATTCTATAACCAGGATTTACTATGCGGTCGTGCATGGGAGAATCCCACAGGATGACGGTACAGTTGACGCCCCTGTCGGACGCCATCCCGTTGACCGGAAAAAGATGAGTATCAATGAAAAAAACGGCAAGCCGGCAGTCACACATTATCATGTCCTGCGCCGGTTTGAGCGTTTTACATTTCTTGAATGCCGCTTAGAGACGGGAAGGACCCACCAGATCCGGGTCCATATGGCATCGGCCGGACATCCGCTGTTAGGGGATACGGTTTACGGGCCGGCAAAATGCCCTCTGCCAAATCTTCAGGGGCAGACCTTACATGCAGGGGTACTTGGAATCCGGCATCCAAGGTCAGGGGAATATCTGGAGGTAAAGGCGCCGTTGCCGGACTATTTTGTTGATTTGCTGGAACACAGGCTGTAGCCGCCTCTCATAGCATCTCTAAAATAGATAGATTTTTTAGAGTTCTTTATGTACTTTTCAGATATTTTGGTGTATAATATAAATAACTTATAAGAATATATTTACATCAGGTGTAACGGAAAGGAGAAGGTTTATCTATGAAGGGGAATTTAGTTATCACAATCGGAAGGCAATGCGGAAGCGGCGGCAAAAAAGTCGGAGAGATGGTCGCCGAGCGTCTGGGAGTCAAATGCTATGACAAAGAACTTCTGACCCTTGCTGCGAAAAACAGCGGTTTGTGCGAAGAATTGTTTGAAACTCATGACGAGAAACCTACCAGCAGCTTTCTCTATTCTCTCGTTATGGATACTTACTCTATGGGTTATTCCAATTCCGCATATATGGATATGCCGCTGAACCACAAGATTTTCCTGGCCCAGTTTGATACCATTAAAAAACTGGCGGACGAAGAGTCCTGTGTGATCGTAGGCCGGTGTGCTGATTATGCGTTGGCCGAATATCCGAACGTAGCAAGTATCTTCATTACGGGAAATGATGAAGACCGCATCCGGTATCTTATGGAGCTTTATAAGGTTGAGCAGGCAAAAGCCAAGGATATTATGGTCAAAACAGACAAGAAGCGGGCCAGCTATTATAATTATTACTCCAGCAAAAAATGGGGGGATTCCCGCAGCTATGACCTTTGCATCAACAGCAGTTGTGTAGGAATAGACGGGGCGGTCGATATGATTCTGGAGCTGACCCGGGTAAAAGGCGTGTGGCTGGAGAAAAAAGCCGGACAGAAATAGAAGAAGGCCTATGTAAGAAAGCATATGAAAATACGTCTCGTAAAGAACCGGGCGCCGGAAAGGCTCCCGGTTCTTTACTGCTTTCGGGCATCGGAGGGATGAGGGGACGGTTCCTGAGCGGGTGGCCCAAAGGACGATCCCCTGCCAGCGCCCTTGTCACATCAGGCGGAATAAGCCGATAACCTTTCCCAGCACATTCATCTCAGATACAATAATAGGCTCCATGGAATCATTCTCCGGCTGCAGGCGGTAATGTCCGTTTTCTTTGTAGAAGCGCTTTACCGTGGCGGAATCATCGATGAGGGCCACTACGATATCCCCGTTCTGGGCGGTGGAAGTCTGTTCAACGATCACCCGGTCTCCTTCAAAAATGCCCGCATTGATCATGCTGTTGCCCTTGATGCGGAGCATAAAGGTCTGGGAATTGGGAAGCATCTCTGCGGGTATGGGAAAATACTCTTCAATATTTTCCTCGGCAAGGATCGGCTGTCCGGCAGCGACCGTGCCTACCATGGGTACCTGCACCATCTCCCGGCGGATAAGGCTAAAACTGTCGTCCAGGATCTCCATGGCCCTGGGCTTGGTGGGGTCCCGGCGGATATAGCCGTTGCGTTCCAGTGTTTCCAGATGGGAATGAACGGAAGAGGTGGATTTTAAACGGACGGCTTCACAGATCTCGCGCACGGTGGGGGGATAGCCCTTGCTTAATATGGTATCTTTAATATATTCTAAAATTTCCTGCTGTTTGGATGTGATCTTTCCCTGGTTCATGTTTTTCCTCCTGGTTCTCTGTGAATTGAGAAGTTCAAAATATCTTTCGGTTCCCCTGATATAATAGTAACATATGTTCGGGAAAAAAGCAAACTTTTGTTCGAAAAACATGAAAAAAATTATTGACAAACGCATGTTCGGATATTATAATGTGAATACGAAAACGAACACACGTTCATCTGGACGCGGTTTTATCCGTGACGGATGGCCCGTCATCCGGATTGACAGGGAAAACAACAAAAGCACGGCGGTTAAGCAAAGGGGGTATTGTTATGGAAAAGAGCCTGGGGACATACGGACGGCCTGGAAGGAATTACGATTTACAGATATTAGACGGAGGCGCGGCCTGCATCGATGAGGGGACAGACAGCCATTATGGGCCGCGGAAGAGTCTGCCTGCTGACAGAAAAGCAGACACCCAAAAAAGGAACCGGCACTGCCTCCCGGATCATCAGAGTGACGGAGAAAGCCGGGAACAGCCGTTAAAAGGCAAGGCAAGACCTGAAAGCCGTTTCATGGCTATTGCCATAAAACGGCGTATACGCCGGAGGAAAATTCAAAGATTTGTGATTGCCCTGCTGGTGACAGCCGCTTTTTTTACAGGATTTTTCGGCCGCACTCTTTTTGATTCATACGCCAAGGAAAGCCGCGCCCGCAGCCTGAACCGGTACTATACCAGTATCCAGATAGAGCCGGGGGACAATCTGTGGAAGATTGCCAGCCGCTACGCAGAGGGCAGTGAGTACACCGTTGCCGAATATGTAGAAGAATTGAAACGGATGAACGGGCTCCGGGACGGGCAGGTCCATTCGGGAGAATATCTTACGGTTGTTTATTTTTCGGAATGAATATCATTGGACGGCTGTTCACGCAGCCGGACTGCATTCCGGGCGCTGCGGCGGCGTTCGTCTTCCAGCGCCGCATAATGCTTCTTTGTGGTGTTTACATCCGAGTGGCCAAGCACATCTGCAACCAGATAGATATCTCCTGTTTCCCGATACAGATTCGTTCCGTAGGTGCTTCGCAGCTTATGAGGGGTGATCTTTTTCAGCGGTGTGACGATCTTTGCATATTTTTTGACCAGGTTTTCCACACTGCGGACATTGATACGCTTTTTCTGCAAAGACAAAAAGAGCGCTTTTTCGCTGCCAGGCATGGCGTCCATGCCAAAACGTTCATCCAGATAGTCCTGTAGGGCGGATTCCACCTCAAAACCAAAATATACCGTCACCTCTTTCCCGCCCTTTCGATGAATATGGATGCCGCCGTTTTTAAGGTCTACATCGTCTATATCCAGACCCACACATTCGGATACCCGGATGCCTGTACCTAAAAGCAGGGTTAAAAGCGCCAGGTCGCGGATTTTCGTTTTATTATGAAATGTTTTTTGCTTGTCCGTGAGATTGTCGCCTTGTTCTACCTCATCTAAAAGAAGAGCCACCTCATCGATATCAAGACGGATGATTTCTTTTTCGTGAAGTTTGGGAAGCTGCACCAGGGAAGCCGGATTATTCTGCAGTTTTTCATTTCGGTAAAAATAGTTATAGAAGCTTTTTAAAGAGGAGATTTTCCGCATGATTCCCCGTTCTTTATTAATGATCTCCTGGTTGTTGTCATTAAACCGGTATTTTAAATACTCCATGTATTCTTCCAGGTCGCCGGCCGTAAGGTTATCCAGATATTCCAGCCTTATTTCCATGCGGTCCAGCTTTTGGAAAAACGGATTTTCCTTTGCGAGGAAACCGAAAAAGACACTTAAGTCATAGGCATAGGCAATTCTTGTCCTGGAAGAGGTCCGTGGTTCTATCCCACGGAAAAAATCAACACAAAACGGCGGCAGTTCTTTTATGAGAACTCTTAATTTTTTAATATTTTCAATATCCTTTTGTTCATGGTAGGGTAGCTGGCCCATGGTTTTTCCTCCTTGAAAAATAGTCGGCCGATGCAGATTGAGGCAGGGGAGATTTTTGAACAGTTCCTTAGGATGGCCATCCGGGTATATTTCCCGTCAAAACAGCATGGAACAGGCGTGTCTTTACTCCGGGGTTTTCCTTCTCCAAAGTTTTTGTCAGCAGTTTTACATATTCCCGTTTCGTGGAGCCGTCTGCAGGGCATGGATTCTTACAGACCGGAAGTCCGTATTTGTTTTGAAAGCCCTTCACATCCGCTTCCGGGACCAGCATCAACGGGCGGATCACCGTCAGATCCATGCGGTCGAGATATGTATAAGGGGAGAATGCATAAAACCGGCCCTCATATAATAAGGACATCAGCATTGTTTCAATCAGGTCCTCCCTGTGGTGAGCGTAAGCTATCTTGTTGCAGCCTGATTGTTTGGCGGCCTTATTCAAAGCGCCTTTCCGAAGTTTGGCGCACAGGGAACACGGATTGGATTCTTTTCGCTCCTGGAACAGAATTTTGCCGATATCCGTTGAGAGGACAGTATAGGGAACGGAGAGCTGCTCGCAAAGCATGGAAACCCGGGACAGGTCAAATCCGTCAAACCCTAAGTCAACCGTGATTGCTTCCAGCGAGAATTTCTTCGGATAAAACTGCATTAAACCATGAAGCGCATAGAGCAGCGTCAGGCTGTCCTTTCCTCCTGAAATTCCGACAGCGATCCTGTCATTGTCATCGATCATCTGATATGTGTCGACTGCTTTTCTTGTGAGGCTGTAAAGGCGTTGAAGATCCATAAATAATCTCCTTGTCCGGTCAGTTGTAGTATTTTCATAAATCGGTGTCTCTAATTTTACAATAAAAGACCTTTAAAATCAATACATGTTCCGCTGTCAAAATCACATGTGGAAAATGGAAGGTACGGTTCACAGTTGCACCCTGAATAGTGACTATTGGCGGAATTTGTGTTAAGATAATACCAAAAACAGACATACGGAAAGGATTCTGCCATACATGGGACTTTTTAAAAAGATGAGGGAGCCGGTGTTTTTAAAGGAAAGCGGCAGCTCAGAAGAACAATTAGAAAAGCTGAAATTATTAGAGCCCTTTTTGAATGAAGAGGGGAAGGCGAAATTGCGTCAGGAAATCAAACACTTGGAATATGGCATTAACGGCGAGAAGGAAATTGCCTTTGAATTGAGGAACAGCCATTTTCCTATGTATATTATCCATGACTTATATTTAAAAGACGGAGATCTGACCTCGCAGATTGACTATCTTGTAGTAACCAGAAAAATCTGTTTTATTATTGAATGTAAGAATCTTTACGGGGATATTGAGATTGACAGCCAGGGAACCTTTGTGCGGACAATGGAATTTGGAGGGCAGAAAAAACGGGAAGGCATTTATTCCCCCATTACCCAAAACCAGCGTCACATGGCCTTGCTGAAAAAGCTGCGTTTGGAGAAGTCAGGAGGGATTTTGAAACGTTTTTTCTGGGAACGGTATTTTGAAAGTGATCATCGGGCAATTGTAGTTCTGGCAAATCCGAGGACGATTCTTAACGCCCGGTATGCAGACGAAGAGATAAAGAATCAGGTGATACGAGCCGATCAGCTTGTGGATTTTATTAGGAATACCTGTGAAAATTCCACATCACCGGAGCTTTCTGATAAAGATTTTCAAAATTGGGCTCAGTTTTATCTGTATTTAAACCAGGAAAATAAGACAGACTATCTGAAAAAATATGAAATATATAAAATCCCGCAAAACAATGAGGGGATGAGGACAAGAAAATTCAGCGAAAACAACAGAGCCATCCTGCCTGCCCCTGAAAGAAGAGAAAGCCTGATTAAAGATCTGAGGGTATATCGGTGGAATACCAGCCAGGCAGAAGGAATAAAGCCGTATTTTGTTTTTAATGACCGGCAGATGATGGATCTGATTGATAAGTTTCCGAGAAACGAGCAGGAACTTAAATGTGTATCCGGTTTTGGAGAGGTAAAGGTCAAAAAGTATGGAGGACAGATACTTGCGATTTTAAACCGATATAGAAAAGAAAAATGAAGATAAAAATTTGTCTGGTTTTGTCTGATTTTATTCCGGCAAGGGATTTTGATACTTGTAAAGGGATTTCAAGTATGATAAAATAAGAATTGGGATTTCAAGAACGCGAACGGTGTACCACTGCAGGGAGTTGCCGCTCCCTGCAGCAAGGATGGTAATTACGCTACCACACAATACAGACTAAGCTGCGATACACACAATCCTAATTATAGTGTACTTTGGTAAAAAGTGCAATCTTTTTGTGTGCGATCGTCCGGCAAAGGTTAAACCTTCAGATAGATGCGAGGTGTAAAGTGTGGACGCATACTTTTCACCTCGTTCTTGATTTCCCACCTGGATACTGCAGCGGCAGGACAGACCTGCCGCCGGGTATCCTAAGTGGGAAATCGAAGTTGAAAAAGACTGCGGTTTGTTTGCCATGCAAGTAATCGCAACCTTTTTTATTTCTTCGTTCCTGGTACTTTAATTGCGGTTCTAAGAACCGAAAACTATCAAACAGCAGGAAGTGCCTGCGGAAAGAGGAAAAAATGAAAAAGCAATGGAAGACAATGATGGCCCTTGGGGCGGCGGCAGCCATGACGATGGCAGCGGTTATCACAGCTCATGCAGAGCAGTGGAAAGACGATGCAAGGGGCTGGTGGGTTGAGAGGGATGACGGCTCTTATCTGGTAAATGAATGGTATCGGTCGCCGTCCAGCGGCTTGTGGTATTACATGGGGCCGGATGGATATATGCTGACCAATGCCACGACTCCGGACGGCTATTATGTGGGCGCGGACGGGGTGTGGAACCAGGGAACAAACGCAGGGACGACACAGCAGACGGCGGCAAACCCGAAAAATATTGCCGCTGCCCGGGAGGCGGCGGAGGAGTTTAAGGTTTGGGCAAAGAACCAGACCAACATAGACAGTTATGTGTTTTGTGATATTGATGGTGATGCGTATCCGGAATGTATTGCGACAAACGGTACTCTGTCGTATGTTTTAACTTATCGGGAAGGAAAGTCAGTGGAATCAAACTACATAGCTACTTATTATCCATTTTATGTTCCAGGAAAAAATGTATTTTGTAAATATTCGGAAATAATAAATGGCTCTGAAGTTAAAATTCGTGAAGATCGATACTTTTACGAAATTAATGATAATGGTTCATTGCAAATAATTGGATCGTCAACAGGCTACTTTGCTAATAGCATTCGGTATAACACCCAATCCCGCTCGGACACTTCCAAAGCCATTTACGATGAATATAACGACAGCTTTGGCGACCTGGTAGAGATCTCCATTGAATATGAAGATACATACCGCAGCATTGACGCTGCCTGTGATGCCTATTTGTCAAATTAAGGTTAAGAGCGTTTTCTAAATGCGCCTGGCAGATTTTTATGGATAGGCAGCGTGCCTTCTGCCAGGCGCCTGAATTTTTTTAATGCAGGGCAGGGACTGTCCGATTCATGCCTGTGGAGACAGCCGGCTGCCGGGGAGTCGTGCCGTGTGCCAGCGGCAGCACAAGTTTTCTCACAGGCCGGAGCGGGGCGCATGACGGCAGAGCCGGCAGCCCGTTTGTTTTGGGCAATAGATAGTTTACATAAACCAGGAGGAATATCATGTTCTGTGAAAATTGCGGGAACGAGATTGAGAAAGGAAGCAGGTTCTGTCCCGTATGCGGGCATAAGGTAGACGAGGCAGACGCAGGATTCAAAGGAAGGAAAAGAACCGGAAATCCTGCCAGGGCAGTCCATAAAAATATAATTTATGGTGTTTTGGGAGTATTTGCGGTATTGCTGGCTGTATTTGGCAGTATCAGGCTGTTTGGGGGCGGCACAAGAATCGGGAAAACCTTGTCGGAGAAAATATTTCTGACGCCTGCAGATAAACTCGCCAATATGTCCCCGGATGAGTTTGCCGATCTGTTAGATGAGGAGGATGCGCTTTACGAGAGGAATGAGAGATACATTGTTACTTCTTCCACCGATTCCTTTATGGGGTATGACTGTATCTATTGCTATGGGGAATATGACGACGATATAGGCGGAGTGCCTTCCGGGATGGCGTGGAAGGCTCCTTCTTTGTACTATATGATTGCCTTTGACAGCAATGATGATTTTAAAGAAGGGCAGAAGAAGATAAAGAAATATTTGGAAAAAAACCAAGTGAAGAAAACCAGGCCCTTGAAGACAAAAGGATATTATTATTCCGGAAACACCTATTTGGTCGAATGCTCCGTTAAGGAAACCGAACTTTTTTTTGACAGAATGGAAAACATGGATGAATTTGAGCTGTTCGGCCATGGCAACAGCCTGGTGCGGAATTATACCGCGGAGGCAAAGAAAGAGGAAAATGACCGGATTGACAAAAGCGAACTGAAAAAACAGGTGAACCGAATGGATTACCGGATGTATAAATTTGTCCAGGTGTGTTATCCTGAATTTGATGAAGAATTAGAGAAAATGTTTCCAAGAGACAAATCTTATACGAACCGTATCTGCTATATACAGGTGACAAGCCTCCCCATGACACGGGATCAGTATATCGCCTTTGCAGGAACATGGGGATATGATGCCATCAGCAATAAGGAGATTGACCTGGACAAATTTGATCCCGATTTTGATCCGGATGAATTTCAGGGAAATTACGTTGCCCTGCCCTGGCAGGACCAGAGCGTAGACAAAAACGATGAGCAGATCGATTATGAGGATTTTGTGTCCTATTGTCAGTATTTTATGCAGGAACATAATTATAACCTGCTGTCAGGGGAGTATGTGACGGACGACCTTGAGAAGAGGTTTTGGTATCTGAAGTGGTTCCAGTGGGATATTGAGACAGGACGGTTTGCTGATTTTTCAGAATATAATGGGTCTGTTGAAACTTATCTGGCAGCCGAAGAAGACTATAATTGCAATACATTGACTCCTTTTGAAAGCGAGACAGAAAAGGCTGTCTATCTGGCAGAAAGAAATTATAATCCGGAGACAGGAAAATGGTTTACAAGCCAACAGGAAAAGGAAAACTGGCTTTTCATGAATTACTGTTATAATATTTCATCCGGAAAGGTAGTCGGCAGGGAGGTCGTGGACGCCCTGGCAGAGTATGAACGGTTTTTAAATGAGTTAAAGGGTAATATGAGCGGGGTGTCAATCTCCGGGAGACTGGTTTATTTAGACGATGACGACGTTCCGGAATGTATTTTGCTGGATGATATCCAGGCAGCTTCCAGGACTCCGGCAGACAGTACCATGTATCTTTTAAGCTATCAGAACGGCCGCAGGATTGAAAAAACCATAGAGATTGCCATTATGGGCTATCAATGCCTTTCCGGGAGCGGTCTGCTCTGTGTAGGGGGAGACCAGGGAAGCTATTTTGATTCTCAGTTCAAGCGGACGGATGTGTATGGCAATTATGAGATTATAAAACTTACCGATTCGTTTGAGACTGCGGGAATCGCGGTATGGAACAGGACCTATGCCATGGATGACAGCTTTATGAACGGGAACTTTGAAATCAACGGCAAACAGACATCTGAGGAGGAGCTGAACCGCTATATTGAGTCCTTTGGTTTTGACCCTTCGGATTTTACCTATGATCTTAAGAGCTTATATGAATCATACGACAACAAAAACCTGGCTTCCATCATAGAGCTGTACCAGGATCTGGAAAGCGGGGAAAAGAACTGAATTTCTGTATATGGAATTCCGGATACGGATGACAGGCCAGAGGATATCTGAACAGGCTGCATACATAAAGCAGCCGGATATTCGCGCGGGTACGGCGCCTGGCCTGTTGCCCGACAAAATAAAGGGAGAGGAAGCAGGGGTATGTTTTGTACAAGATGTGGAAATAAAGTGAAGGACGGCAGTTCCTTCTGCCCGAACTGCGGGCAAAGGATCGCTGCCCGGCCAAAACCGGAAACCGGCTCTGCGGCAGCCGGCTCTACGAGAACCAGCCCTACGGGAACTGGCTCTATGGGAACCGGCCCTACGGGAACTAGCCCTTCGAGAATCAGCCCTATGGGAACCGGTTCTTTGAGAACCGGTTCTACAGGAACCGGCGCCGGGGGCGGATATGGAAAAGATTCTTCCGGGACAGAAAAAAAGGGTGGAGGAGTAGCCGTTAAGGTGGGCGCCGGACTGGCCATTGCAGGGGTAGCGGCAGTGATTGGCTTTGGCGCTGTATGGCTGGCAGGAAGTTTCAAAGATCGGGGCGGTTCCGAAAAGGGGCCGGGCCGTGAAGATTCTGTGATGGTTTCGGATCAAAGGGGAAGCAGGGGGAATGAGGCAGAGGATGGAGAGACGTCCGGCATATCCGGCCAGGTGAATTCGGGACAGGCAGCAAAAGAGGAGACAAAAGAGTCTGCGGCGCCGGCCGGCGCCGGGGAATCACAGACTGTCGAAGCCTCATCCCAGCCTGAACTTTTGGAATCAGAAGAAACGGGGGGTTCTGGGCCGGCAGAACAACAAGAACCGGAATTTATTTTGCCAGAAAGCAATGTCAGGTATATGACATACAAGGATCTCCATGGTTTAGATGAAGCTACCTTGCGGATAGCAAAAAACGAAATCTATGCAAGGCATGGGCGTTTGTTCCAATCGGAGGACTTAAATCAGTACTTTCATTCGAAATCCTGGTATCAGGGGACGATAGCCCCCAATGATTTCAGCGAAAGGGTGTTTAATGAGTTTGAGAGAAACAATGTGGCTTTGCTGGTGGCTTTCCAGAATGGAATACAGGACGGAGAATACGAGGCTCATGATTTTATGATTCTGCATTTTCAAATGGACGATGGGATACTGACGGTGGTCGCGGAGGACGATCACTGGGGGAACAGCCGGAAAGGATTTGCTTTTAGCCTTCCGGTTTCCAGCCATTGCAACTGGTGGTATGTGAATGAAAACAAGCCCGTTGGAGGCAAGGACGCTGAATTGAGAAGGATCTATGAGCAGCGGAGGGCAGAATATCTGCAGTCTCCCAATACCTATGAGTCTCCCACCGGCGTGGTGATCGTGGTGCAGGGAGGCACGGTTGTAGAGGTAAGACAGTATAATCCATAAAATTTCTGACATTTCAGGGAAACAGGCAGATGTCCCATCTGTTTGGGTGGAATGATGAAAAAAGATGAAAGGCTGAAATACAATTAAAATAAAATCAACGGATAATATTTTTACGAAATGGTGCTGCCCGTACCCCGGAATACCCCCGGAGAACATCGGCGCTGAATTCACCTTGATGGTTTTCCTGGTGAATTCAGCGTCCGTTACGTTCTTCGGGGGTTTTCTAAGATGCAGGCAGCATCCCAGGTTATATAAAAAACGGCAAGGTTTATCTTAAATTAAAGGCTGCCTGGTCTAAAACGAATAATTTACAAGATTTTGTGGATGATAATCAGGATTTGTGATATACTGGGAGGGCTTGGTAGTTTTTTTGATATGTATGCGGGTATAAACGTGCAGAATGGAGGAAATATGGACAATCAGGACAGGAACAACCAACCATCAGAGGAAGTGAAAAACCCGGAGCTGACAGAAGCGTTAAATGCCATGCTCCGGCATAATACAGAAAAGACCAGGGGACACATGGCGACGGCGCTTATGAATGCCCGCCTGTTATCCCCGATCGAGCGGCAGGTCGTCCTGACGGAAAAACAGGGACCTTCCACCAGAATCCGGTTTGAGCATATTGAGAATGCAGAAGGAGACAAGTATTATCTTGCATTTACGGACATGAATGAGTATGCCAAATGGAATGCGGATGAGAAGCACAACCAGGCGCTGATAATGACCATGGAGGATTTCGGGAATATCCTGATACGGAACCTGAACGACTTAAAGGGGTTCGTGATCAATCCTTATGGGGAGAATGTCAGCATTTCCAAGAGCCTGCTGCTTTCTCTGCTGAAGCAGAGGGAGGCGAGGGAGAATGGGCCTTTACAGGGAAACTGATGTTTTGGTGATCGGCGTGACCGGCGGCGTGGGCGCCGGGAAAAGCCGGATCCTGAAGATTTTGGAGGAGGAATACGGAGCCTTTCTGCTGTCGGCAGATCAGGTGGCGGCGGAGCTTGAGGAGCCGGGGCAGGAGGGATACCGGCTTCTGGTGGAGCAATTCGGGACCGGAATTCTCGGAAAAGACAAAAAGCTGGACCGGAAAGCCTTTGCCGAGATGATTTTTAAAGATCCGGAAGTTCTTGGCAAAGTCAATGATATCATCCATCCCCTGACCTGGCAGGCTCTTAGGGAGAGGCTGGACGCTTTTCGGGCAGCTGTACGTGAGAATGCTCCCGAAGGGCGTCATCCTGTGCTGGCGGCGCTAGAAGCAGCTTTGTTTGATGAAAACAGCAGGCAGATCTGCGATACGCTCTGGTACATTGACGCATCCCGGGAAAACAGGATCAAGAGGCTGATGGAGAGCCGGGGATATACGTTGGAAAAATGCCGGGATATTATGAAGAACCAGAAGCACAGGGAAGAATATCTGGCGCTGGCGGATGTGGTGATCGACAACAACGGGACGATGGAGAGCGTAAGGGAGCAGATTGCCGGGGGACTAATATTGTTAAGGTGAAGATTTTTCCGAAGGGTCCGCAGGAGAAGAGGGACAGAACGTTTTCAGACACGTTCTCACTCCGTTTTTCACGTAGCGGTACTAAGGAACTATCTCGAAATAACTTACCATATTCCTTGTCTTTTTCTCCGAGAGTACTGCTCAAAAATCAGTTACATAGCCCGCTATGCGCCTGATTTTTGAGCAGTACTCTCGAAGAAAAATCCTGCGGACTAATGGTAAGTTATTTCGAGATAGTTCCTAAGGCTGTAAAAAACACAGCCTAAGTGCCGACGTGAAAAGAGGGTCTTCAAACGTTCTGTCCCTCTTCTCCTGCTACGTTACCGGTACATTTATATGGAAGGCGTTGCCCTCATAAAACAGCCGATAACGTAGCCTGTTCTGTTACCCGTACCCCGGGAAACCCTCGAAGAACGTCGGCGCTTAATGAGCCGGAATGGTTTTCCCGGCGAATTTAGCGTCCGCTACGTTCTTCACGGAGCGGGAGCGCGTTTTCCGGGGTACGGG
>CATKXR010000059.1 GCA_949840805.1 uncultured Lachnospiraceae bacterium | reverse complement strand
AATTATAACTTGTGTTGCACTCAGTTGCCAAAAAATCACCCGAAATCATTTCTTTTTTTCATCCGCACAACAAAAAAAAGAGGACCTGCCCTCCAAGTCCCCTTTTCCTGTCAATCCTTCATCATTCCCAACCTACAGGCTTTTATAAGCCTGACCTGGTACTCCATTCCCTACAGAGAAATAATAACGTCCTTCTGTATTGCCTCCGGCATCTCATGGGAATCCATGGAAATGCTGAGCACAAAATTTACACTGTACTTGGCGCTGAGCTTCTCCAAAACCGAAATGGTTTCGCTGATATCTTCGCCCTCTAAGCAGGCAAGTTTCAGGAAGCTGTCCAAAAACATGAACTCAATGTCATGATCCTGGGAAATGATCCCACTGATAAAACCGACAAAGCCCTGGCTGTTGCCAATGGGGAATTCATTGACATTGATAAGCCGGATCCGGTTATTTAGCTCATACATGTGTTTGGAACTCTTATCCAAATAGACGATGGAACCTTCAGCCTTTTTAATCGTGCTGTTAGCCATGTCCAACAAATGTTTGGTCTTCCCTTTTCCCTTATTGCCTGCGATAATCTGCACCATATTAATCTCCTCCTTGGGTTTATAAGATTTGTATAAAAAGTCTGATCATCATAAAATAATTATAGTATAATTTCTTAAATTAAGCAATCACTAATTGACAATTTTCTGAATTATATTTGTCATATTCTCGTAAAGGGCCTGACGGTTCCCTGCCTTCATCACCACTGACACATATTCATGGCCTTCCTCATCCTGGCTTGCCATAATCAGGCAGCTTCCCGCCGCGCGGGTAGTGCCGGTCTTTCCGCCAAGGCTGATAAGGCCGTCCGGCATCGGCTGCTGCCCCGAAAGGAACTGGTTGCTGTTGTTCCAGGTCTGGGTCTTTGGCTCCCCGTTAGCGTCCGTATACTCCGCGGTATAGACACCTGTGCCGACAATCTGCCGGAACACCGGCTCCTTCATGGCCTCCTGGAACATCAGATACAAATCATAAGCCGTGGTATAATGCTGCTCGTCATGAAGCCCGTGGGGATTTACAAAATGGGTGTCCGTGGCCCCGATGGCCCTTGCCTCCTGGTTCATCATGCGGGAAAATTCCTCGATGCTGCCTGCCATATGTACGGCTATGGCGGCGCCGGCGTCATTGCCGGAAGGCATCATCAAACCGTACAAAAGCTGTTCCAAAGTCAGGGTATCCCCCGGATTAATATGGCAGAGGGATGCGCCCGGCTCCGTGATCACCGCCTCCTGTCCGACTGTCACCTTCTCCTGCAGGTCCCCATAACGAATCGCAATCAGGGCAGTCATCACCTTCGTCGTGCTTGCGGGATACAGACGTTCAAACACATTTTTTTCCAAAATAACGGAATGGTCATCCAAAGAAAATACAGCAGCAGACTCTGCTCCCACCGAATCGTCCGGCGGCGGAACATCGTCTGTGACTACACAAAGCTCCTGGGCAAAGGTATCCGCCCTCTGTATGTCAGGAGAACATAAAGCCTCCATCCGTTCCTGCAATGGATATGAAATACCGGTTATCGTTTCTTTTTGTCCACATCCCGTAAGAATCAGGCTGGAAACCAACGCTCCGGCCGTTAAGATCCTGCAATACCCCATCCGACCAATCTCCTATCGGTAAATTTCGCGCCACTCCATGTCTCCCCGATCCAGAGCCTTCACTAAAAGCTCCGCTGTAGCAAGATTGGTGGCAAGAGGGATATTATAGGTGTCGCATAGCTTCACTACATTGTTTACATCCGGCTCGTGGGACTTGGACGTAAGGGGATCCCGCAGAAAAATCACCAGATCCATCTCATTATGTTCGATCTGCGCTGCAATCTGCTGCTGCCCGCCTAAATGTCCTGCCAGATATTTGTGAATATTCAGATTCGTAACTTCCTCTACCAGCCTCCCAGTGGTTCCTGTTGCAAAAAGCTCATGTTTGTTCAAAATCCCCCGATACGCAATACAAAAATTCTGCATCAGTTTTTTCTTGGCGTCATGTGCGATCAAACCGATATTCATAAGTAAACCCCTCCTTTAATAGTTACTGATTTTTCTTTGAAGTCCGACATTAAGGGTTAAACCGATTCCTATATACATACTTAGCAGGGAACTGACCCCATAGCTAATAAAAGGAAGAGGCAGGCCGGTATTAGGAAACACACCGGTCGCCACGGCAATATTAGAAAAACTTTGAAACGCCAACAATGCCGCCATGCCTACACACAGCAGACGTCCCGCCATATCCCTGGTGCGCCCTGCCATGATCAGGCATTCATACACAATCAACGCAATCAGGCATATGACCATCGTACATCCGACAAATCCCAATTCTTCTCCTATTACGGCAAAGATAAAATCTGTCTGCTCTTCTGACAGGAAATTCCCGTTCTTTACAGAATTAGCAGTGTAGTTCAATCCCTTTCCGTGAAGCATGCCGGAACCGATAGCCATGATCGAATTATCCTGCTGAAGATTCGCCTCAGCGTATTCCTCGCGGAAGATAAATGCCAGGATCCGGCGCGCCTGATAACCTTTCAGGAAAGGAACCATATCATATTGCAGCAGATAAATCATTAAGCCTCCCAGGGGGACTGCTACTGCCAGGCCGCCTAAAATCCAGCGGTAGCTTAACCCTGCCGCAAACAACATGCAGGTAAATACAAAAATAATGACAAGCCCAGTGGAAAGATCCGGCTCCTCATAGATCAGGCCGAACACCACCATCAAAAGAATTCCTGCCATGACCAGGGTCGTAAAATAATTGAGCTTTTCCTGCTTTTTATTAAAAAACCAGGAAAAGAACACAATCAGCCCCACCTTGACAAATTCTGATGGCTGAATCTGGCCAATGCCGGGCAGCTTCAGCCATCGTGTCGCATTGTTTACGTTCTCACCGAAAAAAAGTACGGCGATCAGCCCTGCCACGCAGGCAATATATATCAATGTTGCCATGGATGTAATCTTGTGGTAATCCAACAGGGAGAGAACCACCGCAACCAGAAGCCCTACGATGATTCCCATGACCTGCTTGCTCACCTGGGCGCTGTCCTGGCCGGTCGCGCTGTTGATGACCAGGACGCCAAGTATATTCAAAATCAATATATAAAGGATCAAACGATAATTGTAGTTTTTGAATTGATAATCAAAAAACATTATTCATTCCTCATATTTGTAAAACGACGAATGGGAATCTTGGCGGAAAGCGCAGGCACCGAAACCTTCGTCCCTGCATATTCCATCCAGGTCAGGCAGATGTCCACCCTGCCGGAATCAAATTCCACATAACGGGACAGCACTTCGACCAGTTCCTCCCGAATTCCCTCGATCAGGCCCGGGCTGCACCCGGACTGATCCGATACCAGAACCAGTTTCAAACGTTTTCTGGCAATCTCACCGGAATTGCTTTTGTGAAAAAATGATATCCGCCCCATCATACCACCCTCCTATGCCCGCTTTAAAAAATCAGAGAGCCGAAGCAGGATGCCGCGGGAGGGAGCCAGATCCAAAAGAGGGACCTCCTCTCCGGAAAGCCGTTTGCAGATATTCAAAAAAGCTTGTCCGGCAAGGGAAACCGTATCCACCAGAGGCTGTCCCTGGTTGGTGGACACCACGATTTCCTCATCGTCCGGAACCGCGCCGATAATATTAACGGCCAGGATATCCGCCACATCCTCGATGGACATCATATCACCCCGACGGACCATATCCATACGGATCCGGTTCACAACAAGATCCACTTCCTGCATATCAGCGGCTTCCAGAAGCCCGATGATCCTGTCCGCATCCCGGATAGCCGATACCTCGGGCGTAGTTACCACCAAGGCCCGGTCCGCGCCGGCGATGGCATTCTGGAAACCCTGCTCGATACCGGCAGGGCAGTCCAACAGTATATAATCAAAATCTTCTTTCAGGGAATCCGTCAGTTTGCACATCTGCCCCGGGCTGACCGCAGTCTTGTCCCGGGTCTGGGCTGACGGAAGCAGATAAAGATTCGGATATCTTTTGTCTTTTATCAGAGCCTGCTTCATACGGCAGTTCCCTTCCACCACATCCACCAGGTTATATACAATCCTGTTCTCCAGGCCCATAACCACATCTAAGTTCCGCAGGCCGATATCCGTGTCAATCAGCACGGTGCGGAAACCTAAGAGAGCCAGTCCGGTTCCGATGTTGGCAGTGGTTGTCGTCTTGCCGACTCCGCCTTTTCCAGAAGTGATCACAATGACTTTACTCATAGAACGCCTCCTGAAAAATAATTACACAATTCCATTTTACATTAAAGTTCCCGATTTTTCCAGTGTTAATTGAAATTTATCATATTTAAAAAACTTTTTTTAATGGCTTTTGTACAAATATTACCATTTTCGACACTGGCCGTCATGGCGCCGTGGCCTAACCGCTTTCCCTTGTCCCCATACTGGCGGCAGACGCCCCCGATTTTGATCTGCAGCGGCGCCATCTCCAAAGCAACCACCACGGCCTCCTCGTTGCCGGATATTCCGGCGTGGACCGTTCCTTTTAAGGTGCCCAGTATGATGATATTTCCCCGGGCCGTCACCCGGGCGCCATGGAGCACGTCTCCAATGATCACAATGCTTGCTTCCGAATCTATGGATTCCCCCCGATGCAAATCTCCCCGGTAAAACTGTCCTGTCCGGTAAGAGAGTTCCATAAGCTTCTGGTTTAACGCTTTCTCGCACCGCTCGATCCTCTGCGCGTCATTGTCGATCAGACAAAGGATCTCAACACTGGAATTCTCTGTAATGGTATTGACGATCTGAAATTCTTCTCCTGCAGTCAGTTCTCTTCCCTCCAGTATCAGCGCCATCTGGACGCTGCCCCAAAAGCGGGCATTTTCCCTGAATTTGGCAGCGATATCGGATAAAAGTTCCTCGAATGTACAGTTCGGATCCAGAATAATACTCATCCCCGACTTGCTGCTTTTGATCACTACTCTGCTTTTCAACTTGCTCCCCTCTTTCCGGGAGACAGTTTCCTGTCTCTCTTCTGTGAATCCTGGTACTTCGTATGATTTCATGCCATATCGGCAGAATCAGTCTCCGATCGTAACGCCGGAAACTCCCAGGGCGCCATGTCCCATGACGTATTCCAGATCCGTGTACCCGTAGTAAAAACGATAGACATTCTTGGCCAGAGAAGCCGCGTTGGCGGAAGAATATCCATAGGGAATATTGGTGGTAACACAGATATCCGGATTGGTATAAGGGCCGTAGGAAATAAAAAACGCATGATTTCCCCGGGTCTTTACCTCCTGCGCCGTTCCGGTCTTCCCTGCAATCTCCACCTCCAAATCCCGGAATATACGCCTTGAGCTGCCTTCGTAAATTACGTTGTACATTCCCTGCTGTACCGCGTCCCAGGTGGATTCCTGAATGTTGATATGCCCTGTAACTTTTGGCGTGAAATCTTCAATCAGTTCCCCTTCTGAGTTTGTCATCTTGTCCAGCAGGCTTAAATCAAATACGGTCCCCCGGTTTGCCAGGGCTGCCACATAACGGGACAACTGGATATTGGAATAACGGTTGGTTCCCTGTCCCATGGCGGAACGCTCCGGGTCCTCTGTGGACATCTCCGGATCCAGCTCCGAAATCTCGATCCCTGACGGACGGTCCAGGCCAAACATGGACGCATATTTCCGCAAAGTCTCTAGCCCCCGTTCCGTAGAATACACTCCGTTTTCGTCTGTAGAAAGCCGATGGGCCACCTCCGCAAAGTAACAGTTGCAGGAATTCTGGATACCGCCTACCAGATTCAGCGGGCCGTGTTTGCCCCAATAAATCCAGCACTTGATATCTGGTGTGACCGCGTCATACACGCCGGTGCAGTCAATGGTTTCGTCCAATTCCACCACATGTTCCTCAATCCCCGCAATGGCGGTGATCGGCTTAAAGGTGGAACCGGGCGCCTTCCGCGCCTGGGTGGCATTATTATACATAGGAAGAGAAAGGTCTTCCTGGAGCTGGTTAAAATAAGCGGCATCTACCGTGCCGGAAAGCCGGTTGTTGTCATAACTGGGATACGTCACCAGGGCTTTTACCTCGCCTGTATTCACGTCCGTAATGACCACGCTTCCCGTACAGGGATCGAGCGCAAGCTGGGCCGGGGTAATGTCAATGTTGGAAATCCTGTCGATCATAAAGGTATAGGCATAATTCTCCCCGTTGGTATTCAAAAGGTGGATCTGCTGTTCGTCATAGGGAAGAACCTCCTGGGCGTAAAGGGCCAGACAGAGCTGCCGCCCCGTTATGACCTCGTCGTCTACCAGATAACGGCAGATCTTCTTGTCGAATTTTATGTCTTCCCGAAGCTCTTTAAGCACAGTATCCACCAGAACGCCATAGATGGTATCTGCATTGGAATATTTATTCCCCACGTCCAGACGGGTGGTATCGATCCAATTGTCCGCAATGCCGGAATAAAGATAATCACGCAGGCTGATCTCATCCTCTTTCCATGCATGATAAGAAGGGCTGTCCACATCAATACTGTCCCGCTTTATAATCCCTACGGTATCGCCGGACAGGTAATTGTAAATATATACCATATAAGCCACCATGTCGGTGGGCAGGTCTTTCATGATTGTGGCATGCTCGCTCATCAGCTCCTGCCTGAGCTGTTCTAAGATCCTTTCCTTGCTGGCCTGAAAATTGCCGTAAATCTCTTTTTCTATAGGCGAAGCGTCTTCTGAAGCCATGGCGCTTAAAGAAAGGACATTATTATTGATGAGCTGGTAGTATGCGTCCTTGATGGGAAGCTCAATCTTGGAAGCGTCCGTGGTAGTGGTGACTTCCACATCATAATTCTTCAGCTTGTCCACAAGAATACCGGCTAACTGCTGCTCGATCAGATGGTAAATGCCGATCTGCAGGTTCCGGTCAATCGTCAGGTAAATATCATTGCCGGTAGTGGGTTTTGTCTCCGACACCACCTCCATGATGCTCCCCACGTTGTTGACGATTAAATTCCGGTATCCCTTCCCTCCCTGAAGATACGTCTCCATTTTATACTCAATGCCGGTGCGTCCCACCACATCGTTCAGCTCATACTGAGGATTCTCTTTCTGCAGTTCCTCCAAGTGGTCCTCCTGCATTTTCCCCGTATAACCAACGATGGGGGCAAAATAAATGCTGTCATTGTATACCCGGATAGTGGTCTCTTCGATATTCACTCCCTGCAAAAGCTCCATGTTCTCCAAAATCTCCACCATGGTCTCCTGATCCACATGGGAGGTTATGGGGATGGCTTCGTACTTTTTATAAGCGGTCAGGGACATGGTATAGCGGATATTGAAGATATCAAGAGCTTCCTCGTCGCTCAACAGCAGAGGATTGCCACGCTCATCCTTCATCTCGTCTAAGTGATACCTCTCCCACCTGGCCTGCAGAAGCTCACGGGGGCTGACTGCTGTCGGGTATTTGCCGTCCGGGTCATTTAAGCTTTCCACGGAACGGACACCATAATAATCCCGCAGGAAACGAAGCCTGGCCGCCTCCGAACTGCTGGTATAGACCATCCTGCCGCCTTCATCCAGCCCGATCTCCAGCCTGCCCTGAATCGGGCAGCCATGCTTTTTTAAGATCCGTACCAGGCGCAGCAGCATGGCATTCATGGAAGCGGAATCCGGGTACGCGCCGATATCCTGTATCGTCACCGAATAAGCCGGCTCATTGTAAGCAAGCAGATAGCCGTTGCAGTCATAGATATTCCCCCTGGTCCCGGGAATGGAAACTTCCTTTTTGGTCAGTTTTTCATAGTCACTTAAATATTTCTCCCCGGCCACAATCTGCAGATGAAACAGTTTTACAATCAAAATAGTAAACATGGCAGTGAAAACGGCTCCCAAAGCCACCAGCCGGGAACTCATAACCCGGTGGAACAGCTCCTGCAGTATTTCCAGTAAATCTCTAAGCATTCTTTCCTGATTTCTCCTTTTTGCAGCGTTTTGACCTCAAACCGTCATCTTTTTTCCAATTCTTCCAGCCTTCTGTTCGTAAACAAAAAAGAACGGTACAGAAGCAGGGTCGCCACGACCGTGAAGATCGTTTCCGGCAGGATGATCTCCCAGAAATAATAGGCGATATCCAAACGGTTCCGGATCAAAAAACTGAATATATAAATATAACTGTTATAGGCAAGCTCATTGACCAGGCTTAAAATCAAGGGCAGCGTAATGTAATCTTCATAATAATATTTGGTACAGATCCCATTCGTATAGCCGATAAAAATATAAAGCAGGGTGTAGAACCCGAAAGGACCGCTGTAAAAAAGATCCAGCAAAACCCCTGCCAGAAGCCCGTACCACAGCCCGGGTTCCTTTCCATAAATGAAACCAAAGGAAAAGGTAAGAATCAGCAGAAGGTTCGGTGTGGCGGCCAGAAACGGAAGCAGGGGAAAAATACCGTTCTGTATGGTAAATGCCAAAAGCATCAGCAATATATTCAACCCAATCCGCTTCATTCCTGCTCTCCCTGCCTTGCCGGCATCTCCCCATCGGCCTGGTCTTCCTTCAGATCCAGAATCACCAGCACCTCCTGAAGATTATTGAACTTTGCCGCCGGAACCAGATACCCGGATTTGGTAAGGCGGGTGTCATCCGTCGTAATATTGGTGGCATAGCCGATCAAAATCCCCGGCAGGTATTTGGAACTGACATTGGAGGTGACGATCCTGTCCCCGTCCTTTACGTCTCCGTCCTTGGTGATCTTGCTGATCCTTAAGCGTCCCTCAGTAAACAGGGTCAGATCCCCTTCCACAAAACAAATGTCGCCGGACTGCTGGGCCATAGCGCTGACCCGGCTCACATCGTCAATAATGGAGCGGACTGTGGCGTAGTTGGCTCCCACATCCGTGACAATCCCCACCAGGCCTCCCCCCGCAATCACGTTCGCATCTACCCGGACGCCGTCCGCCGAGCCCTTGTTGATCCGGAAAACCTGGAACCACGCGCCTGAATCCTTGGCTATGACCCTGGCCCCGATCTTTTCATACTGCTGGTAATCCTGGTCGAGATGATAAAGTTCCCGCAGCCGCTGCAGTTCAAACTGCTCCGCCTGCAGGCGGGTATTTTCCTCCACAAGGCCGTCGATCCGCTCCTTAAGCTGGCGGTTCTCCTCCACGGCCCCCTTAAACTGCATGTAATCTGTGATCTCGTTATACACCAGGGTTCCCGCCCGGTTCACTCCGGACTGGACAGGAATCAGGAAATACCCCACACTGGTGCGCAAAGGCTCCAGAAAACTGTCCCGGAAGGAGGTGACTGCAATCAGCAGGATGCATAGCATCGACATGCCGATCAGAATATACTTGCTGCGTTTTGATTCCATCTATATCAATCCTCGCTCTTTCATACTTACATAGGAATGTTCCCCCACCACCACATGGTCCAGCAGGCGGATCCCTACCAGTTCCCCTGCCGTATAAACCTGCCTGGTAAGGCAGACGTCCTGGCTGCTTGGCTCCGGATCTCCGCTGGGATGATTATGCACCAGGATCAGGCTTACCGCCTGATGGCGCAGGGCCTCCACAAAGATCTCCCGGGGAGAAGCCGGAGCGGAATTGACCGTGCCTTTGGAGAGCAGGATATCCCGGATCAACACCTGCTTTGTGTTAAAAAGCATAATATAAAACGTCTCTTGTTCCAAATGGCGCATGTCCTCCTGATAATACTCCGCCACTGCCCCTGGCTCCTTAAAGACCATGGTGCGCTCCCTAGCGCTTCTCGCCTTCCGGTTCCAGATCCGCCTGGAAAGCTCTCCCACGCACAAAAGCTGAATCCCCTTTACCTTTCCGATCCCCTTCACGGAAGTCAGTTCCTCCAGATTGAGCTGCATGAGGCCTAAGATCCCGTCCTTTGGATAGTTTAACCTCAGGATGCTGGAGGCAAGGTCAAGGGAGTTGGACTCCTTCGAGCCGGTACGGATGATAATGGACAAAAGCTCCTCGTCGCTCAAATGCTCCGGTCCTTCCCGCTGGCACCGCTCGTATGGCCTGTCATCCTTTGGTATATCTTTGATCTTCATAACTCCCCTTCCTTTCCACGTGACTCTCCAGGTACGATGATGAAAAAAAGAGGTCTCTTTGATTCTACCATAAAATCAAACATGTGTACACAAAAATAAATAACTTTAGAAAATTTAGGAAAAATTTACATTTTACAGGGAATCCCTGCATCCATCAGTTTCTGCAGGGACATTAAGATCCCCAGCTTAGCATGATACCAGGTAAGCCCTCCCTGGAAATAAACAGCGTAAGGCTCCTTGATGGGCGCGTCCGCACTGAGTTCTATAGACGAGCCCTGGACAAAAGCCCCTGCCGCCATGACCACCGGTGCGTCGTATCCCGGCATGTCCCATGGTTCCGGCGTCACAAAGCTGTCCACCGGCGCCGCCGCCTGGATCCCCTGGCAGAATGCTACCACGGCTTCCTGCGTCCCCAAAGTAACTGCCTGAATGATATCGTGGCGGGATTCCTTCCCGTCGGGAACCACCAAAAAGCCAAGCCTTTCATAGATGTTTGCCGCAAAGATGGCTCCTTTTAAGGCTCCTGCCACCACGGTGGGAGCAAGAAAAAGCCCCTGGAAGAAAGACTGGTTAAGGCCTAAGCTGGCCCCTACCTCTTTTCCCAGCCCGGGGGCGCTTAAACGGTAGGAGGCCCGGTCAATACAGTCTTTTTGCCCCACAATATATCCCCCGATGGGGGCAAGCCCTCCGCCCGGATTCTTGATCAAAGACCCGACGATCATATCCGCCCCCACATCCGTAGGTTCGGTCCTCTCCACAAATTCCCCGTAACAATTATCTACCATACAGATCACATCCGGCTTTATTCTTTTTATAAAAGCGATCAGCTCGCCGATCTGCTTCACCGACAGGGTGGGCCTGGTCGCATAGCCTTTGGACCGTTGGATCGTCACCAGTTTTGTCCTTTCATTTACCGCCTTTTTGATTCCTTCATAATCAAAAGAACCGTCCGCAAGCAAATCCACCTGCCGGTAAACCACTCCGTATTCTTTCAAAGAACCTGCCGAGTCCCGGATTCCGATGACTTCCTCCAGGGTGTCATAAGGCTTGCCTACCGGCGACAAAAGCTCGTCTCCCGGACGCAGATTCCCTGATAACGCCACGTGGAGCGCATGGGTGCCGCTGATGAGCTGCGGGCGCACCAGCGCCGCTTCGCCGTGAAAAGCACGGGCATAGACCTCTTCCAGCACATCCCGTCCCAGGTCATTGTATCCATAGCCGGTAGTGGCCGCAAAGTGTATATCACTGACCCGTGCCTTCTGCATGGCGCCGATTACTTTCATCTGATTATATTCCGCCGTTTCATCCACCGCGTCGAAACGTCCTTTCAGCTCCTTTTCTATCTCCAGCCCGAATTCCAGCACCTTCCGGCTGATGCCCAGTTCCTGATACATTTCTTCCAATCTCATCTCTTTATCCCTCTTCTTTCTGTTCCCGCCTTTTCTTCAGACAATCCTTGCACTCGCGGATATTTTTTTCCCGCTTTTGATTTCGTCCAGCAGATGCTCAAGAATCCTCTGCCTGTCAAAACCGAACTGTTCCAGTTCCACCCATCTTACATCCCGCTCCCTTTTAAACCAGGTAATCTGCCGTTTTGCAAAATGCCTTGTGTCACGTTTTAAGATCCTCACGGCTTCCTCCAAGCTGTATTTTCCATCCAGATAATCCAGAATCTCCTTATACCCCAGCCCCTGCATGGAAACCATACCGCGGCGGCATCCCATATCCCGCAGCTTTTCCACTTCCTTCACAAGCCCTGCCTCCATCATCTGGTCCACCCTGCAATCAATCCTCTCATAAAGTATTTTTCGGCTGCAGTCCAGAACAAAATAATAAAAATCATATGGCGATTCCTTCTGTCTTTCCTGCCGGTTATGCTCGGAGATCGGCTGTCCTGTCATCCGGTAATACTCAATGGCGCGGATCATCCGTTTCCGGTTGTTGGCATGAATCTGCCCGGCGGATTCCGGGTCAATCTGCCGCAGAATCTGATGGACATATTCGTTTCCCTGCTTCCGGCAAAGCTCCTCCAGCTCCTGCCGGATGGCGGCGCCGTCTTCATTTTCCTTAAAATCAATATCATAGAGAAGAGCCTGAATATAAAAACCCGTGCCTCCGACCAGGATTGGAATATGTCCCCGGCTGAAAATGGCCTCCACAGCCTCCCTGGCCATGGCCTGAAATCTTACCACATTAAAATCTTCATAAGGTTCCAGCACATCGATAAGATGATGGGGAACTCCCTTCATCTCCTCTTTTGTCACCTTTGCCGATCCGATATCCATATGGCGGTATACCTGCATGGAATCCGCGCTGACGATCTCCCCTTCCAGTTCCCGGGCCAGATCAACAGATAAAGAAGTCTTTCCCACGGCAGTGGGTCCGGTTAAAATGATCAATGGTCGTTTCATATGGTCGTTCTCCCTTATATTATGCGCTTAAATTTTTTCTCCAGCTCATATTTGCTCATGGACACAATGGTAGGGCGCCCATGAGGACAGGCGTAAGGATTCTCCAGCTTCAAAAGCCGGTCAATGAGCCGGTCTGCCTCGGCAAAGCTCATAGAGTGGTTTCCCTTTACGGCTGCCTTGCAGGACAGGGAAGCCACCCGCTCACAGATCAGCCTGGAGCCGCCGGATACTGTCTCCTCAGACAGCCCGTCTATCATCTCCATGAGCAGTTCCTTCTGAGCAACACAAAAGAGATTGTCCGGAACCGCACGGACCGCATACTCCCTTCCCCCAAAATGCTCGATCTCAAAGCCGATATCCGAAAATGCCTTTTTGCAGCGTTCAAAAAGCACCTCTTCCTTTCCGCTTAAGGTCAGGATAACCGGAGGGTCTATCATCTGGCTGGCAGCCTTTCTGGCGGCCAGGGAATGAATGGTTTCCTCATATAAAACCTTCTCATGGGCCGCATGCTGGTCGATGATGTAAAGATGGTCATGGAACTCCACCAGCCAGTAAGTCTCAAAAAGCTGCCCGATCAGTTTATGGCGGCTGCGTGATTCCGGGGATAAGAGCCGTTCTTCAAACAGATCCATCTGCTTTGGCTGCATGAGGGAAAGATCCGGATTTATGTTGTCTGTTTCTATATTGTTGATATTATTGGTACTGGCATTATTGATGTTATTGAAGTTAAAGTTATCCACATCGGCCGGATTCTTCGGAGATTTGCCCTCAGCATCTCCATGATCCTTTTCTGAGTTGTCCACAAAAGCTCCATGCTCTGTTTTTTCGCCGGTTTTGTCTTTTTGTGGCGGATTGGAGTTATCCACAAAAAGATTATTTTCTGTTCCTTTGTAATTTTCTTCGTTTTTGTCCTGCCCCGAGTTATCCACATTAGAAATATTTTCTGATTTCTCATGTTCATATGTGTTTTTTTCTCTGCTAAAGTTATCCACAAAACCGGTTTTTCTCTGGCTTTCCTGTTGATTTTCTGGCTTGTTTTCCTGTTGGTTATTCGGCTTGTTTCCCGACCCGGCATCAGGCCCGTACAAAACGAAAGCTTCTTTTACATGCCCTGCTCTGCTGCTCTCTGGATTTCCATATCCCGCTACTGACAGTTTTGCCTCGCTGTTTTGCCCGGACTGAGCCGTTTGCCCTGCCTCCATTATCTGCCCTGGCCGTATTGTCTGGCCTGCCTGCACTATCTTTTCTGACTGTATCGTTTGTCCTGGCTGTATCGTTTGTCCTGGCTGTATCGTTTGCTCTGAATGTACCGCTTGTTCTGGCTGTACTGTTTGCTCTGGCTGCATCGCCTGCCCTGGCTGTACCATTCGCCCTGGCTGCATCGCCTGCCCTGCCTGTACCGCCTGTCCTAGCTGTACCATTCGCCCTGCCTGTATCGCTTGCCCGACCCTATCCGCCTGCCCGGCCCTCTCCGCCCTTTCCATCTGCTCTATCCGCTTCCGCTCAAAAGGTTCCGGCAAAGGAATTCTTTTTTCTCTTTTGCCGCCCGCATCCGCCTTCTCCCGTTTTTTCTCCCCAAGAGACATTTCCGGGATCAGTTCCTTCTTCATGAGCATTTCTTTGATGGAATCCCGGATCACATGGAAAACCAGCTCCCCGTTCTGAAACCGCAGTTCCATCTTGGTAGGATGGACATTCACGTCTAAAAGCTCCGGCTCGATCTGAAGCTGCAGCATGGTAAAGGGATACTTGTGCTGCATCATAAAGGGCTTGTAAGCCTCTTCAATCGCCTTATAAATAATGTTGCTCTTAATATACCGCCCGTTAATAAAATAATGTTCAAAATTCCGGTTGTTACGCGCGATCACCGGTTTGCCGATAAATCCCCTCACGGAAATCTCCCCGCAGGAAGCATCAATGGGAAGAATATTTGCCGTGATCTCCCGTCCGAACACCGTATAGATAATATCTTTCAGGCTGTGGTTGCCCGACGTATACAATTTGTTCTGGTTGTTTTGAATAAAACGTATCGATATTTCCGGATGGGACAAGGCGATCTTTTCCACTAAGTCTCCCACATGGGCGCCCTCTGTCATGGCAGTCTTTAAGAACTTTTTCCGCACCGGCGTATTATAAAACAAGTTGCGGACGATCATGGTGGTGCCTTCCGGAGCCCCGATTTCCTCCGTCCCCTTCTCCGCCCCGCCTTCAATCTGATAACGGGTTCCCGTAAGCTTTCCCTGCATGCGGGTAATCACTTCCACCTGGGCCACGGCGGCAATACTTGACAGCGCCTCCCCCCTGAACCCCAGGGAGGACACTAAAAACAGATCCTCTACAGACCGGATCTTGCTGGTGGAATGGCGCAAAAAAGCCAGCGGAATTTCATCTGATGAAATTCCGCATCCGTTATCCGTGACCCGTATAAAAGAAATTCCTCCGTCACGGATTTCCACCGTGACTGCCGTTGCCTTTGCATCAATGGCATTTTCCAAAAGCTCCTTCACAACGGAAGCCGGCCTTTCTATCACCTCTCCTGCTGCAATCTTGTTGATCGTATTCTGATCCAAAACCTGAATATTTGCCATATTTGCTCCTTCTGCTTTACATAAAACAATTATGTAAACTTATTTCTCTTTTGGCTCTGCTTCCCATCGATTATTCAGCCGGGTCTGGAAACGGTACAAAAGATTCAGCGCGTCAATCGGCGTCATTCTCCCCAGTTCCATCTCCCGGATCTCCTTTATAATGTCGTCTTCCCGCACCGTGTCAAACAAGGTAAGCTGGCTCATCTCAACATCATCCGGTTTTTCCACGGGCGTCCTGCCCGGCACGGCAACGCTGCCTTCTGCAATCTGCCTGGTCCTGGATGCCAGATCCGAAGAAATCAGCTCTTCCACCAGCTCCTTGGCACGCTGGATCACCGAATCCGGCACGCCTGCAAGCTTGGCCACCTGGATTCCATAGCTCTTATCCGCCCCGCCCCGCACAATCCTGCGGAGAAAGACAATATCATCCCCCTTTTCCTTGACAGCAATGCAATAATTCTTGACCCCGCTGATGATCCCTTCCAGCTCCGTCAGCTCATGGTAATGGGTGGCAAACAGGGTCTTTGCCCCTAAGGATTTGGTGTTGCTGATATGTTCCACCACCGCCCAGGCGATGCTGAGCCCGTCAAAGGTGCTGGTTCCCCGCCCGATCTCGTCCAGGATCAGCAGGCTGCTGCGGGTGGCGTTCCGAAGAATATTGGCGACCTCCGTCATCTCCACCATAAAGGTGCTCTGGCCGGAAGCAAGGTCGTCCGAAGCCCCCACCCTGGTAAAAATCCGGTCGCAGATGCCGATATTGGCGGAATCCGCCGGCACAAAACTTCCGATCTGGGCCATCAGGACGATCAGCGCCGTCTGTCTCATATAAGTAGACTTCCCTGCCATATTGGGGCCGGTGATCACGGAAATCCTGTTCTTTCCATTGTCCAGATATGTATCATTGGCCACAAACAGGTCATTGCCCATCATCTTTTCCACCACCGGATGGCGCCCGCCCTTGATCTGGATGATCCCCTTCTCGTTGATGGACGGTTTCGTGTAATTATTGCGGGTGGCCACGGCTGAAAGAGAAACATAGACATCCACTGCAGCCAGCGCCCTGGCCGTCTGCTGGATCCGCACCACCTCCGCCGCGATCTTGTCCCGCACGTCACAGAACAGCTCATATTCTAAGGAGAACAGCTTATCCTCCGCCCCAAGGATCATGTCCTCCAGCTCCTTCAGTTCATCTGTCATGTAACGTTCCGCATTAGTCAAGGTCTGTTTGCGCACAAAATACTCCGGCACCAGATCTTTAAAAGAATTGGTAACTTCAAAATAATATCCGAAAACCTTGTTAAATTTAATCTTCAGGTTCTTGATCCCGGTCTTCTCCCGCTCTCTTGCCTCAAGCTGGGCCAGCCATGTCTTTCCTTCCGTCTTGGCATGGCGCAGTTTGTCCGCTTCCTGGCTGTAGCCGTCCCGGATCATGCCTCCTTCCCGTATGGAAACAGGCGGTTCTTCTACAATGGCGCTTCTGACCAGCTCGCAAAGCTCCTCCAAAGGATCCAACTGTTCCTGAAGAGTTTTCAGGTTTTCGCTGGTGAATTCGTCCAGCAGCTTCTTAATATGGGGAATCATGGCGATGGAATTGCAGAAAGCAAGCAGATCCCGGGGATTAGCCGTCTTATAGCTGATCCGCCCGATCAGACGTTCCAGGTCATATACCGGGTTTAAGTATTCTCCCAGCTCTTCCCTGCTGATATAATTCAGGTTCAGCTCCTCGATGGCCTGCTGGCGTCCCAAAATGGCTTTCCGCTCAATCAAAGGCTGTTCGATCCAGCTTCGCAGCAGCCTGGCGCCCATGGCGGTCCGCGTCTTGTCAAGAACCCACAAAAGGCTGCCGCGCTTCTGCTTTTCCCGCAAAGTCTCCAAAAGCTCCAGGTTCCTTCTGGTAGAAGAATCCAGGACCATGTAATTGCCTGTGGAATAAGGCAAAATGGTAGTCATATGGTCCAGGCTGTTCTTCTGCGTCTCATACAAATACTGGAGGACGGCCCCGGCGGCTGTCACCCCGCAGTCATAGTCAGCCAGGCCCAGCCCTTCTAACGACCCCACCTTAAAATGTTCCCGCAGAAGCCTGCGGCAGCTTTCCTCCTGGAAAAAGCGGGAATCCAGCGAGGATACCGTGATATGGTATCGGCCCTTCATTTCTTCCAGGCTGATCCCTGACATGGAAAACGCATCGTTGCAGATAATCTCTGAAGGAGAGAATTTGTTGATCTCATCAAAAAGAGAGCGTTCCGATTCCACCTCCGTCACAAGGAAATCCCCTGTGGTAATATCCGCCACGGCCACTCCCATCTTGTCACCTAAGTACACAATCCCCATCAGATAATTATTGCGCGTCTCGTCAAGCGCCTGGGCGCTGGTAATCGTACCCGGGGTCACTACCCGGATCACCTCCCGCTTCACCAGGCCCTTGGCGAGCTTCGGATCTTCCATCTGCTCGGCAATCGCCACCTTATATCCCTTCTGCACGAGCCGGCTAAGGTAAGAATCCACGGCATGATAAGGGACGCCGCACATAGGCGCCCGCTCTTCAAGCCCGCATTCTTTTCCTGTCAGGGTAAGCTCCAGTTCCTTTGACACCGTCTTGGCATCCTCAAAGAACATTTCGTAAAAATCTCCCAGCCGGTAAAACAGGATGCAGTCTTCATACTGCTTCTTTGTCTCTACATACTGGGTCATCATCGGCGATAATCCGCTCATTTTGTCCTACGTTCCTTTCGCTCTGTGCCTTATCTGTTGTCCTGCATATCGTCCGCTTCGGACGCAAGCCTTCCTATATAATAAAAACCTTTCGGCTCCACAAGCTTCACCGGTACAATACGGCCGATCAAAGATACGTCTCCCGGAAAATGCACCAGCAGGTTATTGCCCAGCCGTCCGCTCACATACCCTTTTTGATGGTCATTTTCGGATTCTACCAGCACTTCCTGGACGGTTTTCGCGTCCCGCATACTGACTTCAGAAGATATCTTCTGTACCAGGCGCAGCAGCCGGTCAAAACGGTCCTTCACGATCTCCCCTGGCACCTGGTCCTCCATCGCGGCAGCCGGCGTGCCTGTCCTCTTCGAGTAAATAAAAGTAAAGGCGCTGTCATAACGGACCCTGCGCACCACATCCAGAGTCTCTGCAAAATCTTCTTCCGTCTCCCCCGGAAATCCCACAATGATATCCGTAGTCAAAGAAATATCCGGCATTGCCTGCCGAATCCTGTCTGTCAGCTCCAAATACTGTTCTTTTGTATAACGGCGGTTCATAATCTTCAGGATCCGGCTGCTTCCCGACTGGAGAGGCAGATGAAGATGCCTGCACACCTTTTTGCAGTCTCTCATAGCCGCAATCAGCTCATCGGAGAGGTCTTTCGGATGAGAGGTCATAAAACGGATCCGCCGGATTCCCTCCACCTCATTGACCTGCCGCAGAAGCTCCGCAAAGCTGACAGGCTCTTCCAGTTTCTTCCCATAGGAATTCACGTTCTGGCCCAGCAGCATGACTTCCTTCACCCCGTCTGCCGCAAGCCTGCGGATCTCTGCCAGAATCTCCTCCGGCCTCCGGCTCCTCTCCCGTCCGCGCACATACGGCACAATGCAATAGCTGCAGAAATTGTCGCAGCCATACATTATATTCACGCCGGATTTAAAAGAATATTTCCGTTTGGCAGGGAGCTGCTCCACCGTCTGGTCCGTACCGTCCCATACATCCACAACCATTTCTTTTCTTGCCAGGCATTGATAAAAAAGCTCCGCCAGTTTAAAAATATTGTGGGTGCCGAAAATCAGGTCCACGAAACCATAGGATCTCCGGATCTTCTCTACTGCCTCCGGCTCCTGCATCATACAGCCGCACAGGCCGATCTTCATGTGAGGATTCTTTTTCTTTAGCGCCTGAAGATGGCCGAGATGTCCATAGACCTTCTGGTTGGCATTATCCCGCACGGTACAGGTATTGTAAAGTACAAAATCGGCCTCCTCATCCCCTTCTTCAAATCCGGCCTGCAAAAGGATGCCCTTTAGCTTTTCCGAATCCCGGGCGTTCATCTGACAGCCGAAGGTCTGTGTACATGCGGTCGGGCGGCGTCCGTGTTTTTCCTCAAACTCCCGAACCCACTCCCGACATTTTGCCATAAAGTAATATTGGCGGGCCGGCTCTTCTGTGGGCGGTTCTGAATTTATATCTATTTTATCTAAATCAATTTCATTATACATTTCTCTTGACTTTTTCCCTTTCTATCATATAATTAAAAGAAGAAATGAGTTTTTAACCGTACAGCCTATGGCTCAAGCGGGGTACTCGTTTCTTTTTTTATGTTTATGACATCATATAGATACAATTTTTCATCCGCCGAATGTCTTATAACAAGCTCCACATGAAAAATATTATAACGCAAAACTTCTCCATCGTCATCAAAAATCGGAAAGGCAAATCGGGAATCATATCGGTACCATCCAAATCTTGCATTTTTATCATGTTTTTTCGCCAGATTTTCCCGGAATCTCTTATTTTCTGCAATCTCAATCATCTCAGGAATTCCTTGTGCAGCATTAGCTTTTGCCTTTGCAAGAGCACCTTTCAATTTTGCTGTATAATTGGATCCTGTGTATTCGTCAGGAAGATCATTGCCTATGTATATGATTTCTTTACTTTCAACAATTTCTACAAATTCTCCAACATATTGCTTTAAATACTGCTCAACCTCATCCCAGTCAATATTCTGTCTGCCCTTAAAACGTATGTCATTTATTACTACAATCTGATTCCCTTTTACATCTTTTATAACGCTTATATTTCTTTCCATAATCCTTTCCTGTATACTGTCTTACAATAACTTTTCCGAATCCTGTTTACTCACACGTTTGGACAGCCAAAATTGAGTACACAAGATTTGGGTAAACGGCCGTTTTTCTGCTCAAAGTTCTTTACCCATTCCCGGCATTTTGCCATAAAGTAGTATTGTCTGGCCGGTTCCTCTATCGGCGGCTCTGCATCTATATCTATTTTATCTAAATCAATTTCATTATATATTTCTCCTGGCTTTTTCCCTTCCTATCATATAATCAAGAAATGAATTTTTAACCGTACAGCCCATAGCCCAGGCAGGGGACTCGTTTCTTTTTTCTTAATCCCAGTCGATCTCCTCATGTGGTATCGTCCCGTTTATTTCCCTGTTTATCAAATTTTTTTACATCTCTTTGCTCATATTCTTTCACCTGCTCCTATAGCCTCTTATATGCCTGTCCTCTGGGAATAATATTATCAATATATATTCTATCATCTTCTATGGAAAACAACACTCTTAAATCGCCCATTCTTAAACGATACCCATTGTCTATGCCTTGCAATTTTTTAATATCTCCAAAATATCTCATTCTCTGAATGTCTTATTATCCATTTTGCATGAAACACATTATAGCATAATTTTTTTTAAACGACAATATAGAAATACGCCCGTACGAAAACGTTTTCATACCCGTTTTCACATCTCCTGGACCGCCACAAAAAAACCGGGATGGCCTTCCGATTCCAAACGGGGGAGGGAACGTGGCCATGCCGCTTCTATTCCCTCCCCCGCTTTTTCAGCGAAGCGCCTGTTCAAATACCTCAAGCAGCTTCTCCTTATGAAAAGGTTTATCCACAAACCCCTTCACACCGATGGATTTTGCTCTCTCATAAGTATCGTCATATGCCAGAGATGAAATCATCACAATCCTGGCGTCCGGGTGTTGTTTCAGAATAATCTCGGAAGCATCCAGCCCGTCCATCTCATGCATAATAATATCCATAGTCACCAGATCCGGATTGACTTCCTCATACTGGGCGATGGCATCCTCCCCGCTCCGGCAGTATGCGGCGATCTCGTAATCCGTCCCTTCCAAAATATCGCCCAGCTGAACCCGTACCAGCCGGGAATCATCTACTACCATAATCCGTTTACTCATTTGATCTGCTCCCTTCTCTTAGTCTTCCTCTGAAATATCCCCATCCTCACCGGAACAAGGCACATGGTGAATTAACTGCGCGCCCTGGCAGCATTCATCTGAATAAGTAAGAATAAATTGTATCTCCCGGCCCTCCGGCTCGTAGCGCCCGCGGTAAAATACAGGCGGGCCAAAATGAGCCGGAACCTGGGTGGCCCGGAACATGGCCCCCGCTATCCTGCCGCAGAGCACGTTAAAATACTCTTTGCTGAACTCCTCCAGATCCTCCTGGCTGACAATTTCCTCATGGAAGGAATTGCTTGCCATACGCTTTAAAAGTCCCGTATCCGCGCAGAGGGTAAGGCTGGTCCTAAACCCTCTGTCAAAGGTGATCTGAACCGTGCAAAGATCCTCCCCGGGCGACTGGGTTCCCTGACGGAGCCGCACTCCCGCGGTACACTCCGTCACATCCTGAACCGCCTGGTCCAATATTTTCTCAAGTTCCTCTTTCGACATCGCTGTATTCATCCCATCATCCTCCTCTCTTTATGGGAGCCGTTAAAAACTCCCTGATACCCGTGACACCAAATACCCCTATGTTTCACCGTTCTGCTTTCCGGACGGCGCCTTATAATTCCTCGTCCTCCCTCTCATCCTGCTCCAAAACCCGCCGGACTCTTTTCAGCAGCTCTTTGGAGGAAAATGGCTTCAGCAGATAATCGCAGATACCCAGCTTGGCGCTCTCCACAACAAAATCTTTAGTCTCCACGCCGGTAAGCATAATCACCGGTATGTCTTTATGCTCCTCCATTTTCCGTATCTCCCGCAGCGTCTCGATGCCGTCCTGCTGAGCCATCCGGATATCCAGCAGAATCAAATCCGGCTTCTCCATGCCCAGATACCGCAACGCCCGCATCCCGGAATTGACCGTAACCAGATCGTAGTCGTTCCGCAGAATGCTGGAGATCCGCGTAAGCACAATTGCATCATCATCCACCGCCAGAATGCGCTTTCTAATTCCTTCCCCTGTCCCACTCATTTTCTTTCCTCCTCTTTTTCAAGCATGTCTATCAACTGGCCCAAGAGCTCCTCTGCCTTGTCGTCTTCATATAGCCTTAATTGTTCCTGTATCTCTAAAAGGCGCTTTGTCCCATTCCCAGGCAGTTCATGAGCCAGCATTGTCTCCACCCTTTCCGCACACTTTTGAGACCGAAAATGTTTTAATTCTTCCAAAGCCGCCGTCGCTTCTTCCTTTAACTCCGGTATCGTGAGGCAGGGCAGCTTTTCTTTCTTCCCATTCTCCTGTCCGCGCCGTTCCAGAAACTGTCCGATGTGGGCCAGAAGATTCTCATATTCCGCCATCAAAAGGGGAAACTGCCTGCCAATCCATTCCCGTTCTCCCTGCACGGCGGCATTCTCATGCTCCCGGGCCATCGCGGACACCTCCATGGCCCCAATATTTGCGGAAGCGCTTTTCAGCCCGTGAACCTCGATCTGATAGCGCAGAAGATCCGATTCCACAACCTCCTGGAGAAGTTCTGTCTTGCGTTTGCCGTCAATACAGTAAAGCTCCAGCAGTTCCACAAACCCTTCTTCATCCCCGGAATAATACTGCATTACCGCATCCATATCGATCCCCTGGATCGGAAACGCCGCCGGGTCCAATGGGTTTGATTTTGTTTCCTCCTCCCCCGTCTGCCGGTATTTCTCCGGCACCCAGCGCAGCAATAATTGGTTTAGCTCTGTCCTTTCCAACGGTTTGGCAATAAAATCCTGGAAACCGTGCTCCAGAAAATGTTCCCGCATTCCTTCCATGGCATTGGCTGTCAAGGCGACGATAACAGGAGATGTCCCGTTGTCGCCGCAGTCGCTGCGGATAATCTCCACCGCCTCCACCCCGTCCATTTCCGGCATCATATGGTCCATAAAAATAAGGTCATACCGTTCCTCCCGCACCCGTTTGATCGCCTCCGGCCCGCTCTCCGCCTCAGTCAGGTCAAATGCATAATTTTTCAAAAATCCTCTGGCCACCTTGCGGTTGATCACATTGTCGTCCACAATAAGCACTTTCAGGCCGGGCGCGGTAAACAGATCCGTAACGGTCTGTTCTTCCCGGGGAAGCTCCTGCATCTCCGAAACCGGCTGTGGATCCACGATTTTCTGGGGAATGGTGATGGTAACGGTGGTTCCTTTCCCATAAATGCTTTCCACCTGGATCGTACCCTTCATCAGCTCCACCAGATGTTTTACAATGGCAAGCCCCAGCCCCGTACCCTCCACGCTCCGGTTCCGCTTCGCGTCCACCTGGCGGAAATCCTCAAAAATCTTCTTAAGGTCTTCCTCCCGGATGCCGCAGCCAGTATCCTCCACACAGAACGTAATCAGCTCCTCGTCCTCATCCTTTCCCGGTTTTCCGGTAATATACGCGCGGACATAACCTTTCTCCGTAAATTTTATGGCGTTGCTGAGTATATTAAGAAGGATCTGCTTGATCCTGCCATCATCGCCGCTGTAACGGCAGGGAATGGTCTGGTCACACTCATATTTTAAGATCAGTCCCCTCTGAGAGGCCGCCATATCCATGATCCCCATAATCTCGTCTGCCAGATCTTTTATGTAGTAATTCACAATCACCAGTTCCATTTTGCCTGCTTCCACCTTGGACAGATCCAAAATGTCGTTGATGATGGTCAGAAGGTTCTTAGCTGCAGACTGCACATCCTTGGCATACCCGTAGATCTCCGTATCCCCGCATTCCTCCATAATGATATCATTCAGCCCGATAATGGCATTCATGGGAGTCCGGATCTCGTGGGACATATTGGCAAGAAATTCACTCTTGGCGATGCTGGCCTTCTCCGCCTGACGCCGCACCCGCTTGATCTCATTGATATAGGACTTGATATCCGTCATATCCAGAATCAAAATGACACAGCCCTGTATCTTGCCGTTTTCATCTACAATATGCTTGTTGTGGCTTTCGTAGTGCTGTCCGTTGATGGAAAAACTCTGAGGGATATCTTTGTTGAGCATTTCCTCGCGGAATCCTTCCACTTCCCGGATATTTTCTCCCCTTTTACAGGCGGACAGGCCGGTGAAAATGTCGGCGGCCGCCCTGTTATAACTGACTAAACGGTGGTGGCCGTCCAGCGCGATGACGCCGTCTCCCATGCTCTCCAGGACCTTTTCCGCCGCCAGATGGCGGAAATCATAATTACGCCGGCCCCAGATTATAAGAACCACCAGGGACATGGAGACGGCCAGCGTCACCGGAGTAAAGTCAAATATGTTGACGATTTTTAAAACATACCCGATCATCACAATGACAGGCAGGCCGGAAATTGCCAAGATCGTCCAGTTCTGACGATTGAGCTGCCGGTCCGGATTCTCACGGATCACGCGCACCAAAATATAGATACAAAGGGCATAAGGAATAATGATGTGGACGATCAAAAAAAACACATACAACGGGCCATAGGTGAGGCTGATGTAATGGAATCCTTCCACACCCTCCACCCACCGGACTTCCCGGTAAAAAAGGCCGTACCAGTTAAAAATCGCCGATGGCAGAGATAAAAAACTCACTGTTCCAAGGATTCTCAAAAAGGTTTTGGGCGGGGTGAGGGAACAATAGAGATAAATAAACCAGCAATAACACAGCGGAGTAAAAGCGGAACCCACCTTTTCCACGCTCACCGCCGTCATGGCTGCTTCCACCGTAGGCGCAATCAATTCCAGCAGGTAGCCCACATTCTGTACCAGTGAACCGCACAGGATCATAATCAGCAGTTTCTGCTCTTTGGCCCCGTCCCCGTTGAGAAGCAGGAATAATGCCACGGATGTCAGGCATATACCAAAACATTCTAATGCAATGACAAAATTTACCATACTTTTTCCTTCCGCCTGTGGCTTACCCTGTGGCCACGGTGGTTTTCCCGCCTTTCTTTTCCCCTGTTCCGGCTCTTGCCAACTGCTCCCACAGCGGCTTTTTCCCTTTTTTCCTGGTCAGCTCCACCAGGTTTAAGGCCGTCATATCCACCACCGTAGTCTTCACCGGATCCGCGGCGGCAAACTCACGCAGCCTTTCCATCAAAAGAGCTTTGTCCTCTTCTTCCTTCATATCAATAAAATCCACCATAATAATCCCTGACAGGTTTCTCAGACGGAGCTGCCTGCATATTTCCTTTGCGGCCTCCAGATTGATGGTACGGATCGTGTCCGCCTGGTTCTTTTTCCCTGAATATTTGCCTGTATTCACATCAATGACCACCATGGCTTCCGTAGGCTCAATGACCAGATATCCTCCGGATTTCAGCCATACCCGCTTCTGGCATGCCTGTTCCATGGCATTTTTCAAAGAATAAAGGTTTGTAAGGGAAACAAGCGGGTCCTGATAAAACCGAAGCTTATTTTTGTCTTCCGGCTGATTATGTTCCAGATAGTCCAGAATCCTCCCGTGGGCATCTTCCTGATCTGTCAGGATCTCCTCCAAAGCTCCGGCCCTGCTTCCCTTCAGGCTTTTTAAGTATTCCGGTTCCGCCTGGTAAAGAAGGCTGCCGCAAGTACGGTAGGATGACGACGCCAGGATATCCCTGCAGAGCTTAAGCAGCCCTGACGTCTCTGAAAGAAGGGCCTCCTCCATTCCATAACCGTTTGTCCGGACAATAATACCCGTCTCTTCTCCAATATGCTCCTCCAGCTTGGGCCGGAGCCGGTCCTTCCATAGCCGGTCATGGATCTTGGAAGAAAAACTTACCGATTTTTTTCCCACCGTCAGCACCACATATTTCCCTGCAAAATTCAAGTTGGAGGTCAATACGGGATCTTTTGTCTTGACAGCATCTTTCGCCACCTGGACGATAATCTCATTCCCTCCCTTTAAATCCCGGGAAGAAATCATGCATGGTTTATCCGGCTCTCCTGCTGCCCCGGATACGGCTGACGACAGCGCCAAAAGCGACACCGGATTGTCCTCCAGGCTGTAATAGCCGGTCATCCCCTCTCCGAAATCCACAAAAGCCGAATTCAGGTTCTTCACTACCCTGCTGACTTTTCCTATATAGATATTGCCCAGTATGGATGCCTCCTCCTCCAGCCCCAGTTCCACAATCTCCTTATCGGAAAATATCGCTGTCAAAATCTGGCCGTTCCATCTGGTAATAATAAACTTATTCAATGTTCTCCCCCAACTGCTCTAACGGGCAAAAATCCGTTTTCCCTTCTTCCGCCTGGTTTGCATAAACCTCGTCCCGATGGATGAGCAGGGCAAATTCCTGCAGCTTCAGCCCGCGGCTTTCCATATAAGCCTGTATGGCCAGCTCCGGCTTCAAGTTGGCCGTGCTGCCTGTCGCCACGCACATTTTCAACTTATTTGGCTCCTTTCCAAAACCGTCTGCCTCCAGCTTGTAAATCCATGGTTTGATGTCAATTTGCCGCTCGCCTTTTTTCGTCTTTTTCACCGTAAGAATCTGTTCCTGGGTGAGAAAACCTTTTAGCCCTCCGGCGAAATCTTCCCAGTCCTCGGGTTCATATCCTTCCCGAAACCTGACGGTATAATCTGCCGCGGACACAATTGACATTGCTGCAGCCGCAGAATCCGGAAGCCGCCTGTAGCTTAAAGCTTCCACCCCGTCTGCCATGACTTCATTGATCCGGCGCAGCATTTCCCTGGAAGAATCTGTAGAAATCACCTCGATATCCACATACTCCGCCCGGCTGGTTATCCCGACGCCTAAAGGGGCTGCAAAGGACATGATCTGGTGCGGGCTGAAGCCTTCACTGTAACGGATATCCACCCGCGCCCGGCGCATTACTTTCTGAAAATACCGCATCATATCCAAATGGCCGATAAATTTCATGGCGCCTTCCTTCGCAAACTTAATTCGGATTTTCAAAACAGACACCTCCTCCGAAGCTTCTCGCGCCGCAGCCGGAACACTGCTGCCGGCAGTTAGGCGTCACCTGTCCCCTGATGGCATTCTTCCATTCCCGCTTTAAAAATTCCTTTGTCACGCCTGTATCAATAAAGTCCCAGGGAAACACCTCCTCAAGCCCTCTTTCCCTGACCGTATAAAAATCAGGATCCACGCCGCATTCCTGAAAGGCCTCCATCCATGCCTCATTCTTAAAATATTCTGACCAGGAATCATAGAGCGCTCCTTTTTCATAAGCCCGTTCAATTACTGCAGCCACTTTCCGGTCGCCTCTGGCAAGTACTCCTTCCAATATCGTCACATCCGCGTCATGATAGCTGTATTTCAAGCTTTTTTTATTTTTCATTTCCTTAAATTTATCTTTAACCGTGTAGGCCCGCTGTAAAAACTCTTCTCTGGTACACATCCTGGCCCACTGGAACGGAGTGAACGGCTTCGGTACGAAAAAGGAGGAACTTGCCCCTACCTGTACTTTGCCCTGGCGTTCTTCCTTGGGGATCTCATCATAATAGGCCTCCGCCACTTTTTCCGACAAGAGTGCGATTCCTTCTATGTCCTCTTTTGTCTCGGTGGGAAGCCCCAGCATAAAATACAGCTTAACCCGGTTCCATCCGCCGTGGAACGCCTCTCTTGCGCCTTTTAGGATCGCTTCCTCCGTAAGCCCTTTGTTGATTACGTCCCGCAGGCGCTGAGTCCCTGCCTCCGGTGCAAAAGTCAGGCTGCTTTTTTTCACATCCTGTACCTTGCTCATCACATCCAGGGAAAAAGCATCGATCCGAAGGGACGGCAGGGAAATATTCACCCCTTTCCCCTGATACTCTTCGATCAGAAACATCACCAGTTCTTTCAGGCAACTGTAATCGCTGGAGCTTAAGGAGCTTAGGGAAATCTCTTCGTGCCCGGTGCTGTCCAACATCTTCCGGGCATAATTCTTCAGATATTCCAGGCTGTGTTCCCTTAAAGGACGGTATATATTGCCTGCCTGGCAAAACCGGCATCCCCGGATACAGCCCCGCTGGATCTCTAACACCACCCGGTCCTGCGTCACCTTGATAAAAGGAACAATGGGATTTTCGATATATGGCGCGTCATCTAAATCCATTACCAGTTCTTTTGATACCCTTTCGGGAATTCCATCCCTGTTTGGCAGAAATGAACCGATCGTCCCATCCTCTTTATAAACCACATCATAAAAAGCCGGCACATACATTCCCGGCAGCTTGGCTGCTTCCCTCAAAAAATCCCGCCGGTTCCCGCCGGTTTTGCGGATTTCTTTATATAAATCAAACAGCTTATCATACTGGGTCTCACCTTCTCCAATATAAAAAAGGTCAAAGAATTCAGCCAGCGGCTCCGGATTGTATGCACATGGCCCGCCTCCGATTACAATGGGATCCGTATCCGCTCGGTCTGCGCTGTGAAGGGGAATCCCGCTCAAATCCAGAATCTGCAAAATGTTCGTATAACACATCTCATACTGGATGGTAATTCCCAGAAAGTCAAAATTCTTTACCGGATCCTGGGACTCCAGGGCGAACAACGGTATCTTTTCCTGCCGCATCACCCGGTCCAAGTCTGTCCAGGGCGAGAATACCCGCTCGCAATATACGTCCTCCCGGCGGTTGAACATGTCGTAGAGGATCTGGAGACCTATGTGGGACATGCCGATCTCGTAGACGTCCGGGAAACACATGGCAAAACGGATGTCCACATGGGACAGATCTTTGACTACCATGTTTACTTCTCCGCCGATGTAGCGGGCAGGCTGCTGGACGGATAAAAGTATCTCATCGCTTAATGCTAATTTTCTCATAAATACCTCATTTTCCTTAATTTTACGGGCTTTATCCAGGATGTCAGTTTCGTCTTTTGGACTGTCCGGTACTCAACTTCTTATACGCATAGCACTTTCAGAAGGTGCGCACATCTTGGCCTCTCGGATTGTTATTTTTTGCGGATGTCCGTAATATGAGAACACACATTTTCATGTTACAACAATTTTATTTTCGCAATGAAATGCGGAAAGGACTGTTCTATCCCCCTGTTTTCCGTACAAAACGATACAAAACATCATTTTTTACCCGATCCCGTACAAAATATCAATCTGAATAATTATACGGCATTTCCCCATGGGTGGCAAGGTTTTTTTCTGTTTCCGCAGCTGTCTGTCCGTCGTACCCTTCGAACGCTCTCACTTGTTCAATGAGACGGGTAAACCTTAAGGGATCCCTTCGTCCCCTCGAAAATCGGCTGTTTTTTCTCCACATAGGTATTCATCGTGAAATCACTGGAATGATGCCCCATGATCTCGGCAAGTTCCTTTAAGTTGACGCTGCTGCCTTCCATTATGGTTGCAAAGGCGTGCCTTACTACGGTAGAGCCGCTGATCTTAGCAAGGTGAATGTTATGATACCAGTTTATCAATTCCTGCCCGGGCGTTTGACAGCTAAATTAAAGAAAAATCTCTACAGGCCGCATAAAGCCTATATTTTTTTGTCAACTTTTTTTGTTTTTATATATAGGCTTTTTGGGCTTTTTATGGTATAATGGAAAGGGAGGAAATGATTATGAAAGTGAATACATCAAAATCAAAAAATGCCGAATCCTTTTACATCAAACAATCCTACCT
>CATKXR010000058.1 GCA_949840805.1 uncultured Lachnospiraceae bacterium | reverse complement strand
CAGCTAAAGCGCATTATCCAGAAAATCGAAGTGGATAAGGATGGGAATGTGGATATTTACCTGCGTTTGCTTGGGGATTTGGGCTTGGACGAAACCGTTCTAATTCATCACAACGAAACATAAAGATGTAACAGACCGCCTTGAACATATCAATCCTTCCCTGGCAGCCCAGGCGAGGGTGGTGTTGGATGTGAATAAATCAGAGAGGCATATCCGCGGCGGGCTGGCCACACGGGAGAAGTATCAGCACAGGCTGGCAATCTGCAGTAAGCAGGAGGAATAATGTTTGAAAGAGCCATCCGAAGGGAGTGGCTCTTTTCTACTTCAGGAAGATATGAATCAGTTTTTCATAAGTTTTCCTGTAGGGCTGATAGCGCATAGGAAGATCCAGCCAGGTCTTTTTATCCACAATGCTTTTTGTGTGGGAAAAGGTATCAAATCCTTCTTTTCCGTGGTAGGCTCCCATGCCGCTTTCCCCGAACCCGCCAAACCCCATTTCGCTGGTAGCAAGATGGATAACGGTGTCATTGATACATCCGCCGCCAAAACTGCAGCGTGCCATGATCTTTTTGGCTGCGCGGGTATTTTCGGTAAAGATATACAGTGCCAGGGGATGGGGCAGGGAGTTGATCTTGCGGATGGCTTCATCAAAGGATGCATAGGTTAGTACAGGGAGGATCGGGCCGAAGATTTCTTCCTGCATCACCGCATCGGAAAAGCTTACTTCGTCCATGACGGTAGGCTCAATTTGGAGTGTCTGGCTGTGGGAACTGCCGCCGGATACGATTTTGGAAGGGTCCAGGAGACCGGTAAGGCGGTTAAAGTGCTTTTCATTGATGATTTTGCCATAGTTTTTGTTGTTTAAGGGATGTTTTCCAAATTGTCGTTTGATCTGCTTTTTAATTTCTTTTACAAGCTGGTCTTTGACCGTCTGGTCACAGTAAATGTAATCCGGAGCTACGCAGGTCTGCCCGCAGTTCAGGAATTTTCCGAATACAATGCGCCGGGCGGCCAGGCGCAGATTGGCGGTGCGCTCTACCACACAGGGGCTTTTTCCTCCAAGTTCCAGGGTTATGGGTGTCAGGTGGGCAGCGGCATGGGTCATGACATCTTTTCCTACGGCCTGGCTTCCGGTGAAAAAGATGTAGTCAAAATGCTGCTGTAAAAGGCAGGTGTTTTCTGCCCTGCCGCCGGTGACGACCGCCACTTCTTTCTCGTTAAAGCATTGGGAGATGACAGAATGGATGATCTGGCTGGTGCAGGGGGAATAGGCGCTGGGCTTTAAGATAACGGTGTTGCCTGCGGCAATGGCGTCTACCAACGGGTCAAGTGTCAGCAGGAACGGGTAGTTCCAGGGACTCATAATCAGAACCACGCCATAAGGGGATGGTTTTTGATAGCTTCTGGAATGAAACTGGGCCAGGGGAGTGGGGACGTTCCTTTCCCTGGTAAAATGGCGGATGTGTTTGAGCATATAGGAAATTTCACTCAGCACAAGACCGGTTTCGCACATATAAGTTTCAAAGCTGCTTTTTCCCAGATCTTTGAGGATGGCTTCATTTATGGAAGTCTCATGTTCCAGGATGCAGGCTTTAAGCCTGTTTAAAGCTTCTATGCGGCGGCTTACGTTCAAGGTGGCTCCGGTGAGGAACCAGGAGCGTTGTTCTTCTACGATTTGGCGGATTTTTTCTTCGTTCATGATGTTTTTTCCTTTCTGTGTACGGTTTCAGGTATGCGAGATTTTATGGATAAACAATATAGTTGTCAGAAACGTATTTCTTCTAAAAGCGGGTAATAAAACAGTTCCAGCTTTTTAGCGTCCATCAGCACAGGCACAGGGTAAAGGGGATTGGCTTCCCGGTCGGCATATTTTGCTAATTGTGGAATATCATCTTCCGTTATATCAGGGATGGTATCTTTTATTCCAAAACGTTCTTTCATATCCTGGATGGCATCGATAAAACGTTGTGCAGCTTCCTTGCAGGGAGTGTTTTTATCGGCAATGCCGGCAGCCATGGCCAGCCGCTTTAGTTTTTTGTGAATGGCAAAACCGTAGGCATCAAGCACATAGGGAAGCAGGATGGAATTGGCAAGCCCGTGGGGGATATTGTATTTGCCGCCCAGGGAGTGGGCTACGGCATGGACATATCCCACATAAGATTTGGTAAATGCACATCCGGCATAGTAGGAAGCCATGAGCATATGTTTTCTGGCCTGAATATTATTTCCATTCTCAAAGGCATCATTCAGGTTGGCGAAAATCAGGCGGACAGCCTTCAGGGATGCTTTTCGGGTATCTTTTGTGGTGCTGTTGCCAATGTATGCTTCGATGGCGTGGGTAAGTGCATCCATACCGGTGGTAGCCGTGATAAAAGGAGGAAGGCTGACCGTAAGCCCTGGGTCTAATACGGCATAATCCGGGATCAGGGAAAAGTCATTGATCGGGTATTTGTGCCGGGTGGCAGAATCCGTAATCACGGCTGCCAGGGTCGCTTCACTTCCGGTTCCGGCAGTGGTGGGGATTGCAATCAAAAGGGGAAGTTTTTTGTGTACTTTTAATATGCCTTTCATCTTGTTCAAAGATTGACGGGGTTTGACGATGCGTGCTCCTGCTGCTTTTGCGCAGTCTATGCTGGAACCGCCTCCAAAGCCGATGACAGCGTCGCAGTGATGTTTCAAATAAAGAGTTTTTGATTCTTCTACATTGTCGGACGTGGGGTTGGCCACGGTTTTATCATAGAAGATACAGGTAATGTTACTGTCCGTGAGGGCGCGTTTCAGAGGATGATGAAGCCCTAAGCCCGTGATGACGCTGTCGGTGACAATCAGCACACGGCTGCAGTTGTGCTGTTTTAAGACAGGGGGAAGCTTTGAGATTTCCGGTATAAGCCTGGGCTTTTTATAGGGGAGAAACGGAAGAGCAAGCTTAAAAGCCGTCTGGACGGTGCGGCAATAGCATTTTTTTATGATATTCATGATCGGGCTTGTCCTTTCTTTTTTTATATTTTATGACATAAGGCAGACTTTGACAAGAAAATGTGGAAATAAATTCTGCTTTTTCGGAATAGGTACAATCTCCATGGAATAGATTGGTAGTAGTCAAATTTTATGGAGGTTGTTATGGGTAAACGGGTGAGTGGAAAAATGGTGTGGGTAATTTTTTTGCTGTGCTGGGTGATGATGGTAAGGTTATTAACCGGATGCAGTGTGGAAAAGGAGAACCAGGATAAGGTGAGAGACCTGGACTTTACGGTGGTGGGGGAGGCGGATCTGCCAGAGGAACTTAAAAATCTGGTGGAGGAGAAAAAAGCGGAGCCTTTTAAGCTGACTTACAGCAATGATCAGGGACTTTACATAGCGGTGGGATACGGGGAGCAGCCTACTGGCGGATATAGTATTTCTGTCAATGAATTGTATCTGACAGATAATTCTATTGTGATTGATACGGAACTTCTGGGGCCGGAAAAAGGAGAGACCGTGGGAGTGGAAAAATCATATCCCTATCTGGTGGTGCAGACAGAGTATTTGGAAAATCCGGTGATATTTCAATAAGAATGCTGCGGGGAAAACAAGGTTTCCGGTGTGGGGACAGAAAATAACCCACACCGGAACTTTGCAGATTAAATTTCCCGGCAGCTCTTTTCATAGATAGGTTCCTATGATATAATAAGAATGGTTTAGCGAGATGCTTTTGGGGTGAATGAGGAAAAAGCAGTATACCTTTTCGTGCGGAGCTTGACGGAGCACGCCCGCCCGAAGGGCATGCATTAGGGGGTGCTCGAAAGAGTATACCTTATCGGATTATAAAGGGGAATGGATATGATACAAAAAGCGGCAAGATTTGCGATGAAAGCTCATGAGGGAATGCTGCGCAAGGGCGGTAAGATGCCCTATATTTATCATCCTATGGAGGTGGCGTTGCTGGTCTCCCGGATGACGCAGGATGCGGAGGTGATCGCTGCGGCCTATCTTCACGATGTATTGGAGGATACGCCGGTGACTGCAGGGGAATTGGGAGAGATTTTTGGAAGCAGGGTTTTAGAGCTGGTACAGGCAGAGACAGAGGACAAGTCCCTGACCTGGGAGGAACGGAAAGGGAATACAATCCGGCATCTGGAGTGGGCGTCTTTAGAGGTTAAGCAGTTGACGCTGGCGGACAAGCTAAGCAATATACGCGCTACGGCCCGGGATTATATGGTGATGGGAGATGAGATTTGGGCGCGGTTTAATGAGAAGCGAAAGGAATACCATAAGTGGTATGCAAAGGGGATTTTGGACGGGCTTCAGGATTTGGCGGAGTACCCGGCATACCAGGAATACAAGGATTTGTATCAATTTGTTTTTGGGGCTTGAAAATTCAAGTCCCTTTTTGTATAATGAAGGCAAGCAGGCGCAAAGGACCGCAGACGGTTTGGCGTCTGAATAAAATGAAAATCCTGTCAATTCTTGGCAGGATTCTGAGAAACCGGTCAGTTCTTGGCAGGTTATCCCATAATGGTTATCGGAAGTATATTATTTTTATTATCGAAAACGGAGGGATTACTATTTGAGAAGAAAGAAGATTGAAAGTCAAAAGAGAAGAAACAGAGAGTGGAAGAAGCCATTGGAGGATGCGGCCGGGAAGGATGACATGGGAAAAAAGGTCCGTCTTTTTCAAATGGTTTTATGGGTTGGCGTAGTGATAATCCAGATGGCCGTAGTGGGGAATCTGGAAGTCCGCGCAGAGGAAACGGCAGAAACGGAAGAATATGGGCCGTCAAGAACACAGGGAATGCGGCAGGAAAAGGAAGGAAGGGAGAAGATTGTTGTCAGGTCTGATTTATACCAAAGAAAAGAGGATTGTCCGGAACCGGAGGTAAGTTATACGGCAGAGGACGGGACGGTGTATCCTTTGTTGTCCTGGGAGACGGGACCTGTTCGGGTTCCGATGGAGAAGCGTCTTGTAAGAAGAGAAGGCGTATGTGGCCCTGTGGAAGGGATTTTTCAGATCCCGGAAGATATTGCCGTCACTGATTATGAAGGATGGCAGCAGGCGGAAGCCTTCTGCCATCTGAAAGAAAAGGAAATTGTGAAAGAAGAATGGACGGAGGATTTTTCTTTCCCTGTCACTTTTCACAAATATGGTGCCGGGATTTACAGGCTGCAGGATTATATGATTGCAGGAGATGAAGAAAGTCCGCAGTTGGACGGATGTGAGGAACTTTTGCTGAGAGAGATCAAGGTGCGGCCAGAGGAATACCAGATAACGGAGATTTTGTGGGACGGAGAACCCTATGTGGATGAGACGGGAGAACTTTGCCGGGACGCAGCGGCCTATGGACGGAAACTGGTTCGGAATTACAGGCTCGTGTATGAGGGAACGGCAGAATTTCCGGCTTATGAGGCCTGGAGGACGGTATCTGTCTATGGATTAGAAGACAGGGAGGAGAATGCGGAAACAATGCCGGCAGAACCGGTGGTTGTGGAGATCGGGGAGTCAATGCCGGCAACCTCATCCTTCCCCGCATTGGCTGATTTGTGGGAGCGGATTACCAGAACCCTTTTGCTGACAATCGGGATTGGGGCGCTTTTGTTTTTTGCAGGATTGGCGGTATTGGCAGTTTTATGGACAGGCAGAGCTTTTCAGCAGCACGGAAGGGGACGGAGGAAGAGAAGAGGAGAAAAAGGAAAAGGCTAGAAAATTTATTGTATTTTATGGGAGAATGGGGTAAGATGTAAGAAAAAGAAAACGGAAGAAAAGAGGAGGGCGAAAACCATGTATACAGAAAATAAAGCCGTTGCGTCCCAAGACCTGAAAGGCGGGGTGACAAGAAAAATTTTGTCTTACAGCCAAAACCTGATGGCCGTGGAGCTTCATTTTCCAAAGGGGGCCATAGGCGCAAAGCATTCTCATCCTCATGAGCAGATTGGTTATATTGTGTCAGGAAGCCTGATTTATCAGGAAGAAGGATGCGGTGACAAAGAGCTGCATACAGGAGACACTTATTACGTGAAGCCTGGGGCGGAGCATGGGGTCCTGATATTGGAGGATACCGTGCTGTTAGACATCTTTACGCCTATGCGGGAGGACTTTATATCTTAGGAAAATGTTATGCTATTTAAGAAAGAGAGGAGAAATTATTTATGCTTTTTATTGAATATCCTAAATGCAGTACATGCAAGAAGGCAAAGACATGGCTGGAAAGCCATAAAGTGGAGTTTAAGGACCGGCATATTGTGGAGGAGAATCCCACAGCAAAGGAACTGGAAGAATGGATTCGGCGTTCCGGCCTTGATATAAAGCGCTTTTTTAATACCAGCGGGATGAAGTACAGGGATCTGGGGCTGAAGGACAAACTGGCTGCCATGACGGAGAAAGAAAAAATCGAACTTCTTGCCGGTGATGGGATGTTAGTAAAACGCCCCATATTGGTGGGGGATAAGATGGTTTTGGTCGGGTTTAAGGAGAAGGAGTGGGAGGAGGCATTGCTGTAATGGGGCCGTATGAGTATGTGGTGGAACAGATTGACGGAGACTACGCACAGCTTCGCAGGACAGACGGACAGGAGGATGAACCAAAGCTGGTAGCCCGCGCGCTTCTCCCTGATGATATTGCAGAGGGGACAAAGCTGAGGTATGAGATGTTTGAATATACGATTGCAGAGGCGTAAGTAAGGGGGCATAAAATATGAGCGGCCGTACAGGAATATCGGGATGACGGCAGAGGCGGGAAAACGAAGAGAATAACCGGCAAAAAGGGAGCTGCCACGGTTTGAAAGTGGCAGCTTTTGGATGTCCGGGCAGGACTTTGCTTTATTTTAATGCTTCCCGCAACGTTTTTGTTGCCTGGATGACAGCGGTGGGAACTATGGCAAAGATGACGATGGTCAATAGCTGAGGGAAGTTTAAGTCCGCCACAGCAAATAAGACCTGCAGGCCGGGCAGAAAAAGCACGGCAGCCAGCAGAACTACTCCTGCTTCAAAAGCCATGACACTCCATAAGTTTCCGGAAAAGCCAAGACGGATGATGGAATGTTCGCTGCGGCAGTTAAAGCCATGGAACAGCCGTGCCAGGGTCAGGGTGGCGAACGCCATAGTGCTGGCGGTTCCTGCGCCGCCGGTTTTAAGCCCTAAATGGAAAGCAGACATAGTGCAGACGGCAATCAGGCCGCCCTGGAGCAGAATGCTGGTGAGAAAGCTTTTTGTGAGGATACCTTCTTGCGGGTTGCGGGGCGGCTGGTCTAAAAGTCCCTCTTCCTGCGGCTCCATTCCGATGGCGATGGCAGGCAGGGAATCTGTCAGGAGATTGATGAATAACAGGTGTACCGGGGCAAACGGCATGGGAAGTGACAATAAGGTGGTATACAGTACGCTGAAGATTCCTGCCATGTTGCCGGAAAGCAGGAACTGGATGGCATGGCGGATATTGCGGTATACGTTTCTGCCGTTGGCTACGGCCCTTATGATGGTGGCAAAATTGTCGTCAGCCAGGATCATGGAGGCGGCGTCTTTGGAGACTTCCGTTCCGGTAATGCCCATGGCTACGCCGATGTCAGCTTTTTTGAGGGCAGGAGCATCGTTGACGCCATCTCCGGTCATGGCTACAATGTGTCCCCGGGACTGCCAGGCGTCTACAATCCGAATCTTGTGTTCGGGAGAAACACGTGCATAGACGGAGATCCTGTTTAGGTTCTGCGTCAGCCAGGAATCTTCCATGGTGTCCAGTTCCGCTCCGGTGACAGCCATGTCTCCTTTTTGGAAGAGACCGATTTTTTTGGCGATGGCCACAGCGGTGATTTTATGGTCGCCGGTGATCATGACTGGGCGGATGCCGGCACGGCGTGCGTTTAGCACAGCAGTTTTGGATTCGATCCGGGGAGGATCCATCATAGCTGCCATTCCGAGGAAAATATAGTCCTGATCTATGTGGTTATTCCAGGAGAGGCGGTCACTGATTTCCTTGTAAACCATGGCCAAAACCCGAAGTCCCTGAGCAGACCACTGTTCATTTTGTTCCAGGATCTGTTGTTTTTGTGTACCGCTTAGAGGGCGGATACCGGCAGTGGTGAGAATGGATGTACTTTTATCTAAGAGCACATCCAGGGCTCCTTTTATGAAAACAAGATACCTGTCGCTGATCTGGTGGAGGGTACACATCCGTTTTCGGGAAGAGTCAAAAGGGAGCTCATCTAAGCGGGGAAGTTCGCTGCGCAGTAAAGTGATATCTGCGCCTGCCATTTCTGCCATTTCCAGAAGGGCAATTTCAGTGGGATCGCCTAACTGGCGACGAGGCGGGGAGGAAAGGGGAATGCGGCCTGCCGGACGAGAAGCATTTGCAAAAACCGCGTCATTGGTCAGAACGGCAGCGTAAAGAAGATACCGATGTACCGGATGGCATAGGTTTAAACCAAAGGGTTTAAGGAGGTGGTTATCCGTATAGACTTCCTGAACGCTCATGCGGTTCTGGGTCAGGGTGCCGGTCTTATCGGAACAGATTACGGAGACGCAGCCTAAGCTTTCCACGGCTTTTAAGTCTTTGATGATGGCATGTTCCTTTGCCATACGCTGGGTTCCCATGGCCTGGACAATGGTTACAATGGAACCGAGAGCTTCCGGAATGGCTGCTACAGCCAAGGCTACGGCGAACATGAGAGAATCCAGAACCGGGGTCTTCCGGTACAGGCTCAGGACGAAGACTAAGGCGCAGATCAGCATGATCATGGCGGCAAGCCGCCCTCCAAACTGATCCAAACTTATCTGGAGAGGTGTCTTTTTTTCTTCTGTTGCATTCATCATGGCGGCAATTTTTCCGATTTCCGTATTCATCCCTGTGGCAGTGACCACAGCTTTGGCACGCCCTCCGGTAATCAGGGAGCCGGAAAAGACCATATTGCTCTGGTCTGCTAAGGGAACCATTTCTCCGTTTAAGATACCGGATTGTTTCTCCACATGGTCGGATTCGCCGGTCAGGGAGCTTTCGTTTACCATCAGATCATGACATTCTAAAAGACGCCCGTCTGCCACGACAAGGTCTCCGGCTTCTAAAAAGAGGATGTCCCCGGGAACCACCAGGGCGGAAGGAATCTCAATAGCCCGCCCGTCCCGCAAAACCCGTGCTGCCGGGGAAGATAAGGCTTTGAGGCCGTGCAGGGATTTCTGGGCTTTTTGATGCTGTATGGTTCCTAAGACTGCATTCAGGAAAATAACAGCAAAGATTACCACCGTGCTTTCTGCGTTGCCAGAGACCATGGAAATTATGGCGGCGACAATAAGAATGATTACTAACAGGTCTTGAAATTGTTCTAAGAATACCTGCCACGCTTTTTTTTGCGTCTGTTCTTTCAGGGTGTTTTCTCCTGTCTGAGCCAGAATGGCCTCAGCCTCATGGGAAGTCAGCCCGTTTTCCGATGTGTGAAGCCGGGCCAGAATTTTTTCTTTCGGAGACTGGTACCAGTCGTTCATGCTGTCTCTCCTTTCCCTTCCGGAACCTATCTGATGATTTAAAGAAATGATCATAAATAATGATATGAATGAAAAAAGACTTTTCATACATGAAATTGAATTTCCGTATGAAAAGTCTCTTATTGGCAGGAGATTACCGGATCCGTTCGGGGAAGCCGATTTTTTTCTGTACTTTTCGGAGAGTTTTGTTGGAGATATACTGGGCTTTCTCAGCATTGTTTTTGATCACACTGTTTAAGTAATCTTTATTCTTGCTCAGATCCTCGAAGCGGTCCTGTAATGGCTTTAACACTCCTACCACGGCTTCTCCGACTGCAGTTTTGAAGTCTCCGTAGCCTTTGCCGTCAAATTCCCTTTCTGTCTCTGCGGGAGTCTTGCCGGTGCAGGCACAGTAGATATCGATCAGGTTATGGATACCCGGCTGTTCATCACAATAGCGTACACAGGCTTCTGAATCTGTCACCGCGCGTTTGAATTTGCGCATAATCGTATCCGGGTCGTCCATCAGATAAATGCTGGCGTTAGGATTCTCATCGGACTTGGACATCTTTTTGGCAGGATCCTGAAGGCTCATGATCTTAGCGCCTACCTTACCAATATAGGCTTCGGGAACGGTAAATACCTCCCCGTAAATAGCATTGAAACGCTGTGCAATATCCCGGGTAATTTCTAAATGCTGCATCTGGTCAATGCCAACTGGTACTACATCTGACTGGTATAAAAGAATATCCGCCGCCATCAGCACCGGGTAAGTGAACAGGCCGGCATTGATATTGTCAGCGTGCTTGGCGGCTTTGTCCTTGAACTGGGTCATGCGGTTTAATTCACCCATATAGGTGAAACAGTTTAAAATCCATGCAAGTTCGGCATGGCCGGTTACATGGGACTGATAGTAAATACAATTTTTCTCAGGGTCTAATCCCGCAGCGATGTACAGGGTCAGCAGGGTCCTGGCCCGTTTGCGCAGTTCGGCAGGGTCCTGGCGAATGGTTATGGAGTGCATATCCACTACCCCATAAAAGGTCTCATATTCATCTGCTATGCTGACCCAGTTTTTCAGAGCGCCCAGATAGTTGCCCAGGGTCAGGCTGCCGGTTGCCTGCATGCCGCTGAATAGTACTTTTTTTCCGTCTAACATAATTTTTTTCTCCTGTTTTTTTCAATGGATTTAGTTTAGCACCGGGGTTGGGAAATGTCAACTTCAAATAGCATATCCGGTTTTAGGGATGAAAAAAGAGCCTTAAACCTCGAAAATCAGGATTTAACGCTCTTTTTCTGCACTGGGCTACAAGGATTCGAACCTTGAAATGACGGAGTCAGAGTCCGTTGCCTTACCATTTGGCGATAGCCCATCACTGCAACGAAGACAATTATACACGAAAGATGCGATTACGTCAAGTGTTTTTTGAAAATTTATTATTATTAATTTTTTGATTTTTTACAGGCATCTTCCTGAAAATCTGAATTTAAGATATATTTTCTTCGTCCGGCCTGTTTTCATTCTTGTCAATATCAGAATCCGTTTCAATGTCCGTTTCTGTTTCGGTCTCCATAGTTTCTTCGCTGGCAGTTGTTGTGGCAGGAGCGGAGTCCGGATCGTTCTCTTCGGTAACATCCGGTTCAGGCTCCTCTTTTTTTGTGTTATCGATCTTTTCCGCGCCGGAAGAGGTTTCTTCATCTGTATCGTCGTCTTCGTCCTCTAAGGCTTCTGACGCGATCTCCGGTACTTCGAAATATCCTTTTACCGTTACGAAGGTGTCGTTCTCTGCAAGACAAAGGCCGCCCAGAACAAAAGTATATTCCTGGTTTTCTTCCAGGCCGTCTACCTCAATGGAACAATCCTTTCGTGAAAAGTCAGTTACCATGGCAGCATAGGAATTGCCGGCTTTGTCTCGAACCACGACGGAAGGTTCGTTCCAATTGACACGTTTTAAGAAGCACACATAAACCAGGCCGTCTTCATAATCTACATAATCAATTTCCACCTCTTCCTCTTCCGGTTCTTCCTCTGCTTCCGTGGTGGCCGGAGCAGTGGTTTCCGCCGTAGTGGCGGCAGCAGATTCCGGTTCCGAAGAGAAAGAGAAAGTTTCGCTGCTCTCCGGCTCTGTGACAGTCTCTTCAACAGAGGAAGATGATTCCGATGTTTCCGGTTCTGTGGCAGTTTCTTTTGAAGCTTCTGTCTCCGGGCTTTTTGCCTGATCTGCCAGCTCACCTAAGGCATAGGAACTCTCCATAATCCTCCGGGCGACTTCTTCCATAGTCATGGAAGACAATTCTTCCATGTCTTCCATGGTCAGAGTGTCATTCTGGTCGATTAACTCTTTTAAAAAATATGCTTTTCCATATGAGATATTGTATTGCTGCGCGATCTCCTCGATCTCTTCATCTTCTATTACCTGCTGGTCGTAAACAACAGCCTCCACCTGATTCTCTTTCAGGGCGTCTTCAATATCTTCCACCACGCTGGAACGGAGCTCACGGGCCTTGCGGACGCTGTCATTGCTCACCGTTACCAGAATAGCATTGTCCAGGTCATCCAGATATCCGTGCGTCACCATGGCGCCCACTACGGCATTGACCGCCACGTTTAAGTCCACGCCCTTTAAGTCCATGCCGTCTATGATCTCGGCGGCATCTGCATTTAAGGCATGAACTTCCAGTACTCGGCCTTTCCGGTTGATGGAAAGTTCCACACTGGGATTTACATCAATGCCGATCACCGATTCTATCCGCCTGTTTTCCATGTGATAATAAAAGGTGCCTCCGCCGATCATCATCAGGCATACACAGGCGGCTGCGGCTGCCGCAAATCTGCGCACGCGCTTCTGAAATCGCAAAAACATGGCCTGATCCTGCCAGGGATGTTCTGCTATCTCCATCTGAGGCACAGAAAGGTCAATCCGTTCCAGAATATCAGGAGTAAGCGTATCCACGGCTGACTTCAGATGATGCTCAAGCTGTCTTGTATTCAGTTGTCTGATGCCAGAACCTTGTATCACTTTGCTCACTCCTCTCTTAAATATTGTTTTAATTTTTTAATGGCACGATTATATTTGGAAAGAACTGTGGCAAGAGGCATCTGCAGATTAGCGGCAATCTCACGATGCTTTAAGCCTGCTGACGCATGAAGCAGCACAATCTGACGTTCATCCTCTTTCAAAATCTCAAGGGCAGATTTGAGCACCATGGCGTCTGCTAAGTTTTCCAGGGGAATGCATAATTCACCTGTCTCCTCCCCATTCAGCTCATCTAATCCCATGTCTGCCTGCCGTTTCTGGTCACGGAATCTCATATAGCAGAGGTTTCGGGCAATGGTAAAAATCCACGCCAAAGGCTTTCCCTGGGAATGGTAGGATGTTGCGGAGGTCCATATCTTCAGATAGGTTTCCTGCATTACTTCTTCTGCATCCTGGGGATTCTTAAGAATAGACAATATGAAGCTGTAAACAGTCCGATCGGTGTTATGATACAACTGTCGGAAGGCGTCGGCATCGCCTGCGCCCACTCGTCTTAAAAGTTCCTCGTCGTTCAATCGAATTCCCTTTCTGATAGTTTAATGCAATAAAAACCATTCTTATTGCACCATCTGGTAAAGTTTTGTTTCCAAAATTTTCCGTTTGTGGAAATCATTCGTTTCTGCTGCAGACAACTGCGACTGGTACTGCAGTTTTTACTGTTCTGTACAATAGGTACATTCGGCTGTGATGACGCAATGGTATCTCTCGTCTTTTTCCTTCATTCTCTGGCATATTTCCTGTTTGCATGCATCCTGCATCTGCTTTGTGTAATCCCGCGGCACCACCAGGTCAAAGATCAGATTTATCTGGCTTGTTCCGTCCACAACACGAAAATCATGGAGGGTCAGCCGTTCATCCAGGCCACGTAGTGTTTCTTCCATCAATTGACGGATCTTTTTTACCCGCCCGTCCTTCAGTGACACCGGATCCATATGGATCACCAGGAAAATACCCAGCTTTTTTGCCGCGTCCCGCTCAATTTTGTCTACAATCTCATGGGAAACCTCAATATCCACATCACTGGGGACTTCCGCATGGATGGACGCCATGCTGCGTCCGGGGCCATAATTATGGACAATCAGGTCATGGCTGCCTGCAATCCCGTTATATCCATTGACAAAAGCCGTGATTTTCCGGTATATTTCCGGGTCAATAGGTCCTCCGATCAATGGTTCCAAAGTATCTTTTGCGATGTTGATTCCGGCGATCATGACCAGAACCGAGACGATGAGGCCGACCAGGCCGTCTATATTCACCTTCCAAAGTCCAAACACCACAATGGACAGGATGGTTGCTGAAGTAGCCGCCACATCTCCAAGAGAATCTGCTGCCGTAGCCATCATGACGGAAGATTGTATTCGTTTACCCAGCTTTCGGTTAAACAAAGCCATCCAAAGCTTTACAACAACTGAAAATAATAAAATTCCCACGGAAACCAGGCCAAATGTCAGCGTCTCCGGGTGAAGAAGTTTTCCTACAGAAGTTTTCAGCAGAGAAAACCCCACTTCAATGACAATAAAGGCCACAATAAAAGCCGAAATATATTCGATTCGTCCGTGTCCAAATGGATGATCTTCATCGGCAGGTTTTTGAGCCATCTTCATTCCTACAAAACCCACTATGGAAGATGCCGCGTCCGACAGATTGTTAAATGCGTCTGCCATTACGGAAATGCTGCTTGTCATTATTCCCACCGCAATTTTTGCTCCGAACAGAACCAGATTGCAACAGATTCCAACCAAACCTGCCATCATCCCATAGGCCGTGCGGACCTGAGGGTTTTCCGTCTGTTCATAATCTTTTATAAGTTTTTTTATTAAAAAGTCTGTCATAAACTCTGTTGCCTCCAATTTTTGGATGCTCTTTTATACTGCACCTCCATCAGGCACAGCCCTTCCGGCGGCGCTGTAAATCCGGCCATCTGCCGGTTCTTTGCTTCTAATATTCTCGGAAGTTCTTCCGGAAGGCGTTCACCGGAACCTGTTTCGATCAATGTACCGGACATGATACGCGCCATATACTGAAGAAAGCCGTTTCCTTCAAAGGTGAAGGTTACAGTTCCATTTTCCGGCGCCTGTTCCACATGGACACTTCGAATTGTCCGGATCGTTGATTTTTTCATTTTGGGATTCCCGCAAAAGCTTTTAAAGTCATGGGTTCCGCACAAAAAGCCTGCCGCTTTTTTCATGGCATCCACATTCAGGGGTTTTCCAAACCCATACTGGAACCGCCTTTGAAATACGTCTTTTTTCTGCCACGTCCTGATCTGGTATCGATAAACCTTTCCCACTGCGCTTAGACGGCTGTGAAATCTTTCCGGCGCCTGTTCCGTTTGCAGCACGGCAATATCTTCCGGAAGATATTGGTTCAGATATGCCGTTATCTGTTCCGGTTTGCGATATTCAGGCAAATGGAAATTTGCAACCTGGCCCATGGCGTGAACTCCTGCATCCGTCCGTCCTGAACCATGGATTTCTATCTGTTTTCCTGTCATTTTAAAAAGGACTGTTTCTAATCTGCCCTGAATGGTATTTTCCGTATTTCCCTGTTTCTGCCATCCGTTATACCGGGTTCCTTCGTATTGCAGGATGATCTTATAATTGTACCCCAAACTTCCTTGCTCCTATTCGTTTTTTCAAAACAACCGGTGCCTTTGCAGGCAATACACATCATTATAGTATAAACCTATTGAGATTACAAGAAAAACCATTTCTCTTCAAAGTAAACATTGACTTATAAAATAACTATATCAAAAGAAGGGGGGAAACGGAACAGAAATTTTATGATTTGTTAAGTTTGGATGAAGTTTATCAAGAATATAGACAAAAAGTACTTGCTTTTTAATTTGGAATATGCTAGAATATAATCCGTCGCCGAGTGGCGAAGCCTGTAGGATATTGTTTTGAGTCTGTAGCTCAGCTGGATAGAGCAACGGCCTTCTAAGCCGTGGGTCGGGGGTTCGAATCCCTTCAGGCTCGTTTGCCTGGCACAAAAGGTTGTGGTGAGGCAGGCAGCAAGGCATAGTCAGTCAGCTTTGCCTGGACAGTATATGGTGGGTATAGCGCAGCTGGTTAGCGCGCCAGATTGTGGCTCTGGAGGCCAAGGGTTCGAATCCCTTTATCCACCTTAAAATTCCTTCGGGAATTTTTTTTTACCATGAAAACCGTATTTTGAGAGATGGTCTAACCGGGAATGGTAAATATGCGGACGGGTTAAATATGATTCCATGCGGGTATGGCGGAATGGCAGACGCACCAGCCTTAGGAGCTGGCGGGCAACCGTGCAGGTTCAAGTCCTGTTACCCGCATTTAATACTGATATCTGAAAACAGCCATAACTATCATTGTTTGTTATAAAATGATAGTATGTGGCTGTTTTTTTGCTATACGGGCGTCCGGGGCCATGCCCGGGCGCTTATATTGGAAAATATTTACGCATGATATATATAGTGAAGCAGCAAGAAAAATTTGATGGAGGTATTTAACATGTTTTCTGATATTGACGGAGGATTTACAAGAACACATATACCGATTAAAAACATATATGAAACATACCCCGCTTGAAACACATATTCAAGCGGGGGACAAGCTTAAAAAAGCGATTTGAATTTATTCCCTTAGTATTGATACTGTTTCCTATTACCGTCGAGACAAAAAATATGATCTGCGTCGTCTGAACGATGCGTCTTATGGGGTGATGACCGCGGTGGAGAGTTTATACTGCAAAACACGGTCTTGTATTATCGGGATATTCTTATGAAATTATTATCAATGAGAATGTGATTGACAGGATGGAGGATGCTCTTGTCCAGATTGAGATCCCGGTAAAGACGGACAGGGAAGAGGATCTTGAAAATACTTTACTTGTCTGTGGGGAAAGAGTATAATACAGATGTGGCATTAAAAAAATATTTGATTTGAATATATTCAATAAGGCCAGATCGGAGTGCAGCGCGAATATGATAACGTATAATTTAACGGATACAGGGCCGGATTCTCTCTATGAATATCTTTGTAAATGCATGAAAAATGATATTTTGCAAGGCACATTAAAGGCGGGGGAACGTCTTCCTTCAAAGCGGATTTTTGCTGCGAATCTTGGAGTAAGTGTAGTTACCGTTGAGAATGCGTATGCACAGTTGATTGCGGAAGGATATATTTATTCCATCCCCAAAAGAGGGTTTTATGTGACCGATTTTAACAGTATGGTCACGGAACAAAAGGAAACGGTTTCGGAGGAAACGATACCGATGGCAGGCGGGGATACATCTTACTTTGCCGATTTTTCCAGCAACCAGACATCATCAGACCTTTTTCCGTTTACGATCTGGTCGAAAGTAATCCGGGAAATCCTAAGCGACAGCCGTGTCCAGTTGATGACCAATTCTCCCTGCGGCGGAATTTATGATTTAAGGGAGAGCATCGCAAAGTATCTAAAGGACTTCAGGGGAATGGCTGTCAGGCCGGAACAGATCATTATCGGCGCCGGAACCGAATATCTGTATGGGCTTTTGGTACAGCTTTTGGGAAATGACAAGGTATACGGAGTGGAAAATCCCGGATACCGCAAGCTGGAAAGCATTTACCGCAGCTTTCAGGCTCCCTGTGAGTGGATATCCATGGACGAGGCAGGGATCTGCGTTCCTTCTTTGGAGGACAAGGGAGTGGATATTGTCCATGTTACACCTTCGCATCAGTATCCTACGGGGATTGTGATGCCGATCAGCCGGAGGTATGAACTGCTTGGCTGGGCATCCCGGAAAGAAGGGAGATATATTATTGAGGATGACTATGACAGCGAGCTTCGTCTCAGCGGCCAGCCGATTCCTACGCTGCAGAGCATCGATATGTCGGAAAAAGTGATTTATATGAATACTTTTACAAAAACACTCTGCTCAACCGTCAGAATCAGTTACATGATCCTTCCTCAAAAGCTTCTGTCCCTGTTTTACGAGAAGCTGTCCTTTTATTCCTGCACCGTTTCAAATTTTGAGCAGTACACATTGGCCCGATTTATCGAAGAAGGGAAATTCGAAGTCCATGTGAACCGTCTGAGGAACCATTACAGGAGGAAAAGAGATATGCTTTTGGAGGCTTTAAAAGCCAGCAGGATGAAGGGAAAGATTTCCGTGTCTGGCGAGGAGGCAGGGCTGCATTTTCTGCTGGCCATCCATACGAAACTTTCGGAACAGTCAGTGATGGAACATGCCATGTCAAAGGGAATCAAACTGGTGCCATTGTCTGATTATTATTACGGGGAGACCCGAAAACAGAATATTTATGTGATGAATTTTTCATCGATTGATGTGGCCAGGGCAGATGAAATTATGGAGCGGTTATACAAAAGCTGCAATTAGAGAGAAGGAGAAAAACGGCATGAGAATTTTGATGATCCGTCATGGGGATCCCGATTATGCGAGAGATACACTGACGGAAAAAGGACACCGGGAGGCGGCTCTTTTAGCGGAGACGGCACAGGATCTGAAGATGGGCGACTGCTATCAGTCGCCTCTTGGCAGGGCGCAGGCTACGGCGGCGTATTGCCTGGAGAAGCTGGGTAAGGAGGCGAAGACCCTGGACTGGCTTCAGGAATTTCCGGCAAAGGTGGATATCAATGATTCTAAAGAGCTGCAGGGGGCGTATACGGACACGAAAACGGACGGGGAGCGTTTTGGCATGCGGATTGCCTGGGATATGCTGCCTTCCTATTGGACAGAGCATCCGGAATATCTGAATCAGGAAAAATGGCGTCAGTCTGAGGTCGCCCGACGCAGCGACCTGGTTTCGGTGTACGAATCTGTGACGGCAGGGATGGACAGGCTTTTGGAACAATATGGATATGCGAGGGAAGGTTGCCACTATCGCGTGATGAGGGAAAACACAGAGACGATTACTTTTTTCTGCCATTTCGGAATTACTTGTGTGCTGTTGTCACATTTGTGGAATGTGTCGCCCTTTTTGCTGTGGCATACCCTGGCATTGGCGCCCACCTCGGTATGTGAGGTGGTGACGGAAGAAAGGCAGAAAGGAATTGCCAGCTTCCGGGCATTGCGCCTGGGGGATATTTCTCATCTGTACGCAGGGAAAGAAGAGCCGTCTTTTTCGGCAAGGTTTTGCGAAAATTACGGCAATAAGGAACAGCGGCATTAATTTGCAAAAGTAATCTGGCCAAAGTATTTAAGGCATTTAAAGGTATTTATAAAAAGAAAGGGGATTTAGCAAAAGTGCATATGGACAAATCAGGCGATTTGAAGCAAGCGGTGTTGAGGACGGCTAAAAAGGCTTACCGGGAGAAGCTGATGGCAGGGACCAGCGGAAATATGAGCGTATTCTGGCCGGAACGGGGATGGATGGTGATCACTCCCAGCTCTTATGATTATGAAATTATGGAGGAAAAGGACATTGTGATTACGGACCTGGAGGGACAGATCGTGGAAGGATGCCATAAACCGTCCTCGGAATGGCGGATGCACGCGGAGATTTATAAGCATCTGCCCCATGTGAAGGCGGTGGTACACACCCATTCTCCTTATGCCACCAGTTTTGCCGTGAACCATCAGGAGATTCCGGTGGTGCTGATTGAGATGATTCCGTTTTTGAAAGGGAAGCTGGAGGTGAGTGCGTATGCCGAGCAGGGGAGCGCCCAGGTAGGGATAAACGCGGTGCCGATCCTGAAACGGAAAAATGCCTGCCTGATGGCCAACCATGGGGTGGTAGCGGTGGGAGAAAGCATTGAGGCGGCGTATACCAACAGCGTTTATGTGGAGGATACGGCCAGAATTTACCATATGGCCCTGCAGGGCGGCAAGCCGGTGGTGATTCCCGGATATGAGGACGTATAAATCCATGCGCCAAAGGATTTGCTAATATGGTTCAGAAGAGAGGAAATATATGAAAGGGATTTATTTTGACGGAAAAGACGCGGTTTACCGGGAGAACCTTCCCATGCCGTCGCCTTCAAAGGACGAAAGCCTGATCCGGATTTTTTATGCAGGAATCTGCAATACGGACAGGGAGGTGCTGAAAGGGTATCGCCCTGATTTCAGAGGAGTCATGGGCCATGAGTTCGTGGGAGTCGTGGAAGAATCTTCGGACCCTTATTGGACAGGACGGCGGGTGGTGGGGGAGCTGAATGCAGGATGCGGCCATTGCATCTATTGCCGTACCGGAAGGGAAAAGCATTGCCTGGAGCGAAAAGTAATCGGTATGGACGGCAAAGACGGGTGTTTTGGAGAGTATATGACATTGGCGACGCATCTGCTCCATGAGGTGCCGTCCGGTCTGGCTTTGACAGATGCATTGATGACAGAGCCTTTGGCCGCGGCGCTGGAAATTCCACAACAGGTGCATATTGGCCCTGACATGGCAGTTGCGATTATCGGAGACGGACGTCTTGCTTATCTGATTGCATCCGTTCTGCGGCTTTCGGGAGCGGATTTGACGATAATAGGAAAGCATTCGGAGAAACTGCAGAAGTTTGCCGAAATGGGTAAAACCATGTTGCCGGAGGAAAGGCAGGAAGCAGAAACCTTCGAACTGGTGGTGGAGGCTTCCGGTTCGCCAACCGGTTTGGAACTGGCGTCCGGGCTGGTGCGTAAGCAGGGAATGATTGTGCTTAAAAGCACGTATGCGGGAACCGTGAATGTAGATATGAGCCGGCTGGTAGTCAATGAGGTGACAATCAAAGGCAGCCGATGCGGCCCCTTTGAACCGGCGCTCCGGCTGCTGGAGAAAGGGCTGGTGAAACTGCACCCGACAGAGTTCTACGAGCTGGGGGACTGGAAGCCTGCTTTTGCCTCAAAGGCAATGAAAGCAGGGTTCCTGATATACCCGGACGTGTAAAATAACTGGAAAATAAACGGAATTGCGGACCGATGCTTAAGCAGATAAAGCAGGATAAGTGATTACCAACATGAAAGAAGGAGGATCATAAATTGAATGATTTAAAACAGGTCACTCACATTGACAATGTCAGGCTGGGGGAGGATAAAAGGTCGGTTGTCATCATAGACCAGACACAGCTTCCTTCCAGGACGGAATATTTAACGTTGAGGACGGCAAAGGATATTTATGACGCGATCTTTGAACTGAAGGTACGGGGGGCGCCTGCCATCGGGATCTGCGCCGGTTTTGGCATCTATATTCTGGCGAGAACCATTGAGGCAGGAAATTACCAGGAATTCCATCAGCAGTTTTGTAAATATCGGGATTACCTGAATTCTGCACGGCCGACGGCTGTAAATTTAAGCTGGGCGTTAAACCGTATGGAACGGGTGGTGGCAGGGCATAAGGAGCAGGGCCTTAACGAGATCTTAAAGCTTCTGGAACAGGAATGCCTTGAGATCCAGAGGGAGGATATGGAGATGTGCCGTGCCATATCGGAGCATGGATTGTCCCTTTTAAAAGACGGGGACGGAATTCTCACCCATTGTAATGCAGGGCCTTTGGCCACGTCCCGTTATGGCACGGCTTTGGGGCCGCTGTTTCTGGGGAAGGAAAGGGGAATGGAATTTAAGGTATTTGCCGATGAGACCCGTCCTCTTTTGCAGGGGGCGCGTCTGACTTCTTATGAGCTGCAGAAAGCAGGAATTGACGTAACGCTGATCTGCGACAATATGGCAAGCCTGGTGATGAAGAACGGATGGATTCAGGCGTGTCTGGTAGGCTGTGACCGGGTGGCGGCTAACGGAGATACGGCCAACAAGATCGGCACCAGCGGAGTGGCGGTTCTGGCAAAGTATTACGGGATTCCCTTCTATGTGCTGGGTCCCAGTTCAACCATTGACCTTAACTGCAGGACCGGGGAGGAGATCCGGATTGAACTGCGCAGCCAGGATGAGATCAAAAAGAAGTTTTATGAAAGCCCTATGGCCCCGGAAGAGGTGAAATGCTATAACCCGGCATTTGATGTGACAGATCATTCATTAATTACGGCAATTATAACGGAACGTGGGATCTGTTATCCGCCCTATACGGAGAGCCTGGCGATCCATAAGGACAGATAATGTATCTTATATCAAAAACGTCTTGTCTTTCATACGAATTTGTAGTACAAATAAAGGGGCAGTATTTTTACAAATGCTTTTACCAAATAAGGAGGAAATGCAACTATGAAGAAAATGATAAGTGTAATGATGGCTATGGCCATGGCGGGCGCTTTGCTTACCGGCTGTGGAGGAGGGGCGGCTTCCCAGGATACGGCGACTACGGCCGCAGCCCAGGACGAGGCCCAGAAGGATGCGTCAGGGACATCTGCCGATGCCCCGGCTGAGAACGGCGCAGACAGCAGCGCGGCAGGGGATGCTTTAAAGATCGCGATTGTCAGCAGCCCGTCCGGCGTGGACGATGGTTCCTTTAATGAAGACAACTATAACGGAATCCTGGCGTTTATCGAATCCCATCCCGATGCAACCGTGACCCCGGTGCGGGAGGAAACCGGCGATACGGCTGCCGCGGTACAGGCTGTGCAGGATATTGTGGCGGATTATGACGTGATTGTCTGCTGCGGGTTCCAGTTTGCGGCTATCGGCGCCATTGCCAATGACAACCCGGATGTGAAATTTTTGCTGGTGGATTCTTATCCAAGCGATGCAGAAGGCACGGAGGTTTCCTGTGACAATGTGTACGCCATGCAGTTTAAGGAGCAGGAGAGCGGATTTTTTGCAGGAATAGCGGCGGCTTTAGAGACCAAGAGCGGCAAAGTGGCAGTGGTAAACGGAATCGCGTATCCGTCTAATGTAAATTACCAGTATGGTTTTGAATCCGGAGTGAATTATGCCAACGCCAAGTTCGGCGCTTCTGCAGAGGTTGTTGAGATTGCTTCTTACGCAGGAACTGATGTGACCAATGCCAATGTAGGCGGCAACTATGTAGGCAGTTTTGCGGACGAGGCTACCGGCAAGGTGGTAGGAAAGGCCTTGATTGATGAGGGCTGCGACATTATCTTTGTGGCGGCAGGCGGTTCCGGCAACGGCGTGTTTACCGCGGCAAAAGAGGCTTCCGGCGTAAAGGTAATCGGCTGTGACGTGGACCAGTATGACGACGGGGTTAATGGTTCTGAGAATATTATCCTGACCTCCGGGCTGAAGGTTATGGGCATGAACGTGGAGAAGCAGTTAAATGCTATTGCAGACGGAAGCTTTGCAGGCGGCAACGCATTGCTGGGAGCGGATACGGATTCAACCGGGTTCGTGAAGGCGGACGGACGTCATCAGATGTCTGCCGAGACGGTTGGAAAGCTGGATGAGGCTTATGGATTGGTGAAGGACGGGACCATCGTTCCGGCTGCTAATTTTAACGACATCCAGCCGGATGATTTTCCAGGGCTTAAGTAAGAAACCAGAATGCTGGATATCAGATGAGAAAATTCCGGCTTATAGGATTCTGTTCCGGATACCTATGAGCCGGAAATTTTTATAAAGAAGAGGAGGGACGGCATGTCGGAGAATATTACAAAAGATCTGGAAAACCGTGGCGGCGGGGCTGACTGGATTATTGAGATGAACCACATAACCAAACGTTTTCCGGGAATCGTGGCGAATGACGACGTGACGCTGAAGATCAGAAAGGGTGAGATTTTTGCGCTTCTGGGGGAGAATGGGGCGGGAAAATCCACATTGATGAGCATGTTGTTTGGGATGTACGAACCAGATGAGGGAGAGATCATCATCCGGGGAAAAAAGGAACGAATCCTGTCGCCCAGTTATGCTACAAAGCTGAATATCGGTATGGTACATCAGCATTTTAAGCTGGTGGAAAATTATACCATCACGGAAAATATTATTCTGGGACTGGAAAATAAGGACCGGCTTTTTGGTTTTTTGCCCTATATGGACATCAAGAAGGCGGATCAGAAAGTAGCAGAACTGTCCGCAAAATACGGGCTGGAGGTCAATCCTGTGGATGTGATCGAGAATCTGAACGTGTCGGTGCGGCAGAGGGTGGAGATCCTGAAAATGCTTTATCGGGAGGCGGAGATTCTGATCTTTGATGAACCTACGGCAGTGCTGACCCCTCAGGAAATCGAGTTTTTACTGGAGATCATCCGCGGGCTTCGGGAAAACGGTAAGACGATTATTCTGATTACCCATAAGCTGGAAGAGATCAAGAAGGTGGCGGACCGATGCGGGATTCTGAACAGGGGCAGGCTTGTGGATGTACTGGATGTGGCAGGCACTTCTACCAAGACCATGGCCAATCTGATGGTAGGCCGTGAAGTATCCTTTTCTGTCGAGAAAAAAGAGCCGGAATTCAAGAACACCGTGTTGGAGGTAAAGAACCTGACCGTTAAAAACCAGGATGGGTTTGAAGTGGTAAAAGACGTGTCTTTCTCGGTGCGCGGCGGCGAGATCTTTGCCATTGCGGGAGTGTCCGGCAACGGGCAGGTGGAAATAGCAGATGCCATAACAGGGCTTGTGAAAACGGCGGAGGGAAGCATCCTGTTAAACGGGACAGATATTACAGGCTTCAGTATCCGCAGGAGGACTCTGGAGGGGATCTCCTATATTCCCGAAGACAGGCAGGCATATGGCCTGGTGCTGGATTTTACCCTGGAGGAGAATCTGGCGCTGAAGGATTATTTTAAGGAGCCGTTTTCGAAAAAGGGAATTTTGAACCAGAAAGAATTTACCCGGTATGGGGAGCAGTTGATTGAGCGGTATGACATCCGCAGCGGGCAGGGCGTGGGGACGGTGGTTCGTTCCATGAGCGGCGGAAACCAGCAGAAAGCGATCATAGGGAGGGAAATTGAACTGAAGTCTCCCCTGATGATATTTGTGCAGCCTACCCGTGGACTGGATATCGGCGCGATCGAGAATATCCATCGGCAGATTATAAAGGAGCGGGACGGAGGAAAGGCCATACTCCTGATTTCCCTGGAGCTGGATGAGATCATGGATCTGGCAGATACGATAGGAGTTATTTATAACGGAAGGATTCAGAAAATAGCTGACAGGAAGCAGTTGACAGCCAACGAAGTAGGAGAATTTATGATGGGGGTGAAGTCGGATGAAAGGAATTAGCCGTGGATTGAAACAGGGATTGGTCCGTCTGTTGGGAAACGAGCGGCGGCAGTCCGTATCAGTTCCCCTGTTTGCCATTATTTTAAGCCTGTTGGCCGGAGCGGTGGTGATCTTGTTTCTGGGAAAGAATCCGGTGTCTGCCTATCAGAATCTTCTGCAGGGTTCCGGGCTTCTCCCCAAGCCGTCTTATGCAGGCTATAAAAGCATGCTGACGGATTTTACAAGTTTTATGAACGCATGGACTCCCATGCTGTTTGCGTCTCTTTCTGTGGCAGTCGCGCTGAGGGCAGGGCTTTTTAACATCGGCGTGTCAGGGCAAATGCTGACGGCAGGATTTCTCACTACGTTGATTGTGGGATACAGCTCTCTGGCGGCTCCGGTAGCAAAGCCTTTGGTACTGGCAGTGGGAATTTTAACGGGAGCGGCAGTGGGCGGAGTGATCGGATGGCTGAAGCACCAGTTTAATATCAACGAGGTGGTTTCTTCCATTATGATCAATTATATTGCCCAGTATGTGATCAGTTTTTTCATCAATACTTATTATGTAAATCCGGTGTCCAGGCAGTCCAATGCAGTTTCAAAGGCAGCAAGGCTGACACTTATGGATACGCCGGTGGGGAACCTTAAAATGGATATTCCTCTGGGAATCGTCCTGGCAGTGGTGACAGCCGTGCTGATCAAATTTCTGCTGGACAGGACGGTATTTGGCTATGAGATCAAATGTGTGGGTACAAGCCGGAACGCGGCCAGATATGCAGGAATCAATGTGGGGAGAAATGTGGTGGCTTCCATGGTGATTTCGGGCGGCCTGGCAGGCCTGGCGGGTGTGACCTATTATCTGGGATATTTTGGCTCCATTCAGCCCAGGGTGCTTCCCAGTACCGGTTTTGACGCCATAGCGGTCTCTCTTCTGGCTAACAGCAATCCGGTGGGGATTATCTTTTCTTCGTTTTTGATCACGATTATCAGCAAGGGAAGCACTTATATGAACTCCTCGTCCGGGCTGGAATCGGAGATTGCATCGGTGATCACAGGCGTTATTTTGCTGTTTTCCGCATGCGGGGCTTTTATCCGCTATAAGGTAAAGAATTTCAGGGACGAGCTGGAAGAAGAGAGGGGGAAGGGCTGATGGAGAGGATCATTATCGATGGATTGTCATTTTCTCTGCCGCTGTTTATTATGGCGATCGGAGGAATCTACAGCGAAAAAAGCGGTATCACCAATCTGGCTTTGGAAGGTCTCCAGGGCGTCGGCGCTTTTACCGGGGCGCTGGCGGCAGTGCTGGTGGCGGGAAGTTTTTCTGACCAGTCCCAGGCGCCTTTTTATCTGGCTGTAGTTTTTGCGGTGGCAGGCGGTACGGTGTACTCTTTGCTGCATGCCCTTCTCTGCATCCGCTTTAAGGCCAACCAGGTAATCAGCGGCGTGGTGATCAATATTCTTGCTATGGCGCTTACGGCATTTTTGACAAAATACTTAAACCGCAGTGTTTTCGGCGCAGCCTCGGACAAGTTTGTGCTGGGGGTTTCGGCACGGATCACGGTTCCCGTACTGTCCGGGATACCAGTGCTGGGCGCGGTGTTTAAGGATTTGTATCCGTTTGAGGTGATCATTGTGCTGGTGGCTCTTGGGGCATGGTATGTGATGTATAAGACCCGCTACGGTATGAACCTGCGGGCCTGCGGGGACAATCCCCATGCGGTAGACGCGGCGGGAGTAGATGTGGGAAAGGTGCGACTTGTGGCCGTGATGGTGTCCGGAGGGTTGTCCGGCCTGGCGGGGATCTGTTTTGCCTATTCCATTTCGGCAAACTTTTCTTCCAGTATCTATGTGGGATATGGGTATCTGGCTATTGCGGCGCTGATATTCGGAAACTGGACGATTTTGCCTACCCTGGGTTCCTGCCTCCTGTTCGGATTTGCCAGGTCAGGGGGATATTATCTGGTACAACGGATGCAGATGCCCAGCAGTTATTCGGATCTGGTTATGACCCTGCCTTATGTGGTGACGCTTTTGCTGCTGGTATTTTTCTCCCGGTATAACCGTTCGCCAAGGGCCCTGGGGGAGATTTATGATAAAGGGAAGAGATAGGGAGGAAGGAATGGATATTCGTTTTTATAACGGAAGAGTGCTGTCTATGAATGGGGATTTGGAGGTCAGGCCAGGGGAGGTATGGGTTCAGGGAAACCGGATTGCATATGTGGGGCCGGAAGCCGGAGAAACTGAAAAAAAGCCTTCTGCCTGGGACCGGGAAATTGATTTGAAGGGCAATCTGATAATGCCGGGATTTGCCAATGCCCATACCCATTCGGCCATGACGTTTTTGCGGTCTTTTGCGGATGATCTGCCTCTTCAGGAGTGGCTGGGGCAGCAGGTGTTTCCCATGGAAGCAAAGCTGACAGGGGAAGATATTTATGAGTTGTCCAGGCTGGCTGTTTTAGAGTATCTGACCAGTGGGATAACGTCCAACTTTGATATGTATTTTCAGCCGGAGATGATTGCCAGGGCCTCGGTGGACTGCGGATTCCGGACAGTGATGGTCAGCAGCCTGAATAATTTCACCTCGTCTCTTGAAGAGATGGAGCAGGAGTATTTAAAATATAATAATTATCATGAACTGATCTGTTACCGGCTGGGATTCCATGCGGAATACACCACCTCGGAGGAGCTTTTAAAAGGGGTGGCGGCGTTGGCGGAGAAATATCAGGCCCCTGTATTTACCCACAATTCGGAGACAAAGCGGGAGGTGGAGGAGTGTATCGGCCGTCACGGAATGACGCCTACTGCTTATCTGGATTCTCTTGGGATGTTTCAGTATGGAGGAGGCGGATACCACTGTGTCCACATGACAGATGAAGATATCCGGATTTTCCGGGAGAGAGGGCTGACGGCAGTGACAAATCCCGGATCCAACACGAAGCTTTCCAGTGGAATAGCCAGAATTTCCCATATGCTGGAAGACGGCGTGGAGATTGCCATCGGTACGGACGGGCCTGCCAGCAATAATTGCCTCGATATGTTCCGGGAAATGTTTTTAGTGACTGGCCTGGCAAAACTGAGAGAGGAAGACGCGGCGGCCGTGCCTGCCCAGGAGGTGCTGAAAATGGCGGTCCGGGGCGGCGCCCATGTCATGGGGCTTACAGATTGCGGCTGTCTGGCACCAGGCAAGCTGGCGGATTTGATCGTGATTGATTTAAACCAGCCTAATATGCAGCCGGTAAATAACGTGGTGAAAAATCTGGTGTACAGCGGAAGCAAGCAGAATGTAAAGCTGACCATGGTAAACGGGAAGATTCTTTATGAGGACGGGAAGTTCTTTGTGGGCGCAGAACCGGAGGAAATATACGAAAATGCCAACAGGATCATTAGAAGGATGACAGAAAAATAAAAGTGTATGAGATTTTCCTTGACCATGGAATCGTTCCAACCTGTAAAATGAAGATTGGAATCTAAATAATCTGGATATCTGTGAGGAGGATACATGATATGAGACGTAAGAAAACGGTAAACAAAATAGCAGCTTCGGGAATAGCCGGCATGCTGGCCCTGATGTCAGTATTTCCGGCAATGGCAGAGACCGGCTGGGTTCAGTCGGGAGGCAAGACCTATTATTATGAGCAGAACGGGGTGATGGCCAAAGGCCTCCGTTATCTGGACGGAAATTATTATTATTTTTTGTCGGACGGTTCCATGGTGACGGGGTGGCTGAAGCTGGACGGGGAGTATTATTACATGTTAAATAATGGCGCCCTTACTACAGGCTGGCGGCAGATCGGCGATGACTGGTATTATCTCCGGCCGGATTCGGGAAAATGCGTGATTAATGATGCTATCGAGATAGACGGATACTGGTATTTCTTTAAAATTGACGGAAAAAGGCTGACCGGATGGCTGAAAAAGGGCGGAAGTTTTTATTATCTGGATCCGGCGGGAGACGGGCGGCTGACGGCAGGTACAACAATGGTCATTGACGGAGCCAGCTACAGTTTTGCACCGGACGGTGTCTGCACATCCACCGGATATATGGGTAATTATTATGATTTTGACAATCCTGCGTCTCCAACTCAAAACCAGGCATCCACCCAAAGCTATCCGTCATCAGGAAGCAAGGTGCTGATGGCGCCTTCAACAAGGACAAATAAAGGGCCGGGGGTTAGTTCAAATTAAATATGGTAAGACTAATTGTATCGGATATTGACGGGACGCTTTTGGAAGACGGGGGCAATGAGCTGGATCCGGAACTGTTTCAAGTGATTTTGAAGCTCCGCAATCAGGGAGTGCAGTTCGCGGCGGCTACAGGGAGGCAGTGGGTCAGTATTGAGAGAGTATTTGACCCGGTGAAGGAGAAGATTTTTTATTTGTCGGATAACGGCGCTTATGTAGGGATTCATGGCAGGAACCTTTATCTGAATACGGTAGAGCCAAAGCTGGTACGGCAGATGGTACAAGACATACAAAAGGCGGGGCTGATGCCTATGGTCAGCGGGCCGGATATGGTATATCTGAATGAGACGGATCAGGAATTTTATGAGTGGCTGGTCAACGGCTATAAGTTCCGTGTGCAGCAGGTGAAGGATGTGGCAAAGGTGCCGGAACCTTTTATCAAGGTTTCTGCATATCGTCCTGCGGATATTGAAGAGGCGACCAGAAATCTTCGGGAGAAGTATGACGGCCGTCTGAAAATAACCATTTCCGGCGATATGTGGATGGACTGTATGGCTCCCGGAGTAAATAAAGGGGAGGCGGTAAAGCTTTTGCAGGAGAGCCTGGGAATCCTGCCGGAGGAGACAATGGTATTCGGCGACCAGATGAATGATATTGAGATGATGCATCAGGCTTATTACAGTTTTGCCGTGGGGAACGCAAGGCCGGAAGTGAAGGCGGCGGCACGTTTTCAGGCAGACACAAATGTGAGAGGCGGGGTACTGAAAGTATTAAAACTGCTGATACAGGAGTGAGATCCGAATGGCAAAAGGAAGATGGCGGAGATGGACGGCTGCCGTGTGCGGCAGCCTGCTGACGCTGATGGCGTGCGGCTGCGGGAAAAGCACTCCCATAACATCCGAGGCGGAAACCGTGGAAGGGTACACGGATGCCCAGATCATGCTGGTGGCGGCTACAGAAGGAAACCGGTATAACAAGATATATACAGACCAGATATGGGGAATTCAGGTGGATGAGGAGGGGACGACCTTCCAGGAGTATCTTTTAGGAGAAGTGCGCCGTTTTTTGGAAGAAGTGAAGACAGTGAACCTTATGGCAGATGAGAGAGAAATCTTTTTGAGCAATCAGGAGAAGGAACGTCTGCAGGAACTGACAGAGGACTATTATGACAGTCTGACAGAGGCGGACAAGAATTATATCGGGGTCAGCCAGGAGGAGGTCTTTCAGCTTTATTATGAATATTACCGCGGGGAAAAACTGGTGAACGAGCTGACAAAAGAAGTAGATATGGAGATCAGCGACAGCGAGGCGAAGGTGATCACCGTGGAAGAAATTCAGGTCAGCGACCATGAATGGGCACAGGAGATCCATACGCGGGCTATGACGGAAGGCGTGGACTTTTCTTCATTGGCAAGAACGGTTTCGGAGGATGAACAGATCGAAAAATCAGTAGGGCGGGGAGAAAGATCAAAAGATTATGAGGATGCGGCTTTCGTGCTGTCTGTGGGAGAAATCAGCCCTATTATCCGGGACGGGGAGCGGTTCTGTATTGTGAAGTGCGTGGATGATTATGACGAGGAGGCCACGCTGAAGAGGAAACAAAAACTTGCCCTAAGCCGGAAAAACCAGGCATTCCGAAGCCTGTATGATGCGTTCTCGGCCGAACATCAGGTGGAACTTAAAGGGGATGTATGGGATAAAATTTCTTTCTTGGAGAAAGGCTCCACAACATCCGATTTCTTTGATTGGTATGCCGATTATATGGAATGACGGAGGGGAAAAATGATTGCATTAAAGGTGGAGGATCTGAAGAATTTTACCACGCAGTTGTTTGTAGGGGAGCTTTTTGATTCCTGGCTTTTGCGGGAGGCGGTAATTACTACCTTTAACGTGTTTACGATTGACGGAAGAATCCGGCCGGGATATTTTACACAGCAGGAGATTGAGGAAAAGAAGATAGGGATTCTGTCTCCATGGAGAATGGTACGGCCTGTCTGCTATTCTTTGATCCGGGGGAAAAGGCTGCCGGAAAGCTTCCGGATTACCCTGCAGCTTTCCTCGGACGGGGTGGGACATTTCTTACAGTCTGTGCAGCCGGACTTTAAGGCGGAACAGGTGGGGGGCCTGTATTTGAATGTCCGTTATGAGGAACAGATCCTGCGCTGTGTGACGGGAGTGTCCTTGAATGTATTTACGTTGGATAAGCGGATTGAGCAGGGGTGGGACGGCGAAGTAAAGCGATTCCTGCGGGAGAGCAAAATTGCGTATTTGGAAGAATGAAAAAAAGACAGCAACCATGAATTTTTACGGGCCGCGCAAGGCACAAGGCTATGACGGCGGATGAGGATGGCTGCTGTCTTTTTAATTGTATACCTTTTCGTGCGAAGCTTGACGGAGCACGCCCGCCCGAAGGGCATGTATTATGGGATGCCCGGAAGGGTATAACTTTTCGTGCAATGTTGTTCATAGGGTAACATTGTTAAGTTAAGGTTTTCCCGAAGGGTCCGCAGGAGAAGAAGGACAGAACGTTTTCAGACACGTTCTCACTCCGTTTTTCACGTAGCGGTACTAAGGCTGTAAAAGACACAGCCTAAGTGCCGACGTGAAAAGAGGGTCTTCAAACG
>CATKXR010000057.1 GCA_949840805.1 uncultured Lachnospiraceae bacterium | reverse complement strand
GTGGAGCAGGTGTAACATGATAATTTCAAAACAATCACTCTAATTTTCAGAAAGGACACATGACTATGGTATTAGGAGAACGGATAAAGAGAATACGCACGTTCCGGGGCTTGACACAGCGTGAATTGGGCTTGAAATTGGGATATGAAGAACGCAATGCCGATGTTCGTATCGCACAATATGAATCCGGCTATCGTGTTCCCAAGAACAACACTTTAATGGAAATGGCAAAGATATTGAATATCAACTATATTCATTTTATTGGCGTTACCCCCGGTTGTGCCGAGGATATTATGCTTACGTTCCTTTGGCTTGATGAAGACAACCGTAATACTTTTCATCTGTTCCAACTTGTACGCAATCCCGGCAAATGCAACGCTTCCGATGATAAATCAGTGCGTTACTATGACAATGACGACTGGCCTGCTCATGCACCGGTAGGTATGTGGATTGATTATGGTTTAGTCAATGATTTCATGCGTGAATGGTGTCTACGGAAAGAGCAGTTGAAGAACGGAGAGATTTCAGAGGAAGAATATTTTGAGTGGAAAATCAACTGGCCTGCTACAAGTAGTAGTGTTGATGAAAAAGGAAATGATAAATGTAATAATTCATATCAGTGGAAGTCTAATTAATCACACCTTATATACTTAGCTTTAGATTAAATTACGGAGGAATTTTTTTATGAATAAAAAAGAAATTTTGCAAAAAATAGATTTAGGAAATTCAATTGCAGAATATGATGAAAATATATCGCAATATTATATAACTACTCAATCCACTTTAGATTTAATAAATGACCGATATGATATAGTAAAAGGTGTTAAAGGTTCTGGCAAAACGGCTATGTTAATTGCAATATGTGATAATCAATCACTTTATCCTCAATTAGAAAATAAATTGCTAATAAAAGCAATTCAACTTAAAGGGGATCCTGATTTTAAACGTGCTTTTTCTACCGTATCTATCGAAACAAGTGATATCCAAAAACTTATAGATGCATGGAAAATTTATCTCATTAATGTTATATGGAAAGAATGTAAAGAACTCTTTTCCGATTATGAAAATCTTGAATCTCAATTAAAAGAAGCTGGCCTTTTATCTGGAAAAAAAGGTATATTGGACAATCTTATTTACTCATTAAAAAGAGTAAAACTTAAATTTACCAATACATTTTCACCAGATGGCAAAACAATCCAAACTGTTGAGGTCACTCCTAATGACTTTAATGAATCACAAACATCAAATGATAATGCTAACACTTTAATCGATTTTAATAGTATTTTCAACTCCTTAAATGAGTTAATAATAAGTAATTCGTCTTGTTTTTGGGTTATGATTGATAGATTGGATGATGCTTTTCCTGATAATACGTCAACAGACACACTTATTTTAAAATCTCTTTTCTATGCTTATAAAGATATTTGTGGATATTCTGGATTCAAAATAAAAATCTTTATTCGTGATGATATATTTAAAACCATAACGCTTGATAAAGGTTTTACTTCCTTAACACATATATCAGCTAAAACTATGAATTCTATCAAATGGGAACGTGACATAATTGAACAATTATTGGTTGAACGATTATTATATAATGCATCTTTTGCTGATTATGTTAAAACTCAGGGATATCCAACAACCTGCAAAAAACTAACTTCATCTGAACGCTTAAAAATTTTATTTCTTTTTATTAAGCCACAAATTGATGTTGGATCAAAAAATCCCGATTCTATTGGGTGGATGATAAACCACGTTAAAGATGGCAACGGTATTTATACTCCCCGTGATATTATTAATATATTAGATAAAGCACGGGCGTTTCAATTGAATCAATTAAATGAGAAAAATGAAAAAGATATATCCGAATCATACCTTATTTCGGCAAACGCCCTTCGTTTAGCTTTTGCAGAAACATCAAAAGAGAAACTAGAAACACAACTTTTTGCAGAATACCCTAAATACCGAAAATGGATTGAGTCCTTTAAAGATCAAAAGGCTGAACATACAGCAGAATCTCTAGTCACAATATTAGGAAGAAACTGGAAAAGTAGAACTGAAAAGCTAAAAGAAATTGGATTCTTAGAAGAAAAAAACAATTCGTGGAAAATACCATTTATATACCGCGAAGGACTAAATGTTAGTCAAGGAAAAGCCAAATAGGTATCAAAAAGGTATCACGCCCCACATCAAAAGCCGGAAAGTCCGCTGTTTATGCGGCTTCCCGGCTTTCTGTTTATTATTCGAACTCAATCGTAGCCGGCGGCTTCGGACTCATATCATAGCAGACTCTGTTCACATTCTCCACTTCCGCCAAAATTCGTTTCGTGATTCTCTCCAGCACATCCCAATCCACCTTCTCAATCGATGCCGTCATCGCATCAACCGTATTGATGGCGCGGATAATCACCATATATTCAAACACTCTTGCATTGTTCTTCATGCCTACCGACTTAAAATCCGGTACTACCGTAAAATACTGCCATACCTTTTTGTCCAGCCCGGCTTTTGCGAACTCTTCCCTCAGGATAGCATCCGACTCGCGGACTGCTTCTAATCTGTCTCTGGTGATTGCACCCAAACATCTCACGCCGAGTCCCGGTCCCGGGAACGGCTGACGATACACCATGTCATGCGGAAGACCAAGTTCTACGCCGCACGCCCGGACTTCGTCCTTGAATAGCTGTTTTAACGGCTCCACCAGTTCAAATTTCAAATCCTCCGGAAGACCACCTACATTGTGATGGGATTTTACCATTTTTGCAGTTTTGGTGCCGCTTTCGATAATATCCGGATAGATGGTTCCTTGTCCCAAGAAGTCGATTCCTTCCAGTTTTCTTGCTTCCTCTTCAAAAACTCGAATAAATTCGCCGCCGATGATTTTCCGCTTCTGTTCCGGATCTGCCACATTCTCAAGTTTGCCGAGGAAACGCTCGGAAGCATCCACATAAATCAAATTTGCATGCAGTTCGTCACGGAACACTTTCGCAACGTTTTCGGATTCGTTTTTGCGCATCAGACCATGGTTGACATGTACGCACACAAGCTGCTGTCCGATCGCCTTGATTAACATCGCCGCCACAACGGAAGAATCCACACCGCCCGACAGAGCCAAGAGGACTTTTCTATCGCCCACCTGCTGGCGAATCAATTCCACCTGATCCTCAATAAAATTCTTCATATTCCAGTTTGCTTCCGCCTTACACTCCTCGAAAACAAAGTTCTTAAGTGCATCTTCATCCGGAAGACTGTTTAACTGCTTCGCGCATTTGGACTGCGGATAGTCTATGGACAACATCGGGATTCCCATATCATAAAGTTCCGGTCTTACTTCCACTGCCTGTCCGTCAACAATGCGGTTTTCACCCCCGTTTAACACGATACCTTTCACATTCTTTAACGCTTTCAGTTCCTCCGCCGTAATGTCATGAGGATGTATCTCGCTATACACGCCGAGATCGCGGACCGCACGGGCGATAACGGTATTCTTTGTGCTGCCTAAATCCAAAATTACAATCAAATCCTGTTTCATTGGGAACCTCCTTCTTGTCCTTCGTTTTATCTTGCCATTAATTATATAGTAAAAACCCACTGAAAAGCAACGGCTTTGCCGTAAAATACACTATATAGGAGCAAGAGTCCACGTCTACACCTTTTGTCACCCTAATCCTATATAGTATTCAAAACTACTAAAAAGAGTTTATATAACTCTACATCATGATATTTATGCGCAAAACAATTGCATTTACAGACCAAACGTAGTATTCTATATATCAGTATAAGTATTTTGCGCTTTCAAAATTATATGAAATCAAAGAGGATTATCTATCATGAAGGAAACATTTCATATTATCAGCGACGGCTCTTGTGATTTGCCAACAGAATTAGTTCAGGAAAAAAACATTACGGTTGTGCCTTTCTATGTATCTTTTGATGACGAGCACTATTTCAAGGAAATTGCTGAGATTGGCGTCCGCGATTTCTATCAGCAGATGGTAGACAGGAAGGGCGTATACCCCAAATCTTCCATGCCTTCCATCCGGGATTACGAAGAAGTTTTTCTTCCTTTTGCCGAGGCGGGAACTCCCGTGATCTGCATCTGCATCACCACGAAATTCAGCGGTTCCATGCAGTCCGCACTTAACGCCCGTTCTCTTGTATTGGAAAAGCATCCTCAGGCTGAAATCACCGTCATCGACGCCACCATCAACACGGTGCTGCAGGGTCAGTATGTACTGGAAGCCGTCAGCCTTCGCGACAATGGCGTCAGCTATCAGGACACGATAAAGCGTCTGGAGGAAATTAAGAGCACCGGAAGAATTTTTTTCACTGTAGGAAATATGGAATATCTAAAACATGGTGGAAGAATCGGCAAAGTGGCAGCCCTCGCAGGCGGCGCACTGGATATCCGCCCCATCATTACCTTAAGGCAGGGCGAAATCTTCCCTTCCGGCATCGACAGGGGACGGAAACGCACCTTAAAGAAAGTCATGAATCTTCTTTTGGATTATTTGAAGGAAAGTAACCTCAGTATCGATTGCTACAGCATTGCAGTCGGTTACGGATATGATGTGGAAGAAGGCGTCGCTTTCCGTGACCAAGCATTGTCCGTACTGCATGACAAAGGATATGCGATAGACGAAATCCCCGTTTATCAGATTGGCGCCACGATCAGCGTGCACACCGGACCGTACCCGCTTGGCTTCGGAATCATTGAAAAAGGCATCCACGCAGGAAAATAGCCCGTGAGAAGCTACGGCGGATTTGTCAAGTAAAGTGTATAATTTTTTCCTTTGCGACAGGGATTGTTTATGCAGTCAGAGTATATCATTGAGTTTCCGGATGCATTCATCATAATACTCCATAACCTCCTTGTGAAAAGCCTTGATATACTCATAGTCTTTCCGTTTTGCAGCATATTCCAGTTGTCGGGCTTCTTCTGACAAACGCACCAGCCCGACGCTCAAGGCGGTACTTTTTAAAGCGTGGATCAGATTATGATACCGCTCCCAGTTTTCTTCTTCATAATATTGGTTTAGCTGCGGAATTTTGCTCTGCTGTACAAACATATGAAGCATTTCCAGATAAAAATTTTTATCGCTTATGCTGTACTCCAGTCCCAGCAGAACGTCCAGTTCCGGTACAGCTTTTTTCCATTCTTTCAATTCTGCAAGAGAAACCTCGTTTTTCTCTTCCACTTTTACAACGGTATCCGCTTTTGCAGCGGTATCTTCTTTCGATGTGTCCCCTGCTTCCCCGGCACCGGCTTCTTTCTGTCCGTCTTTGATTGTCCGGTCGATCTTCTCTGCCGAAATGTATTCCATCAGCTTTTTCTCTAAGGTATCGCCGTCAATCGGCTTCGTCATATAGTCGTCAAACCCGTTCTCCAGATACATCTGTCTCGCGCCGAAAACAGCATTAGCAGTCAATGCGATCACTTTCGTGCGATAATCGGGATATCTTTTCCTCATCCGGGCAAGCGTTTCAATGCCGTCCATTCCCGGCATCATATGATCCAATAAGACGACGTCATATTGATTCTGTCCGATTTCATCCAGACATTCTTCTCCGCTCTCGGCAAAATCCACCTGTATCAATGTTCTCTTTAAGAGCCCTTTTAGAACGGCGCGGTTCATTTCGTCATCGTCAACCACCAGAACCCTAGCCGAAGGTGCGGTAAATCTTTGTCCGTTTCTACCTTTATTGATATGATAAGCGCCGTATTTCTTCTCAAATTCTCCAATACTCTCCAAGCTGCATATCTTCTGCGGAATTGTAAAATGAAAATAAGAGCCTTTCTGATACTCGCTTTCCACAAGCAGTTCCCCGCCCATCATCCGGATATAGCTCTGGGAAATGGACAGTCCCAGACCGGTTCCCTCGATTCCTGTATTGGATTTTTCATCCACTCTCCGGAAAGAATCAAACAGCTTCTCTATATCTTCTTCTTTAATTCCTTTTCCTGTATCGCTCACTCCCATCTGCATCCGGACATGATCCTCGTCCATGGGCACAGCCGAAACCGTCAAGGTGACTGTTCCGCCCGCATTCGTATACTTGATTGCATTGGTCATAAGGTTGGTGAGCACTTGTCTGATTTTCATACTGTCGCCATATAAATGCTCCGGCGTATCCCGGCTGACTTCTACCATGATCTTCATTTCTTTTTCCGCCGCACGCGAATATGCCATCTGCAAAATATCATTTAACAGGGAACTCAAAGAGTATTCTGCGTTGACCAACTCCATTTTGCCCGACTCGATTTTGGATATATCCAGAATATCATTAATCAGGGAAAGCAGAAATTTCCCCGAAGAGTCAACGTTGGACGCATATTCCAGTATCGGCTCCTCACAGCTCTCCCTGAGTATCATTTCATTCATGCCTAAAACCGCATTAATAGGCGTGCGGATTTCATGCGACATATTGGCAAGAAAGTCGCTTTTGGCACGATTTGCTTTCTCCGCGTCGTTTTTATACTGTATATTTAGCTGCAGTAATTCATCGCGCCTCTGCTCAACCCATGTCGTCTTCACTTTGATCATAATTGCAATGACAATTTCTACGGCGTACAAAATCGGAAAGCGTATTTCAAACGTCCGGGTATAATCATAGCAATGCGCATTGAGCGGCGTCCACAGACCGGCGCACACGATCAGCCAGATAAACGCTGAAAAGACGATCGCCTTCTTTAAATCCAAAATATAAATGGCAAACGGCGGAATCAGCAAAATCCACAATATACTGAACCCTTCTTCTCCGCCCGTGATCAAATACTGCAGCGTGATCATGATCAGTACGGACATAATAAGGGGAATCGCAAGTTTTAAAGCCCCGCTTAGAATAATGGACAAATAACCGAACAACATGACCATACTGATGATTCCGTTGACGACAGCCATCATCAGATTTCCCACGCTTAAATTGATCGGCACAAACGCGGCACAAGTAACGGCAAACACAAGGCATACTGCTTTGCCAGTAGGTACATGGAGTTCTTCCGTGGAATCCATTTCTTTATATTTCAGTCTCTTTTTATCGTTGTTCACCCCAATCCTCCCCAAAACACTACAATACACACATGAACCTCACGCTAACCGATCGCCTCCGCCACCCGCGCCTGCAGATCCGCAGGCATAAGCGGCTTTCCGGCATATCCCGTCACGCCGAGTCCATCCGCTTTCTCTTTGACCCTGTCATCGATTGACGCCGCCAGAATCATGACTTTGCTCTCACGGATTGCTTCATCCCCACGGATCCGTTCCAATGTCTCAATCCCATTCATTTCCGGCATCTCAATATCCAGCAGCGTAAGGTCAATGTCCTCCCGCTTTAACATTTCAATTCCTTTTCTTCCGGAGTCGGCTTTTTGTACCTGATACCCTGCTTTGGATAGTATGAATTCCGCCATCCGCAGATTCATGACATCATCATCGATCACCAACACTGTTTTACTCATTTTCTCCTCCGTTCCGAAACATTCTGCGTTATCATTTATACCTTTGCTTCAAAGCGCTGCTGTTTCTACATCTCATGCATCCGATATTCCTTATCCTCGTCGATCATTGCCAGCAGAACATCCGCAACCGCCGGATCAAACTGGGTGCCTTTTCCTCTTTCAATTTCTGCCCGTACCGCCGCCTGCGGCATAATATCCCGGTAACTGCGCTTCGAAGTCATCGCATCATAAGCATCTGCAACACCTATGATTCTTGCCACTTCCGGGATATCCTCCCCGCCGATTCTGTCCGGATACCCCTTCCCGTCGTACCGCTCATGGTGCCATCTCGCGCCCACGCCAATGTCCTGCATTTCTGAAATGTTCTTAAGAATGTTGCTTCCGATCACGGGATGTTCTTTAATGATCGTATACTCTTCATCATTCAGTCTGGACGCCTTATTGATGATTTCACCCGGAATACCGATTTTGCCGATATCATGGAGGAGACCTACATAATAAATGTCCTCCTGCTCCTGCTCACTTTTGCCGATGCGCATTGCGATCTTTTTGGCGTATTCCGCCACCCGCGCCGAATGCCCATTCGTATATGCGTCTTTCGCATCGATTGTCGCTGCCAAGGCGCTCATAACCTGCACGGACAGGCGCTCTACTTTCCGCCTTCTCTCTTCCGCTACTTTCGTCTGTTTCTCAACCTCCTGCTGCAAATTTTTCTGCAGACGGTCGAGCTGTAAGATACGGTTCACGCGCTGCAGCATGATATCCGCCACAAAGGGTTTCGTGATAAAATCCAGTGCCCCTGCCTGAAACCCTCGGACTTCCGTATCCCGATCATCATCAGCCGTAAGAAAAATAACAGGAATCTCCCGATAAACACGATCCGCCCTCATCTTCTCCAAAACCGTAAATCCATTCATTCCCGGCATATGGATATCCAATAAGACCAACTCCGGAATCTGCGATTTCAGAAAATCTAATGCTTTTTCTCCGGAATCCGCAGTATATACCCTGAATCCGTCCGCCAATTTTCTCCGCAATCTGCAGATTCATGACGTCATCATCCACGACCAGAATAGAAGGCTTCTCTTCCCCATTCTCCACAACCGTCTCTTCTGTTTTGTCCTGTCCTATGATTTCACTTAATCTGTCCAGCAGAATCTGATATTCTGTCATTACCTTCTGATGGTTTTCTTTGATATAAGAGATATCCGTTTCTTTTGCGGCGGTTTCCAACGCCTTCGCCTGTTCAGAAAGCCCGGTCGCACCGATAGAAAGTGATGTGCTTTTCAGTGCGTGCACCAGAATCCTATAATTATCCCAATCTTCCTCCTGATAGCATTTCCGGAGTTCATCCGTTTTTTGATTCTTCCGATAGGTCGATACCATCTCCTGATAAAACGTTTCCTCGTCGCAGCAATAGCTTAACCCCACGGCAGTATCCAGCACATCGTCTAATTGCTTAAGCAAGCCCTCTTTCTGCGCCGCATTTTCCGGCTCTTCTTTTACTCCGTGAGCAGGTGGTGTGGAGCCCGTCACATTTCTCTTAAGCAGTCCTTCCGGAAGTCTTGTACGCACCATTTCCCTTAGCGCTTTGCCGACGATCGGCTTGGACAGATAATCGTCGAATCCGGCGTCCAGATACATCTGCTTCTCACCTGCCACCGCATTGGCAGTCAGAACGATGACTGGCGTATTTTGACACATCCCCTTTTCCCTAATTCTTTTTAAAGCTTCCAGTCCGTCCATGACCGGCATCATATGATCCAGAAATACGATATGATAGGAATTTTTCTCAAGTAACTCCAGTGCCTCCGCCCCGTTCCCTGCCGTATCAATTTGAATCTTCGTATCCTTTAGGATTCTACAGAACACATCCAGATTCATCACATTATCGTCCGCTGTCAAAATGTGTGCGTCCGGCGCCGTATATTCCTCTTCTTCGTGTATTGGAAACAAAATGGTTTGACTTATTTGGTCAATATTCCCGATAGGTTTTTCTTCTACAATTTCCTGACGTATCCTGAAAGAAAAAACACTTCCTTTTCCGTATTCACTCTCAATCTGCAGACTGCTGTCCATCAGCGCAAGAAGTCTTGTCACAATCGTAAGCCCCAATCCTACGCCCTCAACATTGCGGTTATTGTGCAGATCGAACCGGGAAAAGCTTTCCGAAATTCTGCGTATATCTTCCTCTTTCATCCCGATACCGCTGTCTTTGATTTTCGTTGTCACAATCCCTGCAGAATCGCTTACCTTTTCCCATTCAATGCAGATCTCAACAAATCCTTCTTTCGTATATTTGACCGCATTGGAAATCAGATTATTGTAAATCTGCATCAGGCGCACCAGATCCCCGGAAAGCTGTCTCGGCAGATTCTCGTCGATCTGAAAGTGTATTGCGAGGTTTTTCTTCCCCGCATTGTATTTTGCATAAGTCATCATATCCTGTATAAAGGAAAGTACATAATAAGGATTTGATTCCAGTTGTAACTGCCCTCTGTCAATATTGGCAAAATCCAGAATATCGTTCACGATCGACAAGAGCGCCCGTCCCGCCGCCTGCACATTAATGGCATATTCCGCCGTCCGGCTCTCCTTCGTCTCTCTCATGACCATTTCATTATATCCTAAAATGACATTGATGGGCGTCCGTACTTCATGCGACATATTCGCCAGAAAATCCATTTTCGCGCAATTTGCCTCCTGCGCTTCCTTTTCTGCTTTCTCCGCCGCTTCTTTTGTCACGCGAAGTTCACTGATCGTCTGCATAAGCTTCTGATAATCGGGCGTTTCCATCGTAAACAATATCATCATAAGCGCCAGCGCAGACGAGAACAGCCCCAAAAGTACATCGGGAAAAAAGAGCAGTTGAAGCACTGGCCCCACAAATACCAGCAGTAAATAGAGAATCACGGAAATTTTCTGCCATATATGAAACTTCCGCAAATGTGCCAGCAGGACATATGCCGAGGATCCTATGAGATAATATGGCAGTACATACACCATAATGTACAATATCCCATGCACATACTCACCATTCGGACTGATGGAAAATATGCAGCCGTTCAAAAGATTGATCCCAAGTATCATGAAATAAATACCGACCACCAGTCTGTTCACACGAAGCATAAGACTGTTTCCGGGCGTTCTGTCCACACAAAGCCTCGAATAATACATAAACTGATAGCCGACCAAGGCGTCCACAACAAAATATGCCGTATTCAGAAACAAGTTTAAATATTCCGGCAGCACTTTGGCATAACTGATCGTGACCGCCGTAGCCACGTCCAGAACATCCGCACATAATACAAGCAGCGTCAATTTATGAAATTCCTTGTTGATCTCCGACTTTGTACTGTACTGCAGTTTCATACAGATATATAAAACCACAAGAAAAAAAGCTGACGCAGTCTCAAAGCTGATATTGTATACTAATGACATGAAGACTCCTTCTTTCCTGCTGACAGGCTGACGATAACGCATCCGTATCATATACGTTATTTTTACTTTATCTGAAAAAGAGCCTTTTTACATAAATTAGTCCTAATCGTCTTTCAAACTGCCTGATTGTCATAATTTACGTTTGGAACCATGCGCAATTTATTATAAAATATCTGATATACTATAGTGTGTCCAATAGGTCGCCGCCTGCCAAACAGGTCATAGCCTGTCTTGAGAGCAGACTAAGAACATAGGAACAAGGAGAGTAAACATTATGCTGATATACATATGTGAAGATCAGGAAAGTGATTTACTTATGTTGAAACATCATTTGAATGCATTTGCGTCAGAAAAGCTGTTTCAATATGACTTGATGTCTTTTTCCACCGGAGATGAACTTTTAGATACTTACAAGCTGGCTGTCTGCAAGCCGTCTCTTTTGTTTCTGGATATTTACATGGATGGCAGAAACGGCATGGAAACGGCTAAACAACTGCGTGATATGGGATATGCCGGCGGCATTATCTTTACCACTGCTTCCACGGAGCATGCCATGGACAGTTATGAGGTAAACGCTTTATATTATCTGCAAAAGCCATACGACCATAACCACTTTGTAAACGCCATGGCAAGATGTGTCGATTTGATCCGGCAGGCTCAACAGAATTTTACTTTTATGGTAAGACAGAAACAGTTTACCGTTCCTTATACCGACATTGTATTCTTTGAAACCGGAAGACATACCGTCATACTGCATACCCTTTCGGATGCGATCACTTTTTCCGAAAGTCTCTCCAATATCATAGATGTGTTCCGCGATACAGATTCTTTTCTGCCGGTCGGACGAAGCTACCTGATCAATTTAAACCAAGTAGCCTGCAGTCACAACGGCGACCTTCTGATGGCGGACGGATCGGTTGTACAGATTCCCGTCAAGAAGCGGAGTGAAATCCTTGCTTTTATTGAAGAGCGGAAGAAGAAGTGATATTTTCTTCCAGCATATTGGTACAGACTACTTCTTTGCCTTCTGAAAGGCGCATCGTTTTAATCTCAAAAGGCGTAAAAGAAAGGGTAAATTCTCTTCCCAAAGAAGGTATCTTACATTCTGCAGACGTGTTCCTTCCTGCTGCCTCGTAAGCCCGCAAAATGATATCCCCGCTTCCGTCTTCCGCTTCCTTTACCACTTCCACAAAAATATTGTCCTCACTTACGCTCAAGAAAGAGTTCTTCTGAGGAAGCTGTCCTTTGTGATAGGTTTCAAACAGGGCGATGGGCTTTTCATTCAAAATCTTTGCCCGCTTAACGGTATCCGCCTCTTCCCAGCTTCCGTCATGAGGATAGATACCGTAAGTAAATGTCCGGACACCCTGATCCAGATAGACATATTCCAATTCAGAATCGGGTACATAAGGTTCGTGCTGGGCATAAATAGGACTTCGAAGCACCGTCAGTTCTCCGTTCTTTCCTGCCGTGTCAGCCGCAAACCTGCCGTCATTTAAGATGGAAAGACCATGAATCATCGTATCTAATCCGGGGGCAGCCCCTTCTAAGTCAAACCATGTCTGCATCGGGAACTCCTCCCCGTTCGGCTCCCTTTGGGCAACGCCATAGGGAATTTCATAGCTGGCTCTTAAGTAATTCATATTCATAGGGAAGCGCAGTTTCAGCATGGACATTTTCTCATGCCAGTCCACCGTCGTTTCCACTGAAATATAATCCAGTTCTTTATAGATGGAAAAATCCTGAAACATTCTGGAATTGCCATACTCACTTGTAACCCGGATGACAGCCTTCACGGGACCATTCTCAATGCGCTGTACTTTGACCGCCTCAAACCGTCCGGTTTCTTCACCGAAAATATACACGCCATGGGACCATGTATCGCTCTCATCTTTCATGACCACAGGCACTGCCGCGGGCGCTGCAAAATATTCCGTCCCGTCATTCTTTTTGATCAGGGAAGAAATATAACCCTTCTCGTCGAATTTCACAGAAAACCATTTATTCTCTGCACTGGTCTGGGTCGAACTTACATTTTCAAACTGTTTCCCTTTTGCCCTCACTGCAAAGCGGTAGGTGCTCCAGCCCAGAGAAGGCAGTTTCGCCACAAAGACAATCCGGCATCTTCCGTTGCTGGAAGCCTTGGACTGCACAAGCTGGTAGGGAATCTGATTGTCCTCCTCGTCTAACAGCACAGTATCTTCTTTCAGAGCGAGGGATTCCACCGCCACCTCCGCCATCGTCTCAAAAGCATTGGGGTTCATCACCACCAAGGGCTTCATACCCTCCTCCATCGGAATATCAATGTGAAAGCTGATAGACTGCAATGCGCTGTTTAACTGCCTTCCCGCTATATGCAGGGCGTAGTCATAATCCTCTCTGGCATCCACATAAGCTTCTTCTAAGCTGGTGCCTGCCAGAATATCATGGAATTGATTGAACAACGCCACTTTCCACGCCTTGGTGAGTTCATCCTTGTTATATTTCCCACCGGACAGGGTCTTTGCCATAACCGAAAGCTTTTCCGCCATACGGAGCCTGTTTTCCGCCCTTCTGTTCAATGTCTTTACTTCACTATGGGCACTGTAACAGCCGCTTGCATGGTGAAGCAATTCTCCTGTCACCACCGGAATGATTCGGTCTGACCGCTCCACATCCCTGAAATAATCTGCGGGGGAAGCAAAAATAAGTTCCGGCATATCTTCTCTTTGATTCATTTCCCGAATGCTTTCAATATTTCTTTTGGTAGGACCGCCGCCATGATTACCCACACCGTAAAAGCACATGATACCGTTGCCGGGATTCTTGATCTCCCCTGCGCACCGCTTGACATGTTCCTCGATTTCCTCCGGCCATGTACAGTATTCAAACGGAATACGAAATGCCTTCACCTGCGAACCGTCTGCGGATTTCCATAGGAAAGTCTCGCCATCCAGACCCTTTTCGTGCCTGCCGGGGCGCATGAACACATAATAATCCATGCCGGACTTCTGCAAGATCTGAGGAAGATTGCCGTTATGTCCGAAGCTGTCCACGTTATAACCGCACACCGCCTTCACGCCGAATTTCTCCTCAAAATATTTCTGTCCGTAAAGTCCCTGACGCACATAGGATTCTCCCGAGGGCGCATTGCAGTCGGGCTGGATCCACCAACCGCCTTCAATCACCCAGCGTCCTTCCGCTATCCGCCCTTTGATTTCCTCAAACATGGCGGGGTCATTTTCCTCCACCCATTCGTAGAAGGAGGCGGAACTGCCTGTGAAAATAAAATCATCATATTCCTTCATCCGATCCAGCACGGAACGGAATGTTGCTTTGATTTCCTGAAATCCTTCCTGCCACCGCCACATCCACACGGGGTCGATATGTGAATTTCCTATCATATATAATTTCTTATCCTTTTTCATAGTTATATCATCGTCCTTTCGTCTTCTATTCCAATTCCTTCTGCAAGCGCCTTCTCTGCCCCGATTCTGATCGCCGCACTGTTACTTTCCCGGGCACGCTCTAGCCCCTTATATCCTTCCCTACTTCCCAGAAGGAGAAGGGTTCTGTTTAAAACCACCCACAACATCTGCCATCTCTGGCTCATCAGTGCAACCCTATTCTCGTATGCAAAAGCCTCTTCAAATTCCGGTAAATTAGTAAGCCTGTAAAGAAGCGGGATAAATTCCTTCCTTTTGCTGTGTTCCCCGGCATAGGCAACGGATTCCATATATGTGAAAATCCCTTTCCTGACCGCTTCATAGTCCCTCTCACCCTCCGCCAGTCTGTCCGTCACAAGCACGTAAGGCTTCATGGTAAAACTCTTTCCGTGGGATAAAAGGTTCAACTCATAAACCGCCTCCGGCATCACCCCATGGTCAGGCAGAAGCTGAGCGCACATGCAGGAGCCTTTTCTTTCCGGCAGCAAAGGTGCGCTTTCCGAAAGCTTGCGCAATATATGCGCCTCTATTTCCTCGGTATACTCATCCGCACCGTGGAACAAGGCAAGCTTTTTCAGGGTCAGGAGCACTTCCTGCTGCTCGCTGCCGTCTGCCGTATTCCACTCTCTTCTTTCTGCTCTTTTGGTTTCAGCCTCAATTCTCTCACGAATCGCCCGGCGTGCCGCTTCTCTTTCTCCATACACCAGTGCGAGCAGCGGGCTGACTTTCTTTTCCTCATAAGTAAAAGGCACGTCAATCCAGTGCGTCCGTTCTCCTTTTCCGATGAAATCCGCCGCTTCCCGCAGGCTGCCAAAGCTTTTCCCACAGGGAAGGGTCAGGGAATCTCCTGTCGCCTCCTCAATCCAATGACGGCACTGCACCGGAGGCAGCTTATCCACGTCCAATCCTTCCGACACCGCCCTCGCTGCCAGAAGCCCCAGCACCGCTCCCTGATGCATCAGATCACGCTGCATTCGAAGACCGGGAAATGCATTGTGATCGACAGAAATAGCCTTGCCCGCCACAATAAGTCCTTCTATCCTCTTTCCCTCACACTCTACCGGAAGACAGGCTCCAAGCGGAACCTGCATTTTCATCTGAGGCACCAAATAACCGCAGTAAACAGCATCCGCATCCAGTTTTCCTTTGGGATCGTAATTCGAGAAACAGGTATAAATGCCGTCCTCATAAGTCCGGAACATACACACATCTTGTAAACCAATGACATGTTCACCTCGGATATGCCTGCTTTCCCTGACGCTCACATAAGAGCCGTGGTCAAACAGGTCGCTGCCGCCTCTCCTTCTGCCGGCAATGATAAAGTCGGTAAAATCCTCCTCGTCATCCAGTCTCACCATGGAAGAGAAATTATTCCGGTAACTGTCAGGACCGCTGTACTGGGCTAAAGAACCCCAGTAGGTAAAGCCGTCGCGCTCCGCCCCATATAGGACATCCGCCCCTGCCTCAGCGGCAAGATCCCCGTCCCCGGTAGCGTCAATGACAAGCCTGCCATAACAGACTTCTTTACCTCTTCTGCCGGCGCATATCACTCCTGCGACGCGCCCCTTGTCTCTGATCACATCGTAAACCAGTCTGCCGAAGCGTACCTCCACCCCTGCCTGCAGGCAGAGTTCCAAAAGCACCAGCCCCTTGATACCTCCATGAAATGCGTCGTATCTGCCAAACATGCCGGCAGGTCGATCTATGCCGCAGCTATCGCACAGCATGTCCACCCTTTCATCCACTTCTTTCGTATCGGCGAAGGATGCACCGAACCAATATGCGTTCACGCCGCCTATCGTAGAGGTGCCGCCCAAATCGTACATGGGTTCAAACAGAACCGTCCTTGCACCGCCCCTTGCCGCATACAACGCCGCCATCGCGCCTGCCGTGCCGCCGCCGGCTACGATCACATCGGCTTTTCCCGGCACTGCGTTCCCACTTTCCAACCTGCCGCCCCACCGGTCGGCAAACCTGCCAAGTACAAGATACGGCTTCTCTTTCCGTATTCTTTGGAATTTTGCAAGTAATTCCCGTCTCAGCAACAGCAGATTTTCCGCCGGAGATTTTTCCCGGTTATAGTGAATGAAAGCCTCCGCCAGTCCACAGGTTTCATCCCTTGCATCTCTCATCCACGCCCGCAAAGACAGCCTGCCTTCTAAATCGGTCTCTTCCGGTCGCCATTCCACACACCTGCATACAACGGACACCAGACCGCCCTTTCCCGCCAGACGTACTACCCGAAGATCCACATCCGACTCTGCGTCTCCGTCTCTCTGACTGCACTGGTCAACCGCTTCTTCCACAAAATACAGACCGTAATAAAGTCTCACGCCTGCCTTCATGCAGCGTTCCTCCAGATACCGCTTGCACCTGTCCGGAACCATTACGTCACCGGCAAAACATTCCTCCGGGAAAAAGCCTTCCGGAACCTCCTGCCTGCGGTACAGACATTGTCCGCAGATATTCGCCGCCGGATAGGTTTCTTCCACAGCCAGTATGACATCCTTCCCCCGACCTGCCAGTTCCATTGCTCGGCATACTCCTTGAAAAGTATTATCCATAAGAAGGTATTCCGTCCGCCACTCTTTTTTCACTCTACACAAACTATTCATTCCACACAAAATCCTCTTCAAGAGTCAGCGTTCTTTCTCTGCCGTCCTGATCCAGATAAACGATATCAAAACCGTTCTCCCGAAGCCGCGCTGTCAGTGTAGCCTTAAATGTTCCCTCCTGCCATGTAATCCGTATCATATCGTCCGCCGTATCATGCACCGTCATTTCCCCGTCAAACACGGGATATTCGTTTCGAAACTGCATCAGTCTGCACAGCTTCTGTACCACCGGTTTCTTCACGTGTTCCCGGATTTCCTCCACCGTATAATCATGACGGCTGATATTTCTGTCATAATTGGTCCGCTCCATCAGTTCATAATCATTTTCTCCCGCCAGAAGTCCCATATAATACACCTGTGGAATGCCCGGTGTAAAGAACTGCAAGGCTCTTGACAGAAGATAAGCGTCGTCATTTTCCCCTACGGCAGAATAGTAAGAACAATTAATCTGGTATACAATTTTTTTCCCGGTGGAGCCTGCGCTGTAATCCCACTTGAAATTCGCACCGTACTTCTCCGTCTGTTCGATGACGCCCTGCAACTGCTCCGGACTCAGCAAGTCCACCACGTCCACGGTTCCCAACCCATCGTGCGTATCAAGCGTAGTCTGTTGATTCTTAGGACAGATGGACAGCCAATGCTTCATCCTCGCACCGCTCCCCGTATAGAGGGTATGGAGCACCATCACCGGTAATACAAAATCGTATATGGCATAACCGTGATCCGCAATTTTCATCTGCACGGAGTAATGATCGTGAATCTCGGGCAGCATGGGAATATTCTTTTCATCCAATATTTTCTGAATCCGGTCCATCATCTCCCAGATCTCCGGTTCCAGAAAGAAACAAGTCGTGTCGATCTTCTTGGTGGCGAAAGCGAAAGCGTCCAGCCGAAGCTGAGAAAGCCCGTGATCCATCAAAAACCGCAGCGTCTTCTCCACGTAATCCCAGGTCACCTGCCTGCTCAGATCAAGGTCCATCTGCTCATCATCGAAGGTACACCAGATTTTCTCCGTAGTCCCGTCCGCAAAGGTAATCTCCTCACAGGGCGCGCACGGTTTTCTCTTATTCAGAAGATCTACCTGTTCTACGGTGGGCTCCCCTCCCGGCCAGAAATTCCGGAATCTGAGAAACATGTCCGCATATGCGGAATCGTCGTGTTTCTCAATGAAATCAAGAAACTCCGGACTTCTTCTGGACAGATGGTTGATCATAAAGTCAAACATTAGTTCATAGTCCTTCGCAAGGGCCTGAATATCCTCCCAGTCACCGAATTTCTCATCTACCTTGGTATAATCCATAGGCGCAAACCCCCGGTCACCTGAAGAGGGAAAGAAAGGCAGTATATGAATGGCGCTTACTTCTCTCTTAAAATAAGTATCCACCATTTCCTTTAATTCTTTCAGATTCTTCCCGAAGCTGTCCGCATAAGTGATCAGCATAATTTTATTTTTCATGGCTACCTCCTTGTCTGATCCTCAATCTTTTCTGTTTCTGATCAATGTCTCTGCCCAGATTGCCGCACCTGTGGCAGCTTCCTCTTTCCTATCGGTAAACGCTGCCGGCAGCTTATAGATCTTCTCTATCTCTTCCTTTAACAGCGGGTTCTTCCTGATACCGTTTCCCGACGCTATGATACCGGTCTTTCCACTCCGAAGTTCTTCCGGCAGGTCCTGATACAATCCGTACAATTCCCCTGCCATACCTGACACAAATCCCCTTATCAGATCGGATATGTGAAAATTCTCTTCCTTCAGTCCGAAAATGCCTGATGCCATGTCCTCTCTGTCCTCCCGTACAATCTCCTCCGGTATGTTCTCCTTCACGCTCTCTTCCTGTATATTCTCCCTTACCGTCTCTTCCCGGATACGCTTTCTTCCTCCGTAAAGCGCCGGAAGAACCCGCAGAGTTGTTTCTTTCTTGGTCCTGCCGAGACGTTCCATGATCTCATACACGGTTTCCCGACCTATAGAGACGCCGAAGGAAGTAAGAATCTCCTCTATCAACACCGCCAGTCTTTCGTATGCCTTCCCTCCGTTCACCGAGGCTCCTACATACAGCCAGCCTCCTCCCGGAAAAGGACGTACCTCCCCCTTACCCGTCTCATACAGCTTATCGGAAAATACCGAGACCTGAGAACCTGTCCCCACATTCACGCTGACGCTTCTTACTTTGTCCCCGACAGCGCCAAGAAAGCTGGTCTGATTATCTCCAACGGCACAAACTACCGGCACTCCCTGATAGTTTCCCGTCACTTTTTCCTCCACAACTTCCGGATAATAGGATATATCGACGCCCGCTGCTTCCATGACCGAAAGAGCGAACTGACGCCTTGCTAAGTCAAGACCGCCAAAGCTGGCGGCTATGGTCACATCCGTCGGAAGTATTTTGGTGCCCGTAAGCTTCATGGCAAAATAGTCGCCGATATTCACGAAAGCCGCCGCTTCTTCAGGAATCATCCCCTTCCTTTGCAGGTAGAAATGGGTCACACTACCGTAACCGGAATACAAGGACATCCCTGTCTGTTTAGACAAATACTCCGCATAAGATTTTCCTTCCCGGTAACTTTCATTGCCCCACTCATTTTTCCATGTATAGAAAGGACTTACCGCCTTTCCTTCCCGGTCCACGTACAATATTCCGTGCATCTGGGAAGAAATACCGATTCCTCCGACCTGTGGTCTGCAGTTCTCCTCGTGACCCGGATTTATCTCTTCTTCCAAACCGACACCCTCAAGCAGCTCATCCAGCAGGTTGCGGGAAATTCTTACGATTTCCTCCGGATCCTGCCTGAAGCCGTCTCCCTGCAGGAACCGATTCTGTCCATGAAGTTCTTTTACAACCTGATCGTGCGCAGGATCATACAGCACCCCGCAAATAGAGGTGGTGCCGATATCTATTCCAATATAAAACATGTCATCTTTCCCTTTCCTAAATTAAGCTTCGCTCCATTGCAAATTCATGGACACTGTTGCAAATTCATGGGACGCTGTTGCAAATCAATGAGACGCCGCGCATTTCGACGACTAAAGAAAACACAGTTCCACCACGCTGTTTTCTTCCATAATCTTCACGGTGTACAATCCGCCTTTCGTCAGTTCACATTCCCGCTCGCTGTCGTCTACCAGTACGCGTGCAGGTTTCCTCCTTGCAACGAAACCGAAAGTTCCCGGCTCTGATACGAGGACACCGACGGAGTCCTTGTGCTCCCATAATCTGCTGACGCAGCCGGGTCCGATATATTTCTCCAGAATACCGATCATCTGCACTTCCCCATCGGGCAGGATCAGATACAGTTCTGATTGCCCGGCGGCAAGACTTACAGCCGTTTCACTACCTTCTTCCAAAGGGGAAATCTTCTGTTTAAACCAATGATAGACCAGCCATTTGTTTCCGCATAACCCGGGGATATCTTGTACGCTGATGGCTCCCTCGCACTGCGCTTCTTCCTGATGGATTGAGAAAGCCGCCACCACGTAATACGCTCCGAAACGGTTCCATATCTTTAACGGTTTCCTGCTTTTCAAAGGATCTGTTAACAGGCAGTCCATCGTAGGCATTCCCACACCGTCGCAACGGATCACTCTGCCGTCTTTCCTGATCAGCGGCCATAGATAAGCGGGATCCGTTTCCCCCACCTTATCGCTGACATACACGGGTCCGCCGCTGACTGCCCGCAGCATGGAATTGCAACGGTTTTCCGTATGATCGGTATAGAACATATCCCAGTCTCCCCAGTAGAACTGCCCCTGAAGCAGATTGTTATAGCCATTCTGAATCACATGCTCCCGAAACCCGTTTTGTTCATTCGGCACGAAATCATCGCTGCTTCTGGCAACAGCGCCGGAAGGACGGTTCCACATATCCTCGCTTGCCATGCCCATGCAGTTAATGATACGGTTCTCGAAATGAAGCGCCGCCGAAGCGTTCAGGCCTTTCTGTATCTCTCTGCTGGCTTCCCCGTAAGTCTCCATACCGCCGTATGCCAAAGAGATGGCGCTCTGCCCGTCCACCTTCACAAAGTCAATCCCGCAATGGTTCCTTAAATAATCATGCCACCGCTCATAGAACAGAAATGCCTTGTCCGCCGCCGGCGCCGGTACAAGCCTTCCGTCAGGAAGAGCCTTAATCCCCGCCTGCAATGCGGCATGGGCGGCCGTACCCTCTCTCACCCCGTTCCAATAGCCCATAACCGCGTGCCAAACCCCGACTTTATCAATGCCGTATTCTTTCTTCAATTCCTGTACACAGCCATAGAGCCCATACGGAAACTGGCTTTTCCTCGCATCCAGATCTGTCAGCGTCTGCTCTTCATAATCTGCCGAAAGCCAACCGTCGTCAACCAGCACCCATTTCACCGGAATCTTCTTTGTCCTAAATTCCTGCATTTTATCTAAGATACCCTGATGAGATACCTGATGATAAAAGGCGTCCCAGCTACACCAGCCAAAATACTCAAACATCTCAGGATAGCTCCTGTGCTTTCTGAGCATGGATTCCCTGCCCAGATATCGCAAGGCCTCCTCCACTGCCCTTTCACAGCAGCGGTAAGGATTCTCCCCCGCGGCAATCACAAGACTGAGATCCGTAAGACGGTTCCGGTTCCCTGCTCCCGGTGCCATCCGTATCAGGAGACTGTCATGATCTTTCCCTCGCATATCGGTCCTGCACACCTCTCCACAGACCGCAAGCAGCACAAAATAGACTTCTTCCTTCCTGAAAAGAATCAACTGGGTCCTGTCCGGCGTTTCGGAAAGATTCTTGATAAAAGCAGGCCTGATCCACCAGTCCTTATGCTGATAGAGGACCGTCGCTGCTAAAGTCCCCGGAAACTTAAGTTCATATGTCAGTCCTTCCTTTGCATCATAATATCTCTGGGGGCCAAAGCTGGGTTCCCGTACATTTATTTGTCCTTCCGGACAGATGAGCGCCGTATCTTCCTTACAATACACGTTCAGTTCTTCTGCTTTCTCCTCCTTAGGACATGAAGAAAGCAGAACAACTACTCCGCCATCCCAAACAATTTCTTTATCCCTGCGCTGAGTCGCTCTTCTGCTCTGAAACATAACAATCTCCCATCATTTAATTTTTCATGAATACATCATTTACCCGTTTATTGAAAAAATTGTCCGCAACAATTTCTCCGGCTCCTATCACACCTGCGCTTTCTTTCAATGAAGAGATGAGCATTCTGTTTTCTTTTGCTCCCTTCACCTTTCTTTGGTCTGCCACGTCTTTCACGATGTCAAAATACATGGGATATCTCTGGATCAGTATTCCTCCCATGACCACAATCTCCGGATCGAGAATATTGATCAGGCTGCTGACGGCAACCCCCATATAAAATGCCGACTGGTTCAGAATAGACATCGTCAGCATATCCTTTTTCTTCGCCATCTCAAACACATCTTCAATGACCAGCTCATTCCGCTTATGATAAAGAGGATGTTTCTCTTCCTTATCCAATTGCCGGCTCAGAGTTTTCAGCACCGCTATTCCGGAACTGACTGCCTCCAAGCATCCCTTGTTGCCGCAATTGCAAAGAGGACCATTGATATCTACCGTTATATGACCAAATTCTCCTGCAACACCGTTTGCGCCGATATTCAGTTTGCCGTCTATAATGAGCCCGCTTCCGATGCCCATATCTACATCCACATAGACTAACGTATTACAATCCTTCGCCTCTCCGCACCAGTACTCCCCGAAAGCGATCACATTGGTATCTTTACTTATGAAAACCGGAAAGCCCGTATTCTCTTCCAAAATTTCCCGCAAAGGAAGATAATTCAGAATAGGCATATTGGGCGGCGTCAGTATGATCCCGTTCTCATAATCTATCGGACCGGGCGCACCCACACCGATTCCCAGAATTTTGTCTCTGCCGATACCGGAACTTTCTATGACAAGGTTCACAGCCCGAATCAACATATCCACAAATTCATTCTGCCCCGAGAATTCTTTGTCCATGGAATAGTTTTCTCTTGCGATCACCTGCCCCTGCAGATTCATGAGAACCACTCCGGTAACAAACTTGTTGATATGTATACCGATGCTGTAACGATAATTTTCATTGATGGCATAGGACACTGCTTTTCTTCCGACACCCGTCGTCTCCATCTGATCGTTTCTGACCAGATTCAGTTCTTCCAGTTCAGCCAGAATCTTTTTGATCGCCATGAAGGTAAGCCCCGTTACGGAAGCAAGTCCCGCCTTGGTAGCCGTCCCGTTTTTTCTGATGTAATTCAAAACCGTTCTTCTGTTATAGTTTTTAAGCTGTACCTGATTATTTTGATTATTCTGCTCTGTCATCTCTTCTCTTTTCCTTTTTATAAAAGCGTATCTATATAAATGCAATTTATAATATTATACTTTATATTTTGTCAAAAAGGAAAAAAAACTGAAATTTTAACCTTTTACCGCGCCTCCCAGATTCATTCCTTCCGTAAAATACTTCTGCAGGCACATAAACACTATGATAATAGGTAAAAGCACGATACATGATGCCGCCATCAGGTAATTCCACTGCGTGTTTGACTGGCTCACAAAAATTTTAAGACCAATCTGTAGCGTAAAGCTCTTAGTGTCCGTCAAATACAACAAAGGCTTTAAGAAATCATTCCAACTCCAGTTAAAGGAAAGAACCACTACCGTCACGATAGCAGGTTTCGCCATAGGCAGCATGATCTTTCTCCAGATACAAAAGTGCGAGGCTCCGTCCATCTGCGCCGACTCGATCACCGAATTAGGAATGCTCGCATAAAACTGCCGCAGCATAAAAATGAAGTATGCCGATCCCATGAACTGCGGAACGATCAGCGGCAGATAAGTACCCACCCATCCCAATTTGGCATACAGCACATATTGCGGAATCATAGTCACAAACTCCGGAATCATCATGGTGCCCAGAATAATGGTAAACAAAATATTCCTTCCCGGAAATCTAATCTTTGCAAATCCGTAAGCCACCAATGAATTGGCAAGTACACCGCCCAGAATGGCAAACCCCGCCACAAATACGGAATTAAAAAACCATCTTGTGAAATCCGCACTGATCCATGCATCCTTAAAATTACTCCATATGGGATTATGAGGATACCAGGTAATGGGATAAGTGAAAATCTCATCCATACTCTTAAGAGCAGTGGAAACCATAAACCACAGAGGCATAATAACTGTCAGGGACGCCGCAGCCAAGAGAAGAAAGCAGATCGTATTCAATATTTGTTTTTTTCTTTTTCTGCTTGTCAGACCACCTTTCACTATTGCATGTTCCTTTCCACTCATTAAGTCTCACCTTCTTCCGTATGAACCCAATATTTTGACGCAACCAGATTGATCAGCGTGATCGCCATAACGATCACCAGAAGGAACCAAGCCATCGCTGAAGCATACCCCATATTGTATCTGGTAAATGCTTCATCATAAATGTGCAGATTGTAAAAGAGCAACGATCCCGCCGGATCTCCCTTTCCGTTCTTGCTCATGACCAGCGCTTCCTGAAATACCTGAAATGCTCCCGTCATATTGGTGATAATATCAAAGAAAATAATAGGAGATATCTGTGGCAGCGTAATCTTCCTGAATTTCTGTAAAAAGGAGGCGCCGTCGATATCTGCCGCTTCATATAAATCCTTTGATACCGAATTCATGGATGATAAATACAAAAGCATACTGGTTCCCAACGCCCACACCCTCATCATCACAAGAGAAGGCTTTGTCCACGAAGGATCTGCCAGCCAAGAAGGACCCTCGATTCCAATCAGCCGCAGGGCGGAGTTGATCAAACCGCTTTGCGGCGCCAAAAGCTGGATCCAGAGCTGGTATACCGCCACACCGGAGAGAACCGTCGGCAGGTAAAACAGCATTCTGAAAACAGACGTCCCCTTTACCTTCCGGTTCAGCAGTGTCGCCAGAAAAATAGCGCACACACAAGAACTGGGAACTGCCAGCAGCACATAGTAAAGCGTATTCCCCAGAGACTTCCAGAATACAGGATCCTTCATAAACATTCTGATATAATTATCCAGTCCGACAAAATCCATTCTGGAGGTCATGTTGTAATTGGTAAATGATGCGTACAGCGAAAACAACAGCGGTCCTCCCGTAAGACAGGTAAACCCGATGAGCCACGGACTGATAAACAGCCATCCTGCACGCGCTTCTTTCTTTTCCCTTTTTGTCATACCACGCTTCATATTTCCCATTCCTTTTTATAAAATCGTCGCCCGACAGCGACGACTCAATGTTTTACGCTATCGCAATTGCCTATAGAGTAAAGAAACAATCTTCTGATTGTTCCGGACTGTAGACGGTCATCCATGAAAGAATGATTGTCTACAGTCTGGTTTAAAATCTTAATTATTTATTGTCACTAACAAGCTGTTCTACTTGAGCCTGTGCCTCGTCCAAAGCTTCCTGAGGAGTCTTGTTTCCAAGGATGATCTCATCAAGATAGGGAAGCACAATGTCTGATGCGCCGGGCGCTGTCAATCTGTCAAGGGTAACCACCGTAGTAGGCATTGCCTCCAGCGCTGCCTCAAATACAGGTATCTCCATCAGGGAAGGATCCTGAGACGCTTCGATGTTCGCAACCGTGTCATATACCTGAGACGCCCAGTATACCTGCGACTCTTTGCTTGTAATGAATTTAGCGAACTCCCATGAACCTTCTACGTCCTTTGCGCCGTAAGGAATTTCCACTGAGAAGCCGCCGCCCCATGAATAATGCTCGCCGCCTTCTTTTAACGCAGGCATCAGCGCAACGCCATAATTCTTCTCCGGTGCAAAGTCACGAACCTTAGTAAACTCAGTAGGTGTGTTCACCCACATAGCAACCTTGCCGGCAACGAAAGGATTCGTCATGCCGCTGCCGAATTCTGCGGAGAAGCTGTCCAATTCCTTCTTTCCGTAATATTCATAGAAATCTGTATAAATGTTTTCAAACAGCTCTACCTTTTCCGGTGTGTTTACGGTTACGTTTCCATCCGCATCCGTATAATCCTTGCCATCTGCACTAAATGCCCATGCATTCCACTCAAGCGTGCCGGGATAGAAGCCAAGACGCTCATACGAGCCGTCCTCTTTCTGAACATCTAACTTTCTTGCATACTCTACCAGCTCGTCCCAAGTCTGTGGCGGAGCCTCCGGATCCAGTCCTGCCTCTGCGAAAGCATCCTTATCATAGTATAGGATTCTTGTATCTGTTACATACGGAAGTCCATATACTTTGCCGTCATAAATCATAGCGTCCATCAACTGCGGATAAAACTGATCGGTAAAGCCCTCTCCTTCCTTTGCGATCAGATCGGTAAGATCGGTTGCCTGATTCGCCTGACCTCTGTGCGTCACGGTACGGATATCCTGAATAATGATATCAGGCGGATTGCCCGCTGCCGTTGCCGCAAGCGCCTTGGTCCACACGTCACCCCAAGGATAGTTTACATGCACCACTTCATATTTATCCTGAGATTCATTAAAATTCTGACAAAGCTGTTCGATAACATATTTATACTGGCCGTCTCCCCACCAGTCCCAGACCTCAAGTTTAATTCTTTCACCGGAAGCAGCTGCCTCCGTATCCGCGCCCTCAGTTCCTGCAGCATCTGTATTCTCTGTACTCTCTGTACTCTCTTCCGCGCCAGACGTTTCACTGCCTGCCGTATCTGTGGAATTTGTATTTCCGCAGCCTGCAAGGCTTGTAATGCCAAGAACCGTCGCCAGCAGTAATCCGATCAATTTCTTTCTTTTCATACCCTTTTCCTCCTAAATTAAATTTTATTTAACTCTTCTTGCAAAAATACTTCTATACTGTATTTGCTTCTTTAGTATATACTCTGATATACTTCTTGTCAATCATATTTATGAAATTAAGTTTAATAAATATCTTTTTCATTATTATGCATAATAGTCACTAATATTTTTTGTTAACAATAAATATATTTAGTTATTTAGTATATTTTTCCTCGTTTTTTGTTTTTTATTCCATTTCTTCGCGCCTCGCAAAAACAATTATATTATATTAAGTTTAATTAATTATTTCCACAAGACTAACCAATCAGTCGCCAAAGAAAATCTTCTTTACTCACCCGGAAAAAAATATTCTTCCAACATAGCACATAAAGCATGATAAATAGGGAGATGAAACTCCTGTATATCTGCCGTCACCTGAGCCGGAACAATCAGGCACACATCGCTTAATTCCCTTAGCATTCCACCGTCTTTTCCCGTCATGGTGATGACCTTCATCCCCTTTGCCGCCGCCACCTTTGCCGCCGAAATCACGTTCACGGAATTTCCCGAAGTACTCAGTCCCAAAAGCGCATCGCCCTCTCTGCCGTATCCGTAGACTTGCTGAGCAAACACCATTTCAGGATCTACATCATTTAAAAATGCAGTAGAAAGAGCGCCATGTTGAGTTAAAGCAATAGCCGGAAGTGCACCCTGAAGCTTTTCACCCTGCTCGCCAAAACGGATTTTTTCTTCCACCGAAAGCTTCCTCTGCTTGTAAAATCCCTTCATCAGTTCTCCTACGATATGGTCAGAATCCGCCGCACTTCCTCCATTCCCGCAAACCAACAGTTTTCCGCCCTTTTCGTAGCTGTCTTTTATAATTTCATATACCTGCTTTATCTCATCCTTCATCCCGGCAAGCACCGGATAACGTCTCGTCAAACGCATCAAATGATCCATTCTGCTTTTCCTTTCCTCTTACCGTTTCTGCCAAAGCCGCTTATAGTTCCAAAAGGTCCGTCTTTCGTATCTTACTGCCGTCCCGGCTGATCTTATAAGTCGCAATCTCATAATGCCCCATGGAAATAGGATAGATCTTTTCCCGGAATATCAGCCTTGTTTCCGTATCCTTTCCTTCCATTTCCAGAAGACGAAGCACAAAATCTCCGTCGTCTTCCGCCTTCTTTACTAAAATAAGGGATACATTTTCCGCCTCAACTCTTCCTAAAGAAAACCGATTCTCCACTTGCTTCCCCATGCCTGAAGGGGCATGGGCATTGTCCGCAAGATACCCGTATGTGCCGTTAATCTTATCAGCAATGCGGTACAACTCTCTTTCCAGCAAAGCGCTTCCATGAGGCTTCAATACCAGCCAGAAGGTCTGGGTTCCAATATCCGTATATTCGTAGGTCTCCTGCCCATTCCACCAGTCCGGGCTGTTTCCCTGAGCGTATATGGCACTCCTTACCGCCGTAATCTGCACCCGGCCCTCTTCCATGTTAAAGGCATATTTGCTGTCATTCGCTATAGCCAGACCACTTCCCTTGTCATTGCTTACATCCAGAAAACTCTGCATGTTGTATTCCACGTTGTCGCAGATGGTACGTTGAATCACGCCATAAGCAGCTTCCGCCCGCGTTTCCACCGCCTCTTCCCCCACCGGATAAGCCAGTTTCAAAAGATGCCATGTATGGTTAAATCTAAGCCTGTTCTCCACCCGCAGCTCCCTTTCCTTTTCTCCCAGATAATAAAGCTGCTCCAGTCGGGTGTCCTCATAGGAAAGGCGGACACGAATCACTTCCCGAAGTTTTCCGCTTTCCACCTTTTCTATGGAATCCAGACGGAAATTCACGTTCAAGTCCGCATATCTTCTATCCTGAAGGTGTCCCCACGCATCCCGCTCATCTGCATACATACGCAGGGAGGCCGTCTCCGTCAAAGCATTATATCCCGTCTCTTTATCAATCAGGGAAGATAGCATACCTGTTTTCCCGTCAAACTCCGCCAGCAGATACACATTCTCCAGCCGCAAAGCATCGGAATTCAAAATTTCCATACAAGGAGTGGATTCCAAAGAGGGTTCTTCCTTTACCACCCTGTACTGTACAAAACCGTTTGCCGGAACAGAAGCATAGAACACAAATCTCCTCCTGCCTCCCAAGGTAGTATGGCGTATTTTTGCATCTGTATGGATTCTCTGATAGGGAATCTCTCCACCCTCGGGATTTAGCAGCTTCAAAGGGCTCTGGCAAAACCACTCCAGTTCAATCTCCACATAATCCTCATAGGACATACCGCCCGTATGGAACAGAAACAGTGGAAACCCTTCGCCTATGGTATCCTGCGCATTCACCATATGTTGGATAGCCAGAGCGCTGATTTCTCCCGCCCGGGCACAAACGCCGGAAATCTGCATAACAGCCTCGTCCCTTGCGGATTTAATAGTGGTGCCGCCCATAGTATCATGAAACTCGTTGAAGTGAACCACCTTCCAAAGACGTTCCATTTCTCCCGCTTCCTTCACAAATCCCTCACAGATGTCTGCCGCCATGCTCATTAGGATGTCTGCCTTTACAAGCCGTCTTTCCGCTTGACGCATCTTCTGCTTAAACAGAGAATCCACAGAATAACATCCCTGATTAATCCGCTCAAAAGCCCCTGTCAGCACCGGGAGATTTGCCTCTCCGATATCCTGCAAAAACTCCGTGTAACTTGAGAACGTAAGTTCTGCTTCTTCCATGGACTTTTGCAGTTCATGAATGGTATTAATATTCTCAATGGTAGATCCTCCGCCGTGATTGCCCACGCCGTAGCAACAGACCATTTTGTCAAAATCCTTGGTTCGCTCCAAAGTGAGCTCTATGTTTTTCACCGTAGGCTCATGAAACCATGTAGTGTATTCAGCCGGAAGACAAATGGCATTTACCTGACTGCCATCACCACTCTCCCACTTAAATACCGGACTATCCAACCTCGGCCGCATAAATACATAAGAATCCATGCCGCTCTTTTTCAGTATCTGGGGCAGGACAGGGTTATGCCCGAAGCTATCCACATTGGAACCGATTTTTGTCATCTTTCCGAAACGGCTCTTTAAGTAGCGCTGCCCATACAACCCGTGCCGTACAAAAGCTTCTCCACAAGGCAGAATACAATCCGGCTCAATAAACCACCCTCCCGTAATCTCCCAGCGTCCTTCCTCCACCCTCTGTTTAATTTCCTCGAACATTTCCGGCAAAATTCCTTCAATCCACTCAAAAAAGGCAGTGGATGTAGAAGTGAATCTAAAGTCCTCAAACTCCTTCATACGCTCCAGAACGGAAGCATAGGTGGCTTTTACCTCCTGCATGCCCTCCTCCCAGTTCCAGAACCAGACGGGGTCAATATGTGAATTTCCGATCATATACAATTTTTTCTTTTCCATCAACCCTAACCTCTCTGCATCAGTATTTAATCACAGCAAAAATTCACCACAATATTTTCATTTCCCATTCTTCCTATTTATATTACCCTCATTTCTTTCATACCATCACTATAAAAATCCTCATAGGCCTTAATACCTACGGACACAGCAGCATAATCCCCAATCTGTTCTCCAAGGGAAGCCGGAAGGATTTGGCATGACTTAGCCGATGTTTTCAACGCCTCTGTCTCTATGACTTTCAACATTCTTTTCTCCAGCACTCCCCTCTGCCTGACATAAATGCTTCCGATAATAATCCTCTCCGGATTCAAAATATCAATAAGAAGCGAAATACCTCTGCCCAGATATTCCCCAACCGTATCAAAAATCTCCACCGCCATAGGATCCCCCTGTTCCATAGCCTCCGCAATAGACTTAGCAGAAATACAAGAAAGCTCCTCTTTTCTTTGACAGAACAAAGGCGGATTTCCTGCATCCAAGGCTTCTCCCGCTCTCTTCCTGCCAAGGTCCGCAATTCCTCCTCCGCTGCAGAACCCTTCAAAGGATCCTCTTTTGCCATAGCCTACAGGTCCATCCTTTTCCAGCCGTATATGCCCTACTTCCCCCGCCAGATTGTTAGTTCCGGAATACAACCTGCCATTCAGAATAAGCCCTGCTCCCATACCCGTACCAAAAGTCAGAAAGATCATATTCTGGCAGCCATTTCCCGCTCCCATCCTCCACTCCGCCAAGGCGCAGGCATCCGCATCATTTTGAATCATCACAGGCACACCGAAAGCTCTCTTCAACGGCGTAAAAATATCTGCCCGTTCCCATTTTGGCAGATTAGGCGGCGAAAGGATCAGACCTTTTTCCGCATCAAGCGGACCTCCGCAGGAAATGCCGATAGAACATAGTCTCCATTTGGGATTTTCCTTCAATTTCAAACGAATCTCTCTGATAAACCCCTTCACTGCCCGGGCAAAATCCTCCCTTTCCGTATCCATTCTGATTTTATCCAGAAATTTAATCTTCTCCTCCTCAAAGCAGGCAAAAGAAATGGCGCATTTCGTCCCCCCTATATCAATACCAGTCACTACCTGCATCTTTCAATTCGCTCCTTTCAAAACAAGAAATAATAGGCGTTTGCGAAACGCCAGAACCCGCATAAATACGGGATTCTCTTTGTTACAAAATAAAACAACTCCTCACTGGTCTGTGGTATAATTGAAATGTCCAGTAACAATTATCCATATCCAC
>CATKXR010000056.1 GCA_949840805.1 uncultured Lachnospiraceae bacterium | reverse complement strand
ATCTTCAAATTTTTTTAATATATTGCAATTCCATCTTAATTAGTGTACAATAATGCCGATATACTTTATACAGAAATGTAGATGCTGCAGAAATTTATACTTCGCAGAAGGATATGATCTGCGAAAATCACAAACTAAATTTGGTGCTTTTTGACAGACTGTCTCACCAGCCTGTTTTTTGTATGTCTATATTTAAACAGAGCCTTCATATTTTCTGCCAATAAAAAAGCTGTCACACCGATGATCCAAATCAAAGGTATAACAGCCTCTTTTAATTTTAGTGATTTCCCTACTCTCCCACTCTCCCCATAATCTTCACATATTCTTCGGATTTGTCTCTCATGATTCTCAGGCCTTCTTCCAGTTTTTCCAAAGAAAATCTATGGGAGATCAGTTTTTCCGGGGAAATTTTTCCCCTGGCCAGCCGACCCAGCACATAGTGCCAGTCGTCCTCCTGATCATGGAGAAACGAAGAATTCCATGTTCCTGTCATTGTCACCTGATTTCTCAGGATCTTCCAGTAGATCTCCTTCTCCAGAGCCATATCCGAGTAGGGATTTCCCACCAGCGTCACATTCCCACCAGGAGCAGAGCTCTTTACAGCCAGGGCGCAGGTCTCATTCTTTCCGACACACTCAAAAAATCTGTCCACCCCCGTTCCGACCGTTCTCTCCATAAGCCACTCATAAGGCTCCTCAGTCCTGCTGTCGCAATAATCCTCTTCCCTCATTCCCAGATTCAGCGCCATGCTTTTCTGAAGTTCCTTATTTCCTATGGCGTAAACACGTTCAAATCCTGCCTCTCTGAGAAACATCAAAAGAAGCAGGCCTATGGTTCCAAGCCCGCACACTGCCGCTGTTCCGGAGCTATGTTCCTTTCGGGGCAGACAGCCCTCCTGCATCATCCGTCTCATAGCGTGAACCGCTACGGCCATAGGCTCCAGCATGGCAGCGGCTTCATAAGAAACCTCCTGGGGAAGAGAGATCAGATTCCATACCGGAACTGTCACATACTCCGCGAATCCGCCGTCCCTTCGGGAGCCGAGGTAACTGTAATTCCTGCACATCTCATACTGTCTCTTCCCGCAAGGGCCGCATACCCCGCACGGAATCAAGGGGAAGATGCCCACTCTCTGCCCCAGCCATTCTCTATCCGCACCTTTCCCCAGCTCCACCACTTCCCCGGCAAATTCATGTCCGGGAATCAGGGGATGGACGTGAGCGCCTGTGCGGTATATTCTCGGGATATCGGAACCACAGATTCCTGCCGCCTTTACCGCCACCACCACCTCCTGCTCTCCCGGAGACGGTACCGGCATCTCTTCCAGACGTAACTCATCAACACCGTGTAATACCCATGCCCTCATCAGTCGCTCCTTTACATCTCTTCAATGATTTTTTGAAATCTTTCCAGGTCAGCCCTCGTGGTAATTTTAAAATTTCTCTCATCCCCAGGGATCATGGCGATATCCATTCCAGCCATAATCGCCGGCTCTGTGGAACCGTTGATTGTGAGAATCCGATCCGGAATCAGCTGCCGGTTCGCCTCGTAATATTTTCCCAGAAGAAATACCTCCGGGGCCTGTCCCGCGTAAATGGTCTTCCGATCCAGCAGCTTTCCCACAGTGCATCCGTCTTCGCTGTAATACACCGTGTCCTTCATAGGCAGAACCGGCATGGCTCCGTCATGTCCCGCTGCTTTGTGCAGACAATCTCCGATCTGCTTCGGGGAAAGCAGCGGCCTTGCCGCGTCATGGATCAACACGTAATCTTCATTGTCTCCGTACTCCCGTATATTCTCCAACCCGTGATAGATGGACATCTGCCTGTTCTCGCCCGGAAGGGAAAAACCCCGAAATTTGCCGTCCCACAATTCTCCGCCGAGAATCTGCTTTGCCACACGGCATATTTCCTCCTGCCATTCAGGGGCCGCCACGATCTGTATCCCGTCGATTTTCTCATGTTCGAACAGGCTCTCTATACAATAGGAAAATACTGGACGGCCGGATACCTCTACATACTGTTTCGGGATATTTCCTCCCATGCGGGTTCCGGTTCCCCCGGATAAAAGTAACGCGATATTCAAAGTTCTCTGTCTCCTCCCCTGCTTTTGATTTCATCTTACCACAAGGTTCATGTCTGTGGCAAGACCATATCTTTCATAAACTGCTGCCACTTCTAATCGGCATGCCCCGCCAAGGAGAATACCAGGACAAAATCATATCCTGTCTGCGTTCTAAAAATCCGTAAGCAGGCGGCTGTTTTTTCTACTCTCTGGACAAAGCCTCCACCGTTTCCTGATGGACCAGCTTCTTTGTCTGGAACAGGTTTAAATAAAAATGATACAGCAGATCCGTAATGACCAGAACCGGAAATTGAGGTGATATGAGGTTGCCGCTGTCCAGGCCTTCCATCACCGGAATCAGAACGTGTTCATCCACAAATTCGTGTTTCCTGCGGTTCCCGGTAATGAATACTGTTTTGGCTCCTCTCTGATGGGACTGCCTTAACGTGAACAGCACCTCCTTCTTCGTACCGCTCAGAGAAATACCTATGACAAGATTCTCCCCGTCCTGAAAAACTGCACGCATTTTCATAATATCGCTCTGGTCGCTGGCCTCAATGGGGACGCCCACGCGAATCAGCCTGCGCTTCATCTCCTCCGCCGCCAACCCGGAACTTCCGATTCCCACGGCAAAGATGTGCTTTGCCCTGCTCATCTGTTCAACGACACGCTCAATCTGCCCCTCATCAATCTTTTTGGTTATATTGTACAGAATGTCACTATAGTATTTGATCACCGCAGAAGAAGACACAGAGATATAATCCTTTTCATAAAAAAGCTGCTGATACTGGTACACAAACTCACGATATCCCGGATATCCCAGCTTTTTGGCGAAGCGGGAGAGGGAGGCTTCCGACACATACAGACGCTCTTTCATAGCCTTGATGGAAAAATCATCGCTGGTCTTATTTCCAATCAGATAGTCGGCGATGACCTGCTCCACTTTTGTAAAACTTTCATATTTTTCAACAATAGCGGGGATCACTTCCTCTATAAACATATCCTTCCCTCTCTTTCCGCATATTTGTCAGAAATTACCTTTAACTTCCACGTTTGGCACTTTTATCCGATCCTAGTCCTCCACGCCCAGAATATCATTGATGGCACTCTTATAGTGGATCGCTTTTGCTCCGTAGATAGCCTGTATGCCGCCGTCGATCTCCAGAACTGCCGTAGCCCCAAGCTGTTTTAACCGCTGCTTATCCACATCCGCCGCAGACTTGACACTGACCCGCAGCCTTGTGATACAGGCATCCACATCCTCTACATTCTCTTTGCCGCCCAGCGCCGCAAGGATCTCCCGAGCCTCCTCAGCAAGGGAAGACTTGGTGGCTTTCGGCTCTTTGGCGTCTTCTGCCCCTTCCTCCTCGTCACGGCCTGGTGTCAATATGTTGAACTTTAGGATGGCAAACTTAAACACGAAATAGTACAAGCATGACCAAACTGCGCCCACAGGAATCAAATACATCCAGTGGCTCTTCTCATTGCCCTGCAGCATTCCGAACAGGAAAAAGTCGATAAAACCTCCGGAAAACGTGTTTCCGATACGGATACTGAGAAGATCCGCCACCAGGAACGACAGGCCGTCAAAGAAGGAATGGATCACATACATAATCGGGGACACAAACAGAAACATGTATTCCAACGGCTCTGTGATTCCGGTCAGAAACGAGGTCAATGCAACACCGAAGAACAATCCCGCAAATTTCTTCCGGTTTTCTTTTTTAACGCAGTGATACATGGCCAAAGCCGCGCCGGGAAGACCGAACATCATGGTGGCAAAACGTCCGGCAAAATATTTGGTCCCCTCTGTAAACAACCCTGTATGGGCCGCGTCTGCCAGCTGGGCAAAGAAAATCTTCTGCGCTCCCACAATAGTCTCTCCAGCCACAATATCCACTCCTCCAAGCTCTGTATACCAGAACATGGGGTAGATCATGTGGTGCAGCCCCACCGCTCCGCAAAGCCGCATCAGAAAACCGTAGAAAAACGTACCGACGGGGCCTGTAGCCGCGATTCCGTTTCCAGCCAGGATCAGAACACTCTGAACCGGAGGCCAGATCAGGTAAAAAGCAGCACCCACAAAGATAGCTACGATAGATGTAACAATAGGAACAAACCGTGAACCGCCGAAAAATCCCAGGGCCTGAGGAAGCTGTATCCCCTGATACCTGTTGTGCAGCATGACGGCAACCCCGCCCATTACCAGGGCGCCCACCACTCCCGTGTCAATGGCAGAACCTTCTGGATTAAAAATGGACAGCATGGTGGCCGTGGTTCCCGTCATGATCAGAAAGCCGACCACGCCGGCCAGGGCCGCAACACCTTTATCCTTGTTGGCCAGACCGATACACAGTCCGATACATAAAAGCATGGGCAGATTGCCAAACACCACATTGCCCGCCGCGGACATGATCTTAAAGATCACCTGCAGGAAATATACATCTAACATAGGATAGGCAGCGATCGTAGCGTCACTGCTCAGCGCGCCTCCTATTCCTAACAGCAGACCGGCAGCCGGCAGCAAAGCGATGGGCAGCATAAAAGATTTTCCTATCCTCTGTAACTTTTTAAACATGGCTTTTCCTCCTAATATCCATTACAAAAGTGCCTTTACAAAACGTGCCGTAATCTCCTGCGGTCGCGTAATCGCGCCGCCTACAACCGCGCTGTACACGCCGCATTCCGTAAACACCCGCTTCAGTTCCTCCGGACTGTGGATCTTTCCCTCCGCAATCACCGGTACATGCAATTCATCTACACATCTCTTCAGCAATTGGTAATTCGGGCCGTCTATAGCTTCGGAATAGGGAGTATAACCGCAGAGTGTGGTGGAAACAATGTCAAAACCGTCTTTTTCTGCCTGCCTGCACTCTTCAAAAGTCGAGCAGTCCGCCATAGCCAGCCGTCCGTTTTCATGGATCATTTTCACCAGTGTTGTGGTCTTCTCGTCATTGGGCCGTTTCCTGGCAGTGGCATCCAATGCGATAATCTCACACCTGGTCTCCAAAAGCTCTTCGATCTCCTTTTTCGTAGGCGTAATATAGATATCACTGTCCGGATACTGCCGCTTTACAATCCCTATCACGGGCAGATCCACCGACTTTTCAATTTCCAAAATATCCTCCTTGGACTGGGCCCGAATTCCTGCCGCGCCTCCTTCCTTGGCAGCTACTGCCATTCTGCCCATGATCCGGCTGGAATGCAGCGGCTCTCCCGGGAGTGCCTGACATGAAACTATCAACTTTCCTTTTAACCGATCTATCATCGTAATCTACCTCCATCTACTATTTTATCTTAAACAATAAATCCTTCTTTTCCCGACATTCTGTCACACCGCTGTACTCCAGATCACAGTCCATGGGAGCTGTCACTACCAAGATAGAGACCGGATCGTATCCCTCCTGTTCGATCAGCTTCAGATCTGCCTCCAGCAGCAGGTCTCCCTTTTAACGGTTGTATCGTTCCCCACCAGGGCATGAAATCCTTTTCCCTGCAGCTTTACCGTATCGATTCCAATGTGGAGGATCAGATCTGCCCCATCCTTACTCTTTATCCCGACAGCATGCATGGTCGGAAAAACCATGGTGACCACACCGTCTACCGGGCTGTAAAATTTTCCGTCCTTTGACCGAATGGCGATCCCTTTCCCCAAAAGTCCCTTTGAAAACGCCTCATCCTCTACCTGGTCCAACATCATCGCCTGGCCGGATGTGAATGCATATACCCAGTTCGCTTTGCTACCGTGAAACCATCCCATTGTTGCCCTCCTCCGTAAAAGTCTTAGTGTATCTAGATCACTTATTGCCCATTATACCCAATTCCTTTCAATTTTCAATAGTTTGAAAACGTTTGGATTTTCCTTTCAATATTTCTTGTTTTTTTCTTGTTTTCTCTCTAATTATTGAAAATTGTTTCAAAAATACACACCTCCATAGCTTTCCCTTTCTGTACACAAAATTTAATTCTAAGCCTCTTTGTAGCGGTTTAGCTTGTCTGGAATATCATAAATATAAGCATAGCAACGGAGGATTTAAATATGGATAAACAACTGGTTTGGAAAGACGAGTTTAATATAGGGATAAAGATCATTGACGACGAGCATCAAAGGCTTTTTCATATTATCAGCAAGCTTTTTACCCTGACGGGAGACGGGACGAAAAGCAGACGGGCCTGCCAGGAAGGGATTAAATATTTTAAGACACACGCGCTGAAACATTTCGAAGATGAGGAGAAATACATGGAATTGATTGGCTATGAAGAGATAGAGATGCACAAACGCCTGCACAGGGATTTCAGAGAAAACTCTCTCCCGACTCTGGAAAAGGAGCTGTCCCGGGAAGATTATTCCCCTTCCTCTGTGGAACATTTTCTGGCTGTTTGCGCCGGCTGGCTCATCGGCCACACTCTCACAGAAGATATGGCTATCACCGGAGGAACCACAAGCATGTGGGGTGAGCTTTTACCTGAAGAAGAACTGACCGCCATGGAAGAAATCATACTGGAGCTTTTAAAAAATATGTTCCAACTCAAAGGGCAGGTGATCAGCAATGCTTACGACGGAGAAAAATTCGGCAAAGGAGTGTATTATCGTCTGGTCTACAGCAGAGAGCAGGACAACAAAAAGTGGGAAATTCTTTTAGTTTTTGAGGACAGCATTCTAATCAACACAGTAGGAAAACTTATGGGAGTCCAATCTGACAAACTGGACATCGTGCTGCTCAACGCGGTCAGATATACAGCATGTCAGTTTGTGAGACGTGTTATGAATCATTATCCGTCCATCCGCTCCTATGATATGACAGAGGAAAATCTTCTGACCTATGAGCAGTTCCGCGAGCTCTTCGAGAAAAAGAAGCCTCAGGTCAGTCTCCTGTTCAGCACGGACGAAGGATATTTTTCTTACTGCGTCTTTGCTCCCCATCTCCTTGAGGATCACCTTCTGATTCCCCTCCATCCCGACAACGCTGTGTCCGAAATCGAAAAATATCTTACAAAGAAGGAAATCAGCGCTAAACGGAAGATTCTTATCGTAGATGATTCCATCACCATACGCCAGAGGATCAAGAGGCTTTTGTGTGATGATTACGACGTCTCCGAGGTCAGCTCCGGAATGGCAGCCTTCCGGTCAATCACTCTGGATAGACCTGATCTGATTCTGTTAGATTATGAGATGCCGGTCTGTGACGGAGTCCATGTATTAGAGATGCTCCACTCAGAAAAAGACTTTTCAGATATTCCGGTTATATTCCTGACCTGTAAAGACGACAAGGAAAGCGTAAAAAAAGTATTAGCCCTGAAAGCGGACGGATATCTGTTGAAATATTTAAATCCAATGGACATCAAGAAAAGGATTGATCAATTTTTCCAGGGAATAAAGCTCAATTTCTGATCAAAGAGCCTGTGGCGGTCAGGAAAGCCGATCTCTTGTGGTGATAAAGAACCCAAGAGCCGCCATCATCGTGATCACCTGCGTATGCTGAAAAATGAGATACGACAGACATAGAACCGGTATTGCAGACTGTACTGGAAAAGCCAAATTTAAAGGTTCTTGACGTCCGCACCCAGGTATTTGCTGAAAATCTCCGGAACCGTTCGGTGAGGCCGGATATCCTGGCTGCGGACACCACTGAGGCAAAACTGAACGTTTTTGTCCCTCAGACAACAGCCCGAATCAAGGCTTTCATTGTCCTTAGTTTGCCAACATTTTCCCAATTATCAATAGTCCTGCTCCATATTGAAACCAGCTTCCTAAAATTATAGATATCTCCCCGCTCGTAGTCTTTTAGGCGCTCCGAGTGCCTGCCCAGATTCCGGTGCATCTCAAAATATATCCCTCCGGATCTTCATTGCGTCTGGCATTGTCTTTTATCAAAATCTGCATATTCTCAAACCTTATGCCACGCGGCGGCGTATAAGGCGGTTCATAACTCTGACGACGTCATAGCTGGCAAAATCCCTACTGTCTACCTTCATAACCCTGTTCCCATATTTCTCTCTGTATTCCTGCAGTTTATATGCGATCTGGGGTGCCAGCAGGATGTAGTCATAGTGAGCCTGTATCTTATCAATCTCCGTAAATCTTATGGCGTCTACAATGATCGGAATGCCTGCCTTATCCAAAACGTTTTTCATCGTATAGGCAAAGTAGGAAGATGTGAGGCCGGAAGTGCAGCTTACTAAAATCTTCATTGGCTGCTTATTTTTTACCGCGGTTATGTCCAAATCCTCTTTTTCAGGCTCCTTATTTTTCAGAAAATCCAAGAATGCTTCCATGTTGTCCCGAGCTGTCCGGGCGTCAATCGCTTCAAAATGAAGGTAGAAGGGAATAGCGCCTGTCTTTTTGTCCTCTATAGACAATTCCACCAGGCTATCCTCGTGAAATACTGCCAACGCGTCATAAGTTTCATTGCAGAAACTGATGATTCCACATTTTTTTCTGATACGGGCGCATTTCATAGAAGCCATCTGTTCATATATCTCACACTGCAAAGACTTTTGTTCTCTCTTTTTCATCTTGTTACCTCCAAATCTGGTTAAAGACCTTTTCTATGTGAATATATTAAACCAAATCCTCCATACTTTTTCAATCTTTCCGACCAATTATGAAATGGCATTTACAGATCCGAGGTTTATAAGACAGGGTTTTTGTAAATGTCATTTCACTTTCGTCTCTCGGCAATTCCTGCCCCGGCACATTCCAAAGGCACAGCCTTTCCACTGCCAGTATAGGCAGCACGCAGTCCACCAGCTTAGACAAGCTGCTCTCACCGATATTGGTAATGAGGAACAGGTATCTTATGCTTTCTAAGCATCCGGGCTGCCCGAATCAAAATCGGTGTTTCTCCCGAGTAAGAGATCACAATAGCATAGGAAGTCCTTTCTGCCATATAAGCCGTCACTCCTGTCTGTATCCGCATTTTATCATAACTCAAAGAGGGCAGTCGGGAAATAGATAGCCCCTTCACATAACTTAACACCCATACTGACTGGGTGACGCAGGGGGAAATCTATGGAGAATTGCAACCGCTGTTTATGATAGGCAGACCATGTTTTCCATGGTTTTCTCTGGCAAAAGCAGGAAAACCATGGAAAAACAACGAGAAAAAGTCACTCCCAATACCGAGAAACAAATATTCTTATTTCGGAATTACACAAACTATGGTATAGTTATGTACAAATCGGAATTTGTGAGGGTAAAAGTATGGATGGGAAACTTAGAAATATGACTGCGGTCTATCTGGCAAAAAAAGATAAGGTGTTGATGCTGTATAGAGAAGGCGGCAGAGTTGTAAATAATGTATGGACTGGGTCGGCAGGTGGTCATTTTGAAAAAAATGAAATAAATGATGCAAAGGCTTGTGTTCTTAGAGAAATGGAAGAGGAATTGGGTTTGAGATCAGATGATATTGAAGGATTAACACTTAGATATGTTACTTTAAGGTATACGAAAGGTGAAATAAGACAAAACTACTATTTTTTTGCAACTCTAAAAGATAATGTCAATGACCATTTACAATCAAATGAAGGAATTTGTAAGTGGTTTTCTATTGACGAAATAACCCGTCTTGAGATGCCCTTTACGGCCAAATATGTTGTTGAACATTATTATTCGGTGGGGTACCTGACAGATAAGCTATATGTTGGCGTTGCAACAAATGAATATGTTGATTTTCTGGAATTAAGCGAATCGTAATTGACACATTCCCATTTGCAGGGCTGAACATGACTTCGTTACCGAGCCGCTCTCCTCCGGTGTGCTGCTGCGTAGGTAACCTATATTTCAATAGAGAAAATAAAAGAGTAATTATCAAGAGACCACGAAGTGGGTTTGGCTATACAATAAATTTAGGAAATAAGTGGACATGGATATTTAATGCTATTGTTGCAATTATTGTAGTTGTATCAGTCAGCGTTCTCTAAGACAACTCCAGGTTTATACCGCCAATTTGCAAGCTGTTCCAAAAGTATGGACAGATAATGCTAAAATCCTTAAATGTGAAAAAAAGCCGGCAGGTATACCAATACATTATTTGTGATGAATACCAGTCCATTTACAGGAACCCCCTAAAAGTTTTTCGGAAAGCCGAATTATGTAAACAAAGGCTTCTGAGGAAAACCCCTCAGAAGCCCCATGTTCCCTAGCTTTTTTCAATTTAATTAATCTTTCAAATCTTAATCTTCAACCTTAACGATCTCTCTCTTGTTATAAGAACCGCAGGCCTTACAAACTCTGTGAGGCATCATCAAAGCGCCGCACTTGCTGCACTTTACCAGATTCACAGGGCTCATCTTCCAGTTTGCTCTACGCTGATCTCTTCTTCCTTTTGAAGATTTGTTCTTTGGACAGATAGACATGGTTTACACCTCCTTCAACTGATTAAAAATATCCTGGATAACAGACATTCTTGGGTCCGGTGAGCTGCGGTCACAGTCACAGGTCTCATAATTGAGATTGGCCCCACATCTATTACAAATCCCCTTGCAATCTTCATTACACAGGACTTTCATAGGTAAGTTCAGCAACAGTTCATCACGAACCAGCTGGTCAACATCCAGATTGTAACCTTGTAAATATGGCTGTTCGTCCAGATCTTTTGCTCTGTCTTCGTTGGTCTGTTTCATATCAAACGTCCGCTCCAAAGTCAGAGAAAAGGGGATCTCTACAAGTTCCAGACAACGGCTGCATGGTATCATCAGAGACAGCTTTACAGTCCCGTCAAGTACCAGCGTACGGTCGCCTGTATTTACCACATGAAGCCTGACTGGTCCGGCATTAACCAGATCGTATACACCATCTGGTGCCTGAAACTTCTCCATCTCAAGGTCTTGTGTGTAAATCTTCTCTTTTCCGTCTCTGGTAAACAACTCAGTCAAGTTAATCAGCATATTAATCTCCTAATACGCACCTTTGTTATTATACATAGGTGGACTCCATTTGTCAACCAAATTCTTCTAAACTTCCCTTAGTTTATTACAACTCCTTACTGAACCAGCGCCAGAGTCTCCCTTGCGATGGCAAGCTCCTCGTTGGTGGGGATCAGCATCACTTTTACTTTGGAGTCCGCGGCGGAGATGACAGCCTTCTTGCCTCTCACGTCATTGGCCTCGTCGTCGATCTTTACTCCCAGGTAGCCCAGGTAGCTGCAGATGGCCTTTCTTCCCACTTTATCATTCTCGCCTACACCGGCGGTAAAGGCGATGGCATCTACACCGTTCATAGCTGCGGTGTAAGCGCCGATATACTTGGCCACACGATAGATAAATGCCTCCAGGGCCACTTCTGCCAGATGGTTGCCCTCTTTCTTTGCAGCCTCGATATCACGGAAGTCGCTGGATACTCCGCCGCTCATGCCCAGAACACCTGATTTCTTGTTCAGGATATTTAAAACTTCATTGACATCCTTGCCCTCTTTATTGCAGATAAACTGAACGACAGCCGGATCGATATCACCGCTTCTGGTTCCCATGATCAGTCCTTCCAGAGGGGTCAGGCCCATACTTGTGTCTACACATTTGCCTCCGATGGAAGCAGACACGCTGGCACCGTTTCCTAAATGGCATACGATAACTTTCGCATTCTTCGGATCCAGGCCGCCGAACTTGATGGCCTCGCCGGAGACGAACATGTGGCTGGTTCCGTGGAAACCGTAGCGGCGGATGCTGTACTTCTCATAGTACTCATGAGGAATCGCGTACATATAAGCCTTTTCCGGCATAGCCATACCGAAACCGGTATCCCACACCGCCACATTGGGCTTGCCGGGCATAGCAGCCTCACAGGCCTCGATACCCATAAGGTTGGCCGGATTATGCAGCGGTCCCAGGTCGAAACACTCACGGATGACTTTCTTGACGTCATCATTGACAATAATGGAATCGCTGTAAACTTTTCCTCCATGGAGGACACGATGACCGATAGCAGAGATCTCATCCGTATTTTTAATCACGCCGTGGCCGGGATCCTGAAGTGCCTCCATAACCAGTTCAATAGCCGTCTGGTGAGTAGGCATATCTTTCTCGATCTCCACCTTGTCCTTTCCTGCCGGCTGATGGGTCAGCTTGGAACCGGCAATGCCGATCCTCTCACAGAGGCCTTTGGCGATTACACTCTCGTCATCCATATCGATCAGCTGATATTTCAAAGAAGAACTTCCGCAGTTGATAACTAAAATCTTCATAATGTATCTCTTCTCCTTAATCTCTACTATTTTACGATTTCTCCGTATACTTCTCTTCCGCAGCCTGCTGCATTGGACTCATCTGTATCGATATGCATGGCTAATGCATAAGAATCGCTTACACGTACTACGACATCACCGAATACCAGGCTTCTTCCCTCGGTATCGATCTTAACAGAAACCACCTGTCCGTTCTCCACGCCAAGAGCCTCTGCATCTGCCTTGGTGGCATGGATATGACGCTTCGCGGCGATAACGCCTTCAGAAATCTCGATCTCACCCTGAGGCCCTATGATCTTGCAGGGAGCGCTTCCCCCAATATCCCCGGACTCTCTCACCGGAGCCGTAACACCGATGGAACGGGCATCTGTCAGAGACAGCTCAACCTGAGTATCCTTTCTCACAGGTCCTAAAATAGACACTCCCTTTAGCTCTTTCTTCGGGCCTACAATAGTAACCCTCTCCTCGCAGGCATACTGCCCGGGCTGAGACAGATCCTTCTTTTTCGTCAGAACATAATCCTTGCCAAACAAGATCTCCAGATGTTCCTGTGACAAATGTACATGACGTGCGCTGGTCTCAACAATAAAGTTCATAGTAATATTCTCTCCTCTTTCTCAGTATTAAATCAACAGTTCCGTCTTGATTCTATCCTATATTTTAGGAGGTTTACCATATTTTTTCAAGTCCTCTCCCCGAAATAGTTTGCTTTTTTTACGAAACAATGATATGTTATAACCAATGAGCAGTGCGAAAGAGGATAAAAAAGCAGCGGCCTTGTGCTTGCACATAAGCAGCGGCTTTTTTATCCTCTTTCATAGGGCGCACGCCCGACAGCGAGATGCAGTGCAACGGAATCGAGCGGCGCACTGCGGACTCACACGCCAGCCATGTGCGAAAGAGGATAAAACCAGCAGCCTTGTGCTTGCACATAAGCAGCGGCTTTTTTATCCTCTTTCATAGCCCCCCTGCATTCCCGCAATTCGCTCGCTTCCCAGAAAGGACCCTCATTCCCATGACAGATTTCCCAACAATCACAGGCATCATTGCCGAATACAACCCATTCCACAGCGGCCACGCCTTCCATTTACAGGAATCCAGACTGCGTACCGGCGCATCCTACACCGTCGTAGTCATGAGCGGAGATTTTGTCCAGCGGGGAGCTCCAGCCGTCTACGACAAATACCTGCGCACCCGCATGGCTCTTCTCTCAGGAGCAGACCTGGTACTGGAACTTCCCCCTCCCTTCGCCGTCTCCAGCGCTGAAGACTTCGCCTCCTGTGCTGTCTCCCTCCTGGACCAGCTGGGAGTCGTCAGCCACATCTGCTTTGGAAGCGAATGCGGCGATATCAAAAGACTGACTGATCTGGCTGACCTTCTCCTTGAAGAACCCGCTCCTCTTTCAGCATCAATAAAAAAACATCTCTCTGCAGGCTACTCTTACCCCAAGGCCTTGGAAACGGCGCTGACCGCCTGTCTCCCCGCGCAAACACAGAGAGATTTCGCGGCTTCGCTTCTGTCCACCCCCAACAACACTCTAGGCATCGAATATATAAAAGCCCTCCACAGACGCCAAAGCACCATAATTCCCATAACGCTTCCCAGAATCGGCGCCGGTTACAACGATCAGGAACTGGCACCAGCGTTCAGCTCCGCCTCCGCGATCCGCAAGACGATCCTAAAACAGACTGATCACAGACAGAATCTGGACATGCTTCTCTCCGGTCAGATTCCCCAGGCCTGCCTGGAAGTGATGAAATCTGCTACCCCTCTTTATCCCGATGATTTTTCTGTACTGCTGTCCTACCGTCTCCTGGAGCTTCAGCGTCAGAACATCTCTCCGGAGATATTTGCCGGTGTCTCCCCCGGGTTTTGTGCCCGGATACAAAAGCAGCTTCTTCATTTTACCACTTTCCAGGGCCGCGTCGCTGCCCTGAAGACAAAACAGTACACCTATACCCACATCAGCCGCGGTCTGCTGCATATCCTCCTGCACATGACGGCGGAAGATGTTAATCTTCGCAGACAGGAAGATTATTGTTCCTATGTCCGGATCCTGGGCTTCCGAAAGAAGGCTGCTCCTCTTTTGGGGTACATCAAAAAGGCATCAAAACTGCCTCTGATCACCAAGACAGCCGATGCCTCCAAAATCCTCTCCCCCCATGCGCTGGAACAATTTCACAGAGACCTGTTCTGTTCCCATATCTATCAGTCCGTACTGGAACAAAAAAGCGGGATACTGCCCGAAAACGAATATACTAATTCTGTCATTGTGATGTAGCGCCCTGGCTCCCGTTTGCCTCCCTGATCCGTCTAGTCAGGACCTCCACATTTTTCTGGAAACGTTCATTATCAGGCTCCATGGCCAGAGCTTTTTCCTCCTCTTCCAAAGCCTCCTTAATCCGTCCTGTATGGAAAAAGGCCATTGCCCGAAGATCATGGGGGAGGCTGCCCCAGGAATCCGCTTCGCAGATATAGGATTTTGGACGATGGGTGATCTCCAGGGCACAGCCTGTAAAATACAATACCCCCTCCCATCTTTTTTCCTCATATAGAGCATAAGCCAAATCCACATAAGGTTCCCGTAAATGAGGGGCCTGGATCACGGCTCTGAGATACCAGTCTCTTGCCTGATTTCTCTCCCCCTTCATCAGATAGGACTTTGCAATATAACGCATGGAAGCCGCTCGTTCGTCCTCCCATGTAGCTGTCGCCATAGACAAATGATGCTTCAGAGTCCGGATACAGTCGTCCCATCTCTTTTTATACATATATTCCCTGCCAAGATAATGCATGTTTCTGTCATCTTCCGGATCCTCTGCCACTGACAATTCCAAAAGAGGCAGATATTGCCCCCGTGACTTCGAGCTATCCGGATAGTGGTTCAACTGGATTCCCCCCGCTGTGATCGTCTCTTCCGTCCCTTCCTTTCCCGTCCATTGTAGTACCTCATGGACCGGATGAACCCACTGATAGCCATGACGGCTGTGAATTTTCTCGATCCAGAACACCACACCCTCCCGTCCCTGTTTCGTGAAACTCCATGTATATCTATATCTGGCACGGGACACTCCCTTTTTCCATGCCCGCTCTAAATGCTCTCTCCAGCCTGGTTCAAATACCTCATCCAAATCTGTGCATACACAGATATCTGCATCCTCAGGCACCAGATTCAGAGATCTGTTTCTGGCCAAATCAAATCTCCACGGCTTGATCTCTTCTTCCGTCACTTTCACCCCATTTGCTTTCAGTCTTTCCACCGTATCATCTTCAGAGCCCGTATCCAGCACCACAATTTCATCTGCCTCGGACATGGAACGAGTCCATCTCTCCACAAATTCCGCTTCATTTTTACAAATAGCATAGACAACGACTTTCATGACTTCCTCCGCAAATTTTCCTGATTGATCTGTTTTTTACAAAGAAATCGAGCAGGAGGAAATCTCTCTGATTGAGAAATTTCCGACCTCTCACACCACCGTGCGTACCGCTCGGTATGCCTGTCTTTTGGCACCCTTAGTTTCATCAGGTTCTTTGCTTTGTTCTTTGGCGTTTTCCAGTACTTCCAGATGCACATTCTCAGCCGGTATCTTATATGTTTGTCTGTCTCGGCGCAGAAATACTTCATACTCCCGATTTTGCTTTGTATTGTTTGGCAGTTACGTCATAGTAAAAGCCAAAACCAAGATACTTGATTCCTTCTGGTCTGTCTACTTTACTTTTGGCCACATTGACCTTTAATCCGAGCTTTTCTTCTATTCGAGTAGGGGAGATTAAATCTCCCCCTCCTGACCGGCTGTGGTTTATACTCCGTACGAACCCCGGAAATCGCTCTGGGGTTCGTCGGCAACTACGCCCCCTGTGGATTTTCACCATAGACTGACGACATACCAGTCATACTCAGGAAGAGATGATGAATCGTCATCAGCCTCTCCCCTAAATTGACTCTTTTGAAGACAATAGTTCTGCTGTCAATTTAATCTTCGAATGGTTATTGCTGTATTACTGTAAGTTCCGTTTGCATTATCTGCCACCAGTGTAATGTTGGCCGGAGCGGAAGTCACGTTGACTACCGTCGCCCCTGACAATGTGACTTTATCATTGGCTGCCGTAATGGTAGCCGTAGATGTGGTTCCAGGGATCTCTGTTCCTCCGTTGGCCAGATGAACCTCTAAAGAAGTAGGCGGCGTAACAGAAGCAGCATTAGTTCCAACCGTATTGTAGTAAATCTCATAAAATCCATTTTGATTCAGCGTAAAAACTCCTGTGCTCGGCGAATGAAGTATAGAGGTTCCCGTTGTCGCCTGATCATTATCAAATGTAAAGATTCCATCCGCAGCCAGTGTCTGATCAGCCACATTGGTGGCTGCAAGAGCACTGACTTCCGGCGCCGCCCCTGCGGGACCAGTGGGGCCTGTGGGACCTGTAGGACCTTCTGCTCCGGTTGCTCCTGTAGGGCCTGTGGCTCCACCTATTTATACAAAACTTAAAGCTGAAATTTAAATAGGAAACCTTCTACGCTGTTTTCCCATTCTTTTCCCCAATAATTGTCAGTTCATTTTGGTTATTTTCAATCCACTCTACAATCCGGCGGTGCTGGTCCGCGAAATTAAACTCAATGCTGATTTCACCACCCTGATGAATATAAATATTTTTTACCAAATCAACTAAAATTCCTCGGTTCAGTTCCTTTACATTTTTATGTTTCAGAAAATAAGCCAAATAAGGGTCATTCTTTGAAATTCCTTTTGCCATCACCTGACATTCTGACTGAATGTTTTGGATTGTTATTTTCAACTGTTCAGCCTGAGAAGAATACTTCTGCTTCAAACGAGTATATTCTTCTTTGGAAATATCTCCACTTTTCCAATCACCGTAAAGCCCATCCGAAATACTAATAACTTTATCTAGTTCCTTTTGGCGAAGATGAAGCATAGCCGTCAAACGAGTTGATTCATTTTTGACAACGGGTGACTTATTAATTTCTTCCACTACCTCAGCTAAAGAACCAACTAAAGAAATCTGTGCCTGGATTGCCGCTAAAACAGCCTTAACCACTACTTCTTCCTTAATTGTATGTTTTGTACAGGCGTTTTTTGATTTTTCCCGGAAGGTACGACAGTAATAATAAACAATATTTTTTGTTTTTTGTCTTGTCATCGCTTTTTTACAATCAGCGCAGCGGATAAAACCAGATAATAAATATAAACTTCTCCCTGCCGGTGCTGTCCGGGTATCCCTTGTCTGAAGGTCAGCCGCTTTTTGAAACAATTCAGCTTCAATAATTGGCTCATGGGTATCTGGAACCATATACCAGTCTTCTTCCGGGACAGCTTGCTTTTCATGTACTTTATAGCTGATTACCGTCTGTTTCCCTTGCACCATAATTCCCAGATACATTTTATTTTTTAAAATCGTAGTAACCGAACTAGGCGACCAAAGCCCATCATTTTTTCCGCTTTGAGGGCAGCAAAAATTCAATCCTTTGCTTTTCTTATAAGCGGCTGGATTGACTATTCCTAAGTCATTGAGCCGATGTGCGATTCCATTTTTACTCATACCCTCATAAACAAACCATTGGTAAATATTTCGCACGATCTCTGCGGCTTCTTCGTCAATAATCAGAGCGTTTTTATTTTCTGGAGCCTTTTTATAGCCATATGGAGCAAATGCTCCAATAAATTCCCCCTTTCGGCGTTTCGTTGCGAAGGTGTCACGGACGTCTAAAGAAGTCTTCGCCGCAAAACGGTCATTCATCAGGCCATTGATCGGGACTTCCAGTCCCTGAAGTGTTTCCGGGTGAAGGAAAGAATCGACTCTAGGATCACTGACCGTGATAAACCTGGTTTTATTCATGGGAAAGATTTTTTCCAAAAAATATCCCTGATCCGAATAATTCCGAAACATACGGGAAAGATTTTTGCAGATAATACAATTTACCTTTCCTGCTTCCATATCATGAATCATTCGTTGAAAATCCGGGCGGTCATAATCGGTTCCCGTCAGACCATCATCAATATAGTAATCAACTAGCGTAAACTCTCCCTCAAAAAAGGTTTCCAGGTACTCCCCGATGATTTTTTTCTGGTTTGTGACGCTTAGACTCTCATCGTTTCCATCTTCCCGTGAAAGACGAATATAGGCAGCGATGAGCCAAATTGTTTTGCGAGAAGCCAAGTGAACTCCACTACTCGCGGCTTTTCTAATTCTAGCCATTTAACCTCCCATCTCTCTATAATCATCACACAAGAAGATTATAACATACACTATTCCAAAAGTCATCACTTTAAAGTACGAAAGTAATCAACAAGTGTCTTAGAAAGTTCCTGCTCTTCATTGACAAAGGAAATATGTACAGGTATCCCATCACAAAGAAAATTATATGGATTTTGAATCTGCTCTAAATACTGAAGCATACGCAAAGTGCCGGGCAAACTAGTATCAATCTTTACGCCACAAATGTCTACCAGACCATCTTTGGATATGTCCTCAATGGAACCTTGACTCATACTCTCAAGCCGTTCTACTGACAATATTTTTCGATCTCCTTTCATTTGTCGAGTAGTAAAGTCTATGATTACCTGTTTGTCCAATATCATCTCACCTCCCACAATTCCGTATCAAAATTGTATTGATACGGAATTGGTATTATATAATCCAGCAAAATATGTTAATAACACGTTTTATAGGATTTTCGTACCGTATTGTCTGGAACAGCGGGACTGTCCATCGGCTCGCCCCCGATACGTGGGAGTATTCAGGCCGGTTCGTGGCTGTCAGCCGGGTGGCTGCCGAACCGCCGCATACCGCCGATAGGTGGGTACACCATATTCGCAGTAAGTTTCGGTGAGAGGCACGGTTCCTCCCGCTGGTGGTCTTGGCGCTTTCCAGCCTGCCGGGGCTGGTTATCAAGCCGTCAAATGGTCGCTCTGGCCCTTTGATGTCATCGTGTTGACGGACGCTCTGGCCGTCCGCAGGGGGTCTTGGCGTTTGCGCTTGCGGCGCTCACACACAGCGTTTGGAAATCCTGAATACTGATATGAACGGCTGCCCGTTATTTGTCAAAGAACAGAATTGCAAAAGGGATTTTTTCCCTTTCACCATTAAGGACAGAAACCGGGCAAAAGTTGCTATTAGGCCGCCAACTTTTTTTGGATTTTTTTCAGTGCGGCCCTGGCGGAGCGCATGACCGTGGACTTGTTGCGGCCCTCCATTTTGGCAATCTCCAGGTAAGTATAGCCATAGGCAAAATGGAGCAGGAAACGCCGCCGCTGTCTGGGAGAAAATTCTTCCAGGGCCTCCCGGATTTCCTTCAGGGTTCTCATGCGCTCATAGGTCTGCTCCAGCGGCTCCGTGGACACTTCAAAGAGCAGGCAGGTGTCCCAGGAACGGCAGTCACGGTGACGGAAATCCTCTTTGCGCTGGCGTTCCATTTCCCGGTCATACTCCGCAAATACCTGGAAAACCTCATGGGATACTTCCACCACCAAAGGGGTTCCCGCTGCGTCAAAGATTGTAACATGAAACATGAATTTACCCCCTATGCAGCGCCGTCCATATGAATCAGGATTCCTTTAGGCAGAGGGAAGCCTTCTTTACGCTCCGGGACAACGCAGGCATGACCGCACGGGCAGGGAGTGGGGCGTTCCTCCGCAACGATAAGGACTGTTTCACCAGGGCGCAGCTTAATGACACGAACTAATTTCTCCATATACAAAAACCTCCGATATTTTATTCTCGTGGTTACAGCGGGCCAAGGTCAAGCTGACTTGACTTTGACAGCTGCCCACGGAGCCAAAAGCCCACAGCCTGTTGTGAAGCCTTTAGCAGAGGGCTTGTCCCTCAATAATCGGAGATCCCAGAAGGTAAAAATTAACGGAGTATGGAAAATTTTTAAAAAATGTTTTGGCCTGGAAAGAGAAGGGGCAGCAATCCATAGCTGGACGCTGCCGCCTTGAAGTCATAGGGTTATCCCATTAAGTAAATGCGGAGCTGTTTAAAAGCTCTCCGCATTAAATTCGTTACCGCCGCCGGACTACAGCCAAACATAACGGCAATCTCCTGGCATTGATACCCCTCCCAGAAGCGTAACTGTATAGCCTGCCGCTGGCGGTCAGTGAGGCGGCGCAGTCCAGCCGCTAATTCCTCATTCTGAACCAGGTCGGTAAAGTCCTGGATTCCGCACAGTAGGGTAAAATCTTCTTCCATATCTATGTAACGTTCCTGAAACGTTAATTCCTCGCTCATGCTTTCCAGGGACTTGCAGTGATACCTGTACTTCCGGTCAGAGTTGTCTATCAAACGGTCTTCCTCTCTTAAAATAGTGATCCAATATTCTTCGGTCATTGCCGATTACTCCTTTCATCATTTTTTGTTGAAAATTGATGAAGGGCGGCCCACGGCACAGGTGAATAGCGGAACAATTCGATAAAAACCGGTAAATAAATACGCCAGGATATTGACTAGCTATCCTGACGTTGTACTTTTGCGTTCGATATAAGGTTTGATAATGATGTTTATATAGGCTTAATCGTGCCTGTTTTGCGATAGGGATACCCCTTGAAAAGTATATGATTTTTTTAATGTATTACTTGATTTTACGGATTGTTTCTGGAGATAAAAACTGCCAGCCATGATTTCCTCCGACAGCAAATCATAACTGGCATACCATTAAATCCCGCTATGAGAAGCCTTTTTTTCTTTGGTCTCTCAAAAGGGGACTGATTTATATGAACTATTTAGGTATAATCCTACCTAATAAAAAGCACTTATTAGGGAATGTAAAATTCAAAATCGGTACGATACAATATAAAAGAGGTGACAAATTATGCCGATAGACAAAGTAAAAAACTTAGGTATTCGTATTCGTACAGCAAGAAAATATTGTAAACTGACCCAACAGGAGCTGGCAGATCAAGCAGGAGTATCTGTTAAAACAATCAGAAATATTGAGGCAGGGAAAATGAATCCTTCTTATGAAATCCTCTTTCCCATTATTAATCGCTTGGGATTATCCACAAGTGATTTGTTTAATACAGAACCTGACGAATACGAAGAAGAAATACAGCGATTTATAGGAAAATTCAGATCCTGTAATAGAGAAAATCAAATCATTCTTCTTGGAACCCTTGATTTTTTAGCAGAACAACTATTAGCAGTTCAAAATAAATCAGATTTTAAGGGTGCAGAATAAATCTTTATATAAGCTCTGATATGTATATTGGCTCAAACTAAATACTTATCTATTCCGAATTAGAATATGATCCATAAAGAGAAAAATATTCTTGAGCAATCAGTCCCGCTATATATTGCAACTGATACGGGTGTCCCACATGTCCTGGCAAAGATTTGAATACCAAAGCCTTGGAGACATAGTTATATTTATTAGTGCAGCAATTTGAAATCATCCAAATTTTAGGTCGATCATTGGGAGGCCATGATGTCCTCTCGCTAAGATAGTCAAAATAATATCCACCATGACTAAAAATCAATATTAAATCCTTTTTTCCAGCTTGTCGGATATACTCTATTTGCTCGGCATAAGAGATATGAGTATAAACCTGACGTCCCATCATCATTAAATCCGCCTGAAGGTTAATGGCTACTGATTCTGCTTTCAGGCGTCCAAAGACAGCAATATTCTCATAAGACTTCAAATCCCGGCAAAGAGTTTGAAGACGAGTCCTTGATAATGTTTTAGTCACCATTTCAATACTTTGACTGACTCTGCTTCCATACTCTTTTATTCTCAAGTCTGTGGATTGAGAGAAGGCAGCTGATTCAAACCTGAATTGTGCTGTATTGAGCATTTCTTTAAGTTCAATGAAATCTTGCAGGCCAATATCTTTGCAAAAACGAGATATAGAACCTGATCCCACATGACATGCCTTGGCAATGTCTCTGACTGTCATTTTTTTACCTGTTCTATATGATCCAAAATATATACTGCGATTAAACTGTTTATGGAATCTCTTTTTTCGCTGGTAACTATGCTCAAAAACACAACAGGTATTTTGTTGGTTATCATAGCAGAAATCACTCCTCATTTGTTGAATGTTCCAGGATTCGGAACATTATGGAAATCGGTTCTGAATATCTGTATAATTCAGCTTACCAAATTATACGGAGGGTTTTTATATGAAAGACAAATTGATGAATGGATTGCTCATGTTAGCAGCCAAGCTACAGTCTCAACGCCATTTTTCAGCAATTCGTGTGGGCTTAACAACGCTTTTGCCCATCACAATCATTGGTTCTTTTTGTACGCTGTTCTCTAAGATGAACTGCCTGCAGACGAGAACTGATTTGATAGCAAGTATAAAACAGGACTTATTACAATGGAGAAAAAAGAATATATTAAAATTTTAGTTATCACCTGTGGTTTAGCCGCCAGTTCTATCGGCTTATGCAATAACTGCGCCGGAGTTTTTTATACCAGCGTATCTTCTGATTTAGATGTGCTGCGTGGAAGTTTTGCCTTCCACGCAACACTATCGCTGTTAGCAAGCGCCATAACCTCCCTTTATGTGCCTGGGTTAACCGAAAAATACCACTATCGATCGGTTCTTGTTTTAGGTGTCATTATGTCCGTAAGCTCTACGTTTTTTATGGGATTTTCACGAAACCTTCTTTCCTTCTATATCCTTGGAACCCTCAGGGGAATAGGAGTCGGGCTCTATGGCACATGTCCTGTTACCATACTGATTAACCAATGGTTTCATGAAAAAAACGGTATGGCAATCGGCATGGCTTTGAGTTTCAGCGGTTTGAGTGGGGCTCTTTTTTCACCTATATTAAGCAGAATTATTCATCAATGGGGCTGGCAGAGAGCATATATATTTATGAGTATTTCGATTCTCCTTTTGGCTCTTCCTGTATTTCTGTTACCATTTTCCATGACCCCTCAAGAACAGGGCCTAAAACCTTATGGATATAAAGTCTCTCAAATGAAAAAGGAAGACGAGGAAACAAAAAACAGCAGATTCTCTTATTTTCACATAAGTTTTTTGTTCTTATGTTTATTTGCTGCCCTGCATACTTCTATTTCGGGAATTGCCCAACATTTTTCCGGTTATACATTATCCATAGGACTTGGAGAAACAATTGGCGCTTCTTTGATGTCCTGCTCCATGTTAGGAAATATTGTCACAAAACTGCTTATTGGGTGTATCAGTGATCGGATAGGTTCCATAAAAGCATGCGTATCAATGATGACGATCAACATATTTTCGCTCTGCCTCCTTGTCTCAGGAAATAATCCTGTTCTTCTTATGGCAGCGGCGTTCCTTTTTGGATCTGTGTATTCAGTTGGAGCCGTAGGAATTCCGCTATTAACCAGGCATTTTTTCGGAAACAGAAATTACGGAAAAGCCTTTGCTGTAGTCGGTTTCTTTACCAGCCTTGGAAGCGCCTCTTCCCTGGCAGCCATAGGATATCTCTATGATATGACTGGAACCTATCAATACGCTTTTGGAATTGCCATTCTTATTCACGTTGTCAATGGAATTCTGCTGATATCTGCTTCCAGACTGAACAGAACTCCATGTTAAGACAGTTAGTTGAATTTATGGCTGCGTTTTCCTTTTTATCCAGTCAGAGCGATAAAAACAGATAAGAGACATCACTGCACAGGTAATCCAAGTCAACGGCCAGCCAAAGAAAACAAAACGCAGGGAATCTGTCATCTTCGTAATCACAAACAAGTATAATTGCCGCAGCACAACAAAATTAAAAACCATAATATACATCGGTGTTTTAGCATTGCCTGATCCCCTCAAAACACCATTCACCACCTGGTTTACAGGCATAATCAGATAAAACGGGAGGAAGGTAGACAAGGTCAGCCAGCCGGCGGCAACTACCTCTTCCTCTTTGCTGAACATTCTGATGAATGGTATCCCATACCGGTACATGAAAAGGACAAAAATCCCAATGGTGCCTGTCGCCATTAGCCAGGTAATATAAGCGCCCTTTTTCATTCGGTCAAATTTTCCGGCCCCCATATTTTGTCCGGTAAATGTAGTGATCGCCAGATTAAAAGCCTGAAGAGGAAGAAGCACAAATCCGTCAATACGCAGGGCAACCGAATAGCCCGCCATGACAGAAGACCCAAACCGGTTAATATAAGACTGGACAATGACATTGGACAAAGGAATAATTCCCTGCTGCAGTCCTGCCGGAATACCAAGGGCAATCATGTTCCTGCCGATAACAGGATCAAACTTCAGTTCTTTCAGACGGATATGATATGGTTCCCTGGTGCGAAATAGTACAAAGCACACCATCAAAGCGCTTACAGCCTGGGAGATCAGGGTAGCCCCTGCCGCCCCTTCCACTCCCCAACCAAATCCCTTTACAAATAAAAAGTCCAGACCAATATTCAACACGCTTGACATCATCAAAAAATAGAGAGGTTTTTTTGAATCTCCCACGGCCCTTAAGATTCCGGCTCCCATATTGTAGATCAATGTAAAGGTAATTCCTCCAAAATAAATGGATAAGTAGGAAGACGAGGAAGGAAACACATCTTCAGGCACTCCAATCATACGCAGCAGAGGATTGGTCAATGTCACCCCTATGAAGGTCAGAACAACGGCCATAGCCAGAGTGATTACCATAGAACTGTGGACTGCCCTTCGCATGTTCTCTATATTGCGGCCTCCATAGTATTGCGCAATGATCACCCCTGCTCCTGTAGAGATCCCCATAAAAGTTCCGATAAGAATATTGATGATCGGAGTGCTGGCTCCCACGGCGGCCAGAGCAAATCTGTCCACATAGTTCCCCACAACATAGGAATCTACCGTATTATACAGCTGTTGAAAAAGATTGCCGGCCAAAAGAGGAATGGAAAATAAGACAATTTTTTTAACAATATTTCCTTCTGTCAAATCAAAATTTTTCATACCTTAGACCTCCTGGCCAGCCTGAAACCATGGATTTAGATGTTTGGCATAAATTGAGATTACATTGCCGATTGTAGCGGCTGAAACCACTGTGCCTATGCCAATCCCAATAACGGAACCTGTTGCCGCAAATGATATAATTGCTGTCAGTCCAACGATAGCACAGTCAAACACAAGTTTTGTTTTTCCAAATCCCTTCCCGGCTATCACAGAAGTTTCTTTTATCAGTCCGTCAGCCGGATTCATAATCAGATCAGCCGTAACAATAAAATAAGCTCCCAAGGCAGTCAAAAGAATAGCCAGTGCCAAAAAAAGTATGGATTTGAAAAGAGAATCAGCCTCAAAATAAAATACTCTCTGATAAAGATCGAGAACAGCCCCAAACACATAAGAAAATGGAATCTGTAATAAAGTTTTTATCTGGATTTTCCGCAGAATCAAAATCTGACACACCACATAAATAATATAAATAAACGCTGTAGCCGTTCCAAGAGATAAGGCCGTCATCTGACTTATGGCAAAGGGAAGAGAAACCAGAGCTGCCACCCCCAAACCTGTTCTTGTATTTAGTACCATGCCCAGACAGGTAATCAGCACACCGAATATAAGAAGAACCACTCTCCTTATCATCTCGTTCCTCCGGTCAGCCGGTCGTAAAGCATGCTCTCCTTTAAGACTGCCGAATCTCCTCCCAGGGCCTCTGCTAATGTGTAAGCAAAGGCCCAGGTTGTGGCCGGCCCCTGACTTGTGATAAGATTATGATCTGTTACCACAGGCTGGTCTAAAAAGTTTCCTTCTTTTATGCTGCCCTTAAGTCCCGGGTACGCAGTATAATTTTTTTCTGACAGCACACCGGCTCTTTCCAAAGCCAGAACTCCGGCGCATATCCCGGCAATCCATTTGCCGAGCCGGTTCATTTCCTGAATATAAGAAATCAACTCCTCACAATCTCTCAAATGATAGGCTCCGGGAAGTCCCCCAGGCAGGACGATCATGTCATATTCCGTCACTTCCTGGCTTAAAACCTTATCCATACAGATCCTTGCTCCATAACATCCGGTGACTGTCTCCTCCAATCCAATCATATCACATCGAATCTTCCCTCTCCGGAGAATATCAACAATGGTGATAGCCTCGGCCTCTTCAAATCCATTGGCAAATAACACGGCTGCTTTTTTCATAATGTCAATCTCCTTTTTTCTAAAATGCTTTATTGATAGTTCCGATTATACAAAAGCAGCGAATCATGTCAATCATTCTGGGATACATCGGAATAGGGGTTCCTCTTTTTTATTTCCTGACAGCAAAAAACCGGAACATCAGTCCGGTTTTTTGCTGCTCATATTGTTATCATAGTCCAATCGAAAGTAACAGGAATACAAAATATCCAGCAAAAGTTTCATGCTGGCCTGACTGGAATACCCTTTAATCTTCTGCCCCTCCGTCTCTCTGGTGGCGAGAAAAAGAGTTACATCGGAAGTCCTGCTGAGGTCACTTTCTCCCATGGAGGTAATGGAAATAACGGAAATTCCTTTTTTCCTAAGAATATTCGGTCTTATAGGAAATTCATTGATTTTCCCGGAATAGGAGACCATGATAACACAATCTCCAGAATGTATCACACTTGGAAAAAACTTTCCATCACCGGGGCATTCCCATATATGAACATATCTGCCCAGACGGTACATATCCATTTGAAAAAGTTTTCCCAGAAGACATATATCAGGCTCGCCTATAAAATGGATCTCTTTCCCGGCTTTCAGCAATTGTACCGCTTTCTGCAAAGAATCCAAATGAAGCAGGGACAGGGTATCATCCACCGCTTCTTTAAATAAAAGTCCGATCTTGCTTGCGGTCTGGGTATCATTGTCCTGCGCCCCAAAAGGGATATCCGCATTGATCTGTGAAAAATGTGTATTTAGATATTTGACTTCCTTCAAAAAATCATCTTTAAAATCATCAAATCCGTCATATCCAAGTTTTTTGGCAAGCCGGACAATGGTTGCGTTGGAGGTATAAGTTTCCTGGGCGATCTGCCTTATGGTATAGTCAGCGATACGGCAGCGTTTTTGAAGTAAAAAGACTGCTACAGCCTCCTGACCGGAAGATAGTTTCATCTGTTTGAGCTTTTGTTGAATCAGCATAATCTTTTCCTCCAAAATAACTGTTTGGCAACCTACCAGATTATTATAATAAAATCGTGAGAAAATAGCAATTATATTCAAGGGAAAAGTTTTTATAGTGGGTTTCCAACAGTTTTACAGCGAATTCGAGATAACTTTTGCAAGCAATGGAAAGCGATATTCTTTTAGCCCCAACACTCCGTGTTGACTGGTCTAAAAGCCTATCGCTTTCCTCGCTTGTTGGGGAGTTCCCCAAACCCCCGGCAGAGTGCTGGCGCACCTCTGTCCGAACACCACATAAATGTGGTGGCTACGCTACGCTTGAAAGACAAAAGAGAGCGCTTTGTGCTAAAAAAGCGAGTGGAAAATGTGCATAACTGGCCGCTTCGCCATGGAAAATGCTGTTCACAGCCTATGGAAAAGCAAGGACATCTTTCCCACATCCTGCAAACAGCATTTCCCACAGCTCCGCAGTATGGCCAGTTATACACATTTCCCACTCGCCGGCGGCTACGGAATCCAGCCCTTTCTTTCCTATATCTGAAAACAAAGCGGGGAGAAGATTTCTTTTTTATTTACTCATGGCTGCCTGATTGCGTGGGAGAAGCCGGGAATCATGAACCTTTGTCCATAGTTCCCGGCCCTCACTTTTTTCAGCGGTCTTGTTCCTGGTTTTTCTCTTTCTCCTGATGTTCCTCTTTCTGAATGTTGAGCAGGCTGTCCACGTTAGACTTGACCGCTTGCAGTTCCTGGTTCTCCTGGCGCAGCCGCTTGTAATCCTCATAGGCTGTTTTCTTTTTATCCAACAGGGCGGAATACTCCGCTTGAAGCGCTTTGACTGTAGGCAGCTTCTTTACGCCCTGGGCGTCAAAGGCACGTTTCGCCGCCTCGTGGAGAAGTAAGTCCGTTTCATGGGCAGCCCGGAAAGCTGGCTTGTCAACGGCCTTTTTCTTCTGATAAGCAGCATAAATGTTCCGTGTTTTGGCGTGGTTGATGATGTGGGTCTTTAAGGCGGCGATCTGCTCCATACGATGTTCCATCTGCTTTATGGAAGTGGAGATTGTTTCAAAGTCTGCCGCAGCCTTTTCCGCTTTCTCTGCCAGCAGGTCATAGTCTGTTATGCCATGCTCTGTAAGGTAGTTTAAGGTCTTGGCGGCCTCTTTCAGATTGTGAATCTTCATCCAGCGCTCCATGCCGGGGCCACGTCCCTGCAGGCGGGCCTGAATGTCCATAAGGAGATTGATACGGGTATCTTTCTCCAGACGGATTTTTTTCTTGCGCCGGGGCTGCTTCGCTTTGCCTACTCGGTTACGGAGAGCCTCAAGGGTGTAATCGGCTCCCAGTGTTTTGGAGCGAGTGAAACGTTCCTGGCCCTGGGCACGGAATTTTAAAAGTTTGCTGCTCTGGGCAACCTCATAGCCCTCCTTCCGCATAGCCGCTAAAAACTCGTCAAAGGTGCTGACAGTTGGCAGTACCTGGTCTATGGTCTGCCGCAGCAGCGCCTTCCAGCTCTGGCCTTTCTTTTCCACTGACCATTCCGCATAATGCTTTCCTTTTTCCTCCGGGGCCTCAATGATTGAAAGGCCAAACTCCTGGCAGATCCGGTCATTGGCTTTCCGTAGGGGAATATAGCTGTTCTTGATGTTATTGAACTTGTGGGAGCAGTCCAGGGCAGTGCTGTTAAATTCGATGTGATTATGGATATGTTTCTTGTCGATGTGAGTGGCTACGATAAATTGATGTTCGCCGCCGGTAAATTCCAGAGCCAGCTTGTAGCCCAGCTTGTTGGCCTCCTCCGGTGTAATGGTTCCTGGTTCAAAGGACTGGATAATCAGGTAGGAGATCACATCTTTATCCGGGGCACGTTTGCGTCCGGTGGTGGCGGCATAGATTTGTTTGGAAACGGCAAATTCCTGCCAGGCCGTTTCCGGGGAACACTGGTAGCCAGTGACCAGAAGTCCGCCGTCTGTTTTCTCCGGGTTCTTGCTGTAATCAATACGCTCCGCCAGCACAGCGGCAATACTTCGTCCCTCGCTGGCATGACGGGGTTTTAGTTTTGAGATTGCCATGGGTGGCGGCCTCCTTTCAATAAAAAATAAATTTCCCCATAGCAAACTATGAGGAAATTAATTCAAAATTATAATATTAACGTTATTCAAATAAATAACCCTATTAAGTATGCCCAAATCGTTCTAAAGCAAGTTGCGACTACTGAGGTTTTCTCTGGGAAAATCAGTAAAATAAAAGTTGCCACAATAAATACTGTTTGCAAATATGTTATAAAATGTGTACGTTTCTCATTTACATAATTTTTCAAATTATAAGATATGTTAATTTTATCATCTAAATCTTTTTCTAATTGTTGTTTATTGCATTCTATTTGCTTTAGTAAATTTTGAGGAAAACTTGTAAAACTTTTATATGGATAATATCCATAATAGCAAGAATGTTTTGAAAAAGTATTGTTATCTAAAATCTTTGTTACATATTCTATTTCTCTTGCTACAGAGATTTCCTGTTGAATTTTTTTATATAAGTAGAAATCTGTTTCAAATTTATATTTTAATTTTAATAATTGGCTGTATTTGTTCTGATGTATTTTCATTCGGTTGATGATATTTCTGTATTTAACACAACAGTTAATATAATATAGAGCAATGTTCTTTAGTATCAGAATTCTATAAATATCGTTTAATACATATTTAAAATTATCTAAAATGTAATTGTGTGCATTTCCGTAGCCAGAATAGTCTTTAACTTTTATAGGATTATAAACCATTATCATGTCAGAGCTATCACGTTCATCATCAAGTAGCGTACTTGTGAAATTAAAAAGCTTTTGATATTCTGATATTAAAAATCCAGCTGTCAGATCGATACCTACAGAAGTCAAAAAGTTGTAAGGCTGTTTTTCTCTAAAATCAATATTTGTTTCAAAGATGTTGATTCCTAAAACAGCATAATTATTACGATAAAATACGAATGGAAAATAATTATTCATATAATTCAAAAAATCTATTTTTATATTTTGAATTTGTTCATAAACCAATCGACTTTTAACCGTTTCATTACCAGGGCCACTACTTACAGAATAGCCAATTTTGCTACCACATTTCTTTCGACTATTTATCCAAGTTTTTGTAACTTGTTTATATGGCTTCTGATAGTTGTTTCTAATCCTTTTCTCCATTTCATGTTGTAAGTCTTGATTTAGAGAGATATGCATTTCTATTACCACATAAGATGAACTAAAATTTCTAAAAATAATTTCAAAATAATCAATATATTTATCTAACTTTTTAATGCACGCAAAATCATATATGCCTGCTTTATAAAAAGCACGTCCAGATGTTATCCTTTCATTTAAACTAAATATCAAATTATCAATATCTTTCTCTAAAATATTATGAATAATAAATTTATGAGAAGTATGCTTTTTAATCAGCTTATATAGACCTAATCTAATTTTAGGTAAATCTTCTTTTGATAACAACTCACTAATAATAATATTCGTGGGTTTATAAAACAATTCATTTGATAAGGAAGTATCTATTTCATGAAAACCACTAAAACCTTCACAGAAAATTGCTTTGAATGAGTTTATTCTTGAGTTTCTCTTGTCTTTGTCAATAGTTAGATAAGACTTAATATATGTTCGAATCTTTACAAATAGATATTGAATATGTAATTTTTTCATATTTTTATGATAATTTGTTTTTTTAATCATAACAATTCGTCCATTTCACATTTTTGATTTATATTATATCTTAATAAATTGTACTTGTATAGTAGATAAAATTGTATTGGGGGGATTGATTACAACATCATCCCCCCATAATATATTATTTACAAATTTTCCCATTTAGAAAGCAGTGAATTAAACGCCCCCCACAACTCCCCATACCTCACCTTCAGATCCGCCACATCCTCCTCATACAGATTCCCGGTTCCGTTCACCCGCCTTGCGATCTGGTTCAGGTTATTGGCGCAGTTACGCAGCAGCACCACCAACTCCTTCACGTCTGTCATATCCACCTGGACAACATACCCATCCACCGCCATTTTCCGCAGATAGGCACGCTGGTTGTGGGTTCCCAGCTGTTCCATTTTCTTCTCGATCACCGCCTTTTCCTCCGGCGACACCTTGAAGTACAAAGGAATGGTGCGCCCGCTTTTTGGTTTCATCAGATCATCACCTCCATGTCTTTTTCTTTCCTGGGAGCAGCGGCGCTGGCGGCGGATTCCACTCCCATACGGCGCAGGAGCCGCTTAATGGAAGTCTTGCCGTCACGGGCCTGCCGTTCCTCCTTATCCCTGGGTTTATCCTTCCCGCCGATGTTGAGAGCCACGTTGAGGACGCTTAACCGTTCCGATTTCTCCGCAAGTTCCGCCTCCTGGGGGAAGGGGCGCTTCACCTCCACCTTGGCCTCCTCTGTCTGCTGAAGCAGGTTTTCCAGTTCCTCCTTATGCTGTCCTAAGTTCTCCCGGATACCGTCTAACAGATTATCCAGGCGGGTGATATTACCGAAGGGGTCATTCCCCGGCTCAATGGTATGGGAGCGCTCATGCTTTAACGTGATCTGCAATTTCTGGCTGATACCCGTGTCTGACACCCAGAGGGTCATGGGGAATCCCCGGTATTCGCCAAGCGCCACCTTGTCGTTTAAATCCTTCAGGCTGTCAAAGGCTGCGATCAGCGCCTGGCCTGCCTCCTTCTTTTCTGTGTAGGCCGTCCCCAGCACGGTCATGGAGAAATGTTCCTTATCGGTTGGCGTGTGAGCCTCCAAATGGGCCACGTCTTTTTCCAGGTCAGCGATCATTTCTTTCTCCCGTTTAATCGCCTGGGGAAAGAACTTGATCAGCTTGTCCTCCAGGGCGTACCGCTGGCTCTCATGGTTCGCCTTCAGCAGCTTCAGCTTTGTCACCTGGCCGTCTAAGTCGGTCTTTTCCATGATCCGGGGGTCGCCGGAAGC
>CATKXR010000055.1 GCA_949840805.1 uncultured Lachnospiraceae bacterium | reverse complement strand
CCAAATTTGTTTGCGACCGCCAACATTAGCTTATGGGAAAGCCGAGTATCCTGCTTTTGTCATTTTTCCCATGGTAAGCCCTATGGTGCCGGTACTAACTTAATGACATTGGGGTGTGAACAGTAACCTAAAAAATTCTTCAAGAATGCCGCATGGCTCCGGAAACTTCAGAAAAATGCCCTGTGACAGTTGTCTATTGCTTTTAAAAAAGAAACAGCCGCCACTGCTCATGAGTGGCGGCTGCCCGCAACGGGGAACACCCTGTTTATTTCCCGGCATTTTTATAAGCTTCCCAGCTCTGCTTCTTATTCCCGTTTAAATCAACGAGGCCAAAAGCGTAATTCTGTGCAATCAGCACCTGCTCATCCGTAAGGCGGTTCAGCATAAACGCTTCCACATGAGGATTTGCGGCCGCTGTCTGGTAAGCTTCCACAATACATTGGGCCTGTAACTCTTGACATTCTCCTCCGTGGGCCGGTGAAATGGAGGTAAAGCCCTGTTCCGATAAGATCAGATGACGGGGAACTCCTGCCGGAGAAAGCATCTCCTCCCGATCCATGTAGTCTGTCAATATATGCAGATTCTTTAAGTTGATAATATAAGTGTCAGCCTTCTCCTGGGCATGGCGGTCATCGCTGAAAATCGGATTGTCAAATTCTTCTGGATACGCATGCCAGGCAATGCCGTAATCCGTATCTTTTAACAGATTGTTCAGGCGGGGAAACATATCCATGGCCCCGTATTTGAAACCGTCAATCTGGCCTATGTTCCATCGGAAATCATATGGGATAAAGACCCGGGCCAGGCTGTTGGCGCTCTTGATTGTATCATACCAGGTGCGGAAAGAAGTGGCATAATTGGCACAATAGGCATCGACATCCATATAACCAATATAATTCCAGGCCTGGCCGTCATTCACCTCATTGCCGATCACCCAGTTTGAAACCAGATCTCCGAATTCTCTGACCACACGGCCGGCTGCTTCCCGGGTAGCCCTGATCCCCTCTTCGCTTAACGTGTTAAATGCATAGTAGCTGGCCCCGGCTGCCGGCGAAGAAACGGGAAGCAGGTTCGGGCTGTAGGAATGCACCTCCCAATCGTTCAGCACTATGACCGTCACCGTGATGTTTGCCCTCTTAAGAGCATTGAGATAACTCTTATACGCATTCACCATATTGGGCTTATAGATCCAGGACATGGGGAAATTCGTGATGACCTGGGAGGCCCCCAACGCCACAACACTTGAGACTTCGGATTCGCTGTTAATCAGAACGCCTTTAATGTTAGCCGGTTCCTGATAAAAATCAGCGTAAGCCAGAACCGGCGCTGATACACAAAGGGTCAAGGAAACAGCCGCTGCCGCCAGTCGTTTCATAATCTTCATAGTTCGTAAAAACTCCTTTCTGATTAAAAAATATGGACACCGTATGGAAGTGGTTCCATTAAAAATTTTATTCAGGTAAATTATAACATTGAAGAATAGAAAATGTCAATCTATTTGGCGATTGCAGGCAGGTATACTTTTTCAAGACACGAAAACCCATCCGCCTGCTCTTTCTGCATTCGGATGGGTTCCATTCCATTATGATTATTCAGTTATTTCCTCGATATCGCCACACTTCCTTCATCTGCCGGCCATTCCACGACGCCGGGTGATACGAAAAAGATTGCGTCCTTCTCTTCCTCGGAAACCAGCTCAAAGAAAGTAACTCCCCGGTAATCAAGCCCTGCATATGTATAGGTCTGTGTAATACCCAGCCGCGGATATGTGACTACGATCGCATTAGCCGTCCCGTCGTAAACAATATTGAGTGTCTGGGTAGTGACGCTTCCGTCCATCTCATAAAAAGGAACCTCATATACCCCGCTGTAATCATCCTGGTACTGTGACGCAGCCTCCTGGACTGTCTCTACCGCGGCAGGCGCCGCTCCCTTAGTCTGGATAACCCCGTCTATCACCCATGCCCCGTTGGAATCTACGGTGTATCCGTCAGGCGTACTGGTATTCTGCAGGCAATATCCCTTATCATTAAAATAATAGCACTCTGACACCCCATCGCCGTTTCCGTCAACCCACTGCCATGTACCTGCCGGATAACTGCCGTTATCCTCCTGCCACCACCAGCCATTCCCGTCCTTCTTCCATTCCGCCGCAAACGCAGTGCCTCCCATAGCCAGAATCATAACTGCCGACAACAGGATCGTTAATTCTTTTCTCTTCATTAGTTTTTCTCCTTCACACACTGTAATAACGGATTATCTCCGTTTTTTATTATAGCAGTGTTTGTATTATCTGACAAGTACCCCCCCCCGAGAAAAAAATCAAACTTTTTGGCGAATTACACCTGTTCTTTACACCTTGAAGCGGTATCCCACTCCCCATATTGTCTCAATATACTGCGGTTTTGCCGTATTAAACTCAATCTTCTCACGGATTTTCTTGATATGCACCGTCACCGTGGCGATATCCCCCACAGACTCCATATCCCATATTTTGGAAAAAAGCTCCTCCTTCGTATACACATGATTCGGATTCTGGGCGAGGAAAGCCAGCAGGTCAAATTCCTTGGTCGTAAAGTTCTTCTCCTCCCCGTTGATCCACACCCGTCTGGCCGTCTTATCGATCTTCAGCCCCCGGATCTCGATCACCTCGTTCTCCGGGCTTCCGCTTCCGATGAGCCGCTCATACCTGGCGAGATGCGCCTTCACCCGGGCCACCATCTCACTGGGGCTGAAAGGCTTTGTCATATAATCGTCGGCTCCCAGCCCCAGGCCCCGGATCTTGTCTATATCTTCCTTTTTTGCCGAAATAATTATGATCGGCGTATTCTTTACTTCCCGAAACTTTTTACAGATCTCAAAACCATCCATGCCTGGCAGCATCAGGTCTAAAATCATCAGGTCAAAATCTTCCTCCAGCGCACGCTTCAGCCCCTCCCGGCCGTCCTCTTCCAGCTCCACCTCAAAGTCGCTCAGTTCCAGATAGTCCCGCTCCAGCTCCGCAATGCTGGTCTCATCCTCAATGATCAGTATCCTGCTCATGCTGTAAAACCTCCTGATATTTTCTCAAAACAAAATGCATCTCCGTCCCCATGCCTTCCTTGCTGGTGGCCCAGATCCTCCCTCCGTGATCCTCCACGATCTTTTTCACAATGGAAAGGCCGATCCCGCTTCCTCCCTGGGCCGAATTGCGGGAAGAATCCGTCCTGTAAAACCGGTCAAAAATGTACGGCAGATCCTTTGACGCAATTCCCCGCCCGTTATCTTCGATCTCCACCTGGACAAAATCTCCCACATCCTTGATCCGGATATTGATCATTCCCCGTTCCTTGTCCAGGTATTTCACCGAATTGCCGATAATATTGTTGATGACACGCTTCATCTGCTCCGCGTCCGCAATCACCGTCACATCGTCATTGACATAGTTAAAATACCCGAATTCAATATTGCGGGACTCCATGTCCAGCCCCACCTCCTCGGCGCAGTCCCGAAAATAGCCGTCCACGTTAATCTTGGAAAATGCGTAAGGAATCTTGTTGGTATCGATCTTAGAGTAAAAAGTCAGCTCGTCAATCAGCCGGTCCATGTCATTGGCTTTGCTGTATATGGTGCGGATATACTTGTCCAGTTTTTCCGGCGAAGATGCCACCCCGTCCATGATTCCCTCCACGTAGCCTTTGATGGCAGTAATCGGAGTCTTCAAATCATGAGAAATGTTGCTGATCAGCTCCTTATTCTCCATATCGCTCTGAATCTTCTCCTCCGCGTTCTCCTTCAGCCGGATCCGCATCTCTTCAAAGTCCTGGCAGAGCTGTCCGATCTCATCGTCATCCTCCACGTCCATGGTAAAATCCAGATTGCCGTCCCGTATCTTCCGGACCGCCTCCTGCAGCTTGCTGATGGGGCGCACCACCGAACGGTAAACCCACATGGTCAGCGCCGCGGAAATAAACACCAGCATAAACACGCCGGAGATCATCATCTGCACCACCATGCTTCTCACTTCCGGCTCAAAATCATCAAATCGGTAAAGTATAAAAAGCTTATTGAGAGAAAACAACATTCCGGTAAAGATGATCGGAAGAATACTGAAGGTCAGAAATGCAATCAGCAAGCGGGTTCGCATCTTCATAAAAAACGCACTCCTTTTTGGCAGACTGAAAAAGGCAAAGCTCCTCTAATATAATCAGTATACCATAAGAAGTGCGTTTTGTTTATAAAACTATTCTAAATTTTCATGCGCTTTTTCATGCGCAGCCTTAATTTCCACATTCAATGCTGATCTCATTGAATTTATCCAGAATATCCTGGATCTGGATCTTCGCTTTTTCTTCCCCTGCCTCATCCATAATGGCCTCCCCCTGGTGCATCATCACCAGGCGGTTCCCGTACTCCACCGCGTAACGGAGATTGTGAGTCACCATAATCGTAGTCAGCTTCTTCTCCTGCACTACTTTACCGGTCAGTTCCATGATCAGTTCCGCCGTCTTCGGGTCCAGCGCCGCCGTATGTTCATCCAGGATCAGAAACTCAATATCCGTCATGGTGGACATCAAAAGAGCCATGGCCTGCCGCTGTCCTCCGGAGAGGGCTCCCACCTTCACATGAAGCTTATCTTCCAGGCCGAGGCCAAGGGACTTAAGCTGTTCCTGGTAAAAACCGATCCGTTTTTTGTCCGTTCCCCGCCGGAGATTAAAGATTTTTCCTTTGTTATCCGCCAGAGACATATTCTCCAAAATCGTCATGCCGGGGCAGGTCCCCATGGCCGGATTCTGGTATACCCGCCCGATACGCCGCTGCCGCCGGTACTCCGGCATATGGGTAATATCTTCTCCGTTGATCACAATCGTTCCTGCATCCAGGGAAATACTCCCGCAGATAAGATTCAGCAAAGAAGTTTTTCCTGAACCGTTGCTGCCTACCACGGAGACAAATTCCCCATCCTGTATCTTCATGGAAAAATCATGGAACATGCACATTTCATGGACGGTTCCCGCATTGTAATACTTTTCAATATGATTCAGTTCAAGCATGTGCCGTTACCTTCTTTCCCTTTCTTCCGCCGACCACCAAAATCAGCAGGAACAAAACCGCCGTTACCAGTTTCAAATCCGACGCCTCCATCCCCAGGCTGATGGCAAGAGCCACACAGCACCGGTATACCAGGGAACCCAGAATTACCGCCGTTGTGGCTTTCATCCTGTCCTTTCCCGCCTTCATGCCGGGAAGAGGAATATTCCGGAACAGTTTTGTGCCGATAATCACGTTGGCAAGGCCGATCACAATAGCCCCCGTGCCGGTACTGATCTCAAAAAATCCCTTTTGCTGGCAGTATACACACCCGGCCAGCGCCACAAATCCGTTCGCGATGGCCAGCCCGGCCAGCTTCACCATCCCTTTATCCTTTGCCAGGGAAGTGACCAGTACCTCGTTATCCCCCACGGCCCGCAGAAGATAGCCGGATCGGGTATTCAGATAAAAATCCAGAAGCGCCTTGCACACAATCACAATCAACAGCAGGACAAGCGTCACCAGATAAGGCTTTGCCGCCTCCGGGACAACCGCCTCAAGCAGCCCGTTGTCAAAGATGGTCTCCTTGCTGAATATAGGCAGATTAGCCTTTTTCCCGGCAATCCGCAGGTTTACCGAATACAGGGCCGTCATCACAATAATACCGGATAAGAGGTCCCGGACCTTCAGCTTTACATGGATAAACCCTGTCACGCACCCGGCCAGCGCGCCGGCAAAAAAGGCCAGGAACAAGGTAAGCGCCGGCGGCACCCCTTTTAAAATCAGAGTCGCCGTCAAGGCAGCCCCCATGGGAAAGGTGCCGTCCACAGACAGATCCGGAAAGTCCAGAATCTTATACGTTATATAGACTCCCAACGCCAGAATGGCATAGATAAGCCCTTCCTCCAGAATCCCAATAATAATTGACATAATTTCCTCCGTTTTCCTGCTCTGTCATGGCTTTTCCCTGTCTTTCCGGCCATGATTTTCGTCTTTCCCTACTGCGTTGCAATCTCATCAAACAGCTCCGCCGCCGAAGCCGTCAGTTCTTCCGGGATGGTCAGGCCCAGATTTTCCGCCACTTTTGTATTTCCATAAAAAGCTGCCTCTGTGATCACTTCAAATTTTATCTCGCTGGCCTTTTTCTCCCCTTTCAGCACCTTGGCTGCCATCCGTCCGGTCTGTGCGCCCAGCTCTACATAATCCAAGCCTACCGTGGCCAGGCAGCCGATCTTCACCTGCTCCACCTCGCTGCCGAACACCGGGACATTTTTCTTGGCTGCTTTATCCAGAATCATGGGAAGCACGCTTACCACCGTGTTGTCCGTCAGGTTGTTCAGGCAGTCTGCCTTCTCGAGAAGATTGTCGGCTGCCAGAGGAATGTCTGCCGTCCCTGAGATTCCGCTCTCTATTATCTCAAACCCATAGGCCGGAGCCGCCGCCTTATACTCCTCAATGGCGGAAGCGGAATTCACCTCGCTGGTGCTGTATAAAATGCCAATGGTCTTTGCATCCGGCAGAAGCTTCCGGATCATCTCAAGCTGCTTCTCCACCGGCAGCTTGTCACTGGTGCCGGTAATCTCCCCAACCGGCGTCCCGTCCTGGCCTGCAAGTTCCGCCAGGACCGGATCCGTCACCGCCGTATAAATCACCGGAACATCCGTATCCCTGGCCGCACTGTAAGCGCTCTGGGCAATCGGTGTCGCAATGGCGCAGATCATATCCACATCCTTTGCCAAAAAATTGGCCATGATCTGGCTTGCCGTTCCTCCGTCTGTCTGGGCATTCTCATAAAGGACCGTCAAATTATCTCCTTCCACAATTCCCTCTTCTGCCAGTCCCTTTAAAAACCCCTCCCGGCAGTTGTCCAGCGAACCATGCTCTGCAAACTGTCCGATCCCTATGGTATAGGAGCCTGCCCCGCCGGCGCCGTCCTCCTGCGTGCCATCGGTCGCCTCCGCCGCCGTCTGGGCGCCTGTTTCCTCAGTCCCGGCCGTCGTGCTTTTTGCCCCCTCCTGCTGTCCGGAAGAACATCCTGCCATCATAATCACTGCCATCACTGCCGCCATTGCTGCCTTTACGTTTTTCTTCATAATCTTCTTCCTCCTGTTACGGTCACTTTTGCCTACAATCGCTTTTTCCGGATTCGCCCGGACATTTCTCCCAATAGCCGTCCTTGTTTTTCTGCAGAAAAAACAAAAAACGCCTCAAATACAGTTACCTGTATTTGAGACGAATAAAAATCCGCGGTACCACTCAAATTGGCATAAGCCCACTTACCCGTATACTAACATATACGCCGCAAGGTAACGGCTGCGGTTTCCGTCAGTCCCTACTTCCCGGCAACGGCCGGTTTCAAAACTGCCCTCAAAAGTCCATTCAGCAAACCCGTCCATACTGCAATCCCACCGTCTGCAGCTCTCTGTAATTTCCGTGAAATGCCTACTCCTCTTTCTCGTTGGTTTATCCTGTTATGAATATCCGAAAGGAATTCATCTGAAAAACCTTCCTTTCGGATTCCTCCATATCTTACCCCCTGATGCCGGATTTGTCAATATCCTTTTTCGATATTTTGCAATTCTTATGCTCTCCTGGTATATTTCCCGTCTCCGTCCTGAGCCTGTGAAGTCCCTGCCATCTGTGTCGCCATTGCGCTATAGGCGGCTTTCCCCTTTGAAAATCCGGATACCTGTTCTGTCCCGCCTGACATAAAATCCTCACCAAGCACTTCTATCCGGGCCTCCATCATCTGCAGGGACGCCTGCTCTTCCCCATACATTCCCTCCACTCTCTGCCTTGCCTTTTCCGCTTCATCCACAGAAAGCGCCCCTCTCGTGACGGCTTCTGCGTCAACCAGAGGCTCTCCTGTTGCCACTACTTTCCTGAAGGACTCCTCCTCTTGTCCGTTTTCCCCGTTTTGGGATATCTTATCCTGCATTTCCTTCACCTTTTCTTCCTGTTCTTTGTCGGAAACTTCTTCTTTGACCTTCCCGCCGTCCCATCTGCGGAGCTTCTTCATCTTCCGCTCCCTGCGTGCCTGATCCTTTGCGGCCCGTTCCAGCCTTTCCCTTTTTTCCTTGTTCAGCTCTCGCTTCCAGGGCTTTATGGACACTTCCTTGCGGGTCTCTTCCTCAGCGGCCATAAACTGGGCCAGACGGATCAGTCCAAACTCCGAATCCTCTTTGTCTGCAGAAGCCACGGACTGAGCCATCTTCTCCATTTTGATCTGCTCCGCTTCATCCCGGGTCTTAGCCTGCTTCAGACGCTGCTCATAATTCTCCCGCTCCTTCTGTAAAGCCGCCACCTTCCGGTAAAGTTCCGGCGCGTACCTGCGGAGAAAATCCAGTTCTTCACCTGTAAGCTTGGCCCCTGATCTCAGCTTATTTTTAATTTTCTGCAGTTTTTTTTGAATCTGGGACTTGCTTAAGCCCGACTTTTTTGATGTTATGGACTTGACAAACAGCACACTGGTCCTGCTCACTCCCGTCCCAAGTACCGGTGAGGGATTGCCTGCCTGCTTCATCTGCCACTGATGTTCCTGTCTGACCGACTTGAGATATTGATTTAAACTGCCGATTGTCTCCAGTCCCATACGATTCCCCCCTTGTCACTTTTTTCCATCCAATGTTCTATGCATCCTTAATAAGTATTTCGGCTCATATCCACTGTTTATTAAGAAAAAAGTACAAAAAACAGGAAAAAGATGGCAGGGATATCCTTACTCTTCTGTCTCTTTTGATGTCTCCATCCAGGCCTTCAGTTCCCCCAGGCGCCTTAAAGCATCCAACCGTCCTAAATCATAAGTCCATTGAAGCTTTTTAGGATTATGCTCCATACGCCCGATGGTAAGCTCCCGGCTTGGCCGTATCACAAACACTTCCCCGGCTTCCTCCAGACGATGGATATAGCGGACCGTCTTATTATAATCCAGATGCCGCCTCCCTACTGCCCTCACGAAACGGGGATACCGAAAATATCTCAGCCGCACCATGGCGCTGGTCTCGGCTTTCTTTACATATCCTTCCTGCCTGGTCAGCACCACCACATTTTTCCGGAAACCCATCCGTCGGAATGCCCGTACCGGGACGCTGTCCGTACAGGCGCCGTCAAGAAGCTTCAGGCCGCCCACCCGGACAATCCTGGAAATACAAGGCAGGGAAGCCGATGCCCGCATGATATCCACATTTGCCTTCATATCCGTCATCCGCAGATACTCCGGCCTGCCGGTCTCTATATTGCTGCAGGTAGCATAAAACTCTGTCTTCGACCGTTTAAATGCCCTGTAATCATAAGGCTCCAGCCGGTCCGGAAGGTCATGATAGCAGAATTTTTCCCCCACCATGTTCCCTGTCAGCAAAAAGTTCCAAAAACTCATAAAACGCCAGTCCCGGCAGTACCGCTTATAATAGCGGATACTCCTTCCTTTCTGCCCTGACAGGTAAGAAGCTCCGTGAACCACCCCCGCCGACACCCCGATCACGCCGTCAAAAGCGATTCCTTCCTCCAGAAACACATCCAGCACTCCCGCCGTATAAATCCCGCGCATACCGCCGCCTTCTAACACCAGCCCGGTCTTATCAAGACAATTCATTTCCTTATCAGCCTCCTGTTGCCTTAAAATCATAATATCAGTTCGCCAAACGCTCACTCCTGCATGGAAAACGGCGACAAATAAGCTTTGGCCGAAAACACTGCCACGGATCTTGGCTTCATGATAAATGTCCCGTCAATCCGCACCTCATCCTTCTCCTCGTAAAAATACTTTCCCTGCCAGTCTCCAAAAGTATTGACGCTCAGATACCAGGCGCCCCTTCTGTGAAGCCTCGGCAGAGTAATCTCCACATCTTCCCAGTAGGTATTGACCGCCACATAAACCAGGTCGTCCGCTCCCCTCTCCTGGTCATATCCGGCAAAGCTGACCCCGATTGTCCTGGCATCCCTGGGTATATCCATAATCTGATCCGCATTTGTATAATACGTATGGATCGGATCCATGCCGCAGATCGCGTCCGGCAGTTTTCCCCGGATCACCGGATGCCGATGCCGGTAATGGATCATAAATTTAAAAAACTCAAAAAGTTCCCGATTCTTTTCAAGCAGCCTCCAGTCCAGCCAGGAAATCTCATTGTCCTGGCAATAACTGTTATTGTTCCCATACTGGGTATTGCCAAACTCGTCTCCGGCCAGGAACATAGGCGCCCCTCTGCTGCACATAAGCACCGCGCAGGCATTCCGGATCATCCTGAAACGCAGCTTCAGCACCTCCGGGTCATCGGTCTCCCCCTCCGCCCCGCAGTTCCAGCTTCTGTTATCATTGGCCCCATCCATATTATTCCAGCCATTCTGGTCATTATGCTTTTCATTATAAGAATAAAGGTCGTACAAGGTAAAACCGTCATGGCAGGTAATAAAATTCACGCAGGAATTATATCCTGCATAGCTGCCTTCATAATCCGAAGAAAATCCCCCGTAAAGATCTCCTGACCCGGTAATACTCCAGGCCGCATTCCAAGCCTCCCAGCAGTCCCCCTTCAGATAACCTCTCAGGGCGTCCCGGTAGCGCCCGTTCCACTCCGCCCATCGCTTCTGGGCCGGAAAACGCCCTACCTGGTACATCCCGCCTGCATCCCATGCCTCTGCAATCAGCTTTACATTGCCAAGAATCGGGTCATGGGCCAGACTCTCCAGAAGCGGAGGCTTGTTCATAGGCGACCCGTCTTCATTTCTTCCTAAAATACTTGCCAGATCGAAACGAAATCCATCCACCCGGTAGTTGATGGTCCAATACCGCAGGCACTCCAGAATCATCTGCCTCACGATAGGGTGGTTGCAGTTCAGAGTGTTGCCGCAGCCGCTGAAATTGTAGTAATTTCCCTCCGGCGTCAGCATATAATACACTTTATTGTCAATTCCCTTAAAACAAAAAGTAGGCCCTTTCTCATTCCCTTCCGCCGTGTGATTGAACACCACATCCAAAATCACCTCAATGCCATTGTCATGAAGCTCCCGGATCAGCTCCTTAAGCTCCGTCCCTTCCCGGTTAAATTCAACCGTGGAGGCATAGTTGCTGTTGGGCGCAAAAAAGCCTACCGTATTGTATCCCCAATAGTCCAGCAATGTTTTTCCGTCCACATCCCTGGAATTCATGGTCTCGTCAAACTCAAAAATCGGCATCAGTTCCACGGCGTTGATCCCCAGCTCCTTCAGATATGGGATCTTCTCCCTGATCCCTGCAAAAGTTCCCGGGAACTGCACTCCTGACGAAGGATGATAAGTAAACCCCCGCACATGAAGCTCGTAAATCACCAGGTCACTGAGCTTTCTCGCAGACTGCGGCATATCCCCCCAGTCAAATACATCTTTGACCACCCGGGCATGATAATGCTTCACCATCTTCTCTCCCCAGATCTCCTGCCCTGTCACCGCCCGGGCATAGGGATCCAGCAAGATGGCGTCTTTATCAAATAGCATCCCCTTGTCAGGCTGGTACTCCCCGTCAATCCGGTAAGCATATTCAAACTCCTCGATCTTCAGCCCGAACACAATCATGGAATATACATCCCCCACCTTATATTCGTCAGGAAAAGGAAGAACCGCGTAAGGCTCCTCCTCACCCTTATGGAACAGCAAAAGCTCACAGGATTGTCCGTTCTGCGTGTGAATCGTAAAATTAACCCCTACTTCTGAAGCAGTCGCGCCATTGCTGTCAAACAGTCCCGGCCTTACCTGATATCCTGCAATCTCTCCCATGGGAATGATTGAAACAGGATAATCCAATGTCAGTTTCTGGCTGTTCAGATTCATAAGATTTCCTCCTTTTTCCGTCCGTTTGATCTTGGACATAATGGTGTGAAAACAAAATCAAAGCATGTCAGAACTTCCAAAATATTAACGCATCTAAAACAGAGCATAACCAAAGCCGAACACCATAATACCTATAACCTTTTCGGGAGTATTGTCAGTTTATCATATCATGAAAAGTTATTCAAGATAACTTCTTTAATTTGTCTGCAGCAAAAATCAATAAAAAATCTGCTAAAAAAGCAATTTTGCACTTGATAATACAACCGAATACGTCTATAATAACTTTTTGTTATCAGATATTATGAAAAGGGAGGATTTTTAGTTATGTCAAAAATGAAAACACGACTGGTTCCGGCAATTCTGGCCGCTATGGCACTGACTATGCTGGCCGGCTGCGGAGGCAAAGATAAGGCCGCCGATGCTACGGAAGCCACCACAGCAGCTGTCACGGAAGCCGAGACCAAAGAAACGGAAACCGAAGCCAAGGCAGATGACGCGGAAACCAAAGAGGCTGAAAACGCCGACGGCAAAACGGCGGATGACGCGGTCGCCCAATATCTGGACGAGGTTGACACCATGAACAAAGCCGCGGAGGAATTCATCAAGGTCAGCATGGATTTCATGCAGCTTGCCCAGGAAGAAGAACCGGATCTGGACGCTATGACGGAGACGATTGAGAAGACCCGTGCCACCAAGCAGGCATTCGTAGATTTCTCAGCCCTTGACAACCCGCCGGAAGGACTGGAAGAAGCCCACGAAAGGCTCGCCAAAGCTGCCGGGGAGTACGCTGACACGCTGGAAGTGTACTGTGATGTGCTTCTGGCAAGCATCAACGGAGAAGAACACGAAGCCATGGCAACCATCCAGGACGACTGGACTAAAGTAGGCACAGAACTTGGCGATGCCATGGGTGCCGTACAGGAAGCTGCCGATGCCTTAGAGTAAACGATTTCGAAAACCTGCAGATGTGCCGGACCGGCATATCCTGCAGGTTTTTATATTCTTTTTATATTCACGGGCATGTCCGTTTTCCAAAAGATTTCATAACCTGCACAACCACGAATAAAAAACATCATTTCTGCCTATCCTTGTACTGACTTGCAAATGCTGGTAACAGCCAAACCGGCAAACCATTTATTTCGAGGTGATATCTTATGAAATCCATTTGGCACGAGACAAAAACACTCCCCAAATATTCTCCCCTCCCTGGCAGCATCCACACGGAAGCCGCCATAATCGGCGGCGGCCTGGCAGGAATCCTTACTGCCTTTTACCTGACCCGGTCAGGTATCCGCACGGTCATTTTAGAAGCGCGCCGGATCGGAAGCGGCCAGACCGGAGGCACTACCGCTAAGATTACGTCCCAGCATAACCTGATCTATCAAAGGCTGATCCGCACCTTTGGAGAAAACGATGCACGGCTCTATGCCGCCGCCAACCAGCAGGCCATCACCGAATACGCCCGGCTGATCCGCTCCTGCTCCATTGACTGCGGTTTTAAAGAAACCTCTGCCTGCCTTTACACCAGGACCACGGGCAGTCTTTTGAACCAGGAATACAGGGCCGCTTCCCGGCTGGGCATACCGGCTCGCCTTTCTTCCGAAACCGAACTGCCCTTTCCTGTAAAAAATGCCCTTTATTTTTCAAACCAGGCTCAATTCCATCCCCTGAAATTCCTGGAAGCGATTGCCAGAGAGCTGACCATTTATGAAGATACTCCTGTAATATCAGTCAAAAACCACAACCGGCTTCTGACGCCCCATGGAGAAGTGACGGCAAGGCACATTATATTTGCCTGCCACAGCCCTTTCCTTCTGTGGCCCGGACTTTACTTCGCGCGGCTGTACCAGAGCCGCAACTATATGCTGGCTTTGGCAGGCGCCCCGCGTCTTGAAAATACCTATCTGGGAATCAATTCGGACGGATATTCTTTCCGGACATCCGGCGAACGGCTGATCTTAGGCGGAAAGGGCTGCCGCACCGGCTCCATCCCGGACAATCCCTACCAGGCCCTGCAGAATTTTGTCCATAAATACTATCCCAATGCAAAAGTCAGTACCCGCTGGTCTGCGCAGGACTGTATATCCCTGGACGGTGTTCCGTTTATCGGCCGCTATTCCCTGCTGGAACCTGACTGGTATGTGATCACCGGTTTCGGAAAATGGGGCATGACGTCCTCCATGGCGGCCGCGCAGATCATAACGCGGATGATCTGTAAAAAAAGCGCCCCCTGGGACCATATTTTCACCCCGCAGCGTCTTCGGCTGAAAGCTTCCTGGAAGGAAGCCCTGTCACACTTATCCCATTCGTCCAAAGGACTGGCAGCAGGGCTTTTCTCCCCGGACAGGCGCTGTCCCCACATGGGCTGCCGCCTCGTCTGGAACCCTTATGAAAACACCTGGGAGTGTCCCTGCCATGGCTCCCGTTTTACCCAGCAAGGTAAAATACTCTCCGGACCGGCCCAGACCGATCTGGCTGAAAAATAAATATCTTCAATTAAAAAGTCCTCTTTGGAGGACCTTTTAATTGAAACCGAAAAACTTCTGGCTGATCTTATACCCTGCAATAGACACGCTCCTCCCGCCTTTTCCAGGCAGGTTCATCCCCTGTCCCAAAAATCCCCACCGGAGCCGAAGAAACAGCGGCAGGTTCTTTTTTCTCAAATACTGCCACAATTCCTTTTTCTTTTCCATATTTTCCTTCTGGCCTGACTTAATGGCCAGAATGGAGGCAATGGTCATCATAATCTCCAGATACCGGACCATATAATGGCGCAGCTTCCGGCTTGGGACCTTTGCCAGGTCACAACAGTTCAACATCTGTTTTGTCACAAAGATCTGCTGGTCGATCCGTCCGATCATAATCTGTTCGTTGACAGACTGATCTTCCCTGCCGATAAAATACCGGTAAAAATTCACATCCAGATAATACAAGGTCTTCACAGAAGGAAGAGGCTGATATACAAAAATATTATCCACATAAAACGTATGCTTTGGCAGCTTCAGTCCACAGTCCCTCAGCATCTGAGTCCGGTAAATCACGGAATGCATCAGAATATACTGCCCCAAAATAAATACCTTCACGTCATCCCAGGTTATAAGCTCCCGCTTCGGAAGAGCCGTTTTATACTGCATAACCCGCTTATGGCGCGCGCCCTGCTTCTCATAGACAAAATTAGTTACCAGCATGTCAAGGGTTTCATCTCCGCAGACAAACCGACGCAGTACCTCCAGGACCTCCTGGTACGCTTCGTCATTTACCCAGTCATCACTGTCCACCACCTTAAAATAGATTCCGGTAGCCGCCGCAAGCCCTGCGTTCACCGCCTCCCCGTGACCTCCGTTCTCCTGATGGATGGCACGGCAGATGCCCGGATACCGGGCCTCATATTCATCTGCAATCTCTGCCGTCCTGTCTTTGGTGGAACCATCGTCCACAATCAGGATCTCCACCTCATCCCCTCCGGGCAGCAGTGACTCGATACATTTCCTCATATAAGCTTCTGAATTATAACATGGTATTGTTATGGATAACAGTTTCATATCCTCTTTTTCCGTCCCTTCTTATCTTAACGTTTATCTTTTTTATCTTTTTATCCTGCCTGATACTTATTCCTTATTCCCGTTTCCTTCTTTTTCCTTCAGCCTCTCTTCCTCCTGACTCCTTTTCTTATGATACACCCGTAAAGCCCCAAGCATCAAAACGCCTGCTGCCATCATAGCCATCCCCTGCCTATCCTGCCTCTTTGGCAGCAGCCTTGTCATGACTACGGACATAATGTTTGCCGCCCCGTGAAACAGCCAGCAGCTTAACAGACTATGGCTTTTCTCATAAAACACAGCCAGAAAAATTCCTAAAAGCCCGGCATAAATCCCCTGGGCGAAATTGCCGTGGTACAGCCCAAACCACACGGCTGACACCACTGCCGCCGCCTTAAAGGACAATTCCTTCCGTATCCTCCCATATCCGAGTCCTCTGAATACCAGCTCCTCCCCTGCGGGGATCACCGCTCCCATACACACCATCTGGGTCAGAAGCGACGGCCGGTACAGCACCTGGCCTACCTGGCGGTATCCTTCTTCAGGAAAAGGAAAAAACATCAGCAGTCCGTTAAAAAACAGACAGGCCGCCCCGCCGGAAACCGCGGCGCAGACAGCTAATTCCCCGGTCAGCCCGGACTTTTCCCCGATCCGGCATTTCCATCTTTTATATTCTGTTCCCAGAATAACCGAGGCCGCCGCTCCTGCCGCGGCTGTCAAAGGAAGATACTGCTCCTGCCTCACCTGGCCGCAAAATACATTCCACCCTGCGAAAACCAACTCCTCCGCAAGAAGATAAATCAACAAAGGCAGCCCCGTCAGCCACAAAACAAGCAGCATCTTTTGAACTTTCCCCACCATAAATCCTTCCTCCTTATATGTGGGAATATACCGCCTTTCTTTGTACTTTTCTAGTATATCATAAACCCATGGATATTTTCCAGTATAAACTCCGCATTATCTTAAAAAAGGAAAAACCTTGACACCTCATCCTAATTGTGCTAAATTTGGTTTAGCAAAAATGCTGAGAAGGGAAAGAGTACGCTTTCCGTAACCGCGCAGAGAGCCGCCGGGTGGTGCAAGGCGGAGGGGGAAGAGGGCAGAACTGATCCCGGAGCAGCCGGCCGAAGGAGTTTTCTCAGGTTATATCCGTGTATTTTCGGGCATATTACAGAACGTTGAGAAAGCTTTGAGTAAGCAGGGACGGACTCCCCCGCCGTTATCAGGGGTACGGCTGACTGGCCTGTCATGTTTCACGACTGCAGGCAGATGGCCGGCTGAGGGCATGTGTAGGCATGAAGCAGAGTGGTACCGCGCAGAATGGGTTCCTGCGTCTCTGGAGTATTCCGGAGGCGCAGTTTTTTTGCTTTATCGGCATATGCCAAAAGGTATACCCGTGAGCCAAATGATCTGCCAGCATAGTTCCCCTATTTCCGTAACTATACCGGATCATTTGGCAAATAAGTATGCTCGCGAGTATAAATTTGATCAGGAGGAAGAAAAACTATGGCAAGCTATAATTACAGCGCCATTGAAAAGAAATGGCGTGAGAACTGGGAGAAAAATCCCATCAATGTAAACGATGGCAAAAAGCCCAAATACTATTGCCTGGATATGTTTCCATACCCGTCAGGCAGCGGCCTTCATGTGGGCCACTGGAGAGGTTATGTAATCTCAGATGTGTGGAGCCGTTACCAGATCTTAAAGGGACATTATGTAATCCATCCCATGGGCTGGGATGCTTTCGGGCTTCCAGCGGAGAATTACGCCATTAAAATGGGCATACACCCGGCCGTTTCTACTGCGGAAAACGTAAAAAACATCAAAAAACAGATCAATCAGATTGCGTCTGTCTATGACTGGGATATGGAGGTCAACACCACGGATCCGGCATTTTATAAATGGACGCAGTGGATTTTCGTGCAGATGTTCAAAAAAGGGCTGGCCTATGAAAAGGAATTTCCCATCAACTGGTGTCCGTCCTGTAAAACCGGCCTTGCCAACGAAGAGGTGGTAAACGGCTGCTGTGAACGCTGCGGGGCTGCCGTAACCAAAAAGAACCTTCGCCAGTGGATGTTAAAGATTACCGCCTATGCAGAGCGGCTTTTAAATGACCTGGACAAATTAGACTGGCCGGAAAAAGTCAAAAAGATGCAGACGGAATGGATCGGCAAGTCCTACGGAGCCGAGATAGACTTCGCCGTGGACGGCAGAGACGAGAAGATCACCGTCTACACCACAAGGCCGGACACCCTCTATGGAGCCACCTTCATGGTCCTGGCCCCGGAACACAAGCTCGCCGCAGGGCTGGCCACCCCGGAGACAAAAGACGCCGTAGAAAAATATATCTACGATTCTTCCATGAAGTCCAATGTCGACCGGATGCAGGACAAAGAAAAGACCGGCGTTTTTACGGGAAGCTATGCCATCAATCCTTTAAACGGGGCAAAAGTTCCCATCTGGCTGTCTGATTATGTACTGGCAGACTACGGCACAGGCGCTATCATGTGCGTGCCCGCCCATGACGACCGGGACTTTGAATTTGCAAAGAAATTCAACATCCCCATCATTCAGGTCATCGCCAAGGACGGCAAAGAAATCGAAAACATGACAGAAGCCTACACGGAAGCCAGCGGCACTATGATCAACTCCGGCGAGTGGAACGGCATGGAATCGGCAGTTCTGAAAAAAGAGGCGCCTGCCATGATCGAAGCCCGGGGCCTGGGCAAAAAGACTGTCAACTACAAACTTCGCGACTGGGTATTCTCCAGACAGCGGTACTGGGGAGAACCGATCCCCATCATCCACTGCCCCAAATGCGGCAACGTAGCGGTCCCGGAGGAAGAACTTCCCTTAAAGCTCCCGGAGGTGGAAAGCTATCAGCCCACCGGCACAGGAGAATCTCCCCTGGCTGCCATTGACGAATGGGTCAACTGCACCTGCCCCCAGTGCGGCGGCCCTGCAAAGAGAGAAACGAACACCATGCCGCAGTGGGCAGGATCTTCCTGGTATTTTCTGCGGTATGTGGACAGCCACAACGACAAAGAACTGGTATCAAGAGAAAAAGCAGACAAATATCTGCCCGTAGACATGTATATCGGCGGAGTAGAACACGCGGTGCTGCATCTTCTGTATTCCCGGTTCTATACCAAGTTCCTCTGCGATATCGGAGCCATTGATTTTGACGAACCCTTTACCAAGCTGTTCAACCAGGGAATGATCACAGGAAAGAATGGCATCAAGATGAGCAAATCCAAGGGAAACGTAGTCTCGCCTGACGACCTGGTACGGGACTATGGCTGTGATTCCCTGCGGATGTATGAGCTGTTCGTAGGGCCGCCCGAGCTGGACGCGGAGTGGGACGAAAGAGGTATCGAAGGCGTTTCCCGCTTCTTAAACCGGTTCTGGAACCTTGTCCAGTCAAGCAAAGACAAGGATGTAGCCGAGACAAAAGAAATGGTGCGCCTGCGCCATAAGCTGATCTTTGATATTGAGCAGCGTTTCAATCAGTTCAGCTTAAATACCGTAATCTCCGGATTCATGGAGTACAACAACAAGCTGATGGAGCTGGCCAAAAAGACCGGCGGCATAGACAAAGAGACCCTTAAGACTTTTACCGTCCTGCTTGCGCCCTTTGCCCCCCATATTGGTGAGGAGGTCTGGCAGCAGCTTGGCGGCACCGACAGCGTGTTCCATGCCCAGTGGCCGGAATGTGACGAGGAAGCCATGAAGGACGAGGAAATCGAGATTGGCGTCCAGATCAACGGCAAAGCCAAAGGAGTAGTGTCTCTTCCGGTGGATGTGTCGAAAGAAGATGCCATTGCCGCAGGGAAAGCGGCTGTGGCAGGCAAGCTTACAGGAACCATTGTAAAAGAGATCTATGTGCCCGGGCGTATCATCAACATAGTGTGCAAATAGAATTCCGTATCAAAAAAGCCAGAAAGCATAAATCGTGCTTTCCGGCTTTTCTTTTTGTTTACATAATGCCATAATCCGTTCACATCGCGGAAGCGGCCATATTCTGATCTTCCACAGGAACCATCCTGATATCCCTCAGATGGTTTTCCTTTTTCAGCAGCGAGAAAAACTCTTCCTCCGGCATGGGCTTGGCGTAATAATAGCCCTGCACCTGGTCACAGCCAAAGCTGCGCAGCAGATCCACCTGTTCCTTTGTCTCCACTCCCTCTGCCAGAAGCCCCAGGCCCAGTCTGTTTGCCATGGCAATAACATGTTCTAGAATAAGCCTTCCCTTAGAAGAAACCATCATATTTTCGATAAATTTTTTATCCAGTTTGATTACGTCAAAGGGAGTCTCCAGAAGAATATTAAGCGAAGAATAGCCGCTTCCGAAATCATCCATCAAAAGCGTAAACCCTTCCTTCTTTAACATTAAGGCTTTCTTGCTGATCTGCTGGTCTTCTGCCGTCTCCGTGATCTCCAGCTCCAGCAGTTGCCTGGGGATACCGGTGCTTCCAATCAGGTCCTTCAGGATCCTGATACACTCATCATCCCGCAAATGGTATCTGGATACATTGACAGAAACAGGACAAGGTATCAGGCCCTCATCCATGCATCTTTTAATAAAGCGGCAGGCCTCAGCCCATATGTAGTAATCCACTTTTTTAATAAAACCATTTTCTTCGATAATCGGGATAAAGAAATTCGGATAAATCATCCCCTTGTCAGGATGACGCCACCGCACCAGGGCTTCCGCGCCTACGATCTCTCCCTTTTCAATGCTGTATTTAGGCTGGAGATACATGATGAACTGCCTCTCGGCAATGGCTGCCTGCATGTTCTCTTCAATAAACTTCCGGTTATACAAATATTCCTTAAACTGATCCTTATAAAACAATACATTAGCCAGGATATTCTTCTTGGCAGCCTGCCTTGCCATAGACGCCCTGTCTTCCATCTGCCGCAATTCCATGCTTTTATCTTCGGCCAGATATACACCATAGGAAAAGCAAAGCTTTACTCCCTTAAAACAACGGAGCCGTCCATCGATGCAATGGATCAAGTCCACCAGCTCTTCTTTGTCGTCATACTCTGTGGCGATCATGAATACATCTCCCCCCAGGTTCGCAAAAAATTTGTTCTCCCCACAGACTTCCTGAAGCTGGCTTGTAATAAACTCTAATATCTCATCGCCGAATTTCTCTCCATATAAATCGTTGATAATCTTAAACTTGCTGACATCAAACTGTATGAATCCGATTCCCCTGGCTGAAGAATAAATCAGATTCTTTACATTCTTCCGGAAAAAATGAAGCTTATTGGCGCCTGTCCCTTCGCTGCCTTGCAGGTTTTCATTGTCGGGAATATCTTTCAGCTCAAAACTGGTCTCTGCCACATTTTCAAAATATTTTCTCAGCATATCTTCCAATATATCGATACTTATGTTAATGGCATGAGGGCAGTTTTTCATGATCAGCCCCTCCTGGCGGATCACTGCCATCTCGCCTGGTATGGAAATATCCTTCCCTAAAATAGTCCGGCAATCGGTCCGGCCTCCCATTTTCTCTCTGAAAAGCCGGATAAATTCATCTGTCTTTTTGTTCCCGTAAAGCTCCTGCTCCTTATCCTGAGAATCGTAAAATCCGATAGCCATCCCTAATACCATCATGGAAGCCGAAATACAGCCGCACAGTCCTCCCTGACGCATACCGCCCCCAAAACAAGTGCTGATCTTAAACGCAGTCTTTAAATCCAGGCCGAAGTCCTCCGCAAACGCTCCGAACAATGCCTGGGAGCAGTGGTATTGCTGCTTCAAAAGCTGCTGTGCCTTCTCTTTATGTGTCATATCCGCCATACTCCATTCCTGTAACCTGCCTCTGTTACGGCCTGCCCGCGCCCGGCAGGCCATAACCTGTTTTCCTCCGCCGTTCCATAAAGAAACGTCCGTTAATTACCTTAAAGAACATTTTAACAAATAAAATCCCATTTGTGAAGTACATAACGGTATTTTGAACAAAAAATTGGTTTTTTTTCTCTTTTGGTGTTTACAAATTGTTAAGAAATGAGTTAAAATATATATAAGATATAAAGATCAGCATTACTGAATCAGCCGGTTATAAGCATGAAACGACCAGCTGTTTATTTTAGGAAAGAGGAGGTGTGGTTTTCCGTTGTCTTTCAACAGCATCAGGATTTTTCATAGTTTAGAGTAAGACGCACTCTATAAATTATAAGTCATATTTGTTATTCATCAAAAAGGAATGGAGGATATTTATGGAAAAGCGGTGTAAGATTGCAATGATCCTTTTGCTCATGGCTGTTATGTCCGGATGTTCTTCTAAGGAAAAAAAAGAGACGGAGCAAATGGACTTCCATGCACAGATACAATGGAAGGCACCGGAACCGGCCGTGGGAGACAGACCTAGAATTTTATTTGTAGGCGACAGCCATACTTTTTACAATGATCTTTCCGGGACATTTTTCAGGATAGCAAATTCTTTCGGACATAAAAGCGATGTCTATGAGCTGTCAAAAGGATATTATTCTCTGAAGCGGTACGCCAACCCGGAAGATGAGCTGGGTGCATTGTTTGATAAGACTGTAACCGGGAAAAAATGGGATTTTGTGATTTTACAGGAGAACGCCAGCACAGCCCTGTCCGTATCACCGGATGAAGAGATGTTCCCCTATGCCAGGACCCTGGATGAGAAAGTCAAGTCAGCCGGAGGGCAGACTGCGTTTCTTATGACCTGGGCTCCGAAAAACGGCGCCAAGGACGGATTTAAAAAGCAGAGCCGGGAAGAACTCCAGTCCGTGATGGCAGAGAACTATATGGCCATTTCTGATGAACTGAACGACCTTGTAATTCCTGCAGGAATCGGCTTTATGCGCTGTACGGAATCCTACCCGGATATTGAGCTGTGGGATGCGGACGGGAAACATCCCTCATCAGCAGGAACCTATCTGACCGCATGTACAATCTATGCTTTGGTATATCAGCAGTCACCGGAGAACTGTTCCTTTACCGGGGAACTGGAAAGCGACCAGGCCGAAAAGCTCCAGAAGATCGCGGCGGATCTGATACTAAGCTAACACATCGCCGCGTTCATTCCCGGGTAAACAGCATTCATTATCTGTGCCGCCTGCACTCCTGTGAAGCTGGTCGCAGACGCTTCTGCGCCGTCGCTTCACAGACGCACAGCCGGCACAAATATCAGGCAAGGCATTCCTCCTTTCATATTTTTCTATATTAAGATTTGGCTAATCCTTGAATTCATTATATCTCAATTTACCATCATAATCAAATTTATAAAACTACTATTTTATATCGGTTTTTCCGATATGTATTTTTCGACAGGCTATCTCTAAACCAATCTGTCCTGCCGGTATATTTCACGGATCGTCTTTTCCAGTTCTTCTGCTGCCTTCATATGATATTCACCGGACGGGTAAGCCAGCCCCAGTTCCACAAATACCCCTCTCCTGCCGATTCTCAGATATCTCACATTATCATAAGGTTCTGCACAGGACTGATAGGTAAAAGCCAGTCCCAGCCCCTCTCTTGCCATCGAAACAGACATCGCCGCCGAAATATTATTATGTTCCGCATAATATTTGATTCCCTTTTCGCTGAACAACTGCCTGCTCAGACTGCCCAAAATCGTATTATGGCCGCTCATAATAAATTCATACCGCGCCGTATCTTCTATATTTACCCAAAAGTTCGATGTATCTTCAATGGGTTTTACAGACTTCATAACCGGATGATCCTTATTGGCAACAATCAAAACCTCATCATCTTTCAAAAAATCCACTTCGCTTTTCAGCTTGGCCGCAGGCATTGCTATTACTGCCAGATCCAGCTTTCCAGCTATAAGAAGTTCTTCCAGATGCATACTATGCTCTTCCACAACGTCGACTCTTACCTTGGGGAATTTTGCATAGAAACTTTTCAGAATCTTAGGCAGCATACGGAGTCCCCGGAAGGAACTGATACCAAAAACCACACGGCCTGCATTCATATGCTCATTGTCCCACAGCTCATTTTTCGCCCGCTGATATTGAAGAAGAAGCTGACGCGCATGTTCGATAAAGCATCCTCCGCTGTAAGTGGGATGTATTCCTTTTGACGTCCTGACAAACAGTTTCGTTCCTAAGTCACTTTCAAACTGCTGCAAAAACTGGCTTAAAGATGACTGAGCCATATAAAGCCGTTCTGCAGCTTTCGAAATACTCCCCTCTTCTTGTAAAGCGATCAAATATGTAAATTCTTTCATATCCATCGGAACTTCTCCATTCGGTTTTGCCGATATATATCATTATTTATTCTTTGTTGCACCGATACCTTTTCCATTATAAACTGTTTATAAAGATTTGGCAATCCATGACAGAAAACTAAAACACAAAAACAAAAATTTACCTGTAAAAGGAGATTTTAAGAAAGGAGCTTTCAAATGTCTGATATTTCATTAAAAGGTGTTATTGATATGCACGTCCATTCAAATCCTGACATCCGTCACCGTGCCTATGACGATTTTGAATTGATGGAAGCCGCCATCCGCACGGGTGTACGGGCTATTGTCATCAAAACTCACCAGGGAACTACTGTAGACCGCGCTTATCTTTGCAACCGCCACAATGAAATAATGCATCAGGGCGATAACAACTTTACCATGTTCGGAAGCATCACGCTGAACAGCCAGATGGGAGGTATCAACCCCCATGCTGTAGAAAGCGGCCTGAAGCTGGGCGGAAAAGTTGTATGGCTTCCGACTCAGTCTGCCAGAAATACAAAACTCAAAATGAATCAGCCCGCAGAAGAATGTGTAGATGTATTAAAAGATGGAAAACCCGTTCCAGGGCTAAAAGACGTTTTTCAATTAATCAAAGATTTTGATGTAGTTCTGGGAACAGGCCATATTTCCCCGGAAGAATGTTTTCGTATTGTAGAAGCTGCCAGAGATGCCGGAGTGAAAAAAATCGTTGTAACTCATCCGGAATGGTGGCTGGTAGGCATGAGCCTGGAAGACCAGGTCCGCATTGTTAAGGACTACGATGTTATACTTGAACATTGCTTTGCACAGCCTATGGGCGGTGGAAAATATAAGAGTAATCTGCCGATGAATCTGGAAGCCATAAAAGCCTGCGGATATAAAAATGTTATGGTAAGTACCGATGGGGGACAAGTAGAAAATCCAAACTGGGAAATTGCCCTTGCCAGTTATATCGGATATCTTGCCGACAACGGAATCCCGCAAGAAGAAATTTACCATATGACACACACTATTCAGTCCAGCCTTTTGAACCTTAAAGATGAATCTATTTAAAACAGGGAGATTACATTATGCTTAGTTTTTTGATTGTCGCGGCAATTGCCATAGCTGTAATTATTGGTTACAAAACAGGGTTTAATACCGGATTTTTTGCTATTATTTTTGCTTACCTTATCGGCTGCTTCGCCATGGGAATGTCAGCAAAAAATGTTGTCAGCGGATGGCCGGTAAGCACAATGTTTGTTATTTTTTCTGTATCCTTGTTCTATAACTTTGCACTGGTAAATGGAACCCTTGAAAAGACCGCCCGTTATCTTCTCTATGCATGCAGAAGGTTTCCAGGACTTCTTCCGTTTGCGCTTTATCTGGCTGCAGCCGGCATCGCGGCTTTAGGCGCAGGATTTTTTACAGTCATGGCGTTTATGGCGCCAATTGCACTTCTGATCTGTGAGGAATCCAAAATGGATAAACTGGTGGGCGCGGTCGCGGTAAACTGCGGCGCCCTTTCCGGCGCAAATTTTATGACCAGCGGAAGCGGCATTGTCTTCCGTGGGCTGATGGATGAAGGCGGATACACAGATACTTCTTTTCGCTATTCTGCCGTAATCTTCATTGCCAGTGTTATTTTTTCTCTTCTTCTGATTGCGTTTTTCCGCTATGTGCCAAAGAGCAGCCGCAATATCGGGAAAGGAACTTCTTTTGAAAAACCGGAACCATTTACACCTTTTCAAAAGAAAAATCTGTATCTGATGCTTATTATGATCCTTGTAGTATTGATATTCCCCATCCTGCACATCATCCTTCCGAATGTGGAAGCGATCTCTTACATCAACAGTAAAATGGATGTCGGGCTTGTAGCCGTTATCTTTTCAGCCATTGCATTATTTATGAAGCTGGCCCCTCAAAAGGATGTAATCGCAAAAGTTCCGTGGAACACCATCCTTATGATCTGTGGCGTCGGCATGCTGATCAATGTGGCGATTGAAGCAGGTACAATCAGCCTTCTTGCCTCCTGGGCAGGAAGCAGCCTTCCTGCATGGCTTATTCCAATAGCGTTTAGTTTCGTAGGAGCCATTATGAGTTTCTTTTCCAGTACCCTGGGTGTGGTATGCCCTGCATTATATCCACTGGTACCTACCCTTGCTCATGCAACCGGAATCAGCCCGCTGGTTCTTTTCTCCTGCATTGTAATCGGAGCCCAGAGTTCCGCAATATCTCCCTTTTCTTCAGGAGGTTCCCTTATCCTTGGCTCCTGTTCTACCGAAGAAGAACGCAGCGCAATGTTCCCGAAGCTCTTGTTTTTTGCCGTACCGGTAAGTGTTATTTCCTCTACCGTATTTAACGTAATTATGTCATTCTTTTTATAATTTTGCTTTTTCTCTGTTTATTCCAATCCCCCGGTCCATCCCCTTCAGGAGGGCCGGGGGATTGAAACTCTTCCGCCTTCACCGGATATCTTCCCCAATAATAGTCCCGGCTTTTCCGTCAATGCTGTCTAAAGCCTTTTCCAGAGTCGTAACAATGGCGCTGCGCCCTTTTCCTGCCCGGATAAAATCAATGGCTGCCTGGATCTTAGGAAGCATGGACGCAAACTCAAAATGTCCCTGGAGGATATATTCTTCCGCCTCCCTGGTTGTCATATGGCGGATGGGTTTTTCGTCGGAAGCGCCGTAATTTAAGGTGACATTCGGCACACTGGTTGCAATCATCAGCACATCTGCATCCGCCTCTGTTGCCAGCAGCCCGGCGGCAAGATCCTTCTCTATGACGGCGCTGGCTCCCTTTAGGTTGGAACCCTGTTCCAACACCGGGATACCGCCGCCTCCGCAGCAAATCACAATCTGATCCGCGTCTAAAAGCGTCCGTATCGCATCGATCTCTACAATAGATATGGGCTTGGGGGCAGACACGATCCGCTGCCATCCCTTTCCCGGAATCTCTGTCACGTGATTTCCTTTTGCCTCTTCCTGGACGGCCTCCTCCCTGGCCATATAGCGGCCTATCTTTTTCACCGGAGTATAAAAGGAATCATCGTAGGGGCTGACCATGACCTGGGTCAGCACGGTAGAAACGGGTTTATATATCCCCCTGCAGATCAGTTCGGAACGGATTCCGTTTTGCAGGTCGTATCCGATATAACCCTGGCTCATGGCAGAACAGACCGACATGGGGGCAGGCGTATAACCCGGATGCTGCCTGGAAAACTCGTTCATCGCAGTATGGATCATGCCTACTTGGGGTGCATTGCTGTGGACAATGGCAACCTGCCATCCCTTCTGGATAAAATCAGCCACCACCCGGGCCGTACCGGCCACGGCAGCCTTCTGCTCCGGCAGATTGGTGCCAAGGGCACGATGGCCTAAAGCCATCACAATTCGTTTCTTAGCCATATTAAATCCCCCTTTCTAATTCATCATAAACATCACCACACATGCCACCAGAAATCCAACCACTCCCGGCGCTGTAACCACGGTCCGCCAGAGACCCTTCTTTGGCACGGGCGCCCATCCCTGAAACCAGGGCAGCCGCCAGCTATAGATGCAGGCAAGCACAATGGCTCCGATAATGCTGCCCAACATCAAAAGCCCCATAAACACAATGCCAAACATAGCCAAAGCCGTCCCTGCGGAAAATCCATCTATCCCCTGTAAGATTACCACCGGCAATACTCCTCCTGCTAGATTGATTACCATATGCAGCACAATGGTATACCGGACCCTTCCGGTACTGCTATAGAGATACGCAAAAATTATCCCCAGGATACAGGCATAAAAAAACTGATAAAAATTCCCGTGAAACAGCCCGAAAGCAATCCCGGATACCAGCACGGCCGTCTTCTGCCCGTAAGGCACGATCCGGTCAATCAGGAGCTTTCGAAACATCAGTTCCTCCATCACCGGAGCTACGACTACCGTGGACAGAAATACCATCCACGGGTTCATCTCGCTGATCAGATCCGTCACCGGGTTCTCCTGGGGAGTTCCGGTAACCGCCTGCACCCCCTGCATCAGGATTTGTCCGGCAAAATTCCCAAGATAAGTAAAGCCAAAACAGGCCACTGCCCATAGAAAAAGCGCTCCTATTCCTATAGGCTCCCCTTCTTTCTTTTTCCAGGAAGGAACCTTCCGGATCATCAGCCAAAAAATAGGAAATGCACACAAATACATGGAAATCTGTGACAGCATCAGAAAATCCACATCCGGCAGTCCTGTCCCGTTATATACCATCCAAAGCCCAATCCCTGCTCCCATCAAAAGCTGTATGGCTATATCCACCAGGAAAAACACTACAAATGCCCATCCGATCCTGGAAAATTGTCTCCTTGCTTCCATTTCACTCTCCTGCCTGCTTTCTTACCGCCGCCCTGTGGCAGCAAATCCGGATACCGCCCAAATTCCCGCTTCCTGCCATATTTTACAAAAAGGGAGCCGGCTCATGCCAGCTCCCCTGCAGATATACGGCTTTTATACATCCATCTTATCGATCTTTGCCGCCCTTGCTTCCACTTCCTTCTTCTGGATATCGCCGGGCGCCTGCTCATAGCGGGCAAATTCATATTCATAAACACCAATGCCGCCGGTCATGGAACGCAGATCCGTATTGTATCCGAACATTTCCGACATGGGTACATCCGCCTCGATGATCTGTTTGCCGTGATGGTCTGAATTCATCCCCAGTACGCGGCCTCTCCTGCGGTTCAAATCACCCATGACATCACCCGTAAATTTATCGGGAACCGTCACTTTCACAGAAGCAATCGGCTCTAAAAGAACGGGATTGGCATCCATAAAGCCCTTCTTAAAAGCCATGGAAGCCGCTGTCTTAAAGGCCATCTCGGAAGAATCAACAGGATGGTAGGAGCCATCGATCAATGTTGCCTTCACCCCGACTACCGGGTACGCGGCCAGAGGACCCTTTACACAGCTTTCCTGCACGCCCTTTTCCACTGCCGGGAAGTAGTTTCTGGGAACGGCTCCGCCAAATACATTTTCCTCGAACACATAAGGTATCTCTAAGTCTCCGGACGGCTCAAAGGTCATCTTAACGTCACCATACTGACCATGTCCGCCTGTCTGCTTCTTATATTTGCCCTGAACCTCCACTTTCTTGCGGATGGTCTCGCGGAAAGCAAATTTCGGCTTGCTGAGCTCAATCTCCACTTTATAACGGTTGAGAAGCTTGCTGACCACCACCTCAAGCTGCTGGTCGCCGATGCCATACAGAAGAAGCTGCCTGTTTTCCTTATCATTGACTGCCTTCAGAGTCAGATCCTCTTCCGTCAGCTTGGCCAACGCGCTGCTCACCTTATCTTCATCCCCCTTGGTAACGGTCTTATACCGCATATACGTGTAAGGTGTGGAAATCTGGGGTTTGTGATAAACAATAGGCGCGGTGCGCACTGCGATGGTATCTCCGGTCTGGGTCACATTGAGCTTGGCCACAGCGCCGATGTCACCGGCCTTCAGCTCCGTCACCTCGATGGACTCCTTGCCTCTTAAGAGGTAAATCTTGCCTACCTTTTCTTCTGCGTCCTTATTTACGTTATAAATGACAGAATCCGGCTTCAAAGTCCCGGTACAGATCTTCATAAGGGAATATTTTCCGATAAAGGGGTCCACGATCGTCTTAAATACTCGGGCCGACAAGGACACCTGGTCATTATATTTTGCCGTGAAACGCTCGCCGGTAGACACATCCACCCCAATACACTCAAACTTATCGGGAGTCGGAAAATACCGGTCAATGGCCTGAAGGAGGGTCTTAAAGCCCTGGCAGTTGATGCCGGAACCCATCAAAATCGGCACAATACTCCCATCGATTACATGAGTCCTCAAAGCGGAAGAGATCTCTTCCTGAGTGAACTCTTCTCCTGAGAAATACCGCTCCATATACTCCTCGCTGGTCTCCGCCACCGCTTCCATCAGCGCTTCCCTGGCGATCCCCAAGTTCTTCTGGGAATACTCCGGAATCTCGCACTCCTCATAATCGCTCATGGTAGTGAAACGGCGTCCTGCCATCTTTACTACATTTACATATCCTACAAACTTCTCGTTCTCACGGATGGGAAGCTGGAACGGCGCAATCTTCCTTCCGAACCGCTTCTCCAGCTTCAGCACCAGCTCACGGTAGCTTGCATGGTCGTCATCCATATTGGTCACAAAAATGATCCGGGGCAGATTCATCTTCTCGCACAGCTCCCATGCCTTCTCCGTCCCCACCTCAATGCCTGCCTTGCAGTTGACAACAATAATCGCCGCGTCCGCCACACTGATGGCTTCCTCTACCTCGCCCACAAAATCAAAGTATCCGGGAGTATCCAGAAGGTTGATCTTGATCAGCCCATCCTCTCCTTTGTACTCCAGCGGGATCAGGGATGTGGAAATAGAGAACTGGCGCTTGGTTTCTTCTTTATCATAGTCGCTTATCGTATTTCCATCGGTCACCTTCCCCATGCGCTTGGTGACGCCGGTAAGCAGTGCCAGTGCCTCTGCCACCGTCGTCTTGCCGGCTCCTCCATGGCCGAGCAAAGCGACATTGCGGATTTGCTGTGTCCCATATACGTTCATAAAATTCCCTCCTGTATCTCAATTTTTGTCCATGATGATATTCTACTAAAAAAGTTTGAAAATTACAAGCTAAAGAGGTGTTTTGCACAAAATATTTTATTTGAGGTTCCTGCCATACCCATAGTTAGAAACACGACTCGGAAATATTCTTACTTTAAAGTTTTAAAGTTTAAAGCACAGAAGCGTTGACAAGCCGGAAGGAATGGAGTAAAATAGCGGGTGGCAATCAATATTTATTTGTGAGGATAATAATATGATCATTATAATGAAACCAAAAGCTTCAAAGGAAGCCATACACCATATCACCTGCCAGATCGAAGAAAAAGGACTCCAGGTCCATCTCTCAGTAGGCCATGAAGTCACCATCATAGGCGTGGTAGGCGATAAAGGCAGGCTTCGGGACATTAATTTTGAGATTGCGGACGGCGTAGATAAAGTAGTCGCCGTCACCGAATCTTATAAGCTTGCCAACCGGAAGTTCCATCCCGATGCTTCCGTTATATCGGTAGGCACTACTTCTATCGGCCCGAAAACCTTGACTGTCATGGCAGGACCCTGCGCGGTGGAAAGCCGGGAACAGCTTTTAGAAACCGCCTTTGCGGTGAAAAAGGCCGGCGCCAGCTTCCTGCGGGGCGGCGCCTACAAGCCCCGCACCTCGCCCTACTCCTTCCAGGGACTGGAGGAAGAAGGATTAAGGTACATGAAGGAAGCCAGGGAAGCCACCGGCCTTTCGGTCATCTGTGAAGTCACCAGCCATCACGCCATCGAAACCGCGGTAAAGTATGTGGACATGCTGCAGATCGGCGCGAGGAATATGCAGAATTTTGAGCTTTTAAAGGAAGCCGGCAAGGCAGGAATCCCTGTGCTGTTGAAAAGAGGGCTTTCCGCCACTATTGATGAATGGCTCAATGCCGCAGAATATATCATGTCGGAAGGCAATGAAAACGTGGTCTTATGCGAAAGAGGGATCCGCACCTATGAGACTTCCACCAGAAATACCCTGGACATCAGCGCCGTTCCGGTGCTTAAAAGTAAAACTCATCTTCCGGTCATCGTGGATCCCAGCCATGCCACCGGAGTCCGGGACTATGTGCCGCCCCTGGCCAAATGCGCTATCGCCGCAGGCGCCGATGGGCTTATGATCGAAGTCCATCCGGATCCTGCCCGCGCCCTTTCCGACGGCCCCCAGTCCCTGACTTTTGGCCAGTTTGAGGAGCTGACCGCATCTTTGCGCCCCTACGCCGGCCTGGAGGGGAGGAGCTTCTGATGGCGGACGGAGTAATCGGCTTTATCGGCCTGGGGCTGATCGGCGGCTCCATCGCCAAAGGCATCAAAAGAGCCCGGCCAGATATTAAAATCATGGCTTACATGAGAACCCGTTCCAAATTGGAGCAGGCTCAGAAAGACGGAATTGTGGACATAATTCCGGACGGCGTGGACGAGACTTTTCATCAATGTGACATTATCTTTTTATGTACGCCCGTGGAATACAATGCAAGGTATCTCTCCCAGCTACGCCCTTTCCTGAAGGAAAATGCCATCGTGACAGATGTGGGGAGCACAAAAACGGATATCCATCAGGCGGTCCGCAGGCTTGGCATGGAAAGCTGTTTTGTAGGCGGCCATCCCATGGCCGGCTCTGAAAAGACCGGTTATGAAAATTCCTCCGACCATCTGCTGGAAAATGCTTACTATATTATCACGCCCACGCCTTTGTCCCGGCGGGAATCCATAGACGAGATGACAGCCATTGCAAAGCTGATCGGGGCGATTCCCCTTGTGCTGGATTTTTCCCGCCATGACCAGATTGTAGCGGCGATCAGCCATCTGCCCCACATTATTGCCTCCACCCTGGTAAACTTAGTCCGGGACCAGGACGATCCAGAGGGACGGATGAAGCGGCTGGCCGCAGGAGGTTTTAAAGACATTACCCGGATTGCTTCCTCTTCTCCTGAAATGTGGGAGCAGATTTGCATGACCAACACAGAACCGATCTGCGATATCCTGCGCACCTATATCGATTCCCTGGAAAGGATTCTTGATGCAGTGGATAAAAAGGACGGGAAAACCGTCTACGAGCTTTTTGACCAGTCCCGGGCATACCGCAATTCTATTTCCGATGGGCCGAAGGGACTTGTTGAACCGGAATATTCCTTCACGGTGGATATTGTAGACGAGCCAGGTTCCATTTCTACCCTTGCGGTGATTTTAAGCGCGCGGGGAATCAATATTAAAAACATAGGAATCAACCATAACCGGGAACACGGTGAAGGCGCGTTGCGGATCACCTTTTACGAGGAGGAAGCTATGAATGCGGCCTGGAAACAGCTTAAAAAATATAATTATGAGTTGATACGATAAAGGGAGGAAGAATCTATGAAGTTTTATTCCTGCGGCCCTCTTAAAGGAGAGGTAACGGTTCCCGGGGACAAATCCGTTTCCCATCGCGGGGTCATGTTCGGCTCCATTGCCAAAGGCACTACGGAGATCCATAATTTTCTTCAGGGCGCAGACTGCCTTTCCACGATTGCCTGTTTCCGTCAGATGGGAATCGAGATCGAAAATCATAACGATACGGTCCTGGTACACGGCAACGGACTCAGGGGCCTGAAAAAACCGGACGGGACCTTGGACTGCGGCAACAGCGGCACCACTGCCCGCCTGATCTGCGGAATCCTGTCCGGACAGGATTTTTCCTGCACCCTGACAGGAGACGCATCCATACAAAAACGTCCCATGAAGAGAATCATAACTCCCCTTTCCCAGATGGGGGCGAAGCTTCGCAGCCTCCGTGATAACGGATGTGTTCCATTAGAGATTACCGGCACAAAGCTTCACTCCGTCTCCTATGCTTCACCTGTGGCGTCTGCCCAAGTGAAGTCCGCCGTTTTGCTGGCAGGCCTTTATGGAGACGGGATCACCCAAGTGACAGAACCTTATGTGTCCCGGAACCACACGGAACTGATGCTTCGCTGTTTCGGGGCTGATGTCCGCACGGAAGGCACGAAAGCCGTGATTCATCCCGCAGAGGAGCTGTACGGACAGAACATCCTGGTGCCTGGCGATATCTCATCGGCGGCGTTTTTTATCGCCGCAGGACTGATTGTGCCTGGCTCCGAGATTTTAATCCGCAATGTAGGAATCAATCCTACCCGGAACGGTATTTTAAAAGTATGTAAAAGCATGGGCGCGGATCTGGTCTTGCTGAATGAAAACCAGGACGCCGGAGAACCCACGGCTGATATTCTGGTAAAAAGCAGCAGCCTTCACGGCATCGAGATCGGCGGCGCCGTCATTCCTACCCTGATCGATGAACTTCCGGTCATTGCTGCCATGGCCTGCTTTGCAGAGGGCGAGACCGTTATCCGGGACGCCGCGGAGCTGAAGGTAAAAGAATCCAACAGGATAGAAGTAATGGTACGCAACCTGTCTGCCATGGGCGCTGACGTGACCGAGACGGAGGACGGTATGATCATACGCGGAGGAAAGCCTCTTCACGGGGCGGTCCTTGAAAGTAAATCAGACCATCGGATCGCTATGACCTTTGCCGTAGCAGCCTGCCTGGCTGATGGAGAAACCGAGATTCTCGGGGCAGAATGTGTGAATATTTCTTATCCTGGTTTTTATAAAGATTTAGAACGGCTGAAAAAACAGGCTTTTACCAACTGAAAACCTTGAATCGGGTACTTGTGCGCCGGGCCAAAGCCATAACAGAACATATTTGAATCTGTCTTATCTTTTCTTAGGAACTGTTAAAAAGTTATTTTTGAACAGTTCCTTACATTTTTTTTAACCCCGTTCCCTTTTTCCCCATTATCCGCTATAATCCCATCTTTGACAGTCAAACAAAACAAAGCACCGTTGAAATGCCCATTCTACCAGGGATTTCCAGCGGTGCCGTTTCGTTTTGATATATAGTCTTTTTTCTGATAAAGAAATGTTAGAAA
>CATKXR010000054.1 GCA_949840805.1 uncultured Lachnospiraceae bacterium | reverse complement strand
AAAGTAATACGGGCATCAAAGAAGAAAAAGTAATAATATATAGCTACATTTTGGATAGCTAAAAAATCCGTAGAAAACCTTGTTTTAAAGCAATCTACGGGTTTTTACTGTCAAAGATGGGAGTATATCATAAAGCTGTCCTATTTGCAAGACAAAAATTTGCCCGAACATCGAAATCGGCTCCGATACTTTTTAAAACAGGCGATACATCCTGTAACAACAGCCGGCCCGATACTATCGATCATGACATCCTGAACCATCCCGGCCCGCCCGGGGACAAAAAGCTGATGGATCTCATCAGAACAGGCATACAAAAAAGTCAGCCCTAATGCCGTCAGCAGAAGTTTCCTTCCATGCATGTCCCAAAGAGACAAGGCAAACAAAACCGAAAGATCCAAAACAGCAAACTCCAGCATATGGGCGCTTTTTCGGACCGGAGCGGACATAACCTCACACAGGTGCTCCAGATTTTCGTGATCCAGGTCTATTATGTTTAGTTTATTTGCAATATAGAGAAGAATCTCACTGGTGCGGTCACTGGTAACTGTAGATTCATCGGCTGGCTGGGCGGAAAACATAAAAATGGCGATGGCAATGGAAACGGCGGGGAGCCAGGCCAGGTATTTAATAAGCGGGTGTTTCATTGGTAGGGATCCTTCCGTAATAACATATTCCTGGTATAATTCCTTTTCATACCAAAATAGATTATAAAAAATAAAGCTCTTGTCCTAATGAATCAAATCGCATTGACAATTACGGATCTGTATTAATATCATCATGAGATGTTTTACTTTCTGATTCTATAGCATTTGCGTCATACAAATCATGCTTTATCTGTGAAGAACTGATTTCAGGCGTCCGAGGCAAATATACCACTTCAACCCCCTCTTCTCTAAGAAAATCAAATTTTCCCTCCCAGTCATCTCCCATTACAAATGTATCTATATGATATTCATGCATATCCGATCTTTTCTGCTGCCAACTTTCTTCAGGAATAACCAGATCCACATATCTAATAGATTCAACCAGCATTTTCCGCTGTTCGTAGGTAAAATAACATTTTTTATGCTTTTCGTTCCAGTTAAATTCATCTGACGATACAACCACAATCAAATAGTCCCCAAAAGCTTTTGCTCTTTTAAGAAGATTAATATGGCCATAATGCAAAAGGTCAAATGTCCCATAAGTTATAACTCTTTTCATCTTCATACCTTCCTTAATTGGATTTGTATATCATATTGCTCCGTGTATAGTGTTACGATAAATACATAAGACCGTTTCTTTCCGCTTTTATGGCAAAATGCTGCTTCAGCCTTTTTTCTTTAATCGAGCCAGTTGATTAATGATTTCTGTCAAACGCTTTCTTTTCCAAAACGCAACTGCACATACAAATAGGATCACCAGGTATCTCAAAACAGGCATTCTGTATAATTCCATAAGTATAAAACCAGATGCCATAAAACCAAGAGAGATTCCAATCAGCTTTTTTCCATTATATACGGTTATATCCCCCATATATTTATTTATAATTCTTTTCATAAAATAATAATGGCCAAAGATATAAAGGATATAACAAACCAATGTCGTATATCCCGCAGCGTAATATCCAAATCGAGTTATGAATATATCATTTAAAATAACATTTAAAATAGACGCAGTTACACTTGCCGCCATGATAAATTTTGTCTTTTCATAATAGAAAGCAAATTTTGCAAACAGATCATAACTGTATGTAAAAAAAACACTCATTGCGATTGGCGGAATAACCCAAATTGCATCATGGTAAGATGCTGGTGCAAATATCGTAACGATTTCCGGAGCAGCGGCAATTAACAACAAATTAAGGCCACCAACAATCATCAAGGTCAAATATGCAATTCCTGGAAACTCATCTGTCTTTTTTTCTTTAATTTTTTGATACATCCATGGTTCCATTGTCTGTGACAATGCTGCCCCAAACAATGACATCAACAAGGAAACCGAGTAAGCCAAGCTGTATATTCCCGCTTCACTTGCTCCCACGATCCGATCAATCATAATTCGGTCAGCACTGCTTAATACTACACTAGAGAGATAATGAGGTATTAAAGGAAGATTAAATCTAACAGCATATTTCCAGAATTTTTTAGAATAAAAGACACGTCCTCTGCGCATCTGTACAAAAAACAAACCTGTATATGCTATTACATCAACCAACACCAATCCGATAATCCTGGCCGTCACCTTATCTTTAGCATGTAGGATAAATAAAATCGCAACAGCCGGCCTTACCACTGATACAATCAGTATTAACGCCACCATCTGTATATAATTTAATTTTACCCTTTGCTCGGCGGCCCAAAAGCTGAATACCGCAGAAGTCCAGATCATTAACATCATTGCAAGCATCTGCACTGTGGTAAGCGAAAAAATCCGATTCCAAAAATTATGAAATAGCAAATAGACCAACGTCCAGGATCCAACTAAAGTTAAGGTTAAGCCCTGCAGTGAAGATGAATAGGCATCTTTTTCATTTTCGTATTTAATCAGTCCCTGTACATATACGCCATAAAATAAATTCAATGTTACAAACACGGAAATAATTCCCATCCATGAATTGTACACACTAAATTGGCCAAATTCTGCGTTGGTCGAAATTCTTGTAAAAATCGGCATTGTAATTGTGGATATGCCTTTTTGTAAAACGGAACAAACCAAAAACCAAAATGATGCTTTTACATGAACTGGCAAGGCCTGATACCGTTTTTTAATATCAAATTTTGCCAAAAAATCAGTCCTTTCCAAAGCATTTTTTCAAAATAAATGCCGCGATTCTCCGTGAGGAATGACCATCGTCTACATATCCGAATTTCTCAATCATTTTTCCAACATTTTCTTTATATGGCTCATAATCAAAACCGGATATCGTATCTAATAACTGCTGGAATGTAACTGCCAATGGAAATGGCAATTTTCGAATGGGATAATAAAATCCTCTTTCCTTTTTCTCATAATATTCCACATCCGGAAAATACAAAATACATGGTTTCTTTGTAATCGCAAAATCAAACATACAAGAACTGGCATCTGTCAAAAGAATGTCTGTACATGCAAGATATTCTGACATTTCATCATTTTTATTTCCATTTATAATTTTCCCGAAATATTGTTCTTCCAAACCGTCCCAATCAATCATTTTATCTAAATAATAGTGAAACCTGCAGACCAATACCCATTCTCCACCAAATTTTTTTTCCAATGATTCAAATAATTGGTTAAAATTCATTTCTGAAAGCTGATTGAGCCCGCTTCTCTGAATATTTTTATTTTCGAGTTCCCCGTCATGGCGGAAGGTAGGCGCAAACAAGATGATTTTTTTGTCTGTCGGCAATCCCAGCTTTTGTTTTATCTTCATTTTCTTTTGAGGATCGCTCTCAAAAAGCACATCATTCCTTGGAGATCCCAACAGTTTCATATTAAATTTCCGGAATGTAAGATGATCCATGATTTTCAAGGTATATTCATTCCCGTGAACCATCGTTGCCGCCAAAGGGTTACATGAATAATCAATCTGGCGATTATCAATCAGGTCACGCCCCATACATTTCAGCGGTGTCCCATGCCATGTTGAAAACAATAGCTGGTTTGCTTTATTACGCAAAAAACTGTTTATCTTAAATTCCAGGTATTCCCATGGACGGTTACTTTCAAGACTGCTCACCTTATCTCCTGTGCTGTTATCAATCCATACACGAGAAGTTCCTTTATACCATATCACCTTTATGCGCCCTTTTATACCTTCATGAACAATACCTTTAACGTATGCAGGTAACAACGGAAGCATATCCTTACGTACAATCCATATTATCTCAACATTATGGTTCATCTTGTGTATTGCTTCCGACAAATATTTAGGGCTGTCACAATAATGCCCTTCATAACTGGTAAATAAAAATCGGTTTTTCTTCGTAGGAAGATATTTAATAATCAGACTTATGAGCTTCCCTTTAATCCAATGAAACATTCTTATTCCCTTTTGCATCATACCGCTTTCCCTTTCAATATATCCACAATCCATGCCTTCAAATTTACAACCTTTTAACCATTTTCTCTATACATGATTAAGAGAACAAAAAAGAAAAACACATTTGAAAACGGAGTGACAATATAAGATTCCATTGCTGCCATGGACATCATTGCAATCATTATGCTTAAGCCCATTTTTTTTGTTATTGACATGGCATCCGTTTTTATTTTTGACAATTTGATTCCAAAAAAAATCAAAGTAATTAAAAATATCGGTATTCCATACACCACCAGTATATGAAATAATCCATTATGAATACTATTAAATAACAAATTCGGTATTTTTCCTACATAATCATTTCCTATTCCTGTCCAGGGCTCTTTGGTCCAAGCTCCGATGTATTGCAGCCATACCGGCTCCCGGCCTCCAAAAATTCGCAGTTTTGCCGGAAAATCCATTTGTTTTTTAATACAAAACCAATATATATAAGTGAATATAGATGGTATTATGTAAGATGCGGCTGCTACTCCTCCGATCAGGCAATAATATAATTTTCTGAACTTCCAGATTGCCTTAGGTATCAAAAACAGGAAAACAGATACAATAAGAATGGCCACAAGGGTCGTTCTTCCCCGGAATTCTTTAGCCATGGGCCAGGCAACCGCAACAAACGCAACAATTAAATAAATGCAGGCAATCCATTCTTTTTTCCATTTGGACAGAATCACCGACCCTCCTAATGCAGAAATAGTGATGGCCTCAAATACGATAACTGTTATCGTATTTGGATTATAACTGCTTCCATCTGTTTTAATCCAAAAAAGGAAAATAAGAAAAAAACCTAATGTAACTATCCATATACTTTTTTCGTCAAAATTTATTTTGTCTACCAAATACAGTGATAATAATAACGTTGCAATGTCAAAGATTACTCCCGGACCTGCTTTTGCCAAAAACATATTTATAATTACCAAAATACCCGCCGCCAGACAAACCAGCAATTCTTTTTCCTTATCTTTTATTTTCTGTATCCAATCAATATGGTTCAGAAACAATATGAAAAGCATGAAAAAAGTCAACATGCTGCCTCGGTTCACTAATTTAACAAATCTGGAAGCAGAAGTATAAGCTGACATAACAATTATCATAAAAAGACCATACACCAACCAGTCAATCCAGACTCTCTCTTTTTTTATTTCATTCACTTTAATTCATTTCCTCCTTGCGTTTTCACTTCTGAATAATATATTGGAGATATAACATATTAACCTATTCCCCTATTCCCAATCAATCTTTTATATATCCTGGCAAGCAGCCAGAAACATGTCCACCATTCTGATTGCTCCAGAAAATATAACATCTTCCGTTTCAGTGAAAGAGAGTATCCTCTTACTTTTTTCTTCGTACTCTTATAGATATCCAGCTTTTTAATTTCATGAACTGTTTTCTTTAATGTTTTTATGTCATATAAAGCTGCCACATTTACTAAATCGGTCAGATAACGTTCCCAAAAACTTTTCTCCAACATTTTTCTGTATTCAGGCTGATTAAATTTCGATTGCCTGATGATAATGTGCAGATATTGCCTTGCCTTGGCAATATCAATAGTTGGTTTAATATCTAAATTATGCGTCAGGCTGTGAGGATTCACACGATAATAGTACAATGATTGATCCAGGTAAACCATATTTTTGCAATCTTTTATCATAATAAATGATTGCACCATATCTTCCCCCAAATAGATATCTTTTATCCCGGATAACGATGCAATCTGCGAACAATCAATACGATTTCTCCTCACGGCACGTTTACATAACGAATTTTCAACCTCTTCTGTCAAAAACTTTATTATAACGGATCTTATATCATATACCACATTTTCTCTTGGATACGCAGGCGGCAGTTCTCCCAGGTATTTTCCTTTAAGATCTATATACCGCCAGCGAAACGTGACAATATCGCAATCATGTTTTTCTATAATTGCCTGTATCTTTTCCAAAAGCTGTTTATCCCATAAATCATCAGAATCCATATAAATAACATAATCTCCTCTTGCTTTTTGAAAAGCAGCAATCCGGGCCACGGCAGGTCCCTGATTTTTTTGGTGGATTACTGTTATTCGTTTATCACAAGATGAAAGCTGATCGCAAATCTTTCCTGATTCGTCTGTAGAGCCATCATCTGCCAAAATAATTTCAAAATTCTGAAAAGTCTGGTCCAGAACGGATCTTACACATTCCTGTATATACTTTTCTGAATTATATACCGGGATTAACACACTAAAAACCGCCATATCATCTCCTTAGGATAAAAGCCTGTTAAATAATGACTTCCATTGCCTTAATATTTTACTTTTTCGAAATTTATCAATATTGTCACAGGCATGGCTGGAAAAAGATTCTCTAAGACCTTCATTATCCATCAATTGACCCAATCTCCTGGCAAACGCGGATATGTCCCCATCCTGAACCAAATATCCGTTATGCCCGTCCTGAATTATCTCGGAAGGCCCTGTTAATATATCAAAACTGACAGATGGCAAGTGATTTACCTTTGCCTCCAACAACACCAAAGGCAATCCTTCAATATAGGATGTTAATGCAAATATAGAATAATTATGATATTCTTCCAAAAGTTTCTTTGACATTCCTTTTAAAATCAATTGCTTTTCCAAACCACAATCCATGATTTTATGTTCAATTGTTTTTTCCAACTCCCCTCCGCCATATATATGCCATTCCCAGTCCGGGTGCTGAGGAAGCACAATTTTTGCAATCTCTATTAACCGGTCATAACCCTTTTCATATTCCAAACGTCCTGCTGTAATGATTTTTTTGGAATCTGCCTGATATGTCTGTGCCGTTTTAAATACCTGTTCGTCAATCCAGTTATAAATATAGCATATTTTCTTCGGAGAAATGTGAAAATATCTTATATAATCGTTCCTGTTCTGCTTTGTCAGCGTTACCGTATAATCGGACATTTTGGAATTCCAATAAAGCATACGGCAAATAGGTTTGTTATCCCAGGAGCCCCGCAGGTTTAAATGATCTGCAAATATTATTTTTGCCTTAATAAATGGTTTTACTAACGCTACAATCGTTCCGGCACAAGGGCCGCATACCATTATAATATCTACGTGGTTCCTGTTTATTGTCCGAACCAGTTTAAAGTATCCCTGAATTAAAATTTCTCTTACCCGGGCTTTCCTGTTAATGATAGTATGGCAATCAATTCCCTCATATGTTTTAAGAAAACCTGTACATAAGCTGATAATAGATATTTTATACTCCTTCTGCAATGCCAGTCCCATATTCTCAATTACCTGCTCCACTCCCCCCCAATGGCACATATCATAATTAATCAAACAAATATGTTTCCTTTTCATATAAGCGTTCTCCTTTTGCCTATCTTCCTAATTTAATTATGATCCGTTTTCGAATATGAAATATTAATTTTCGAACAAACAACACCAATACATTTGGATTTTGAAGTATTCCCGCTAATATATAAATAAGGGCTTTTCCATACCTTCCTGTCTTTCTTGCCTCCATTCCCTGATAGTACAGGCTATATGCGTGATTAAAACGGAGCCTCTTCTTTTCGGAAGGTTTTCTGTATTGCAAATAATGATGAAAATCGCGAATATTCCAAAGTTCAGAACTTCTTTTATGTGAACGGTACATGCTGCGCACAAAACAATCTGATAAGTATTGTTTATAATAATCATTGCGGGTAATGCTGTTTTCTCTGACCCGATAATCCACCAAAATATCAGGGATAATCTCCATCTTGTATCCCCTGCACAGCATCCGCAGCCACAGGTCATAATCTTCACAAGAAGGCAGATTCATGTAACCGCCCAATTCTTCAAGAACAGATTTTTTCATTAATACAGTAGACTGAGTCACCAAATTATCACAGGGTAAAAGTTGTTTTAGCTGGCTGATATTCAGCGCATTTACAAACTCTCCTTTATTCTCTCCATTTTCGTTAATATTCCTTTTAGACGCAGCAATAAAATCAAGATTCTTTTCTGATAAAATCTTCCATTCTAATTCCAAACGCTGAGGCGCCGCTATATCATCTGCATCCATCTTAGCAATATATTCCCCCTTTGCCGCCTTCCATGCCCGGTTGCTGCTTTTCGCTACCCCTATGTTTTTTTTATTTGCGATTACACGAATTCTTTTGTCTGTTTTTGCATATTGATAGACGACATCCTGAATCATTTGATTATCCGGGTTGTCCAGAACGATTATTAATTCAAAATAAGAGTATGTCTGTCCTAATATCGATTGAATCGCCTGTTCCAACTCCTTTTGTTTTTCATTATAAGTACACATTATTACAGTAATCAAATTTTTCATATTGCCAACCTTTTACTAATGCCAATTTATTCCTATCTTTGTCTTCCCATAATGTCTCATATTTTGTGTTTTCCTGACATTATCTTCACTTATTACAATGTTTCCAGTATATCATTGATTAAATGATTCCGCAACTTACAATTTTTACATGTCCCGGCAGGAAATTTGCGGCTAATATTAAGAAGTTTATTTCCACGAAATTTACTATGCGCCGTTTTGAAAAACGCAAAACTTGTCATCCCCGTCAAACCATGCTATAATGAAATTCTTCACCACATTAGTTTAAGGAGAATATATGGAAAAAATAAAATTATATATCAAATTTGCAAAATCATTTTCACCAATGATAGCACTAATCAATTTCGTTTTAGATGTCTTTAACAAACTGCGTATTCCTAACGGACTTGTCTTAAATTTCCGGCATCACCTAATCCTTAAATATCTTGAGGCGCAGTACAAAAATATTATAAAACATTACAAAACTTTACCTGCCAAAAAAATACCACCAGAAGACAATTCTTTTCTTTGGGTTTTCTGGTGGCAAGGATTAGAAAATGCTCCCCCTTTAGTAAAAAAATGTATTTCTTCTATCAAGGCAAATTGCCCGCCAAGCAAAACCTTAATTATCCTTGATAAAAATAATTATATGGATTGGTTGCAAATAGATCCGGTTATTATCAATAAAGTGGAACGCGGTTTCATAACCCTGACACACCTGAGTGATATCCTGCGGATGGGCTTACTCTCTAACTATGGCGGATTATGGATTGATGCAACAATATATGTATCGCACCCCATTCCTGAAAAAATCTGGGATAAAGAATTTTATAGCAACCGTTATCCTGTTGCTGATAACCGTTTTATATCAAAAGGTGAATGGAGTGGCTTTCTCATTGGTGGATGCAATTTAAAATTATTCAGATTTTGTTACAATATACTGGAACGTTATAACACACATTATGATTTATTAATTGATTATTTTTTTATAGATTATTGTATTAAATTGGCAATAAACCATTTCGAAGATATCAATAAAATTGTTTACGCTCCTGGAGGAAATGATGATAATATCTATGAATTGCAATCCATAATGAATCTTCCATATAAGGATTCTGTCTTCAATAAAGTGCTGTCCAATAATTTATTTCATAAATTAGACAGAAAAGAAACTTTTATAATGAAAACCGGCTCCGGGAATGAAACCAATTATTCGGTTTGGCTAAAGGCAGATTGAAGATAAGTTTCTTGTCATCCGCACTAAACTATACTCTAAACAAACAAAGTTATAGGAGGAAAATATAACTATGAATCAACACATTTCACCTAAATCATATTTTCATCTCTATGGAAAAAGTATTTTCTGGTCCTTTTTCCTCTGCGTTTTCTGCTTTCATGGATATGCCATGGCAAATCTGACCGGAAACAATGATACCATGGGGATCATCTCCGGCTATGCAGGCGCAGGTACATCCTCCGGACGTTGGTTTTTAGACATATTGGTAAAAATATGTCGGCTCCTGTTTGGCAATGTTTATTTTCTTCCCTGGTTTAATCTGCTTACCGGTTTCTTTTTTATTGCCTGCTCCGCCTTTTTAATCCTTTACATGCTTCAAATCAGATCGAAGGCTGCTGTTGTGTTTGTCACTGCTTTAATGCTCGTATTTCCGGCAACCACCTCTATGGCCTTATATGGCTACACCTTCCATTTTAATATGTTCAGCCTTTTGCTCGCTGTCAGCGCTGCCGTACTTTGTGTGAAGGAAACGGTGCCTTTCTGCCTGCTTGCATCCCTTTTCCTTTCTCTGTCTCTGGGAATCTATCAGGCATATCTTCCTTTTTCCTGTGCCATTATGGTATTGTTTTGGATAAAAATGCTTGTCAATGGTCATTCTTCTCAAAAGGTCGTCCGTTCTGTTATTTTTTGCGGAGCCACTGTTCTTTTGGGACTAATCCTGTATTTTATTTTTACCAAATTTTTTTGCTCGCTTTTTCATGTAAGTTTAAGCAGTTACAAAGGAATCAATCAAATGACAAACATCCCTTCCCTGGGTAAATTATGCCTGTCTGCTGTTTACTCTTATGGACTGCTTCTGGTTTTGCCGCTTAAAAATTTTTATGGACTTAGTACCCCCCCTATATTGCGAATATTCATCCTGATATACTACGTTCTCGCTTTGGTTGCTGTTATCCGCCTTTATAAAAAAACGCCGTCTGTTTTATCCGGAAAAATACTGTTGTCCTTATTACTATTGCTTCTTCCTCTGGCTGCAAATTTAATATTTTTTATGGTTGGCGGAGATAAATCCATGGTATATGCCGCCATGCTTTATGGAACAGTTGCCATCTTTTTATTTCTTCCTCTGTTTTTCTCAGAAACTATCTGTTCTTCCATCCAAAAACATACCGTATTCTTTATCATGGGAATTATGGTTTTACTTTGGGGATGGTACAGCAATGGTGTATATAGGACAAGCCATCACGTAATTGAACAAAATATTACAGTTTGGAACCGTATAATCACAAAAATTGAATCCCTGGAAGGATACCGCACGGAAATGCCTCTTTATATTATCGGGGATCAGCCGGATCTTCCTTCTGTCAGTGACAATTATGGCATGGATTTTGGACAGCTTGTATCTCTCGATTATGTATGCGGCTGGGCATTACCTGGTTTTTTAAAAAATTATATGGGATGGAATGGAAGCCTTACTTCTGTCGGACCAGAACTCCCGCCAGAGTTTCCCGTTTATCCGGATGAAGGAAGCATTCAAATTATAGAAGATGTTGTAGTAATCCGTTTTGAATAAATACCTCTCTTTCATTGCAAACGATAGATGGTCCGTACCTATACAAAACAGGAACAAACCTGTATGATAAAGGCAGATTTGTTCCTGTTACTTATGCAAAAGTTATTAGTTTTGTTAAAGTATTATATCCTCAACATTTACACCCAAAAATGATACCTTTGCAACTGCTAACTTCCGCCCTCACACCTGCCTCACCCGCAATGCAAACCCACGAAACCGCGCCACAAATACCACCGCCCGGAAAATCCAGTCAATAAACATCCCCAGCCACACTCCCATAACTCCCACATTCCACACCTTCACAAACAAATAAGCAAATCCGATCCGGAAAACCCACATGGAAAAAACAGACACAGCCATAGTAAACCGGGTATCCAGGCCTGCGCGCAGGGTATTCGGCAGCACAAATGCCAAAGGCCACACCACCATCCCGCAGGTATGCAGCAAAATCATCCTGCGGGCCAGTTCGGATGCCTCTGGCGACATATTGTAAATTCCCACAATCGGACGGCTGAAAACCGCCATAATCCCGCAGATAACAAACACCAATCCGTAATTAGCCAAAATCAGCTTCTTTGTATACTGTTTTGCCTGTTCATACTCTCCGGCGCCCACGCACTGTCCTACAATGGTAATCAGCCCCAGTCCCAACGCATTCCCCGGCAGATAATGAAGCGTGACCAGATTGGAAGCCACCGCGAAGCTGGCAATTGCCGCCGTACCCAGTGTGGAAACCAGGCTTTGCAGGGCAATCTTCCCGAACTGGAACATCCCGTTTTCCAGGCCACTGGGTATTCCTACCCCCATAATCTTTTTCATCATCTCCTGGTTGGGACGCAAATCCCGAATACCCGAAATGTGAATCACATTGTCCCTCCTGGTGATCAGACATCCCATTAAAACAGCAGCCGCAACCCGGGAAATCAATGTGGGAATCGCCACTCCCTCCACTCCCATATGAAGGCCATAGATGCAGACGGCATTTCCGGCTATATTCATTCCGTTCATGACGAAAGATACCATCATGGACACCCTCGAATTTCCCATAGAGCGGAATAATGCCGCCCCGGAATTATACAGGGCCAGGAATAGGTAGGACAATGCCGTAATCCGAAAATATACAGCGGCATTATTCATCACTGCTTCCTCTGCCTGACCAAAAATCAGCTCCAGCAGGCGCCGTCCTCCCAAAAGGGCGGCTCCGGCAAACAATGATGAACAAGCCATGGTGATCAGTATCAGTTGCCCCGCACTATGGCATGCCAATTCCAGCCTTTGTTTTCCGATATACTGGGAACATACTACTGCGCCGCCTGTGGCAAGCGCCGCCAATAGCTGGATGATCAAAATGCTGATGGAATCCACCAAAGCCACACCGGACACTGCCGCTTCACCTACTGCAGCCACCATCACCACATCCACCATACCTACCAGCACAGCCAAAATCTGCTCCACAATAAGAGGTCCCAGCAGTTTAAGCAGATCCCTTTTTGAAAACATCATAACGAATTCCCCTTTATCCTTGTGTCCTGTTCTCTGTCGCTTATATCTTGCTTCCACTACAATTCCAGTTTTTCTCCGCACTTCGGGCAGAACTGAAAGTCTTCCATGGTCTCGAAACCACAATGCCTGCAGCGTTTCATGCCATTTTTCTGCTGAAAGGTATCCGGAATGATGTTCTCTGGCAAGACCGTCACCTGTCCTGCCTCTATCTTCCTCCCCAGCTCATAATCGATAGGGACCGTCTTATTACAACAGCTTGTCCTCACAAAATAGCTGCGGCCCCATTTAAAAACGGGGATAAAAAACAGGCTCAGACAGGAATATGCCAGATATACCTCCAGATGTCCATACCGTCCGCAGTTGCCGCAAACGACAAGCTGGTCAAAATTCAATTTCTTTGTTCCCTGGTTGATTCCCATAATAAAAAACATAATTCCTACCTCTGCCTTCTCTGGTACTGCCTGTATCCTAAGAAAGCCTGTGAATAAACAACCCGCTCCGCAGCTTTGGCTCAAACCATGTGGATTTCGGCGGCATTAAAAGCCCTGCGTCTGCTACGCAAAACAGCTCCTGGATCGAGGTCGGATACATGGCGAAGGCCACCTCCCCTTTTCCTCCATCCACCAGCCTCTCCAGCTCGGAAAGCCCTCGGATCCCTCCCACAAATTGAATTCTTTCATCTGTCCTGGGATCTCCGATCCCCAGCACCGGCGCCAACAGAATATCCTGTAAAACAGACACATCCAGCCCCTTTACCGGGTCATCCGGAATATTTTCCGGCTTCACTGTCAGCTCGTACCATCGCCCTGCCAGATACATTCCTATGTGATGGCGCATCTTCGGTTCCTTCTCCGGCGCTTTGATTCCTGCCTGTGTGCCGTGGCCGGCATCTTCCCGGGATTCGCTTTCTTCCCTGCCTCCACATACCCGGACTTCAAACCGCTCTTTTATTTCTTCTAAAAATTCCTGGCTGCTTCGTCCGTTTAAGTCCTTCACCACCCGATTGTAAGGCATGATCATCAACTGATCGTCCGGAAACAGTACCGACAAAAAGAAGTTGTATGGTTCCTGGCCGCTGTGGCCGGGATTTTCCTGTCTCCGCTTCAATGCCACCTTTACGGCCGATGCCGCCCGGTGATGGCCGTCAGCAATATAGACCGCATCCATCTGTTCAAATTGTGTACGGATTCTGTCTGTCCTGGAATCTGCGTCTGTATCTGCAGCCTTCCACACCCGATGCCGCACTCCGTCCTCTGCCGTAAAATCATATAATGCTTCCTGGTTTCTCACTTCGTCCACGATCTTATTCAGCTCTTTATCAGAGCGGTATGCCAGGAAAATCGGTCCTGTATGGGCGTCTGTCACATCCACATGGCAGATTCGGTCCCGTTCTTTATCTTCTCTTGTGTTCTCATGTTTTTTGATCACATTGTTCAAATAGTCATCTACAGAAGCACATGCCACAATCCCTGCCTGGCTGCGCCCATCCATTGTCAGCTCATATACATAATAGCATTCCGTGTCATCTGCTATTAAAATCCCATCCTTCTGCCATTTCTCCAATAGCTCCTTTGCTTTTTCGTAAACCTTTGGAGAGTGGAGATCCACATCATCAGAAAATTGTGTCTCTGCCCGGTCTATTGCCAAAAACGATTGCGGATTTTTCTCTACTTCTCTTTTTGCTTCCTGCCGGTTGTAAACGTCATAAGGAAGCGCCGCCACCTTAGGCGCCGCTTCCTTATTGGGACGGATACACCGGAATGGTCTTATCCTGGCCATATCGGTTCTCCTTCTTTCAGTCAAAAATGATCCATAGAATTTATACTGCGGGCTTACTTGATCACCCTCACCCGTAAAATTCCATCAATGCCCCTCAGCTTTTTAATCGTCTCTTCATCCGGCTGTTTGTCCAGATCCATCAGGGTATACGCATATTTTTCCCGGCTCTTGTTGGTCATATCCGAAATATTGATTCCGCAGGATGCCATCATTCCCGTTACCTGGCCGATCATATTAGGCACATTCAAATGCATGACCGCCACACGGCTCTCTGTCTTGCACACACCCATATCGCAGGCCGGATAATTGACGGAATTGCGGATATTTCCATTCTCCAAATAATCCATCAGCTCCATAACCGCCATCTTGGCGCAGTTATCCTCTGACTCCTCCGTGGACGCGCCTAAATGAGGAATCACAATGGCATTCGGCATTTTCACCACCTTGGGATTGGGGAAATCGCTTACATACTTTTTCACTTTGCCGGAAGCCAGGGCAGCCGCCATATCATCGTCGTTGACCAACAGATCACGGGCAAAATTCAGCACCACAACTCCGTCCTTCATTTTGGCAAAGGTCTCCTGGTTGATCATACCCCTGGTTGAATCCATAAGCGGCACATGAATGGAAATAAAATCACACTCCTGATAAATGGTATCCACACTGGTAATATGCTTTACATCCCGGGACAGCATCCATGCCGCATTGACGGAAATATAAGGATCATAGCCATATACCTCCATCCCCAGCGCTGCTGCCGCGTTCGCTACCTCGGCGCCAATCGCCCCCAGTCCGATAACTCCCAGCTTTTTGCCCTTGACCTCTCCGCCGGCAAAAGCCTTTTTGCTTTTCTCCACGGTCTTTGAGATATTCTCGTCATCCTTGTTCTCCTGGCACCAGGCAATCCCGCCTATAATGTCACGGCTTGCCAGCATCAGCCCTGCCAGCACCAGTTCCTTCACACCGTTGGCATTGGCTCCCGGGGTGTTGAACACTACGATTCCGGATTTTGCACAATCTTCCAGTGGAATATTGTTCACGCCTGCACCTGCCCTGGCCACTGCCAGCAGGGAATCGGAAAATTCCATTTCGTGCAGGGAAGCGCTCCGTACCAGAATTCCCTCAGCTTCATTCACATCATCGGTCAGCTTATAGTCCTCTGTCAAAAATCCCAAGCCATACTTGGAAATCGCGTTTAAACAATGAATGGTTCTCATGCCTGATGTGCCTCCTCAAATTTTTTCATAAATTCCACCAGCTTCTCCACGCCTTCTATCGGCATGGCATTATAGATGCTGGCCCGCATACCTCCTACGCTCCTGTGGCCTTTCAGATTTACAAACCCTGCTGCGGCAGCTTCTTTGATAAACAGTGCATCCAGCTCCGCGTCTCCTGTCACAAAAGGAGCATTCATCAGGGAGCGGTCCTCTTTCACCACAGTCCCCTTAAATAACTTACTCTCATCCAGGAAATCATAAAGGATCTTTGCTTTCTTCTCATTATATTCCTTCATCGCTGCCAGGCCGCCTTTTGCCTTCAGCCACTTGAATACCTTGCCGCAGATATAAATGCCATAAGCAGGTGGTGTATTGTAGAGAGATTTGGCATCCGCATGGGTCTTATACTGGCACATGGTAGGAGTCCCTTCCAGCACGTCCTCCGTGATCAGATCCTCACGGATGATCACAATCACCACGCCTGCAGGTCCGATGTTCTTCTGCACGCCGCCATAGATCACGCCGTATTTTGTCACATCCACCGGCTCGGACAAAAAGCAGGAGGAAACATCTGCCACCAGGGTTTTTCCTTTGGTGTTAGGCAGAGTCTTAAACTTGGTTCCGTAAATAGTATTGTTTTCACAAATATATACATAATCCGCGTCATCGTCAATCGGCAGGTCGGAACAATCCGGAATATAGCTGAAGGTCTTGTCCTCACTGGAGGCCACTGCCACAGCTTTTCCGTATTTCTGTGCTTCTTTAAAAGCCTTTTTAGCCCACTGGCCTGTGATAATATAATCTGCCACCTTATTCTTCATCAGGTTCTGCGGAATCATGGAAAACTGCAGATGCGCGCCGCCCTGCAAAAACAGCACTTTATAATTATCCGGGATATTCATCAATTCCCTGAGATCCGCCTCCGCTTCCTGGATGATCCCCTCAAACGCCTTGGACCGATGGCTCATTTCCATCACCGACATGCCGGTGCCTTTGTAATCCAGCATCTCTTCTGCTGCTTCCTTTAAAACCTCCTCCGGCAACACAGCCGGGCCTGCTGAAAAGTTATACACTCTTCCCATTGATTTTTCCTCCTCATTTTCTTGCTTGCTTTGCTACTGCCGGCCCCTTTTGGGAGCCTGGCTGCATTTTACTTTATCTTCAGATCCGTATCGTCAAAAGCGTCCTGTATGGGCGCCCCCGGCGATACCATCGGATACACCTTGTCATCGCAGTTGATCTGGCAGTCAATGACTACCGGCGCTCCCAGCGCAAAGGCCGCCTCCAGTGCCGGACGAAGTTCCTCCCGGCTGCTGACCTTGTACGCCTTAGCCCCCATGGCCTCTGCCAGCTTTACAAAATCCACCGCATCGTTTAATACAGTATGCGAATAACGCTTCCCGTAGAACAAGGTCTGCCACTGGCGGACCATTCCCAGTACGTGGTTATTGATAACCACCTGAATCACGGGAATGTTGTAGCGGACTGCCGTGGCGATCTCATTCATATTCATCCGGAAACATCCGTCTCCTGCAATGTTGATCACCATCTTGTCCGGCTCTCCCATGTCACGGCAGCCCAATTTGGCGCCCATGGCGGCTCCCAGGCCATATCCCATGGTTCCTAACCCTCCTGATGTCAGAAAAGTCCTGGGCTTTTTATATTTGTAATACTGGGCCGCCCACATCTGATGCTGCCCGACTTCCGTGACAATAACGGCATCTCCCTTGGTCATATCATAGATGGTCTCTATAATGTAGGGGCCTGTCAGCACACTCTTATCGTACCGCAGAGGATACATATCCTTCATGCGCTCCACATGGTTTACCCATTCGTCATGATTGATGGGATCCAGACGGGCATTAAGCCTGCGCAGCACCACTTTCAGATCCCCAATGATACTTGCATGGCTGCGGATATTCTTATTGATCTCCGCAGGATCCACATCAATGTGAAGAATTTTTGCATTCTGGGCAAATTTGGATGCATTCCCTGTCACCCGGTCGCTGAAACGGGCTCCGGCCACGATCAGAAGGTCGCATTCCGTAATACCGTAATTGGAAGTCTTGGTTCCATGCATTCCTACCATGCCCGTATACATTTCATCGGTGCCATCGAAAGCTCCCTTTCCCATCAGGGAATCTGCCACCGGCGCCTGGATCCTGTGTGCCAGGGTACGCAGCTCTTCCGAGGCATTGGCAAGCACCGCGCCGCCGCCCACAAAAATAAAGGGCTTCCTGGCATTCCGGATCATCTCCAATGCAGTCTCAATATCTTCCTCCCGGATCGTATCGCTCTGCCTCTCCACCGGCTCCGGCGCCACAGGCGTATACTCGCAGGTGTCTGCTGTCACATCCTTGGTAATGTCAATCAGTACCGGACCCGGACGGCCGCTCTGGGCAATGGCAAAGGCTCTGCGCACCACATAAGCCAGCTTCCGGATATCCTTGACAATAAAGTTATATTTGGTAATGGGCATGGTCACGCCTAAAATATCGATCTCCTGGAAACTGTCCTTTCCCAGCAGGTTCACGCCTACATTACAGGTAATGGCCACCACCGGAATGGAATCCATGTATGCCGTGGCAATCCCCGTCACCAGGTTGGTGGCGCCGGGACCGGAAGTGGCAAGACAGACGCCCACCTTCCCGGTTGCTCTTGCATATCCGTCCGCCGCATGGGCCGCGCCCTGTTCATGGGATGTAAGTACATGGGTGATCTCTCCCTGATGCTTGTAGAGTGCATCGTAAATGTTCAAAATTGCACCGCCCGGATAACCGAAGACGGTCTTCACTCCCTGTTCTTTCAGGCACTCAATCAGTATCTCAGAACCGTTCAACACAACAGGTTCCGGCGCTGGCTGGGGGAAGTGCGTTTCTGGGGTGTTGGTTTTTGACATTATGAAAACTCCTTTTCTATGTTGTTCTCTGTATTGGCATGGGGCCGTAAATCCATTTTATTAATTTCCTTTAAGGACCGCGCCTTTATCGGCGCTGGTCACTTGTTCGGCATAACGTTTCAAATAACCGGAAACCTCTTTTTTCTTCGGGATCCATCCCTCACGGCGTTTCGCCAGTTCCTGGTCGGACACTTTCATGTTAATGGTGTTGGCATTAATGTCTATGGAAATAATGTCGCCTTCCTGCACTAAGCCGATCGGGCCGCCGGCCGCCGCCTCCGGACACACATGGCCGATAGAAGCGCCGCGGGATGCCCCGCTGAAACGTCCGTCCGTGATCAGCGCCACAGATGCCCCCAGTCCCATTCCTGCAATGGCGGAAGTGGGGTTCAGCATCTCTCTCATGCCCGGCCCGCCTTTTGGCCCTTCATAGCGGATCACCACCACGTCACCTGCTACAATCTTTCCTCCCTTTATGGCAGCGATAGCATCTTCTTCGCTGTCAAATACCCTCGCCGGGCCTTCATGCTGAAGCATCTCCGGCACCACGGCAGAACGTTTGACCACGCAGGAATCCGGCGCTAAATTGCCCCGCAGCACGGCAATCCCGCCGGTGGCGGAATAGGGGTTCTCCACGGTGCGGATAACCTGGGGATTCTTGTTTACACAGCCTTTAATATTTTCGCCTACGGTCTTTCCGGTGACAGTCATACAATCCAGGTTCAAAAGCCCCAGTTTGCTGATCTCATTCATCACTGCATAAACACCGCCGGCCTCATTTAAGTCTTCCATATAAGTAGGCCCTGCGGGAGCCAGATGGCACAGGTTCGGAGTCTTTGCGCTGATCTCGTTGGCAATATCCACATTCAGTTCCACCCCGGCCTCATGGGCAATGGCAGGAAGATGCAGCATGCTGTTCGTACTGCAGCCCAAAGCCATATCCATGGTCAATGCATTCCTGAAAGCCGCCTCTGTCATGATATCCTTCGGACAGATATTCTTCTCCACCATCTCCATCACCGCCATACCGGCATGCTTGGCCAGACGGATCCGCTCTGAGTAGACTGCCGGAATGGTTCCGTTCCCCCTAAGCCCCATACCGAGCACTTCTGTCAGGCAGTTCATACTGTTCGCCGTATACATACCGGAACAAGAACCGCAGGTAGGGCATACCTTATCGGCAAAATCCTCCACATCCTCTTCTGTCATGGTTCCCGCCGCATAAGCGCCCACTGCCTCAAACATACTGGAAAGGCTCTTTTTCTCGCCCTTCACCCGGCCTGCCAGCATGGGGCCTCCGCTGACAAATACGGCGGGAATATTCAGACGGGCCGCTGCCATCAATAGCCCCGGCACATTCTTATCACAGTTAGGCACCATCACCAGGCCGTCAAACTGATGGGCCAGCGCCATACATTCTGTAGAGTCTGCAATCAGATCTCTTGTCACCAGGGAATATTTCATCCCGATATGTCCCATGGCAATCCCATCGCAAACTGCAATGGCCGGAAATACAATAGGGGTTCCGCCTGCCATTGCCACTCCCTGCTTTACCGCTTCCACGATCTTATCCAGATTCATATGTCCCGGAACGATCTCATTATAAGAACTGACCACGCCGATAAGCGGCCTTGCCAGCTCCTCCTCCGTGTATCCCAGAGCACGGAACAGAGATCGCGCCGGTGCCTGCTGTATTCCCGATTTTGCATTATCGCTTCTCATATAAGCTCTCCTTTTTTCATTTAAATTAAACTATAAGTATATTGGCTGGTATGAATCTTAAAATCCTGTCAGATCTGCGCCGCGATCAGGTCGCCCATCTGAGCAGTCCCCACTTTTTTGCAGCCTTCTGCCATAATATCAGATGTGCGCCATCCCTCTGCCAGCACCTTTCGGACTGCTTTTTCGATGGCCTCCGCCTCTTTATCCAGGTCAAATGAATACCGAAGCATCATGGCCGCTGAAAGGATCGTAGCAATCGGGTTGGCGATATCCCTGCCTGCTATATCCGGCGCGGAACCATGGCTGGGCTCATACATGCCAAATTTCCCCTCGTTCAGGCTTGCAGACGACAGCATTCCTATGGAACCCGTAATCATACTGGCCTCATCTGACAAGATATCTCCGAACATATTCTCTGTCAGCACCACATCAAACTGACCGGGATTCATCACAAGCTGCATGGCACAGTTGTCTACCAGCATATGCTCCAGCCTCACGTCGGGATAATCCTTTGCCACTTCTTCCACCACCTTGCGCCACAGCCTGGAGGAATCCAATACATTGGCCTTGTCCACACTGATCACAAACTTTCTCCGTTTCCTCGCAATATCGAAAGCCTTCACGGCGATCCGGCGAATCTCATTTTCATTATATGTAAGGGTGTCCGTGGCCTGAAGCACTCCGTCCACTTCTTCCGTATGCCGTTCTCCAAAATAGAGCCCGCCTGTCAGTTCCCGCATAATCACCATATCAAATCCATCGCCGATGATCTCCTTCTTCAAAGGACACGCCTCCGCCAGATCCTGATACAGATATGCCGGACGGATGTTGGCAAACAGGTTAAGTCCTTTGCGTATAGCCAAAAGGCCTGCCTCCGGCCGCAGCCCCGGCGCCACATCATACCACCGGGAATTGCCTACATTCCCCCCCACTGCTCCTAACAATACCGCATCGCTCTGCCTGGCCGTCTCAAGAGCTTCTTCTGTCAGAGGAACTCCATGCGCGTCAATGGAACATCCTCCCATCAGCACTTCTGTATACTGGAAAGAATGTCCGTAAACCTGTGCTGTTTTATCCAATACCTTGCATGCTTCCCGGACGATCTCCGGCCCAATCCCGTCCCCCGGAATCGTTACTATCCTGCAATCCATTGCCTGCCACCTCTTTTTTCTTCTCAATTTCTGCGTTTCCTATCATATTATCGCATTTGCTTTCATTTTTCAACATTTGATTAGGAATTTATTTAGAAAATATATACGAGATTGGAATTCATTGCATAACCTGAAGTTATTCTATGCGTTTCTGTTCATTTTTCGTTCACAATTCATTCAAAAACCTTTTACACAAACATCACGATTTCTTCATGTTTTCTGCTTATACTATGTCTTGTAAGCAACCATCAATGCCGTATATATGATATGCTTATAAGATTTTTTTCATAATACTCGAGCTGATACAGGACTATCAGCTCTCCTCCCTTTTTAACCTCTTATAAAACTGTAGCAGAAAAGGCCTCCCGTGACGAAGAGGCCTTTTCTGCTGTCATCCTTTCTTCTTTTTGTTCCCATTTTGTATCAACGTATACAGATATATACCAGATAAACGGCATACATCCCCAGCATAGCCAGGCCTTCCACCCGGCTTAAACGCTCCTTGCTGCGGCACATGACTAATGTAGCCAGGCTGAACGCCACCAGACAGACGGCGTCGATTACCGCAAAGGAATTTACCGCGATCGGCTTCACTGCCGCCGAAACGGCAAGAACCATCAAAATATTAAAAATATTAGAGCCGATCACATTTCCCAGCGCAAGCCCGTTCTCTCCCTTTCTGGAGGCAACCACAGAAGTCACCAGTTCCGGCAGGGAAGTCCCCAATGCCACCACAGTCAGCCCTACCAGCGTCTGACTCAATCCAAATGCCAGGGCAATCTCGCTGGCACAGTTTACTACCAGATCACCGCCCCACACGATGGCCGCCATACCTCCGATAATATAAATCAGGCAGCGGGCAGGCGGCAGGGTGTCTGCAGTTTCCTCAGCCTGGATCCGGTTGATCAGCGCGTCCCGCACCGTCAGGATCATAAATACGGCAAACAGCCCCAAAAGGATAAATGCCTCTGTCCGGCTCAAAAACCGGTCCCGGAAAATCATCAGAAACAGAATCACCCCTGTTGCGATTGACGCAATAAAATCCCAGCGAAGACGAACCTTAAATGAATGAATCGTACCGCAGGCTCCCAGCACCACCAAAAGATTGAAAATATTAGAGCCGATCACATTTCCCACGGCAATTTCGTTATTTCCTGCCAGGGAAGCCGTTGTACTGACTGCCAGCTCCGGCGCGCTGGTTCCGAATGCAACGATCGTCAAACCGATAATAATGCTGGGTATACGCAGCATCCTTGCAACCGATGAGCTTGCCTCCACAAAATAATCCGCTCCTTTGATCAGAAGCACAAACCCCACTACCAACATTACATACACCATTACATTCATTGTTTTCCCTCTCTTCCTCTTTTTGCGGCATTTCAGATGTGGCACGCCAGATATCTTTGCTTTTACAGGATTTCTGCCATATACAAAAAAGCAAGACTTTTGCTGTACCACAAAGATACAACAAAAGTCTTGCTTATTATATGCGTACCGGGCTGCTCTTACTCGGATCCCTGCCTGCCTTTTTCCGCTGGCATTCTCCCCAAATAACTCACCGTGATGACGATATCGCATAACACCTGTCTGCCGGTTATGAAACGCTTGGAAAACGCGGCTTTTGGGTGCAAGCTACTCCCTCTCATTTATTTTCAGTATATTCATTTTCCCCGCACTTGTCAAGGCAAAAAAATTTAACATGGCCTGAAATTCCCTTTTAACAACACTCCTCACACTCCCGGAGAACCGTGCATAGACCGTCTGCGTCCGTTCATAAAATAGAGATAAAAAGATCCAGGTGGATTTCGCATGAAAACGTCAATAGAAACACTTCATTTTCTTGTATGGGGGCCATGGACTCTGATATTGCTTTTGGGAACAGGAATCTGGTTTACATTAAAATCCGGATTTTTCCAGTTTCTGGAATTTGGAAAATGGTGGGGAGAAACCGCCGGAAGCATCCTGAAATCAGAAACACAGGCACATGATGACACAAAAAGGATTACCCGTTTCCAGTCGGCCTGCACGGCTCTTGCCGCCACCATCGGCACAGGAAACATTGTGGGCGTAGCCACGGCGCTGACAGCAGGAGGCCCGGGATCCCTGTTTTGGATGTGGCTCTCTTCCATAACAGGAATGATGACCGCCTATGCGGAGACCTATCTGGGACAGGTATACCGTTACCGCAAAGAAGACGGTGAATGGATGTGTGGTCCTATGGTGTATATGGCACGTGGACTGCAGGCGCCCGCACTGGGATACCTGTATGCCTTGTTTGCCGTCTTATCCTCTTTGGGAATGGGAAGCATGGTGCAATCTAATTCCATCAGTGAAACTCTCCAGTTTGGGGCGGGCCTTCCTCCCTGGATCAGCGGAGCGCTCGTCACGGGGCTGACAGGCGCCGTCATTCTGGGCGGAATCCGGCGGATTTCCAAGGTGTCTGAGCGTCTGATGCCCATTTCTGCAGGAATCTACATTTTCTTTTCCCTGATTGTGATCCTTTCCTGTTTTGACGTTATCCCGGAAGTCTTTGCCATGATATTCAAGGATGCCTTTCACCCTCGGGCTGTTGGCGGAGGAATATCCGGCTTTCTTTTAAGCCGCAGCGTCCGGTATGGCTTATCCCGGGGAGTATTTTCCAATGAGGCCGGACTTGGCAGCCTGGCCGTGCTGCATGGGGCTGCGGAAGACACCACTCCGCAGCAACAGGGCATGTGGGCAATGTTTGAAGTGTTTTTTGACACGGTTGTCATCTGTACCTTAACCGCGCTCGTCATACTTTGTATTGGATATGGCAATACCGGAAAAAACATTGTCTTATCCGGCAGCAACGGAGCGGAGCTGACCGCCGTTTGTTTTTCCGCACGGCTGGGAATCCTGGGAAAAATACTGGTGTCCGGGGCTATGGCAGTGTTCGCCTTTGCCACAATCATCGCCTGGTATTATCTGGGGAAACAAACATTTACCTATTTTACAGGATGCTTAAAGAGAGGAAACCATTTTATGCTTTCCCCGGAATCGGAAAACCGCCTGTATTGGATTCTGTATCTGACAGCCGTATTTATCGGAAGCGTATGCCGCCTTGAGATTGTCTGGATGATCTCCGACTTATGGAACGGGCTGATGGTATATCCGAATCTTCTGGCCGTTCTCTGGCTGTCCCGAAAAGTAAATTTTCCAAACCAAAAATCACCTGCCAACTGATAAAACCGCCTCTCGCATTTTTTCCCCATATGTGATATACTTAAAATGATCCGAGCCGTTACTGGATTATACGATAAAAAAAGAAAAGAGAATTTACCATGCCAGGCTTTACTACCCATTACATCCTTGGAATGAAAGCATTTAACGACATGCCGGGCAATCAGTTAAAATACACGATTGCCAAATACCGCTGGCTTTACCAGTTGGGCCTTCAGGGTCCAGATATCTTTTTTTACAATATCCCGATTATCCGGCACCGGGATTACCGGAATGTAGGTTCTTATATGCATGAACATCATATCCGGGACTTTTTCTCCTGTTATCTGGACAGCCTGGGAGAGATTCCATCCAAACAGCAGCGCGCTGAAGGCCTCGCCTATTTCTGTGGTTATCTTTGTCACTATATAGGCGATTCCATCTGCCATCCCTATGTTTATGGAAGAATCGGTTACGATGCCAAAGCTCCCACAGCCCAGGCTCACGGCATGCATGCCGCGTTGGAAAATGATATTGACGCGCTCCTTTTATTAAAATATAAAAAAAAGAAGCCTTCCCAGTTCAACCAGGCTGCAACCATATGTTTAAACGGAATGGAGATTCAATTCATCTCGCGGTTTTTATCAAAATGCATTAACAAAACCTACTATCCCATCACCTGCTACAATAACTTTCAGGTAACGCCGCCGATGGTCCACCGTTCCATTCTTGCCATCCGGTTCGGATGCCGGACTCTGGCAGACCCATCCGGGAGGAAACGCAGCAGTATTGCATTTGTGGAAAACCTTTTTCTGAAAAACCCCCTGGCCTCCACCAAGCTGGTTACAGACCAGGTTTCCGATCCCCGGGCAAGCCTGAACTTAGACCATGAAACCTGGTGCAATCCCTGGGACCGCCGCCTTGCTTCCAAGGCTTCCTTCCCGGATTTGTTCCGTCAGTCCCTGCTAAAATGCAGTAATGTTTATGCGATTCTTAATGCTGCCATCGACCACGCCCAGATTTCCCAGGCGGACGATATAAGCCGGCTTTTAGATGAACTGGGTTCCTATTCTTACCACAGCGGATTGGCAGTCAATGATGATTAACCGCCGATTCTAAAAGCGGTATCTCTTTTCAGAGATACCGCTTCAGTTCAGCCAAAATATTCCAGATTTTCTGTCTCTTCGCACGATCCATCTGTTCCAGGTTGTCGATGTTCATTATGGTTTCTTCGCTGGTTGCCCCTTGCAGCTTCAATGCCATCTCCGCCTGATTCTCCACTGCTTTGTTAGAACAATATCCAAGTACGCAATCCGTAGATACATTAAAATAATCAGCCAGATGAATCAGAACATCTACCTGGATTTTGCTCCTGTCCCTCTCCATTCTGCTTACTGCCTGCTGAGAAAGCCCGATATCTTCCCCTAAAATTTTCTGTGAAATATTCCGCTGTTTCCGCAACTTCCTGATATTACTCTTCATAACCGTAAATCCCCTCCATTTATTTTCATTTTAACAAACGTAACAAGGATAATAACTTGTATATGGAGTAAATTCACTCATTGTAATTGTACTTGCCAAGAAGTTATCTGGATATTAATATGCGGTATATTTTATCGTCCATATAAAGAATTCACATGACGCAATCTGTCATTTTTTCAGAACTGCACAGACAAAAAAAATTGTATGAAAAAAACCGGATAAAAATCTGTAATATCCGGTTTTTCCATACAATCCTCAGATTCTTTATCGGATCACCTGATCTCCGTCTTTTGTACAATAATGTCTTTGTACATTTAAACGTGTCAGCCAGCCCTTTGTCTCCGCCGTGCGGAAGTTCCCTCCCACGCTGTTCCAAAGCCAGCCTGGCGTGGGCCATACGCAGATTTCAGGATTGATCGCCTTATATACATCCTCTCCCACGCCGTTCTGCCCGTGGTGAGCCATTTGGACGATATCTGCCTTCAGGCCCTCCGCACCGTTTTCTGCCAGAAGGCGCTCTCCTCCCTCTTTTGCCATATCGCCAAGGAACAGGATCGATTTTCCGCCTGCCCATACTTTGTACACAATGCCGGCATTATTTCCTCTGTCGGACGCGGTCTCATACCGGTCATTCATCACCTGGATGGTCACATCGTCAACCTGGATCGTCTGGCCCCTTGTCACCGTATGCAGCATGGTCTCCGGCAGTCCGGATATGCTTCCGATCATCGCATGGGCCATAGACTGTTCCGAAGGGTCTTTTTCCGTATACCACTCCCGTGTGCCGAAGGAATAGTAAATGCCGTCAATCTGGATTCCTGACCGGATTCCTGCGGCTTCATCCTGCAAAATCTTATACAGGGCGCCTACATGGTCGCCGTGAGGATGAGTAATAAGCCATGCAGCCACATGCGAACCTCTGGCCTGAATCTGGCTGCGGAGATAATCCCCGTCATCTCCGGTTCCGCCATCCACCACAATCAGGCTGCCCTGGCTTGTCTGTAAAATGGCTGACAACATCTGGCCATCAGAGCGGGAGCTGAAAAAAGTCAGGGTCGCTCCTCCTAATATGGCTTCCTGGGGAGTCACCCCTTTTTCCCCTTCCGTTACGATGTTTCCGTAAATGGAAGGACCTATGGAACCTCCCGCACCTCCCTTAGCTGCCGTAATTACCCTGCTCCCGTTGGAATTCATAGGCGATGCCTGCCCTTCCTGTCCGTTTGCCAGGCCGGATGCATTGCCTCCCTGCCCTGGAGACCGCAACTGTGTGACTTCGGAGGAAATCAGTTCTGTCAATAAAAACCCGCTTTTCTTTATCGTCAGACTGTCGGCCGGCACCTTTAATCCGGTTTCCGGCAGGATTAGATCTTCCTTTGGCATATCGGGACCTGTACCCGGAGCGTTCATCACTGCCGCCGCAAAAAGTCCTGCTATCAGAATACTGCCAAACCAATTCCTTTGCCCTTTCTGTCTCATAAAAATATGCCTCTCTTTCATGGTTAATCTGAACCTCATTTTATCAAAGACCGGAGCCTTTGGATAGCACTTTTATAGAATCGTCAGAAAATCGTCATATTTAATCGTTATGGTTTTTTTATTTTCCTCTTGCATTTTTTTCCCATTGGTGCTATCATTTGTTCAAAAGTTTTAGAAAAAATCATTTTTTGAACGCAGAAAAGGAAGGAAACCACTATGAAATCAAAAAACCAATTGCCGGAAAAGTCCTTGCTTAAACAACTGGATCTGTTCACCACCCTGGTTCCGTTTATCTGCATTATTGTTTTATGTGTTCTGTTTGTATTATTTCCGGATAGCTCCTCCCTTATTCTGGATGAAATCCGGTTCTTTCTGGGAGATCAGATGGGAAGCTTTTACCTGTTGATTGGACTTGGCGTATTCATCTGTTCTTTGTATCTTGCCTTTTCCCGGTACGGGCAGATCCGCCTTGGGGATACGGATAAACCTCAATATTCTTCATTCCGATGGGGATCGATGATGTTCACGGCAGGGCTTGCCGCAGACATTCTGTTTTACTCCTGCTGCGAGTGGCTGATCTATGCCTCAGATCCTCATGTTGCGGAAATGGGCGCCATCCAGGACTGGGCTGCGGCTTACCCCCTCTTTCATTGGGGACCTATCCCCTGGGGGTTTTATCTGGTTCTGGCCGTGGCATTTGGTTTTATGCTTCATATACGGAAACGCCGCAAGCAAAAATATTCGGAATCCTGCCGCGCCCTGCTTGGCGGCCGGGTAGACGGTATGGCTGGAAGGCTGATCGACCTGATTGCGGTCTTCGCCCTTCTGGCAGGCACTGCCACCACTTTTTCCCTTGCCACTCCCCTTTTGGCCATGGCCATCAGCCGTGTGACAGGAATTGCCCCGACCAGCCTTTTGACCATCGTGATCCTGGTTGTGGTATGTTGTGTATATACCTGTTCCGTGTATTTTGGCATGAAGGGAATTCAGCGTTCTGCAGCCTGCTGCAGTTATCTGTTCTTCCTGCTGCTTGCCTATGTATTTTTCTTCGGGGGAGAAAGCCGTTTTATTGTGGAGACCGGCATCACCTCCCTGGGACTCCTTGCCCAGAATTTCATTACGCTGTCCACCTGGACCGACTCCCTGCGGACCACCTCGTTTCCCCAGGCAATGACGATCTTTTATTGGGCCTACTGGATGGTATGGTGCGTGGCGGCGCCGTTTTTCATCGGCACGATCAGCAAAGGCCGGACGATCCGCCAGACAATCCTTGGAGGATATTTCTGGGGACTTTCCGGCACCTTTACTTCTTTTATTATTTTGGGAAATTACGGTCTGGGAATGCAGATGCATGGCCGTCTGGATGTGCTGAGCGGGTACTTATCCGCCGATGGCGCCACCGCCGCTCTTTATACTTCCATCATTTCCCTTTTGGAGCAGCTTCCTTTATCAGGCTTTGTGATGGTTCTGCTGGTGATATGCATGATCACTTTTTATTCTACTTCCTTTGATTCCATCACCATGGTAGCGGCGTCCTATTCCTACCGGGAACTGGGATATGACCAGGATCCGGACCGGCGCATCAAGTTGTTTTGGGCTGTGTTTTTGATCCTGCTTCCGATCGCCTTGATTTTTTCCGAAAAATCCATGGCAAACCTGCAGTCCGTATCCATCATTGCGGCATTTCCCGTGGGAATCATCATGCTCTTGATCATTGCAAGCTTTTTTAAGGATGCCAATGCATATTTAAGAGAAAAAAGCAGTCCTGAAAACACCCGCCCAAACAATTAAAACGCGAATTCTACCGCTTGCCTTCCATAGTCTGGCTGATGATGCTTTCCATCATATCCATGGTAAGCTGGCCGGTGATATAGCCGAAAATATTTCCGTCCCGGTCAATCATAAAGGTAGTAGGAAACACCCGGATCCCATAGCTGTAAAACAGCTCGCCTTCCTCATCCATCAGAACCGGATAGGTATAACCGTTCTCATCAAGAAAGGCCCGTACCCCTTCCTCATCCCTCTCCTGTCCTAACCCGGGGGCGGCAACCCCCAGCACAATCAATGCCTCCTCCCCTTCCTGGCTGTAATTTTCATAAAGCTTCTGGATATCCGGAAGCTCGGCCCGGCAGGGAGGACACCAGGTAGCCCAAAAGTTGAGGAATATGGTTTTCCCTTTATAATCCTCCAGGGTATGGATATTCCCGTATTGATCCTCCAGGCAAAAATCCACGGCAGGCGGCAGAACGTTCGTTGTGTCTTCTGTTTCCTGTTCATTGGCTTTTGCCGCCTCATCCTCATTTTCGTGCTCCTCCGGCTTTGTCTGCGTTGCGGTTTCTTCCGGATTCTCCGTCTCGCCTGCCGGCCTGTTATCATCCTTCTGCGGGGAGGAACTCTCCTTCTCTCTGTCTGCACTTTGAGAAATCCCTGACAGATATCCGGTAACATCATTCATCTTTCCGGTAAACATCATTAGCCCCATTAACACCAGGAGAATTCCTCCGATCTTTACCGTATACTGTACTGCATTCCGGTATTTCTTAAAAAGCTCCAGTAAGGAGGCCGTGAAAAATCCCACTGCCAGGAAGGGCAGCACGAATCCTATCGTATACACGCCAATCAAAATAAAGCCCGCTGCCTTTGTGGCGGCGGATGCCGCCATTAAAAGCACTCCTGCAAGAGCCGGCCCCACGCAGGGAGTCCAGGCAAAGCTGAAAGTAAATCCCATTAAAAAAGCGGTAATGGGCGACATAACCAGCCGATCCGCCCGAAACGGCAGACGGTGTTCCTTTTCCAACATCTGCGCAGAACCGAATACCCCCATCTGATAAAGCCCGAACAGTATGACCAAAATGCCTCCGATCCGGGCAAACATCATCTGACCGGACTGAAAAAACTTTCCTGCCGCCGACACTCCAAATCCCAGCAGAAAAAACGCAAAGCTGACTCCTGCCACAAAGCAAAGGGTGTGGAATGCCACCTTCTTCTGCTCGTAATGGATCCTCCCGTCTTCTCCCCGAACACCGGTGCCTCCTGACAAATACCCCATATAGAGAGGAAGAAGCGGCAGGACACAAGGTGAAAAAAAGCTGAGAAGCCCCTGAATAAACACGGTTACGGCCGGAACACTCACGTCAAGAGAAAATCCCATTTTTTGTTCTCCTCATTCTGTTATTTTGCTGCTGTCCGGATCCTTTTCTAATCCGATATCCATACTTCCGGAACGAAATCCTTCCAGATCCAGGGTAATATAAACAAACCCCAAACCTTTTAACTGACCGGCAATATCCTCCCGTTTTTCCAGGATGTGCATAAACTCTGCCGGATCCGTCTCCAGACGCGCCACATTCCCATGAAGACGCAGACGGATATTGCCGGATATCTGCCGCCGCAGGCAGGCCTCTCCCTCTGCAAGCTTCTCCAGGACGTCATAATCGATCTGCTGGCCATATGGAATCCGGGTGGCCATACAGGGAGCAGACGGACGTGACGCCACGGAAATGCCGTACTGCAACGCCATCTTTTTCACCTGTTCTTTTGTGATATGCAGTTCTGCCAAGGGACTCTTTATCCCCAGTTCCTTCAACGCGCGGATTCCGGGACGATATACATGCATGTCGTCTTCATTGGTTCCATCCAGAATCACATCTATATTTTTTGACTCTGCAAAAGCCTTCAGACATTGAAACAGATGGCGTTTGCACAGATAACACCGGTTCACCGGATTGCTGCGTATTTCCTCCTGTTCCAGTTCATCTACCGTAATGACTTTGTGGATCCCCCCCAGCTCCCTGGCTACCTGCCTGGCAATCTCAAGGTCACAGGACGGATGAAGACGGCTGTCAAAAGTTACTGCATATACCTGCTTTCCATTATTAGCCGCTGCCTCTGCTGCTGCCTTTAACAACAGGCTGGAATCCACGCCCCCGGAAAAAGCCAGGCAGACATCCCTGACAGAAAGCCCTGCCAAATACTGTTCCAGCTCCTTCTGTTTCTGCCTGGTCTCATCCGTTCCCATACAGTTTTTATCCATGTTCCTCCTCTTCTTTTTCCGCCTCTTTTCTGGCTTCATAATAGACGCTTTGGAAATCAATCCCCTTTTCCTGGCATATCCTCCGAATACTTTCATATTCCGGATAACAAAAAACCTTGTCATTATGAAAACACGCCTTTACTTCAACGGTTCCATACTTTGTCCCCACCTGCCGCGTCTCCCGCTTCAATGTTGTCCTCTCCACCGGGTAGCGACGGATACCAATAGCCGTAGTCTGTTCAAATAAAATATCTTCCAGCGGTTTTCGCGCTGATTCCCTGCAGAGAACAGAAAGCTTGTAGGCCGGACGATTCTTCTTCATATATATCGGCGAATACCACACATCCAAAGCATCCGACGCAAGAAGGGCTTCCATGGCAAAGCCAAGCATTTCTCCGGTACTGTCGTCCAGATTGGTTTCCAGAACCCACATCTTTGTTTCGGGATATGCCGCTTCCCCGGCCTCCTCCTGGAAGTCTTCTTCCTGTGTCTTTCCCATATCCTCCAACAACATGGCTCGAAGCACATTAGCCTGATGAAATACCTTGTTGCCGGCGCCCATGCCGATCTTTCGCAAACGGCAGTTGGCAGGCAGCTTTTTTCTTGTCCTCAGCGCCGCCGCAATAGCCGCTCCTGTGGGTGTTACCATCTCGCCGTCATTGTCGGTAAAACGAAGTTCCAGGTCATAGGCGGACACGATGTTTGCAGTGGCCGGCACCGGCACCGGAAGAGTCCCATGCTGGCAATGGACATGGCCATGCCCCTCGGACAGCGGTGATACCGCCACATCCTCTATCCCCAGATTGTCCATACAGACTGCCACACTCACAATGTCAATGATGGAGTCAATGGCTCCTACCTCATGAAAATGCACCTGTTCCAGAGGAAGCCCGTGAGCCTTTGATTCCGCTTCCGCCACAATATGAAACATCTTTCTGGCCAGTTCCTTTACACGGCTGTTGGAATCAAGACGGTCAATGATTTCATATACATCGTAAAGATTTCTGTGGACATGGCTGTGGGAGTGAAGCCCCTCATGGCCATGGAGACTTACATGGTCATGTGCTTCCCCATGGCTGTGGCCTTCCCCATGGCCATCTTCCTCCAGATGTACATCAAAATCAAATGCATCAAGGCCGCAAGTCTCCTTCCGCCCGAAATGAAGATGGTATCCGTGAAGCTTCATACTGTCCAGCGCCTTTATAAGCACATCACGGTCTGCCCCCAAATCCAAAAGAGCCCCCACTGTCATATCCCCGCTGATTCCTGAATTACATTCCAAATAAAGTATTTTTCCCATATCACTTCACCGCCAATCTGTTAATCTGAGTCGCCACATACCCGGCTCCATATCCATTGTCAATATTTACCACGGAAATCCCGTTTGCACAGGAATTAATCATAGTCAGCAACGCCGACAATCCGTGAAAAGACGCCCCATACCCTACGGAGGTGGGAACCGCGATCACCGGACATTCCACCAGCCCTGCCACAACGGTCCCCAAAGCCCCTTCCATCCCTGCAACCGCCACAATACAGTTGGCATCTGCCAGCCTCTCTCGTTTCGAAAGCAGGCGATGGATCCCTGCCACCCCCACATCATAAATCCTGTCAACCCTGCACCCGAAATACTCTGCTGTCTGCGCCGCCTCCTCGGCTACGGGAATATCAGCCGTCCCCCCTGTGCAGACGACTACCTTCCCGGTCTTCTCCTTTCCCTCCTTCTCGATCTTGAGGATTCGGGAAACCGGATCATACACCACCTGTGGGATCCTGTCTTTTACCAGCTCATACTGTTCCTTAGAAGCCCTGGTTCCCAGCACCTCCCCGTCCCTCTCATAAATTCTCTGGTAAATCTCTGCCAGATAGCCATCCGGCTTTCCCTGGCAGAACACAGTCTCCCCAAATCCGGTCCGCAGTTTTCTGTGAAAATCCAGCTTTGCATATCCCATATCTTCATAAGGAAGATTTTTGAGCATCTCCTCCGCTTCCCGGATCTCCACCCTGCCATCCTTTACCTGCCTGAGCAAGTCTCCTACATCCATTCCACATCCTCCTGTTGCAGATCATTCCTCAGCCGATGCAGCATCGCCATAAAAATCCCCGCCTGCCAAACCGTCTGCCTCCCTGCAAAAACAAAAATACCAGAAATCCAACCGATATTCCTTGGGAATATCTGCCACCTTCCTGGTATTGCTCCTTTACCTTTTTCCGACAGGCGCTTCTGCACCCTTCGGCAGCTTGTGCCGCCGTTAGATGTAGTATAAAGAAAAACCGCCTTTCCGTCAAGCTGCTTTTTGCCTAGAACTCCTCTTCCTCGTCTCCTGCCAGCTCATCATACTCCTGCTCGTCCAGCAGCTCGTCGAAGGCATCTGACACAATTTCGTACTCTTCGTCATCTTCAATATTTTCCAGATTTGGATTGCCCTCTGCATCCTCTGAATAGCGGTACAGGTAAACCTCACCTTCCTCTGTATCCTCGCTCTCCACAGGAAGCAGCGCGATATACTCCCTCTCTCCTGCATCAAAAATAGTCAGCACGACGCACTCCAACTGGCTGCCGTCATCCAGGGTCAGGGTAACGGTTACTTCCTCCTGCTCCATATCCTGCTCTACGTTTGGATTCTCTCCCATAATAATATCTCTCCTTAGTGTTTTATTTGTTACTGTTCACAGCTCAATGTCATTAAGTTAATAACGAACTGCCTGAAATGGTTAGATTTTTTAATGAGGTCTAACCATTTTTTATTTTTTTAAAAAGGGGTTGACAAATTCTCCAGAATGTGCGGCCGCTCTCGCTACTGATTGAATTTAAGAGGCAGCGAGAGCGGCCCTTGGATTAGGACATATCAACATTCTTTATCCAAGGAGGTACCTGCCATATGCCGCACAACAAAATCAAAAATGCCTTTTTATCTGCCGTGAATTCCGTTATTGCTAACCCGGACCTGTTTGCTGTCAACCCGGAAAAGGATTTCACCCGACAGCGGAAAATCACACCCGACACCCTTATTTCATTTCTTGTCTCTAAAGGCTCTTCTTCTGCCAGGGTGGAGATGCTGGACT
>CATKXR010000053.1 GCA_949840805.1 uncultured Lachnospiraceae bacterium | reverse complement strand
GCAAGCTTAAATTACTATCATCATTTGAGTGGAAAAAATACAAACTTCTATTTGCCAGGATATGGAGCATATTGGTATGGCACGTATAGTGACGGCCGAGTGGTCACTAAAATTAATGGGGCTGAGTGGTCGTTTAGTGATCAGATGTTTATCCAATTTATAGATGAGTTAGAAACATATAGTAGCTGGAAATATTCGGGTGAAAGCGAGCTGCTTATATTGGAATATAAAAATGGCAGATTATTATTTGAGAATATAATTCGATTGCAGCTAGATAATATGGTTCGAGATAAAGTAATTCTATCTATAGAATCATTCTTCCAGGAATTATTCAGAATTTGTAAGACAAAACGGTCGTTAGACACTATTAGTAATAAACTTGGATTAGATAAAGGATTTGAAATGATAGGAGAAGCAGTATTGGATATATTGCCAAATAAAGTAAGAAAACTTTGTGTACAAGAAAAATACTTTTGTGTTGATAACTGTAGTCCTAAAAAATGAAATGACATATTCTGTATTGGACACAGAGTTTTGTTTGATGAACATTTAATAGAGTGTAATATTGGAGAAAATGTCAGCCAGTCGGGTCTTTGATGTTAGATATATACTAGATAGGAATAAGTATAAGGATGAGTTATTGAATTTGGTTTATAAGGGAGCAAGCATGGAAGAATTATTTGATTTAACAAAATTTGATTCCTACAAAGAAGATAACCGCAGGGAAGTAAAGAGGGCGGAAGGAGGCCTGCCTAATAGTTTGTGGGATACCTATTCTGCCTTTGCCAATTGCTATGACGGTGTGATTATTCTTGGTGTAAAAGAAGATAAATCAGGCAATTGGCATACAACCGGGCTGAAAAACGCGGCAAAATTGAAGAAAGATCTCTGGGATACCATTAACAACCGCAAAAAGGTGAGCATCAATCTTTTGAAAGATGATGATGTGGAAACTTTCTCAGTGGCTGGCGAGGATGACGTGATTATGGTAATCTGGGTGCCAAGCGCAAAGCGGGAGCAAAAGCCGGTATACATCAATGATGATTTGTTTGGAGGGACATTTCGCAGAAATTGGGAAGGAGATTACCATTGTGCCAGATTGCAGGTAAAAACAATGTTGAGAGATCAAGCAGAGGAAACCATGGATATGGAAGTGTTTGAGGAGGCGGAAATTGATGATTTGAATCAAGATTCCATTCGTGGTTACCGTAATAGCCATAAATCATTTAAACCGGGACACCCTTTTGAACGGCTGGATAACAGTGAATATCTGAGAGTAATTGGAGCAGCAGGCATTTCGAAAGATGATAAAAGGCTTCATCCAACTGCCGCTGGAATGCTTATGTTTGGAAATGAATATGATATTGTAAGATATTTCCCGGAATATTTTTTGGATTACAGAGAAAATCCGGATATGATTATCCGATGGACAGACAGGCTCCAATCTTCCTCAGGCGAATGGTCCGGGAATTTATTTGATTTTTATTTTCGTGTATACAATAAAATCATTAAGGACATTAAGGTGCCATTTAAAATGGAAGGCGGTTTTCGGGTTGATGATACACCAGTTCACCGGGCATTGAGGGAAGCACTAGCAAATTGTATTATCAATACAGACTTTTACGGAAAATTTGGTGTTACTATCATCAAAGAGGATGATAAGCTTACATTGGAAAATCCCGGATATATCAGGCTGGGAAAGGAACAAATGCGCAGAGGAGGAAAATCTGATCCAAGAAATAAGAGCCTGATGAAAATGTTTAATTTGATAGATATTGGTGAACATGCCGGAAGCGGAGTACCTAATATTTTTAATGTATAGGAGGATGAGGGATGGGAAGAACCTGTGATAGAGGAAAGCTTCGATCCAGACAGAACATCATTGATATTAAGATTTGTTAAAAAACAAGCGATAAAAACAAGCGATAAAAAACAAGCGAATAAGACAGACAAAAATGTGGAAAAAATCAGACGGTATCTGCAAGAACAAGGAGCAGCGAAAACAAGAGATATTGCTAAATTACTTGGTTTGAGTGTAGCGAGAACCAGAGTGATACTTTCAGAGATGGATGATGTTGAAGCACTTGGAACCAATAGAAATAGAACATATCGACTAAATATGTAATGAAGGTGGCTGATATAATATAAATTAATAAAAATATTCGTATTGTATTAGAATTGTGTATAAATGTAAAAAATAACTATAAAATAAGATGAAATTATATAAAAATAGATTTAGAACTATAAAAAGTTGCATAATTTCTGATTCTTAGTCAAATTTTTTTGCCCTATATTGACTCAGTAGGAGGGACAGGTGTTTGGGATTGGGTGTAAGATTTTTACGATTGCGGGGCCGGTGATACTGTATGGGATATTGGCAAGCTGGATATTGGGAGTGATTTATTGGATTGGAGGAGTGATGGGGGTTATTTGAGGAATAGATGGGAAAGTAAAAAATTAATTTCTTAATTGGCTTTATGAGCAGGATGATGGATGAAATAATTCATTAGCCTGCTTTTAAATTTTTAAATAAAAAAGTGTCTGTGCTATATTGTAAGAATAGTATCAAAGATTTCATTTTGAACGAGAATAGCAGCTTTGATGTTTAAATAATTTTTTGAATTTTTTCGCAAAAAAACCTCCTATTTTATGGGGAAATGCGGAATAATAGAATTGAACAATAGACTATTTTTTTGCAATCCCTATAAAAGAGACTAGAAAGCTATTATTATGTACTGGAGGCAAAGCTTGTGCTGCATCCGGAGATCCTTGTGAGCATCATGACAGAATTTGTAGAGAATATCGATGGAGGAGAGGCAGGGAAACAGGACTGTGAAAGGAAAGCCTGCTGGCGTCTGATGGAACGTCTGAAAAAGGAGTTCCCCGGCCTGGTGGAATATGGGCGTATGAGGTGAAAAATAGAGAAGGAAGGGTTCAACACTCAGAAAAGGCAGGGGTACCATCTGGAACATCAGTTCAGCAAGAATTACCAGGCCCAGAAATGCCACTATTATCTGATACAGATCGGGTATATGGGGGATGAAGTCTGCGTAGCCAGTGATAAGCTGCCCATGGAAAGTAAACGGGATCTGCTGTGTACGCTTTCGGCAGTGGCATATGGGGAAGAGAGCGGGTATTTGATCAGGCTGAAGGATGGTTATATAGAGACGAACCAGATGATACTGCGCAGATTTGAGATTGTAAAGCCGGAGCCCTTTTCTGTATATTTCGGCTATATCGGTTTTGATATTGTGATTGACCGGGAAAACGGAGTGGTCATGCTGCGCAATTGTGCAGATGTTGGAGAAAATGGCAAACTCCAGGCCAACCGGTTTCAGCTGAAAAAGGCAGAGAGCGTAGTATTATGCTGTCTTTGGACCTTATATGCGGATCGGGTGCGCTCAGGAAGCCTTTCCAAGTCAATTTTGATTTCCATAACGGACCTGCGGTTTGAACTGGAAAAGTATGGATTAAAAGAACAGACCGACAAGACGGCAATGGGAAATATACTGACCTTGCTGTCAAAATTTAATCTTATCGATGTAAATGGCAGGATAGGAGACGCGGACTGCCTGATTCGTCTTTATCCCTCTCTACAGTTTGCGCTGGATGTTGATACAACGAAGAAGCGCATGGGTGAAAAGACCGGGGAAGCTACCGTGGATGATGAAGAGGAGGATGAAGATGCTGATGAATAGAAAGACGGCTACAAAGCTTTTGCTGGTGCAGTGGTCCAGATTTCAGAATGAATGTATCCGTCTGGAAGGCTCTACTCTGTTTACCGGGGTAAATGGAACCGGAAAAACTACTATCCTGGATGCAATGACCTATCTTTTGACTGGTAATACACAGTTTAATAAGGCGGCAAAGGACAGGGACAGAACCGTGTCCGCCTATGTGCGTGGTGATACGAAAAGCAATGGGGCAGAACGGTATTTGAGAAACGGGGAGATTGTCAGCTATATTGTCATGGAATTTTGGTCGCCGGTGGAAAACAATTACATGGTAATTGGCGTGTGCATAGAATCAGCCAATGATCTCTCTTATAAAAGCAGTTGGTTTATCTGTCGGAATGCCTCCATGGAGCAGAAGAATTTTGCTGTGGTTGAGAATAAGACAATCCGGTTTACACCCAGAAATGAGCTGGTGGTAGGCGGACGGAAAATGAAGTCAGCGGATTTTATGGGAAGGGACAAGGGGGTGGAGCAGGTTCTGCGTGCGCTGGGACTGAGATGTGATGCGGGAAAGTACCGGTCAAAGCTGTTAAAGATGATGGCATTTAATCCTGAGAATAATATTGATCAGTTTATTCAGGAGAGCGTGCTGGAACCGGGAAAGGTGGATTCTCTAAAGGAACTTCGGGAACAGAAGCGCCAATTTGAGCACATCAGGGAAATGTATGAGAATCTGAAAAACAGTAAACTCCAGCTGGAAACCGTAGAGCAGAAGACGGAAGAATACGAAAGGAAGCTGCGCAATCTGCATATTCGCCGGCTGATGTTGTGCTATCAGGACCTGCAGGAGAAGGAGGAGGAAGAGAAGGAGATAAAACAGCTGTTTAAGTCCCTTATACATAAGCAGATGATGTTGGAGAACCGGAAAAAGGAACTGGATCAAAGATATGAGGAGGCTGGAGAACGGTACCGGGTGGCAGAGAATAATGACATTTTCCGGGGAATGCAGGAAAGTATCCGGGTTTTGGAAGAGCAGAGAGAAAAGCTGGAGGAAGAGATCAGAAGATATGAGGAAAAATTGGCTGTGGTAAAGAAACTGCAGATGCGTATAGAGGAGCTATTCAAATGGCTGGGAGAATTTGTCACGGTTGAGAAAGAAGACAGGCAGTATTTGTGCCATTTGGCGGAAAAGGGATATGATCAGGGGAAAAAGGTGGATGCCTTTCTGGGATTTGCAGAGATGGTGAAGGGACAGAAACGGATTTTTGGCAGGGAAGAGGTTCATTGTGAAGATCGTATGGAGGAGTTGAATACGGAAATTGAGAAACTGGAAAACAATATTAAGATACTAAAATCAAACCAGATGGTATTTCCGGAACCTATTATCCGCGCAAAAAGGCTGATTCAGGGGGAACTTAAAAAGCAGGGAATCCATACGGATGTGAGAATCTTTGCAGAGCTGGTGCAGGAAGTGAAAGATGCCCAGTGGAGGGCTGCCATTGAAACCTTTCTGGGGAGAAAACGATTTTATGTGATTGTGGATGGAGCTTACTGCCATAAGGCTATGGAGATTCTGGAGCAGAGGGAAGTCCACGGAGTAAATATCGTGATTACGGATAAATTGCCGGATACATCCGTCACGCCGGGTTCGGCGGCAGAGATGTTGGTGATCCCCAATGTATATGCCCGGAGATATGCCAATTATCTTTTAAATGGGATTCATTTGTGCAGGGATTTAAAGGAACTCCATGAATATCCTAAGGGTGGTCTGATGAAAAATGGAATGCTTGCCAAAAGCTACGCCGTAGCTTACATGGAAACAGGAAAAACGGATTTTTGCCTGGGCGGGGATTCTATCAGACTTCGGCTTGAGAAAGCGGAGGCGGAAAAAGGAGAAAGGGAGGCAGAACTTCGGCAAAATCTCAAGATGGTGGAGATGGTCAGAGGCTACCAAAGGGAGCTGAACCAGATTGACTGGGATGTGAGCCATTATGATTTTGGGGCGGCAAGGATTTTGGATGAAGATGGGATCAGAAGAGAAAGGCTGCAAAAAGATATTGATAAAATTCGCAGTAATCCGGATTTTCTTTCTGTTTTGCAGGAACAGCAGGATGCGAAAAAGGAGTACGAAAAGCTTCGGGAGGAAGTGAATGCGATTTCTGAGGAAATCGGTTCCTTTAAAAAAGAGCAGGAGACAAAGAACGGGGATTTGAAGCGGATTTCAGGGGAACTTTATGGGCTGAATCAGGAATATTCCAGACAATGTCTGGAACATTTGGAATTAAAGCGTCCCATGGAGGAAGAGTATGAGAGGCTGCTGAAAGGCAGGACTGGTACCTGGAAAGCAATCACAGGGAAAACCGTTCGCAACCTGGAAGGGGAAGTGAATGAGTGCGTCCGGCAGATGGAGGATGCACAGCTTAAATATTGCAAGCTGGCAGAGATTGATATTAACAGGAGAGGAGTAGGATATATTCGGTTTTATCGTGAGGAATATAGGAATATTGCCAATATTAAGATGGAAGAAGCCCATAATCGGCTGGAGGAGCAGGGAAAGAAGCTGGAAAGCGCATTTATGAATGACTTTGTGGCGGAGATTAATGAGACGGTCCGGGAAGCCAGGGGGGAGATTGAGATCATTAACCGGGAGCTAAAGAAGATTCCCTTTGGCAATGACACGTATAAGTTTGTAATGAGAGAAAAGGCGGACCGCAGCGTATTCTTTCGGATCTGCAGAAAACTGGAACAGTATATGGATTCACCGGAAGTATATATGAATTCGGCAAGAGATGATGAGGAGATGGAACATGATATTCAGGAGTTTATGAGTGTGATTCTGGACGAGGAGGATGAGAGGGAGTATACGGATTATCGCAAGTATTTTGTGTATGATATGGAAATTGTCAGCAGGCAGGGCGGACAGGAATTTGTTGCGGATCTTTCAAAGAAACAGGGTTCTGCAAGTAATGGGGAAAAGCAGACGCCCTATTTTATTATTTTAGCTGCCAGTCTTATCCAATATTATCCGCGTCAGGTCTGCTGTGCCAGACTTGCGTTTATTGATGAGGCATTTTCGGCTTTATCCAGGGAACGGATTGAGCAGATGGTAAAGTATTTTGAGGAGAATCATTTCCAGGTGTTTTATGCGGCGCCGCCGGAAAAAATTAACAGCATTGGGAGTTTTATCGAGTCAACCGTAAGCCTGGTGACTTCCGGACGGTATACCCATGCGGTGGAAGGGCTGGTGAGAGAGAATGGAGATGTTCAGTGAGAATCAAAAAAAGGTGCTGGAGCTTCTCCTTACGCAATACGAGAACAGCAGGACATATGTGGGACGAAACAAGATTACCCAGCACTTTCAAATCTCACCGGGGAAAGTATTTAAAAGCTATGACTCTGATTATGCAGACCTGGATCTGATTCATGATTTCGAGAATCAGATGGAGGAATTGAGGAAAGCGGGTTTGATTTCCATAAAGCAGAGAAATGGGATTATGGAGAAGCTGGTGGCAAATCCTGAAAAATGGCAGGATTACTACAAGATTCTTAACCGGCAGGACAAAGATACACGAACAAGTATTCAGGTAAAGATGTATCACGATTATCTTGGCGTGGACCCTTTATTGGATCGGTTTTGTGAAGAACAGATGGGAAGGCTTAGGAGCAATAAAAATGTGTTCTATGGAATGGAAACAGCAGAACATGTTCTGAAGCTGTGCAGATTTATCCTGAAGAATCAGGAGGATATTCTGGAAAGGGAATTATCGATTGCGGTCCTTAGCGACAGTAAACGTTTCGCGGAGAAATATCGTTCCAGAATTTGTAATCTTTTGAGGAAATATGGCGATTTTGAAGATCTGCTGTTGGGAATTTCCAATACGGAGGACAAAGAGGATAAAAGGGAGATGGAACGGGTTCTTCTGGCGGAGTATCGTGTTTACGCTAACCCGTCTTATGTGTACTTAAAAGGAAACGGGGAGATTGTGTTTGATAATGGGCAGAGGCTGCAGGTGAACTTGTATATGCCCATGGCATTTATCCACCGAAACCTTAAAGCGCCTGGAATCAATCCGGATTCGGGACAATCATGTTATGACCGTAGAGAATCTGACCTCATTTAACCGTCTGGAAAGAAAGAATACCTTTATGATTTTTCTTAGTGGTTATCATAATTCTGCTAAACAGAAGCTGATCCGGAAAATATATGACACAAATCCAGGGCTTACATGGCATCACTTCGGTGATATTGACCCGGATGGGTTTTATATCATGGAAAACTTAAGAAGAGGGACAGGAATTGATTTTCAGCCAGTTTATATGGATGTGGAAATGCTGAAACAATACGGGATATATACAAAGCCATTGACAGGTAATGACAGGCAAAAGGCAAAGGCGTTGGCATGCAGTGATAGGTATGGTGAGATTATGGACTATATGCTGGAGACGGGAGTGAAATTGGAACAGGAGATCGTTAGCTGGATGGAGTCTGGGTGTACAAGGCAATGAAAATAGCAGAATGATGGAAACGAAAGATTGGATGACAATGAATATCTGAGAGTGATTGGAGCAGCAGGCATTTCTAAAGAGGATAAAAGGCTTTATCCAACTGCCGCAGGAATGCTTATGTTTGGAAAGATGAAATCAATAAAGTTCCTGTTCCCTACCACTGGTCTTACAGGCTTGATGATATAGACCTTGCCAAAGAGGATATCAGCCAGATTGTCTATGAAGTTGTAAACCATAAAGCTGCTAATGAATGTGATAAGGATAAGCGGCTCCTAAGCCCCGGATAAGGAAGCGGCAGGAACAGGATAATCAGGGATAATAAAACATGGATTTATTTAAATTGGATTATACTAGAAATTTGGCGTCTCCCCATGTGTCATATTATATTTATGTATTTGTTCCAATTGTAATGTCAGGATTTCGTCTATACACCCAAACATATTTCAAATTGAAAATTTGACAGAAAAATGGTATACTTTATGGGAATTACATGATGCTGATTTGTATAAGTGAGCGAAAAACTATGGCAATCAGTTATAACGCATTTTGGAAGTTATTGATTGATAAAGGGATGAAAAGGTGATTTATGGAAACGCACAGGGCTAAGTTCCGGCACGATAGCGAAGAAGGCCGTTCAGGAGATATACCTGTGAGTGAAATGAGTATGATTAAGATGAGGGTGAAAGAATGAAATTAATCAATATATGGCGTCATCTGGTGACGATCACAGAGCATAAGTGCCTGGTTATGGAAAATTGTTTTAAGGTAGGGCTGTACCGGCAGGGATTACTGCATGACCTGTCCAAGTATACGCCGTCGGAATTTTTGACAGGAGTGCGTTATTATCAGGGGGACAGGAGTCCCAATGCAGTAGAGCGGGAGCTTTTTGGCTACTCTTCTGCCTGGCTGCATCATAAAGGAAGGAATAAGCATCATTTTGAGTACTGGATGGATTTTTCCAAGGCAAGCGGAGGAATGGTGGGGTGTAAGATGCCCCTGAACTATGTGGCGGAGATGGTCATGGACCGGATCGCCGCCTGTAAGGTTTATCGCGGGAAGGATTATACGGATGGGGCTGCCTGGGAGTATTATCAGAGAGAACGGCCGTATCTGGAGGGGGCCATGAATCCAGAGACGAAGCGGCTGTTAGAGAAGATTTTGATCTTGCTCCGGGATAAGGGAGAAAAAGCGGCGTTTTCATATATTAGAAAGCTTTTGCGTCGGGGGGATTATTGAGAAATGTCCGGATATGCCCGTGAGCCAAGTGATCTGCCAATATGGTTTTGGATCATCTGGCAATTATGCCTGCGAGTATAACAATGGGACGGAGAAGAATTCGAATTGAGGAAATCAGGATGCCGGAGCGGGGAACCTCCTTTTACAGGATTCCCCGTTCCGGCTTTGAATGCCTTTAATCATTGAAAATATCGGCCGGGTAATGATACACTTCGGCATAGGATTCCAGTTCCGAGTCCGATGTGGGGAGGGACGGAATCAGGCCGGTGCAGTCCATAGCGGAACATGCTTTGATGCTTATGCTGTCCGGTTCGTCACAGCCGTATGGGTCATTTTTTGGCGTATTGGGATTTTTTGGTGGTTTCATGTTTTCATTCCTTTCCAGGCTGTTTATAAATGGTTTCTAACCTTATCTTCTGTTCCTGAGCCAAATGATTTGCCAGCGCATGCCTCTTTCTGCGAAGAAAGAACCCGGCTGTTTGGCAAATGAGCAGGATCGGAAGTATAAGTTCATGCGGCGCATGAAGGTTTATTCAAGGATAGTATGGAATGGCAGCAGAAAAAGTATTAATGGTAAGAGGTGGAATGAAAATTTTTACACGGCAAAAAGGGCTGCCGGAGAAATGGAATCCGTACACAATTATCGGCGTGAAATTTTGTCAAACCCGGAAGATGATGTGTGCGGCGGTCCGTTTCCTGGCAGCTCTTTTTTTGAATAAGTTTCTTTAGCCCTGATAATCCAGGGCGGCGCGGATAAATCCGAGAAACAGAGGATGAGGCCGGTTCGGGCGGGATTTTAACTCCGGGTGCGCCTGGGTGGCTAAAAACCAGGGATGATCCGGAAGTTCAATCATTTCTATGATTCGTCCGTCCGGAGATTTGCCGGAAAGCATCATGCCATGTTCGGACAGAACCTTACGGAAATCGTTGTTGACCTCATAGCGGTGGCGATGGCGCTCGTGGATCGTTTCCTTGCCGTAAAGCGCAAAAGCTTTGGAAGATTTGTCCAGCACACAGGGGTAGGAGCCTAGCCGCAGGGTGCCGCCGATATCTTCAATGCCGTCCTGTTCCGGCATTAAATGGATGACAGGATGGGTGGTGGCCGGATCAAGTTCAACACTGTGGGCATCCTCGTAGCCGATGACGTGGCGGGCGAATTCCACAATGGCAAGCTGCATTCCCAGACACAAGCCGAGGAACGGGATATGGTGTTCACGGGCATAGCGGACGGCCGTGATCTTGCCGTCAATTCCCCGGTCTCCAAAGCCTCCCGGCACCAGGATTCCGGATACTCCGTTGAGAAGGCGGGCCACGTTTTCCGGTGTGACCGTCTCCGATTCGATCCAGCGGATCTCAACGCTGGCACGGTTTGCCACACCGCCGTGTTTTAAGGCTTCCACCACGGAAATATAGGCGTCATGAAGCTGGGTGTATTTGCCCACCAGGGCTATTGTCACCTGGCCTGTAGGATGCTTCCAGGCATCGATCATGGCGCGCCAGTCTTCCAGATCCGGTTCCGGGCAGTCTAAATTCAGGCATTTGCAGGCGACCTGTGCGAGATGTTCCTCTTCCATAACAAGAGGGACTTCATAGAGAACCTCCACATCAAGATTCTGCAGAACATGTTCTTTGGGAACGTTACAGAATAAGGCAATCTTGCTGCGGATGGCAGAGTCTAAGGGGTGTTCACTGCGGCAGACGATGATGTCCGGCCAGATTCCCATTCCCTGCAGGTCTTTTACACTGGCCTGGGTAGGCTTTGTCTTTAATTCCCCGGAGGCTTTCAGGTAAGGAATCAGGGTTACGTGGATCAGGATGGCGTTGTCATGGCCGACTTCGTGCTGAAACTGGCGGATGGCCTCCAAAAATGGCTGGCTCTCGATGTCTCCGACGGTTCCTCCTACCTCAATGATGGCAATTTCCGTATCTTCTGTAGTAAAATTGCGGTGGAAACGGCTTTTGATCTCATTGGTGATATGGGGGATCACCTGGACCGTACCTCCGCCGAAATCTCCGCGCCGTTCCTTCTGCAGAACGCTCCAGTAGACTTTTCCGGTAGTTACATTGGAATTCCTGGTAAGGCTTTCATCAATAAAACGCTCGTAGTGTCCCAGATCCAGATCCGTCTCCGCACCGTCATCAGTGACAAATACCTCACCGTGCTGTACGGGATTCATGGTTCCGGGGTCAATATTGATGTAGGGGTCGAATTTCTGCATGGTGACTTGATACCCGCGGGCTTTTAGAAGACGGCCTAAAGACGCGGCGGTGATGCCTTTTCCAAGGCCGGATACGACGCCGCCGGTGACAAAGACGTATTTGACTGGCATAGGGAAACCTCCTTTAGAGAAAAATATCAGGGATACATTGCATCCTGTGGCAGACACTGAAAAAATAACTTGTCTATTATACAACCAGAGACTGTGGAAATCCAGAACTTTTTTAAAATTCACAGATTTTTTATAAGAGGTTTTCTTGATTTCTGCCTGTGGAATGAGTATAATGAGGAGTGACTGTGCTTTCAGGGAAAATGTATCCCAAAGAGAAGGGCAGTTTATGGAAGGAATGAGGAATAGGAGAAGATACAAGGAATGGAGAATAATAACCATCAGCCGCCCGGAAGCGGCGGCAACAACAATAAAAATCAGGGTCCCCAGAGCCAGATCATGGTGATGCTGGTGGCGGCCATCATCACCATGGTCGCAGTGTACATGATGCGCAATATTATGGTGTCAGAAGGCCGTGAGGAGGTCAGTTACAACCAGTTTGTGGAAGAAGTGGAAGCCGGCATTGTGGAGTCGGTCCTGGTGAAAAGCTCGGTGCTGGATATCCAGTATAAGGAAACGGTCAATGACAAGAATCCGGCCAAGCAGTATTATGTGATCCGCCTGAGCTCGGACTGGGATTTTTCCAGCCGCCTGCTGGAGAACGGGGTAGAGATTAAGCAGGAGCTTCAGGACAGCAGCGTGCTTTTAGAGAGTATTTTAAGTTTTGTGGTTCCTTTTGTAATCATTGTGGTGTTCATGAATTTTATGATGAAGCGTGTAGGCGGCGGAATCATGGGAGTGGGGAAGAGCACGGCCAAGATGTATATGCAGAAAGATACGGGGATCACTTTTGCCGATGTGGCAGGAGAGGATGAGGCGAAGGAATCCTTAGTGGAGCTGGTGGATTTTCTGCAAAATCCCGGGAAATATACCCATATTGGTGCGCGGTTGCCAAAAGGCGCGCTTTTAGTGGGGCCGCCGGGGACAGGGAAGACACTCCTTGCAAGGGCAGTGGCAGGAGAGGCCAAGGTGCCGTTTTATTTTCTGTCCGGTTCGGATTTTATGGAAATGTATGTGGGTGTGGGAGCTTCCCGTGTGAGGGATTTGTTCAAGCAGGCCCAGCAGACTTCGCCCTGCATTATTTTTATTGACGAGGTGGATTCCATCGGACGCAGCCGGAGCAATTATGGCGGCGGCGGGGAGTCGGAACAGCAGCAGACCTTAAACCAGCTTTTGTCAGAGATGGACGGGGTGGATCCCTCCAAGGGCCTTCTTATTCTGGCGGCTACCAACAGGCCGGAGATCCTGGATCCGGCGCTTTTGCGTCCGGGACGGTTTGACAGGCGGGTTATTGTGGATAAGCCGGATCTGAAGGGAAGGGTGGAGATCTTAAAGGTTCATGCCAAGAATGTATCTCTGGACGATACGGTGGATTTAGATGCCATTGCTCTGGCTACTTCCGGGGCAGTAGGGTCGGATCTTGCCAATATGATCAACGAGGCGGCAATCCTGGCGGTTAAACACAAGCGGAATGCCGTCAGCCAGAAGGATTTATTTGAAGCAGTGGAAGTGGTCCTGGTAGGCAAGGAGAAGAAAGATCGGGTCCTGAGCAAGGAGGAGAGACGGATTGTCTCCTACCACGAGGTAGGCCACGCGCTTCTCAGCGCATTGCAGAAGGATGCGGAGCCGGTCCAGAAGATTACCATTGTACCCCGGACGATGGGCGCCCTGGGATATGTGATGCATGTGCCGGAGGAAGAAAAGTATTTAAACAGCCAGAAGGAACTTCAGGCCATGCTGGTGGGGTATCTGGGCGGCCGGGCGGCCGAAGAGATTGTATTTAACTCGGTGACTACCGGCGCCGCCAATGATATCGAGCAGGCTACCCGTCTTGCCCGCGCCATGGTGACTCAATATGGAATGTCAGAGAAGTTCGGGCTTATGGGACTTGTCACCCAGCAAGACAAGTATCTGACCGGACGGACGACCATGAACTGCGGTGATGCCACGGCAGCCGAGGTGGATAATGAGATCATGAGGATTCTCAAGGAAGCCTATGAGGAGGCAAAACGGCTCTTGATGGACAACCGGGAAGTGATGGACGAGATCGCGGAGTTCCTGATTGAGAAGGAGACCATTACCGGGAAAGAGTTTATGGAGATTTTCCGGCGCTGCAAGGGAATCCCGGAACCGGAAGAAAAAAAGGACGGGGAGGAAGACTCATCCGGCCAGGCGCATGAAACAGGTGAGGAAGGCGAGCCTGCACAGAATATTAAGGATGCGCAGGATAACAAAGAAAGTGATAATGGAGAAGGCCAGGAGGATCACAGGGATACTTCAGGCTGGACGGAAGTGAAATGAAGACATTTGATCTGACAGAAGGAAATATTACAAAGACATTGCTGCAGTTTGCATTGCCCATGATTCTGGGCAATCTGCTGCAGCAGATGTATAATGTGACAGATACCCTGATTGTAGGGCGGTTTATTGGAAGAGAAGCGTTGGCAGCCGTAGGTTCGGCCTATACCCTGATGACGTTTCTCAATTCTATTTTATTGGGCTTTTGTATGGGCAGCGGGGTTATGTTTTCGGTCTGCTATGGAAAGAAGAATTACGACCGGATGAAACAGGGAATGTTTTTATCTTTTGTGATGATAGGAACGCTTACTTTGGGGATTAATCTGGCTGTGTTTTGGGGATTGGACGGAATCCTGAAGTTTTTACAGGTGCCGGGAGAGGTATATGGGCAGATGCGGCAGTATCTGTGGATCATATTCTGGGGCATCACGGCAATTTTTGTGTACAATTATTTTGCGTCCCTGCTCCGTGCCGTGGGCAATTCCGTAGTACCCCTGGTGTTTTTAGGGGTGTCTGCAGTGTCAAATATTGTATTGGATCTGGTATTCGTTCTGGTGTTTGGCTTAGGGATCGGAGGCGCGGCCTGGGCAACGGTACTGGCGCAGATTTTTTCCGGTGTAGGGATCAGTATATATACATTGGTGAAATTTCCGGAATTTTGCCCGGACAGGGCATGTATGAAGTGGGATTTTCAGGTATTAAAGGAAATTTTTCATCTTTCCTTTTTGACCAGCGTGCAGCAGTCTGTGATGAATTTTGGCATTTTGATGGTTCAGGGACTGGTCAACAGTTTCGGGCCGGTGGTCATGGCGGCGTTTGCGGCTGCCGTAAAGATCGATTCTTTTGCCTATATGCCGGTGCAGGATTTTGGAAATGCATTTTCCACTTTTGTGGCGCAGAATGCAGGGGCAGGGAAGAACGACAGGATTCAGAAAGGGATCCGGTCTGCCGGAATCTGTACGCTTGTGTTTTGCCTGATTATTACCACAGGAGTGTGCCTTTTTGCCAGGGAACTGCTTCTTATTTTTGTGCGCCCGTCAGAGACAGAGGTGCTGGCCGTAGGAGTGGAATATCTGCGGATAGAAGGAGCGTTCTATTGCCTCATTGGTTTTTTGTTTTTGTTTTATGGATATTTCCGCGCCATGGGAAAGCCAGGGATGTCAGTAGTTCTGACAGGGATCTCCCTGGGAACCAGGGTGGCGCTTGCTTACACCCTGTCAGGAATTCCCCGGGTCGGGGTGAGAGGAATCTGGGCAGCAGTGCCGATTGGGTGGTTTTTGGCAGATGTTGCAGGAATGCTTGCGATGAAAGCCGACAGGCGGTAACGGGTGAAAATCAGAAAATGGTGAGGGCATATTCCTCACCATTTATGTATTTTGCAAGCGGGGTTACTGCGCCGCCGCTTTGTCCAGGGCCAGTTCAATGGCGTTAAGAAGTGCCTGGGAGGTATAGCGGCTTTCTTCCGAGTAGGTAAGGTTCTCTGTGGACTGGGTATCGCAGATCTGCTTGGTCAGATTCTGCAGGGATGGCTGTACGAGCGGATACATGGTGGCGACGGAATCGCTCAAATGTACAAGGGAAATGGAGTTGATCCGGTCGGCATCTACGGCTACTTCTACATTGACCTCCTGGGAGCCGAGTTTGAGGGAAGCCGAGTAGACGCCTGGTACATAGAGAATCTGATCAGAGGAGGCAGGCGCGTCACTTTCTTTTCCCGGGCGGAACATGATGAAAAGCAGCATCACCAGTAATATGCCCAGGCCGATGAAGATTGCGGTGTATATGATCTCTTTCATTCGCAGGACGACGATTTTTGTTCTTGAACTCATGGGTGTAACCCTCCGGGGGATGTTTGATATAATCTATTCTGAACAGGGGGAATTTATGTATTTTAAAATGATTAGGAACTGTTGTGGTCTTAATTCTTACGTTTTCATGGATTGCGGTAAGTGGTAGTGGTATGGTATATTTATAGCTGTGAGCCAGATGAGTTGTCGGTATAGTTCCCATATTTCTATAAAATATACCTTATCGTGCGAAGCTTGACGGAGCACGCCTGCCCGAAGGACATGCATTATGGGATGCCCGAAAAGGTATACCTTTTCGGGCAACACTATCCATAGACCAATATTGTTAAGTTAAAGATTATTCCGAAGGGTCCGCAGGAGAAGAGGGACAGAACGTTTTCAGACACGTTCTCACTCCGTTTTTCACGTAGCGGTACTAAGGCTGTAAAAAACACAGCCTAAGTGCCGACGTGAAAAGAGGGCCTTCAAACGTTCTGTCCCTCTTCTCCTGCTACGTTACCGGCATACTTAATGGAAGGTGTTACTCCATCATAGAACGGCCGATAACGTAGCCTGTGCTGTTACCCGTACCCCGGGAAACCCTCGAAGAACGTCGGCGCTTAATGAGCTGGGATGATTTTCCCAGCAAATTTAGCGTCCGCTACGTTCTTCACTGGAGCGAGAGCGCGTTTTCCGGGGTACGGGTAACAGTACAGGCGGACTCTCTGGAATAACTGTAAATAGCAACAAGATCTGCACGATAAAGCATACCTTATCGTGCGCAGCTTGACGGAGCATACCCGAAGGGACACATCGAATCATCTTGCAAATAAGTACGCTCACGAGTATAAAAAATAAAAGGCCATGCGGGAACCGCTAAATGGCGGGAGGCGGGTATGGCCGGGGAGGAAGAATCCATGTCTTTACAGTTGATATCAGGCGGCTCTGGTTCGGGAAAGACCAGCCGCCTTTATGATAGGATCATCCGGGAATCCATGGAATGCCCGGAGAGGCTTTATTTCATAATTGTGCCGGAGCAGTTTACCATGCAGGCCCAGAAGGATATCGTGGTCCGCCACCCTGACCATGGAACGATGAACATTGATATTGTCAGCTTTCAGCGGCTGGCATACAGGATATTTGAAGAATTGGCGGTGGGGAACCTTAAAGTTCTGGACGACATGGGCAAATCCATGGTTTTGCGGAAGGTGACTGCAGATAAACGTAAGGAACTGGTGCTGTTCCAGGGGCATTTGAACCAGACTGGTTTTGTAAATCAGTTAAAATCCATGCTGTCGGAGTTTTATCAGTACGGGATATCCCCTCAGATTTTGAGGGAGATGGCAGATCTGGCAGGAACGCCTCTGTTCCGGCAGAAGCTTTTGGATTTTGCAGTGGTTTTTGAAGGATTTCAGGAGTATATTGCAGGGCATTATATTACCACAGAGGAAGTGCTGGATGTGCTGTGCCGGGTCCTGCCCCGGTCAGAGATGATAAAGAACAGTGTGATTGCGCTGGATGGCTATACTGGCTTTACCCCGGTCCAATACCGGATTCTGGAGCTGTGCCTGATTCACGCGAGGCAGGTTATGATAACGGTGACGGCAGACGGAGAAGACGCCATCTATAAAGGAACAGGGTTTCACAATCTGTTTTATATGAGCAGCCAGATGGTCAGGCGGTGTGTGGGCCTGGCGGAGAAAAATCATGTGGAAAGACTTCCGGATATATGGCCGGGAAGGGAAAATGACAAACAGCGCAGCTTGCGTTTTATGGATAATCCGGAACTTTGCTGGCTGGAGAGAAAGCTGTTCCGCTATCACAAGGGATGTTATGAGGGGGAGATAAAGGGCGGGCTGGAAATGTACCAGGCAGGAAATCCTTCCGGGGAGATTGCCCATGTGGTGGAAAGGATTCAGGCCCTGATCCGGGAAGAAGGCCTTCGCTACCGGGATATGGCGGTAGTAACCGGGGACTTGGCCGGGTATGGCAAGGAGATCAGTCATCAGTTCCAGCAGAACCAGATCCCGTTTTTCATGGATGACAAGAAAAACGTACTGGATAATCCTATGGTGGAGCTGATCCGGGGGGCGCTGGAGGCAGTGCGCCGGGATCTTTCTTATGAGAGCGTCTTCCGGTATCTTCGGACCGGGCTGGTGACAGAAGACCAGGTGATGACAGACCGGATGGAGAATTATGTGATCGCCATGGGGATCCGCGGGACAAGGCGGTGGAACGAGAAGTGGGAGAAGACGTACAGGGAGGCGGAAGGGCTGAATCTGACAGAGTTAAATGAATTTCGGGATCAGGTGATGGCTCCGCTTTTTAAGCTGAAAGAAGCTTTCGGAATAAGACCCGCCACAGTGGCGGGGATGGTACAGGCCGTGAGGGAGCTTTTGGAAGATTGCTGTGTGGAGGAGAAACTGGAGGCATATCAGGAATATTTTCTGGCTGTGGGGGAATACAGGCTGGCTAAGGAATACGGCCAGGTTTATGGGCTGGTGACGGAGCTTTTACAGCGGTTTTCGGAGCTTTTGGGGGAAGAACAGATCAGCCGGAAAGAATTTATGGAAATCCTGGATGCCGGGTTCGGAGAAATTTCCGTGGGAGTCATCCCGGCGACTGTAGACCGGGTGGTAGTGGGAGATATTACAAGAACCAGGCTGGCCCATGTGAAGGTCCTGTTTTTCGTGGGAGTAAACGATGGGATTGTGCCTATGAAAAAAGAGAGGGGAAGCCTGCTTTCGGACCAGGAGCGGGAATTTTTTGGAAAACATGACCTGGAGCTGGCGCCTACGGCAAGGGAGGACAGCTTTCGGCAGCGGTTTTATCTCTATCTGATGATGACAAAACCTTCCGGGAAGCTGGTTGTTTCTTATGCCAATGTGGGAGGGGACGGGAAAAGCAGAAGGCCGTCCTACCTGATTGGGGAGCTTCGGAAAATGTTTCCCGGGCTTGTATGCGGCGAGGACAAGGGAGGAAGCTTAGAGAATATTTACTCCGTGGAAAGGGCAAGGCAGCAGTTGGTGACAGGGCTGGGGAAGTTTCGGGATATGCCCGGATGGACGCAGAGGCTGCGGGAATTCGGAGCAGGAGAGGAAGTAGAAGAGAACGAAGACGCAGGAAATACAAATTTACAGGATAATGGGCAGCAGGACGAAGAGGTTTTAAAGTTTTTAGAGCTGTTTCGTTGGTTTTTGCATTCGGATGAGCACGGCGAGGAGGCAAAACAGCTTTTGGAGGCGGCATTTACCACCTATGAAAAGCAGGGAATCGGCCATGCGGTAGCCCGGGCATTGTACGGGAATATTTTAAGCGGCAGCGTGACAAGGCTTGAACAGTATGCAGCCTGCGCCTATGCCCATTTTCTCCAATACGGCCTGGAGCTTCTGCAAAGACGGCGGTATGAGCTGGCGGCAGCAGACATGGGAAATCTGTTTCATGCGTCCATAGACTTATGTTTCCGGAGAATGAAGGAACAGGGGCGGGATTGGCGCACCATTTCCGATGAGGACAGGGATGGGCTTGTCCGGGACTGTGTGGGAGAAGTGACGGCAGAGTACGGCAATACGATTTTGGGCAGCAGCGCGCGCAACGCCTATCTGGCCCGGCGGGTAGAGCATATTACCCAGAGGACAGTCTGGGCTTTGCAGCAGCAGATCAAAAAGGGAGATTTTTCTCCGGCAGGTTTTGAGGTGTCATTTTCAGCGGCGGATAATCTGGAGGCCATGAAAATTCCGCTGTCAGCGGACGAGGCGGTGCATCTGCGGGGGCGCATAGACCGGCTGGATTTATGTGATGACGGACAGCAGGTCTATGTGAAGATCATTGATTACAAATCAGGCAGCACAAGTTTTGACCTGGCGGCAATCTACTATGGACTGCAGCTGCAGCTCGTGGTCTATATGGATGCGGTGATGGAGATGACAGAGCGAAGGTTTCCGGATAAGGAAGTGATTCCGGCCGGAATCCTGTATTATAATATTTCGGATCCTATGGTAGAGAAAAACGGCCGGCCTGATGAGCAGCAGGTTAATGAAGAAATCCTGCGCCGCCTTCGGATGAACGGGCTGATCAACAGCGAGCTGGAGGCCATCCGTCATCTCGATAATACGATTGAGAAGGAATCGGATATTATCCCGGTAGTGTTAAAAGACGGGGAGGTACAGGAGGGCAGGTCCTCTGTGGCCAATCGGGAGCGGTTTGACCGTCTCCGCAGGTTTGTCCATGAGAAGGTAAAAAAGGCAGGACAGGAAATCTTAGACGGCGAGATTGGAGTGGAACCGTATAAAAGCGGGCAAAAGACAGCATGTGATTATTGTCCGTACCATTCGGTATGCGGTTTTGATAAAAAAACTTCCGGCTATGAGTACCGGAGGCTCAAGGGAAAAAGGGCAGATGAGATCTGGGAGGAGCTATGTCAGTGAACTGGACAAGAGAACAGACACAGGTGATTGAAAGCAGGGGAAGCAACCTGCTGGTCAGCGCGGCCGCCGGAAGCGGCAAGACGGCGGTATTGGTGGAGCGGATCATCCGGATGGTGACGGAGGGCGAGCATCCTCTGGATATAGACCAGCTTTTGGTTATGACATTTACGAACGCGGCGGCTTCGGAGATGAGGGAAAGGATCGGGGCGGCGATTGAGAAAAAGCTGGAGGAGACGCCGGAGGACGAGCATCTGCAGATGCAGGCGGCGCTGGTCCACCATGCCAGGATCACAACCATACACAGTTTTTGCCTGGACCTGATACGGAACCATTTTAATATGCTGGATTTGGATCCGGCATTCCGGATCGGAGATGAGGGCGAGCTGATTCTGCTCCGGGCTGATGTGATGCAGGAAATGCTGGAGGATTATTATACCAACGGCGGAGAACGGTTTGTACGGTTTGTGGAGACCTATGCCCAGGGGAAGAATGATGCAGGGATCGAAGAACTGATCATGCAGGTGTACACCTTTTCCCAGAGCAATCCTTATCCGGGCCAATGGTTTCTGCAGTGCAGAAGGGAGCTTGAGGAGAAGGAAGATGGAAGAGGAAAAGGAGATGACGCGGAAAAGGAAGATGGAAGAGGAAAGGGAGATGACGTAGAAAAGGAAGAGGAGGAACGGCCGACTGGCAGAGAGGAATGTGGAAGATTTGAAGATTTTCCATGGGTAAGGTTTTTGACGCAGGATTTAAAAAAACAGGCGTCAGAGTTTAAACAGCAGATCGCCGAGGCTTTGGAGGCATGCCGTCAGGACGAGATCCTGCAGGTTTACAGCCCTATGCTGGAGCTGGATGTCAGACAATTGGCTAAGATCGAGGCGGCGGAAGATTTCAGGCAGATATATGATTTATTGTCCGGGATTTCCTGGACCCGGCTTGCCACAGTGCGGAATAAAAATACAGATCCGGAGAAAAAAGCTTTTGTGACAGGCTGCAGGGATCGGGTGAAAAAGGCAGTGGCAAAAATGAAGGAACAGGTCTGTTTTGCCGAGCCGGAGGAAATGCTTCAGGATTTGGCGGCAGCCCGGGAGCCGGTGGGAATGCTTTTGGAGCTGGCAGAAGAATTTGCGAGACGATATCAGGAAAAAAAGCGGGATCGGAATCTGGTGGATTTTAATGATCTGGAGCACGAAGCCTTAAAAGTCCTGATCCGGGAGAAAGAAGAGCAGGAGGAACCGGCAGACGATGCCATCGGAGCAGGTGCAAAAAAACAGACGGTTTATACGGAAGCTGCAGATGAGCTGAGCCGTCAGTTTGAGGAGGTGCTGGTAGATGAGTATCAGGACAGCAACTTAGTGCAGGAAGCGCTGCTCCATGCCGTGTCCCGGGAGCGGTTCGGGAAGCCGAATGTGTTTATGGTGGGAGATGTGAAGCAGAGCATTTATAAATTCCGCCTGGCAAGGCCGGAGCTGTTTTTGGAGAAGTATCATACTTATGAAGCTTATGGCCATGCAGAAGGAACCAATAAAAAGATTGAACTGCACCAGAATTTCCGAAGCAGGGCAGAGGTCCTTCAGGGGATTAACGACGTGTTCTACCGAATTATGACGGAAGACCTGGGAGGCATCCGGTACACGGAAGAAACGGCGCTCCATCCGGGGGCAGTGTTTCCGGAGGCAGAGGATGCCGGAACAAAAGCAGAAGGCCGGCGGACGCCCGGGTTCCCGGAGCTGATAGTGATGGACACGGGAACGGAAGCCCTCGCCGGGCTGGAGGAGGACGCTGCTGATTTTACGGCCAGGGAGCTGGAGGCAAAGCTGATTGCCGGTAAGATCCGGGAATTGACAGATACCCAAAAAGGCCTTCTTATATGGGACAAAAAGTTAAACGGGACAGGGGGATACCGGACTGCAAGGTATCGGGATATCGTGATTCTTCTCAGGAGCACCACAGGCTGGACAGAGAATTTCCTGTCTGTGCTGATGAACGAAGGAATCCCTGCCTGCGCGGAATCACGGGTGGGATATTTTGCAGCCGCTGAGGTGGAGATTGTTTTAAGCATGCTGGCGGTGATTGATAATCCTATGCAGGATATTCCCCTGGCGGCAGTGCTGAAATCTCCGATTGTGGGCGTGGAAGATTCCGAGCTGGCAGAGATGGTATCTTTTTACCGGAAGTGCGCGGATCCCGGGCAGGATCGGGGAATTTTTGCAGCGATGTCCCGGTTTTTGGAAGACAGGGAGGGGAGCGGAGGTATTCTGGAAGAGAAGCTGCGTTCTTTTCGTTCCCTGCTCTATCGTTTCCGGGCGCAAAGTTCCTACCTGCCGATTCATGAGCTGATCTATAAGGTGTATGAGGAAACCGGATATTACCATTATGTATCGGCCATGCCTGCAGGAGATACCCGCAGGGCAAATCTGGATATGCTGGTGGAGAAGGCGGCCGATTATGAAAAGACCAGCTACAAAGGCCTTTTTCATTTTATCCGTTACATAGAAAATCTAAAAAAGTATAATACGGATTTTGGAGAGGCTTCTATAGCCGGAGAAGAAGATGACACCGTCCGCGTCATGAGCATCCATAAAAGCAAAGGGTTGGAATTTCCTGTGGTTTTTCTGGCCGGAATGGGAAAAAAGTTTAATAAGCAGGATACCTTTGGGAAAATACTGATTGACCCGGAGCTTGGCATTGCAACAGATTATCTGGATCTGGAACGCCGCTTAAAGACGGCCACGCTGAAAAAAAATGTCCTTCGCAGGAAGATGGAGCTGGATAATCTGGGAGAGGAACTGCGGGTACTGTATGTGGCAATGACCCGGGCAAAGGAAAAGCTGATTATGACCGGGACAGACCGGCACCTGGAAAAATCCCTTGAAAAATATGCCCGGATACCTTTGACAGGCGGACAGATCCCCTATACGGTTCTGGCTTCTGCCGGTTCCTATCTGGACTGGGTGCTGATGAGTTTAAGCGACGGGAAGGCGAACATTCGTTTTGAGGAGATTCCTTTGGCCGATGCGGTGGGTGAGGAACTGATCCGGCAGGTGAGGGACCAGCATTCCAGGGAGCTTTTGCTGAATCTGGCTCCGGAAAGGGAATATCAGGAGGAATACCGAAAACGGCTGAAGGCCCATTTGGATTACCGGTATCCTTATATGGCCGATATCAGTCTGCACACCAAAATGTCCGTATCCGAACTGAAAAAGCAGGGACAGATGGCGGATGAAGGGGAGAGCGCAGTGATTTTTCCAGAAGAAGAACCGGAAAGGCAGAAGGAAGAACTCCGGTATTATCTGAAGGATGTTTCGCATAAGGACGATTATGGCGCTACCCGGGGAACTGCCTACCATCGCGCCATGGAGCTGCTCCCCTTTTCACAGATGAAAAGCTTAGAGGACGTGGAGCGTTATCTTTCAGAACTGGAAGAAAAAGGAAAATTTGGCAAAGACAGTCTGAAACTGATCGACTGCAAAGTAATATGGAAATTTCTTCAGTCGGAGCTTGGCAGAAGAATGAGCCTGGCTGAGAGCGAAGGAAGGCTCTATAAGGAGCGGCAGTTTGTAGTGGGAATTCCCGCAAGAGAGATGGGAGCCGGGGACAGTGACGAGCTGGTGGTGGTTCAGGGAATCATTGATGCCTATATGGAAGAAGACAAGGAGCTGATTGTGGTGGATTATAAGACGGACAAAGTGCGAAGCGCCCGGATTTTGTCAGAACGTTACAGACAACAGCTTGATTATTACGGGCGGGCTTTGGAGCAGATGACCGGAAAAAACGTCAGGGAAAAGATTATTTATTCCCTTTCCATACAGCAGGAGATTGTTGTGTGAAAGGGATGGCTGATGGATGCAGAGATACCTGTGAGTTTCAATGAGGAAGTGCAAAAATGAAGATTATCATTTCACCGGCTAAGAAGATGAGGGAAGATCCGGAGAATTTCCCGGCAGATGGTTTTCCGCAATTTATGGAAGAAGCGAAAATATTATGTGAGGAGATACGCAGATTATCTTTTGAAGAAGCCAGGGCTTTATGGAAATGCAATGATAAGCTGGCAGAGCTGAATTTTGACCGGTATGCAAAGATGAATCCGGAAAAAGCAGTTACCCCGGCTCTTTTGGCTTATGAAGGGCTGCAGTACCAGCATATGGCCCCGGTTGTGTTCACAAGAAAGGCGGCAGATTATGTAAAGGAACATCTGCGGATTCTGTCAGGCCTTTACGGGGTGCTTCGCCCGTTTGACAGGGTAACGCCTTACCGTCTGGAAATGCAGGCGGCCCTGAAGACAGGGGGTAAGAAGAATCTGTATGATTTCTGGGGAGAGAGGCTGTACCAGGCGGTTTTAGACGAGGACAGGACTATCGTGAACTTAGCGTCAAAGGAATACTCCAGGGCAGTGGAAAAATATCTGCAGCCAGGGGACAGGTTTATAACCATAGTGTTCGGAGAACTGGAAGGCGGAGTGGTAAAGCAGAAGGGGACTTTTGCAAAAATGGCGCGGGGTGAGATGGTGCGGTATATGGCAGAAAACCAGGTGACGGAATTGAAAAGGCTTAGGGAATTTTGTTCATTGGGGTATAGATTTTCAAAAAGGCGCTCTACGGATACGGAGTGGGTGTTTATACACAGCGGCACAGAAGTATGTGAAACGGGCGAAGAAGGAAAAACGGAATAAAACAGATAATGGTCCTGCCGATTTTTGGATAAAATTTACATAAAAGGGTTTCTATTTTTTGCTGTTTGTGGTATTATTACCATAAGCGGTACGGGAAAGGCCAGCAGGCGGCTGCTTTCGAAAGAGCAGTGCTTACGCGGCGGTCCCGGGAACCGCAAGGTAACGGTACAGGAAAAGGAGGACGTAAATTATGAGAAAAAATCTGGCATTGTTGTTGGCATCTTCTATGGTATTTGGCCTGACTGCCTGCGGAGGAAGCAAAGATGCCGGTACTACGGCGGCGCCGACGGAGGCAGCCACAGAAGCGCCGGCCCAGACAGAGGCAGCAGCAGAGGGAGAGACAGAAGCGCCGGCTGAAGAGGCAGGGGATATGAATGCCCTGATTGAGGCGGCGAAAGCAGAAGGCGAGCTGACGGTATATGGTTCCTGTGAGGAGGAGTATCTGTCATTGGCCTGTAAGAATTTTGAAGAACTTTACGGCATTAAGACCAAGTTCCAGAGACTTTCTACCTCTGAGGTATACACCAAGATCTCTGAAGAAGCAGGAAAACCTTCTGCAGACGTATGGTTCGGCGGCACTACGGATCCTTATAACGAGGCAGTGGCAGACGGGCTTTTGATGGAGTACGAGGCAGTGAATGCAAAGAACTTAATCAGTGAGGATTACAAGGATCCGACTAACTGCTGGTACGGAATTTATAAAGGGATTCTGGGCTTCATGGTGAATACGGAGGAGCTGGAGCGTCTGAATATAGAGGCGCCTAAGACATGGGACGATCTGACCAAGGAAGAATATAAGGGTCTGATTATGTTGTCCAATCCCAACACCGCCGGCACGGCTAAACTGGTCATCAATACCATGATCCAGATGAAGGGCCATGACGAAGCCATGGAATATTTCAAAAAGCTTGACCAGAACATTAACCAGTACACCAAGTCAGGTTCCGGCCCGTCCAAGATGGTAGGCCCGGGCGAGTGTGTGATCGGTATTGGTTTTCTCCATGACGGCATCTATCAGATCCTTCAGGGTTATGACAATATTGAGCTGATCGTCCCGGATGACGGAACCTCTTTCGAGGTAGGCGCCACTGCCATTTTTAACGGCTGCACACATCCCAATGCAGCAAAGCTGTGGATCGAGTATGCCTTGTCTCCGGAGTGTGTGGATCATGCAAAAGAAGCAGGTTCCTATCAGTTCCTGGTGCTTTCTAACGCTGCACAGCCGCAGGAAGCAGAACAGTTCGGGCTGGATATGAATAATACCATTGATTATGATTTTGAAGATGCAAAACAGAACAGCGCAAAGTACGTGGAAGATTTCTTTGAGGCGTTAGGAAGCGCTGCCGACAGCCGTTTCAAAACAGAATAAAAGGCCATAGGAGTTGAGAGCTGCTGTTATTGGCGCCCGGATGTCAGGGCGTGGGATTTCAGTATAGGGCAGCGGAAGATGGATGCCGCGTGATACATCTTGTGTTACGCGGCATTTTGTTTGAAGTATCATGCTGCCTGTTTTTGTTTCTCTGCAAGTGCAAGAAAGGGGGCGTAAGCTTATGTCCAGGAAACAAAGTGCCGAACTGGAACGCAGAAAGTTTTTTTCCGATCCCATACTGATCAGTATGATTGCCGTCCTGCTGGTATTTTTGGCATTGTTTATTTTATATCCGCTGCTGATGCTGCTAGTGGACAGTTTTTTGGAAGAAGGCCGTATAACATTTGGGGTGTTTGCGCGGGTTCTGAGCCTGGAACGGTTCCAGGTAGCGTTTAAAAACACCTTGGTACTGGGAATCATCACGGGGATTGCTTCCACAGCCATCGGGCTTTTGTTTGCCTATGTGGAGGTTTATGTGAAGCTGAGGACAAAGGTGCTGGAAAAGCTGTTTACAGTGGTGTCCATGCTGCCGGTGGTATCGCCGCCGTTTGTGCTGTCCCTGTCTATGATCATGTTGTTTGGGCGGAGCGGCATAATTACCCGTTCCCTTTTAAAAATCTATGATTCTAATGTTTACGGGTTAAAGGGAATTGCCATTGTGCAGACCCTGACTTTTTTCCCGGTATGTTATCTGATGTTAAAGGGCCTTTTGAAGAATATCGACCCGTCTTTAGAGGAGGCCACCCGGGATATGGGGGCCAGCCGGTGGAAGGTATTTACCAGTGTGACCTTTCCTCTTCTGCTGCCTGGATTAGGAAATGCCTTTCTCGTGACTTTCATCGAGTCCGTGGCGGATTTTGCCAATCCCATGCTGATCGGCGGTTCCTATGATACTCTTGCCACCACCATTTACCTGCAGGTGACAGGCGCTTATGATTCTACCGGGGCAGCGGCTATGTCTGTGGTGCTTCTGTCATTGACGGTGGTATTGTTCCTGATCCAGAAGTATTATCTGGAGAAGAAGACAGCAGCCACCCTGACAGGAAAAGCGTCCCGTATGAGAATGTTGATCGAAGATAAGAGTGTGACCGTGCCGCTGACAATATTCTGTACCCTGGTGGCGGCGTTTGTGGTGCTGATGTATGTGATGGTGCCGTTTGGGGCGCTGTTTACCTTGTGGGGCAGGGATTACAGCCTGTCTTTGAAGTGGTTTCAGTATATGCTGCGTACCAGCGGCCTGAAAGCCTTCAAGGATTCTTTTGTCCTTTCCCTGATAGCGTCACCGCTGACGGCTTTTTTGTCCATGGTGATTGCTTATCTGGTGGTGAAGAAAAAGTTTAAGGGAAAGGGTTTTATAGAGTTTGTGTCCATGCTGGCTATGGCAGTACCCGGAACCGTGCTGGGAATCGGATATATCCGGGGTTACGCCAATGGGCTTTTCCGGACAGGGGTGTTGAGCGGGCTTTATGGAACAGGGGCGATTCTGATTATCGTATTTATTGTAAGAAGCCTTCCTACAGGAACCAGGAGCGGCATTTCCGCTTTGCGCCAGATTGACAAATCCATTGAAGAGTCTGCATACGATATGGGAGCTAATTCTGCCCGGGTGTTTATGACAGTGACCTTGCCGCTTATCAAGGATTCTTTTTTCAGCGGGCTGGTCACGGCATTCGTGCGGAGTATTACGGCTATTTCAGCTATTATTCTGCTGGTGACTCCGGACTTTCTGCTCATTACCTGCCAGATCAATGAGCAGGCGGAGAAGGGCAATTATGGTGTGGCCTGCGCTTACGCAACCGTGCTGATTGCCATCACTTACGGGGCCGTGCTGATTATGAACACGCTAATCCGGTTCTTTGGAGTCAGCAGGAATATCAAGGCAAGGGAGGAAGAATAAGATGGAAAAAGAGAAAAAGGGCGTCCGGCTGGAGCACATTTCAAAAATATACAAGGATCCCAAGACAGGGCAGGATTTTTACGCGGTAAAGGATACCACACTGGATATTGAGGCAGGAACTTTCGTGACCTTGCTTGGGCCGTCAGGATGCGGCAAGACCACTACCTTGCGGATGATAGCCGGTTTTGAAAGCCCGGATGAGGGAGAGATTTATTTGGGCGGCGAGGCCATTAACCATCTGACTCCCAACAAGCGGGATACGGCTATGGTGTTCCAGAGTTATGCACTTCTTCCTCACTATAATGTATTTGACAATGTGGCTTACGGATTAAAGATCCGCAAGCTCCCGAAGGAAGAAATCCGGGAGAGGGTAATGAATATTCTAAAGCTGGTGGAGATGGACGGAATGGAATCCCGTATGACGAATCAGCTTTCCGGAGGGCAGCAGCAGCGGGTAGCTTTGGCCCGGGCGTTGGTTTTGGAGCCGGGTGTCCTGCTTTTTGACGAACCTTTGAGTAACCTGGATGCCAAGCTCCGTGTGTCCATGAGGACGGAGATCCGCAAGATTCAGCAGAAAGTGGGAATTACGGCAGTCTATGTGACCCATGACCAGTCAGAGGCCATGAGCATTTCCGATAAGATCATTATCATGAGCAAAGGGAAGGTGGAACAGATCGGCACGCCCCGGGAGATCTATTACCATCCCAATTCCCGTTTTGTGGCTGACTTTATCGGGGAAGCCAATTTCCTGGACGCGAAGGTTCTCTCGGCAGAAGGGGACAAAGCGCGGATCCAGGTGGCAGGGGAACATCTGGAGGTCAATAATTACGGAAGGGCAAAAGCCGGGGATACGGCGGCTCTGGTGATCCGGCCGGAGGCAGCGGCTCTTGCAGAAAAGGGATATCTGGAGGCCACAGTGATGCTTTCGACCTTTATGGGTTCTTACCAGTACTATCAGGTGATGGTGGGGGATATGGAGATCCAGATTACGGATTATAATCCGGTGAACCGGCGGATTTATGAGGCAGGGGAGAAGGCTTTCCTGGATTTTGATTCCAGAGGAGTTTATATTTTGTAAGAAAAAGGAAAAAAAGAAATCAGGCAGTTTTGGAATATGGAATCCAAAAGCTGCCTGATTTTTGTATGGGCTATAATACCCGGATTAAGCCACTTCATCCACATTACGTCCTTTTTCCACCGGTGGTTCTTCTACTACCGGTTTGCTTCGGAAGGTAGTCCGGGTAGTGCCGCCGGCCATATAGGTCCTGCCGCATTCCGGGCAGATGGCGGTATGATAGGATACGGATTGGGATACGATTTCCTGGTCTTCTTTTAAGGCCTTTGCTTTGGCATGGGCTACATGTTCCATCTCATGAGAACGGACGGCAAATGCCGCTCTTTCCGGACTCACATGGGTAGGGGTTTTAAAAGAAACTCCGGGATCATTGGAACCGTCTTTGTATTTACGGTTCTTGCAGGTCTGGCATTCGTAGGAATCCACGTCAGGCTGTCCGGGTACCGCCCTGCCGCCGGCAGATTCTCTGGCCGCTGTCTTTCCCGGCATTTTGGCCTGTTCGGGAGCTTCTGTCCGTCCGGCCCCCGCCATCTGCCCGGACAACCGTGTCTGCCCGTCCACTCCGTCTTGTATGGGGGAAGCGGAAGGAGACGGAAATCCGGTCCCGTAGGAGGGGGAGGAATAAAAGGACAGATTACCTGGGACGAAGGATATATTCATAAAATTGCCTCCTTTTGAAAATAGGAATCTATGAAATATATAGCACAAAAATAAGCAGGCTGTCAATATGATACCGCATTAACTTTCGTAACGGAACCGTTACCGGTCTCAAGGATTAATGGGGTGATCCTGTCAGGCAGCCTGCTTTTTATTGTTGTACTGTTTGATACTACTTTGCCATGTGTTTCACTTATACCATCTGATGCTTTGCTACATATACCGGGAAGCTGTCGCTGCCTCTCAGTTCTTTGCCGGCTGTGAATGTAACGTTCTTATCAGAGATGATGTACTCCAGATTAGCGCCTTCTTCCACTACGGTATCCTGCATCAACACACAGTTCTTTACCTTAGCGCCTTTGGCAATCCGGACACCGCGGAACAGTACACAGTTCTCCACTTCACCTTCGATGACACAGCCGTCTGCCGCCATGATGTTCTTTACCTTGGCCTCGCCGATGTAACGGGTCGGGTTGTCATCACGGATCTTGGTATAGATGGAATCTCTTGCGAACAGGCCGTCTAAGTTGGCCTCATCCAGCAGCTTCATATTCTCATCGAAATAGCTCTTTAAGTCGCAGACACGTGCAAGGTAGCCGTCATATTTGTAGGCCTGTACGTTCAGCTTGTCAAGCTGCGGAGCCAGGATATCCCGCTCAAAGTAGGAATATCCATGGAGATAAGCGGTACTGATCTGGTCGATCAGCAGTTCGCGGTCCATAATGTAGATATTCATGGAGAAATTCTGGAGGCCGCTTTCCTTCGAGCAGATATCCAGCCGTACTACTCGTCCGTCCTTAATGTCAAAGGAATAGTACATATTAGTACCGATATCATTTTTCTTCATGGCGTCTACTGGAAGCTCCTCTTCGCTGTACGCTACGGTCACATCGGCGCCGCTGGCGATGTGGGCATCCATAAATGCCTTAAAGTCAAAGTTCACGGCAATATTAGCATCGGCCATGACCACATATTTTTCTTTCTGGGACTTCAGGAAGGTCAGGATGCTTGCCAGGGCTTCTACCCGTCCGGTATACATCTTGATATTCTTCTGCGCAAACGGAGGAACAATGTTGAGGCCGCCGTTCTTGCGGGTCAGATCCCATTCACGGCCGGAACCTAAATGATCCATCAGGGAGTGATAATTCTTGCGGACGATCAACGATACATTGCCGATGCCGCTGTTGACCATGCTGGACAGGATAAAGTCTACCATCCGGTAACGTCCTGCAAAAGGAATGGAGGCCATAAGACGCTCGCTGACCAGTTCCGGAATCAGGCTGTCATAGGTGTTTGGGAAAATGATGCCCAGAGCATCTGCGTTGGAATTTACCATTGTTCTTCACCGCCTTTCACATTGCTGTTGACCATGGCATTGGGGCCGATCTTGGCGCCGTCGCCCACATAGACACCGGAACCGACGGTGGCAACACCCTTTTCGCCGTCTGCAGGCATGGCGCCTACTTCAGCGTTCTCACCGATGACTACATTTTCTGCTATGATACAGTGCTTCACAGAAGCGCCTGCTTTGATGGTGGTTCCGCCCATAATGACGGCATCCTCAACTTCGGCGCCCGGCTCGACGGTAACGCCTGCAAACAGGATAGAATGCTTTACCGTACCGGAAATGCGGCAGCCGTCGGTAATCATGCAGTTCTCCACCACCGCATCGCTGCTGATCCGATGGCCGGTCATACCACTGTTGCGGCTGTAGATCTTCCAGTTCTCATCGAACAGGTTGATACCGCTGTGCTCCGGATCCAGGACCTCCATATTGGCTTCCCAGAGAGAGGAAATGGTTCCCACGTCTTTCCAGTATCCGCTGAAGTGGTACGCATACATCTGGCGTCCGTCACGGAGCAGGTTGGGGATAATGTTGTTGCCGAAATCATTTTCGGAGTTGGGGTCAGCCTCGTCTTCAATCAGATACTTTTTCAGGATATCCCAATTAAAGATGTAAATACCCATGGAAGCCAGGTTGGACTTGGGATTCTTCGGCTTCTCCTGGAATTCGGTGATTTTGTCGTTCTCGTCTGCTACCATCAGGCCGAAGCGGGAAGCCTCGTCCCACGGAACTTCCATGACCGCCACGCTGAATTCAGCGCCCTTTTCCTTATGGAAGCGCAGGAAATCGCTGTAATCCTGCTTGCAGATCTGATCACCGGAAAGGATGATCACATACTGCGGATTGTAACGCTCGATGAACGAAATATTCTGATAGATGGCATTGGCGGTTCCCTTATACCAGTCGGAACCGGAAGCCTGCTGATAGGGCGGAAGCACATGGACGCCCCCATGCAGACGGTCCAGATCCCACGGCTGGCCATTGCCTATGTATTCGTTCAGGACCAGCGGCTGATACTGGGTAAGGATGCCCACCGTATCGATGCCGGAGTTGACGCAGTTTGACAGCGGAAAATCGATGATCCGATATTTGCCGCCGAAAGGAACTGCAGGTTTTGCCAGCTTCTGGGTCAGCGCGTAGAGACGCGAACCTTGTCCGCCGGCAAGAAGCATTGCAATCATTTCTTTTGCCATATTAATTTCCCCCTGAATTATTTGATTGGCGAAAGGATAAAAGAACCGATTCCACAGGGATGTCAGCGGGATTTTTATCTGTTTTCGCCGGCCAGGGAAACCTGTAGGGCAGGATTCCTGGCTGTAATATTAAAATTGTACCACAAAATCCAAGAAACGGGTAGGGTTTTGTGTGAAAAAATTATAAATTTTCCGGGTTGATTTGTTCCTGCTGCAAAAACTGTTCCAGGATTTGGGCAGCATCCGCAGCCAGGTCGGCGCAGGGGCGTTTTTTATAGTATTCCGGGGTGCGGGGGGACGGCGCGGGGACGTCAGAGCTGTGATCCAAACCTAAAAGATCTCTGCAGATAATGCTTCCGTTGTGTTCCCGGAAAGTGCGGGCCAAGGCCTGGACCTGTTCGTAAAGCGCCTTTTTGCCTTCCAGGTCTTTCGGGTCGCCATAGCCGCGCAGAAGGCCCAGGACCAGGAGCATTCCGCTGACTGTGCCGCAGACCTCCCGCAGCCGCCCCATGCCTCCTCCAAAGGGAGAGGCCATGCGGGCGGCAGTGTCCTTGTCCAATCCAAGCTCTTCATGGAAAGCGAGAAGGACGGACTGGGAACAATTGTAGCCTTCCAGGAAATATGATTTTGCCAGTTCTTTGTGATTCTGCATGAGGTGCCTCCTTTGTGGTGGTTGGGTGGATTGATTTCTTTCATATGATTATAAAGGATTTTCAGGATGAATGGAATACCCTGGAAAAAAATTGCCGCATATAGTAAAATAGACATTGCTGTTCATACCATGGCTGATCAATCCGCTGATTAGCCATGAGCCAGTACCGTTATAGGCTAAAGCATATGCCTCTGCGAACAGTAATAAATAGATGTTATAGTTTACAATTGGAAGGGGAAATACATATGGGAAGGAAAAAGGAAAAGGACAGGAAGAGGCAGGATGCCGGAAGAAGATTGCTATGGGCATGCAGATGGCGGAGGACAGGGATTATCCTGGCTGGATGTGTGGTTTTGTGTCTGGCTGCAGGGGGATTTTGGAAAATGAGCGGAAGGGGAGATAAGGCAGTTGCCATAAGGCCTGAGGGGGAGCATCCAGCAGGCCAGGTGGTGGCTTACTGCCAAAAGGATAAAAAATGGAGTGAGGAGCGGTTGGGAGATTCTGCGTGCAGTATGGCCGGTTCAGGCTGTCTGGTAAGCTGCATAGCCTCGGCTCTTTCTTCCCAATGGGGGATATACAAAGAAGGGAGAAGCATAACAGCCGGGGAGCTGAACCGGTTATTTGGGCAAAATGGAGTATATAATGAGCAGGGGGATATTGTATGGGGGAAGATTAAGGAGGCATTGCCGCAGGCCGAGGTATTGGTGGCGTCTTCCGTCAAAGGAGAGGAGATTGAAGAGCTGCTGGAAGAGGGCCGTTATCCAGCCGTGAAGGTAAAAGTGGGGGGATATGGAGCAGCTCATTGGGTTTTGATTGTGGGAAGTGAAGACGGGGAATACCTCTGTATGGATCCGCTGCGAGAGGATGGGGAGCTGGTTTCGCTGGAGGTTCATGGAGGAGTGGTGTATCGGATGCGGTGTGTGTACTGGAAAGACCAGGGGCATTGACAGGGAAGCTTTTCAGGGAGCCGGAAAAGCTGTACCGGCTCCCTTTATTGGTGTGCCCGGCGGGCAAACCGTAAAGGCAGGGGGCGATTAAAAAGTTATTTTCGGACAGTTCTTAACTTTACTCTGTCAATTCCAGACGAATATTCCGGAATGTGACATCTGCGCTTCTTGCTACAAACATTCCTGCGTAAACCTGCTCCGGGTCAATCGCAGTCAAGGGAAAATCAAAGCCCGCAGACACAGGGGCATTATTCCCGAAGGCACAGGTATAGCCATCCGAAGATTTGCGGATTTCCACATGCAGGGTATCGCCAGGATTATAGGTACAGAGGGCCGTTCCTCCTGAAGTCAGAACACCGTTTTTTCGGGCGAAACAGTTCCAGGGAGTGCCGGAATCAAGCATGAGCTGCCCGGCGGCAACATAATCTCCCAGGATATCGCTGGTGACGGTGTCTAAGTAAATATCATCTCTGACCATGAGGCCAAAGGAGGCCTGGTTATTGGGATCCATCTGATGGATGGTCACATCTGCCGAAAAGATAAAATTGAGGCCTGCAGGGACGGCCTGGTAGTACATGGCAAGTCCGTCCGTGTCGGCGGAAATCTTCCCGACCTTTGTTGCCGCAAGCTTTTTATTTCCGTTAAACCGGCCGGCTCTTATCCGGAGTGTCTGATCCTGGCCGGATGACAGATCGAAATAAGTGCTGTTTAAGTATTCATAGGCGCCGATGTCACCAAACACGGTGCCTTTCCAGTCTCCTGCAGTGGCCCATAGAGTGCTTTCACCTTGCGGGCGGCTAAAGAGGCGTTCCTGGTAGGAAGGGTTCACTGCCAGGATGGAAGGGTCCGGCGGGGAGATATTTTCTATAAGATAGTTCTTTAAAGGGCTGTCAGTATGTGAAAGTTCGTCAGCGATCAGCCATGCGTTACAGGCAGCTCCGTAAAGATTGGTGTGGGTATTGTCAATGCTGGCGTCACGGGAAGAACTGCGGGCATGGCGGTTTTGGACCTCCTGGGCGCCTTGCTGTTCATAGATCTCCCTGGTACGTTTGGTCAGATCCAGAACAGGAACATTTTTGACGGCACCCACACGCCGGATAGCCTTCGCATAATCGCCGCCGTCAAATATTCCGTCTACGGTGCTGCGGGAGTTGGTTATGTGGCCGCTTTCTCCCGTATATTTGTTCTCCGGGTCCCGGCGCACAATGGGAGTGCATAATAGGGGGAAAGCCCCGGCTTTCCGGGCCGGCTGTATGTAGTATTGAAAAAGATAATTCTGGATGGAACCGGGGGTGGAGACGGAGGTGTTGGGGTTGGTATAGCGGAGGTTTTCCGTCTTCTCGTCATTGTGTCCGAATCCGATCAACAGATAATCCCCGTCCTGCATTTCATCCAGCAGACGTCCGTACTGGCCGGTCTGCAGATAGCTTTGGGAACTGGTGCCGGATACTGCCAGGTTCTCTATGGAAATGCCCTGGAAATACCGGTAAAGCTGAGTACCCCAGCCATAGCGGGGATAGTAGTAAGTAGTGTCATCAAATGCAGCAGCCGTGGAATCTCCCACGACCCACAGGACGGGGCCGCGTGATGTCCCGGCGCTGTCGGATGCTTCCGGGGAGGCAGAATCTTCTGCGGAGCCGGCAGTACCAGCAGCATCCGAAGCTTCGGCGGTTTCCTGGATGCTGTCGGGAACGGTTTCCTGAGAGGCATAGACAGGAAAGGAGAGAAAAGCAGGGACAAAGGCGCAGAAAAAAATAAAAGCCAGAAGCTTCAGGGGTGTGTAATGTGTTTTCATGGCAGTTTATACTCCTGTTTCTGTATTTTATACCCGCGAGCATACTTATTTGCCAAACGATTCGGTGTATTTATGGGAAAGACGGGAACGGTGTTGGCAAATTATTTGGTTCACGGGTATAAAAGATAAGTTTGTCATATTTTAGGATATTATAGCGGATAATGGGGAAAAAGGGAACGGGGTTAAAAAAAATGTAAGGAACTGTTCAAAAATAACTTTTTAACAGTTCCTAAGAAAAGATAAGACAGATTCATATATGTTCTGTTATGGCCTTGGCCCGGCGCGGGCGTTTGACAGCTAAATTAAAGAAAAATCTCTATAGGCCGCATAAAGCCTATATTTTTTTGTCAACTTTTTTGTTTTTATATATAGGCTTTTTGGGCTTTTTATGGTATAATGGAAAGGGAGGA